>CAZDQG010000001.1:0-5870 GCA_964507535.1 uncultured Saprospiraceae bacterium
GGTATCAACGGTGACGACAACTCCATCCTCGATGGAAATCAGATCTACTTCGATGACCACGTAAAATTCTGCTGTTCAGACGTTGGAAAAACCGTTATGGTTGTATTCCGCGTGTTTGACCGCGACCCAGGCACAGGCCCAATCGCACCTTCAAGAATGAACCCAGGTGGTGCTCTGTTTAACCGCTTCAGCGACTGTATGGTTGAGGTTGAGGTTCAAGATAAGAGTGTACCTACTGTTGTAGCTCCACCGAATATCGTTGTAAGCTGCTGGTTCTGGTTTGATGTAGACAATCTGGATGATCCTAACGATGCTACATTCGGTAAAGTAGTAACTGACCTTTCTAACCGTGCGAAAGTAAAAACTACAGACCTTGTATGCCATAACTATTGTGTACGCAACGACATCACCGGATATCCTGGTTATGTTCCTGGTGCACCACCTTCAAACCCACCAGCATGGAACCGTGCTTGCGATTACTATAATCAATTGTTTGATACAGCTCACGCTGATCGTAAATACGAACTTGTATGGGGTTTTGACGGATATGTTCTCAGTACTTGCGGAAACACTCCAACAATCAGTGTAAATGACAATCGCGAATGCGGTCAGGGTCAGTTGACTCGTACGATCGTTGCTCGTGGACCTAATGGTGTAAGCGTTACTGCAACACAGACGATCTGGGTTGTAGACTGCGATCCATTCTATATCAACCGCGCAGACAACTGTGATTCAGATGATGATATTACCTGGCCAGGTAACTGTACAGGTGCTGCAACTACGATCGATGGTTGTGGCGCTGATATCAGCCCAGACAATCCATTGCTTGGAAGACCAGTAGTTGAAAATGGAGCAGATGACCTTTGTGCTTTGATCAGCATCGAATACTTCGATGAGATCTTCACAATTGAGCCAGATGCTTGCTTCAAGGTTCTTCGTAAGTGGGTTGTTATTGACTGGTGTCAGTACGATCCAAATATTGATCCTATTAAAGGACGTTGGGAATATCTACAGATCATCAAAGTACATGATACAGATAAACCTGTTGTAAGCATTACTGTTGGAGACTGCGAACCTGCAGTGAAAAACAACGGTGTATGTTATGGACACATTTCGATCACTGCAGATGCTACAGATAACTGTAGCCCGCTTGATTGGCTGTTCTATGAGTACAAAATCGATGCATTCAATGATGGAAAAGGTGCTCATTCTGGAAATGACTTCGTAGTAGGTCCATTGACGAAGAAAGAATTCGCTGCTGGCCGTACGCCGTTGTTCCATGAGAACCCATATGCTGACAATGCAAACAATCCATTCGAAGCAAGTGGTACCTACCCAGTTGGTATTCACAAAATCTGCTGGTATGTTGAAGATGGCTGCGGAAACGTAGGTATCCAGTGCCAGTTGTTTGAAGTGAAAGACTGCAAAGCTCCAACTCCATACTGTTTGACTGGTGTGATCACTGTACCAATGCCAACAAGCAAGTGTGTAACAATTTGGGCAAAAGACCTCGACAGAGGAAGCTATGATAACTGTACAGATGCAGATGACCTGAAGTTCTACTTCGACGGTGACCCAACAAAGACGAGCATCACGATTTGCTGCGACGATTTCGTTGCTGCAGGAGCCAATGACGAATTGGTAGTAGATGTACAAATGTGGGTTGAAGACGAAGAAGGAAATACAGACTATTGCAAGACGGTTGTTATCGTTCAAGACAATCAGGATGTATGTCCAAATACAGGATCAGCTAAAGGTAGAATTACCGGAGATCTGAGAACTGAAAACAACGATGAGACAGAACAAGCTGATGTACAGTTGTTCAAGTCTACAGATATGATGAAGCAAATGATCACACTTGCAGATGGTAAGTATCTGTTTGGTGACCTGGCTGCTTCTGCTTACCGCGTTAAACCAGTAAGAAATGACGATCCTGTAAATGGTGTAAGTACTGCTGACATCGTTAAGATCCAAAGACATATCCTTGGAGTTGAAACCTTGAACAGTCCTTACAAACTGATCGCTGCTGACGTTAACCTCAGCAACAACATTACAGCATCTGACGTATCTGAAATCAGAAAACTGATCCTGGGTGTTACCAGCCAGTTCAGCAAAGTTCAATCTTGGACATTCGTTCCATCTTCTTATGTATTCGCTAATCCTGCACAACCATGGAATGCTCCTCGTGAAGCAACTATGGATGTAGTGAAAGGTGCTAACATGGTTGAGAACTTCGTTGCTATCAAGATGGGTGATGTGAATGCAACTGCAAGAGGCCACAATGTAGCCGGAAGCACGAGCAGAACGAACGGAGCACTTCAGTTGGAAGTTGCAAACAACAATACCGTTGCAGGCGAACTGTACCGCGTAGCGTTCAAATCAAGCAACTTCAACAACATAGCTGGTTACCAGTTTACATTGAAATTTGATCGTCAGGCATTGAGCTTCGAAGGCGTAGAGTCTGGTGTATTGAATGTAGATGAAAGCAACTTCGGTACCAACCGTGTTAATGAAGGAATCCTTACTACAAGCTGGAACAACAAAGTAGCTCAGACAGCTGATGCAAACGATGTACTGTTTACAGTTGTATTCCGTGCAAGCAGCAATGCGAACATCGGAAGCTTGTTGGCGATCACATCTGATGTGACTGCAGCAGAAGCATACGATGCCTCATTGAACATTAAGAACGTAGAATTGGGAGTACGCACCGACAACGGTGTTGTAGAAAGTGGAGTATTCGAATTGTATCAGAATACACCAAACCCATTTGCGAAAGAAACGGTAGTTAGCTATCGCTTACCAGAAGCTGGTGCAGCGAAACTGAGTATCTATGACGTAACCGGCAAAGTATTGAGAGTATACGAACTTCAGGGTGTGAAAGGCTTGAATACCGTTAAGGTACAGAAGTCTGAACTGAATGCCAGTGGAGTACTGTACTATCAGTTGGATGCAGACCAGCATACTGCAACGAAGAGATTTGTAGTTTTGGATTAGATGATTATATTATATAGGTAATGTAGATTGCATTACCCATAAGGATATGTACTTGAAAGGGGGACATTTAAAGATGTCCCCCTTTTTTATTTCATGGCCTTCGGGAGACTGCATACACTATCGCGTATTTATGATTACTTGATAATTAGTTTGTTATGCTTCTTTTCGCCTTCCCTTTTAGTATATACTTGAGGACTTTATTCCATTCAGATTACAATCTAAATACTTCTAAAAAAGGACTTATATAATTTATTTTCACAAATAATTATAAAATATAAGATGTATTACATTGAAAATGAATAATCTAATACATTATATTATTTAGTAATGTGAATATATTATCATTTCCCATAAAGCCTACAAATTAGCCGGCTGTTTTTGGAATGTTACTTGCAACAGTATAAGCTGTAGAGCAAAATGAATCTTAGGATTCAATGCTTTATTTATATCCCCCACCAAGATGTACACCAATATGGTGCCCAGGCTATGCATTGGGCCTGTATTTGATTGAGCAAAATTGAATTTTATAAAAACACAGTTATGAACAAACCATTACTTACACCATTTTCTTGGATCTTAAATAAGAAACTGGGTTGGCTCATTGTAATGCTTACAGCTTGTGGCTTGCAACAGATATTCGCCCAAGCATTTCCACCTTGTGGGAGGCCTTCTCCACTGAAAGGAGTACAAGAGTTTGTATGTGCCGCTGAAACGGATACCTTATTGATAGCTCCGTTCAATGGTGCAAACAATTATCAATTATCTGTTTCTCCTCCTGGTGGAATCAGTGTCACAAGTTTAATTCCGAACTATCCTGGATTTAAAATAGATTATGGGACGGTCCCAGGAAATTATCTGGTGATATTTAGCGTAAATGCAACATGCGCAGATACATTTAATGTGCATGTAACGGGACGTTTCGCTCCACAGATTAATTGTAACGACACTGTGCATTTTTCATTAGATGAGCACTGTAAAGGAACGGTTTATCCAAATTTGGTGCTTGAAGGGGTCTACGACTCTTTGGATTATATTGTAAATATAAAAGACGTAGTAACAGGTTTGCCTATTCCTACCAGTCCGCATCTAAATTCCACGCATTTGGGAAAATACTACATTGTAGAGGTAGTTCACCGTTGCAGTGGAAACTCATGCTGGGGAATTCTTCTGGTTGAGGATAAGAAAGATCCAAATATTGTGTGCAAAACATACACCGTTAATTGTAATGCAGATTTGTCTCCAGAGTCTGTTGGATTTCCAATGCCTCCGGGTGCGCCAAATCCAAACAAGATTGGCCCCAACAGATACCGGTCTTTTAGCAGTCTTGTAGATAATTGCAGTTCAACTATATTGACATACACGGACCGAGTTTCTCATGCAGATTGTCCACCTCCAGTGGCTTTCATAGATACGGTATTTCGTGACTGGACGGCCGTGGATGGCTATGGAAATGACGTCACTTGTACAGACACAATACTCATACGAGTTGGAAATATTAACTCTGTAATATGTCCGCCAAATTTTGATGGTGTTGCCCATAGCACTCTTTATTGTGGTGATAATTGGGAGAGGGACAATGCAGGTAATCCACATCCGGATGTGACGGGATACCCTTCATTTGTATCATGCAGGAATCTGGATTTTACTTATCATGATATAAAACTTCGCGTTTGTGAAGGAACATATAAAATTTTAAGGGAATGGATTGTTGCTGATTGGTGCACAGGCACTCAGATTTCCTGTATCCAGATAATCAAAGTTGTGGATGACAGGGGTCCGGTCATAACATGTCCTTCAAATTTGACGGTATCTACACTCGCTAACAGTTGTGAAGGAGAAGCTGTAATTGGCTTGCCTAAAGTTTTAATTGAATGTTCAACGGTAAGCTGGGATGTTAAAGTGAAGAGAGGAGCGGATCCCAATGTGCCTCCAAGCTCAATCGATGCAACCACTGCTGGCGTAATTAAACTTTCCAATGATCAATATAAAATTATAAACTTGCCTGTAGGTCTTTCCTGGGTTCTGTTTATAGGTTCTGATGCATGTGGAAATACAGATACTTGTGCTACAGAAGTATTTGTTATTGAAAAAACAAGACCAATTGCAGTTTGCGATTTGGAAACTGTTGTTACATTGACCGATGATGGCTCAGCCAAAGTATATGCAATTACTTTTGACGATGGCTCCCATGATAATTGTGAGCTTGGTGGTTTTAAAGTAAGACGTATGGATCCAGGAGCTTGTCCTGATCCCATAAAGGATGATAATGAATTTGGAGACTATGTAGAATTTTGTTGCAGCGATATTCCTAACAATCCTACGCTTGTAGTATTACAAGTTTCGGATAAGGCGGGCAATACGAATGAATGTATGGTCCGTGTAACCGTTCAGGATAAAAAACCACCTGTTGTAACATGTCTTCCTGATATTACCGTATCATGCGAGTTTGACCGCTCTGATTTGGCTGTTTTTGGTACTTATCGAAGAACAGAATTAGAACGAAAGGTCATAAATCTTTATGATCCTACAAACAACAAGATTTCTCAGCCTCATTACTGGGGAAGGGATGGTTTGGTTATAGAAGATTGTAATTTACATATTGATAGTTCTGTGAGCTATACCTTGAATAGTTGTGGACTTGGAAACATTGTCAGAAGATTTGAATTCTATGATGATTTTAATTCGAAGCGTGTTTGTGAACAAAATATTACGATAAAGGATTACACCCTGTTCAATGGAAAGGATTCCATTATTTGGCCGCCACATATTGAGATTGACGGTTGTCATGCAGGTGTAAGTCCTGAAGTGACCGGAAAACCTCAATGGCCAGCCAATGCCAATTGTTCAAATATTCTTGCTACCTACGATGATCAGGT
>CAZDQG010000001.1:5970-190764 GCA_964507535.1 uncultured Saprospiraceae bacterium
AATGGCCAGCCAATGCCAATTGTTCAAATATTCTTGCTACCTACGATGATCAGGTTTTTAACGTGGTAGACAATGTATGTTATAAGATCTTAAGAACATGGACTGTCGTGGATTGGTGTTTATATAACAGCTCGACAGGTGTTGGAAGGTGGACATACATCCAGGTGATTAAAGTGCGTAATACAGTAAGTCCGACTTTTACAAGTTCCTGTTCTAATGTCGTATTTGATGGAATAGGTTCCGATTGTACTGGATTTGCAAACCTAGTGGCTGAAGCAGTAGATGACTGCAGTCCTGCGCAATTGGTTTATACCTATGAGATTGACCTAGACAATGATGGTTCTAAAGATCTTACAGGTACAGGTAACAATGCAAGTGGTACCTATCCAAACGGTACGCACAGAATACGTTGGACCGTAACGGATCAATGTGGAAATAGCTCAGTGTGTTCTTATTTGTTTACTATTATAGACCGTAAACAACCAACTCCGGTTTGTCAAACGGGAATTATTACAGTGATAATGCCTACAAATGGGCAGGTCACTATCTGGGCATCTGATTTAAATTTTGGTAGCAGGGACAATTGTACCCCAGGTGACAAATTAAGGTTTTCATTTTCTTCAAATCCAGGAAACGCTTCACGAACATATACTTGTTCTCAAATTCCTAATGGAATCTCCCAGGAGTTTGATGTGAGAGTGTACGTTACGGATCAAGCTGGAAATCAGGATTACTGTGATACCAAAGTAATAATTCAGGATGGACTGGGAAATGCTTGTCCTGATAATCTGGGAGGTGGTACAACTGGAAATTTGGCCGGAAATATTTTTAATGAGGCTCATAGCAATGTTGAAAATGCAATGGTTACATTAAATGGGAATATGCCTAATATGCCAAAATATCAGGTTACTGCAGTTGATGGACAATATTCATTCTTAAATCTGCCTTTGAATGAAAATTACATTCTAACGGCTGCAAAAGATGATGAGCCATTAAATGGAGTTAGTACACAAGATATTGTGTTGATTCAAAAACATATTTTGGGCTTGCAAACATTAGGTTCAGCCTATAAGGTGATAGCTGCGGATGTCAATAATTCTCAGTCTATTACTGCTAAAGACGTTTCTGATCTAAGGAGATTGATTTTAGGAATAACTGCTCAATTTCCTGATAGCAAGTCGTGGAAATTTATAAACTCGAAACAGAAGTTTGCGAATCCTCTTCAACCATGGCCCTACGATGAAATCAATCAGATTGATAAGTTGAATGAGAATATACTTGATAATCATTTCATCGCAGTAAAAATGGGCGATGTAAGCGGTAACGCAAGAACGAATAATCTGAATAATGCAGTAAGCAGAAGCCAGGTGCAATCCGTAATTAGAATGGATAATATGGAATTCAAGCCAAATGAAGTAATTCGTATACCTGTGAAATTATCATATGATGGATTGTTGACAGGTATGCAAATAGCCTTTGAGTTTGATAATAATGTACTCTCATTTGCTGATATGGAGTCTGGAGCTGTTAAAATATCGGATTCTAACTTTTTGGTAGAATCAGGTTCGGCCTCAACCGTTCGCATAAGCTGGGACCAGATTTCCGGAGTACTTACAGATCAACCATTATTTTATTTGGTGTTTACATCTAATCGCAATGGACTTTTGAGTAATTCTCTGGTTCTGTCAAATGAAATCCACGCTGAGGCGTATACATCAGATGCAGATCCGGTGGATCTGGAAATACGTTATGGAAAGGAAGGTGATATGAATAAGGGTTTTTACCTGTATCAGAATCAACCAAATCCATTTAATAATACGACTAAAATATCTTTTAATCTTCCAAGTGATGGACAGGTTACATTGTCTATTCTTGATGTGGATGGAAGAATCTTGCATAACAGTACTCGGGATGGTAAATCTGGACTGAATACAATAGAAATCAGTAAGGATGGCCTTTTACGAAATGGTGTGCTATATTATCAAATTGAAATGGGAGATCATAAAGCAGTGCGCAAAATGCTCTTAATAGAATAAAGTACCGGATGTACCCGGTATCCCCCCCACTTTGTTCTTTCTTTTTAAAACTCAGACTTGCCCTCAATAGAACTGTTTTGAGGATCTCAAAAATTGTCAATAATGTATTTGAAATATTTTACAAATAATAAATTATCCAAAATGAACGCGACATTTCGTAACGGTATTCATCTTGTTCTAAGCGCAGTACAAGGAAAATACAAGTGGTTAGTAATGATGTGTGTAATGCTCTTCGCATCTAACTGGTCTGCTTTCGGTCAAGCGTGTCTCCAAGTTGAGAAAACCTTGCTGGCAGTAGCACCTGCATCCAGTGGAGCAACAGGACACTTTGATGCTACATTTAGAATTCAAGTAGTTGGAGTCTGTGGTATAACCTCCTCAATCCAGGTTGTAGACAGGCTAAATCAGAATTCCAATCTTGGTTCTGCTTTCGTCGGTGTAGTAGGCCTTCCTGTTTTGGCTTATGTAAGCCCAAGTTCAAATGCAGGAGGAGTGAACCCTGGCTTTAACGGTGCTTCTGACCCTAATGTAAATGATGGTAGTGCATTTCTTCTTGCTGGTGACACCATGTTGTATCAGATCACTGTAGAAGTAAATCCTAAGGCATTTGGTGCACCTTCGATACTTCAAAATAGTGCACAAGCTACCTATCTCATTCCTAACCCTGGAGCGACAGTGTTTTCAAATATTGCTGTAATACCAGATTGTTGGTCCGATTGTCAAATGGCCTGTAACAATTTGGTACAGGTTTCAGTCAACAGCATATGTGAAGCGGACATACTTGCTGACATGATATTGGAAGGTGAAGTATCCGAGTGCGCATCATTGGGATTTTTTGAAGTCACAATTTACTATAACAATAAAAAGGTGCATTTGCCTTTAGACCAGACATATTTAAATCAAAAGTTGAAGGTCAATGTGCGTAACATAGTTTGCAATAACAATTGCTGGGGTTACATCGTACTTGAAGATAAAACAGCACCCGTGTTGAATTGCCGTCTAAGAGATACCATCAGTTGCGCTGCAGATGCATCACCAGCCGCTCTTGGATTTCCTGTTCCAATTAACAAGGTAGATCAATCTGTTTATCCATATTTGGTATCCGGTATTGATGCGTGTGGCTTTGTATATTTAACTTACAGGGATAGCCTCGTTCGTTATGATTGCAGCAATGATTCATTGAGTGCAACAATTTACAGGAAATGGTGCGCTACCGATCCTGGAGGTTATACAGCATGTTGTATTGACACAATAGATTTAAGGAGAGGTACTTTAGCAGATATTACCTTGCCACCACACTATGATGGACAACCTGGAAATAGGCCTTATCTCAAATGTGATGGTCTTTGGGCAAAATTGCCTAATGGATTCCCAGATACGACAGCCCAGGGAACTGGTAAGCCTAACGGCGTGTACTGTGGGAATATTCAATATGATTTTACAGATGATACCATTCAAGTTTGTAAAGGAACTTACAAGCTATTAAGAAGATGGCTTATCCTTGATTGGTGTAATCCATCCAGGCGCATAGATTATATCCAGCAGATTAAGGTTGTGGATGATAAAGTACCGGTAATTACCTGTCCGTCTACATTTACAGTTAATACAAATCCATGGACATGTGCTGGAACACTTATATTGCCTGTTCCACAGGAATTAACACCTCAAACAGTGGTTGATAACCGTATTCCTTATGTTATTGAAAACTGTTCAGGTTGGACATATTCCGTAAAGCATTTACCTGCTATTAATTCCAATGATTGTACACCTGCTATTGGTCAGGGTAATACACAAAATATAGTCAAACTTCCTGATGGCAGGTACCAGATTAATGATATGCCTCTTGGTTGCAATTGGATTTACTATACAGTGACAGATGGATGCGGTAACTCAACTGTTTGTCAATTTGATATCGTTGTGAAAGATCTGACTCCACCTGTCGCAGTTTGCCATCAAAAGACAGTTATATCATTAGGTTCTAACGGTTTGGCATCTGTTCCTGCCTCTGTTTTTGATGATCATAGCCACGACAACTGTGGTGGCGTTTCTTTCAGAGTTCGCCGCATGAATCAGGGACCATGTGGTACGACTCGTTTTGATGATACACAAGAATTCTGTTGTGATGATGTTTCTGCAACGAATCCAGTACGTGTGGTAGTGGAAGTGTCAGACAGAGGTGGTAATCGGAGCGAGTGTATGGTAGATGCTTTTGTTCAGGACAAACTGACGCCTAAAGTTACCTGCCCGAAAGATACCGTTGTGAATTGTGGTACAGACTTAAGCAATCTGTCGGTATTTGGTAAAGCTTCGGCTACAGATAATTGCCATGTTACCATGCAATCAAGAGTATACAACAATTTAAATTCATGTAATGTCGGAATTTTAGTACGCGAATTCATTGGGGTTGATAATGGTGGCCTGCGGGATTCTTGTCAGCAACTTATTCGCGTTGTAGACCCAACTCCTTTTGGTATTTCCGATATTATTTGGCCGCGGGATACGGTGTTGAATGGCTGTGCCGATAATGCAAGCCCGGACTTCACCAAACGCCCGATTTACCTTAACAAAGATCAATGCAATCAGCCTATTGCTTCATTTGAAGATCTTACATTCAATTATGTGGAAGGTGTTTGCTTTAAAATATTAAGAAAATGGACTGTAATTGACTGGTGCTCTTATAATCCTGCGAATAATACCGGTATTTGGTACCACACACAGGTAATCAAAATCAATAATTCTGAGCCACCTCGTTTTACCAGTTCTTGTGAAACACAATATCTGTGTATTACAAACGGATGTTCACTTTTTCATACTTTAGAAGCTTCGGCAACTGATAATTGTACTTCACAGGATGATTTGCGATGGAGTTACCAAATTGATCTTGGAAATGACAATTCTACCGACTTGTCAGGTAACAGGAATAGGGTAAGTGCGAACTATCAGGCTGGAACTCACCGTATTTCATGGACAGTAGAAGATCAGTGTGGAAATAAAAATACATGTAGTTACCTGATTATTGTGAAAGATTGTAAAAGGCCTACGCCATATTGTCGTCAGGGACTTATTACAGTTCTTATGCAAAACACAGGATCCGTAACAGTATGGGCAAAGGACTTCGATTTGGCCAGTGACGACAATTGTACACCTAAATCAGAATTGAAGTTTTCATTTAGCTCAAATATAAAAGACTCTTCCAGAGTATTTACATGTGCAGACATTGCAAATGGAAAGTCGGATACAGTAAGTGTGGACATTTATGTAACAGATAAAGATGGTAACCAGGATTATTGCAGAACAGAGTTGATCCTTCAAGACAACCAGAATGTATGTCCTGATGTACCCACTTTTGGAAGTATAAGCGGCGCTATTAAGGGATATAAAAATAATCCTTCACCTAATGTACGCGTCGTGCTAAAAAATCAAAATGGACTGGAGAAAGAACTTGCTACTGATTATCAGGGAACGTATGTTTTTAATGATCTTGAAATGTACAGCGACTATTCCGTCACTGCCCATTTTGATAGTGATCCATTGCAGGGCATTACAACGAAGGATATCGTTAAAATTCAGCGACATATTTTAGGCATTGAAATATTGGATTCACCCTATAAAATGATAGCAGCCGACGTGAACAAGTCAGGCACGATTACGGCGAGTGATATCTCTGAGCTCAGAAAAATGATCTTGGGTGTTCAGAATCATTTTGATAAAAATCAATCCTGGAATTTTGTGGATGCAAATGTGGCATTAACGCCAGATAATTTTAAATCATTTTCTTCGGAGTTTCAAATTAAGCAATTGGATAATATCACTACAAATGGTGACTTTATGGCAATTAAAACCGGTGACGTGACTGGAGAAGCTGTAACGGGCTTTTATGGAAATGCCATTTCAAGAGAAGGTAAATCCATACTTTTTGAAATACCTGAATTAACTTATAGGAAGGATGATTTGCTGGAAATACCTGTTCGTTGCCTGGTGTCAGACGAAATATTTGGATTTCAGATCGAATTGAATATCAATGAAATGGATTATGAATTTGTATCCTTGGATAATGGCCTTGCTCATATATCAAGTGATCAATATCACTATGAAGGCGGCCACTTAAGGATAAGTTGGAATCCTCAAAGTAGTATCGTGGTGGATAATAGCAATGTGCTTTTCAAATTGAGATTGAAAGCTAAATCATCTGGCGTTCTGAATCTGAATTCTATTCAAATTAATTCCCAGGGATTCGCTTCAGAAATGTATTTCAAAAATTCAGATCGCAATATTGCATTGGTTTATAGACTTGATAGTAGTGGAGACCATGCCGGTGGATTTGACCTTTATCAGAATGTTCCAAATCCATTCCAGGAAAAAACAACCATATATTTTCAAGCACCCAAAGCTTCCGTTGTGAGCATGGAATTATTCGATCTGAACGGGAAATTGCTTAAAAATTATCTGATTGACGCTAAAGCTGGTATCAATAGTCTGGAAATCAATTCAGATGAGTTGGGTACAAGAGGTGTGATATATTATCGATTAGATACGAAAGATTTTTCATCTACAAGAAAGATGATCATCATAAAATAAACGGTTCTTGGGTAATTAGGCTGAATCCGGGAACAGTAAAATGTTCCCGGAGGAAAGCCCACTTCGAAAATCGAAATAACTTATTAAGCTGATATAAAAAATCCTATTATGGAAAAGTACTTACAACTAAATTATAAAATTATGAAGAGGGTAGTTCAACTCTTGTTAGGGGGTCAACGCCTTTTTGTCGAACAGTTTAAATCTGTTTTGGCAATTGTGCTTGTAATTTTTATAAGCCTTAGCAATGCACATTCGCAATATGTTAGTGGCGATACAAGCGTATGTCCGGGAGCAGTTGTTAATTACAACTTTGCAGGTGGCCCTTGGACTGTTACCGTACTTGGCGGCGGAAGTTTGGTGCCTACGGGACCTACCAATAATTTTACCGTCAATTGGGGACAGGTTCCCGGGTCATTCCTAATTCGCTTGATCAATGGAGGCACTACAATCTATCAAAATGTATATGTTGAAGGTGATGTTGCTCTCGCATGTGACGATCTCGTGAATGTTAGCTTGAATGGCAATTGTGAAGCACTTATTACGGCTGGCGTAGTTTTAGAGGGTGGACTTTATCCAGATGACTCGTATCAGGTAACTGTTTATAATACGAATAATCTCCCGATTCCTGGAAACATAGTTAACTATAGCCATTTAGGAAAAATTCTAAAAGTAAATATCAGACACATTTGCAGTGGAATTGCATGCTGGGGTAAAATTCTTATTGAAGATAAATTTATACCGGAGCTGAATTGTTCTGATTCCCCAACAATTGTTTCATGTGATAGTATTTACTCACCTGAAAATATTGGATTTCCTTTGCCTTTAGGAGTGCAGATTAAGGCTCATCCTACTAAAGCTCAGTGTTACATTGTAACGAATTTTGACCTTTGTTGTGATGTAGAATTATGCTATTATGATGTATATCAGAAGTTTGGATGCAACGCACCACATTATGCTCAGGTAGAGCGCAATTGGTCTGCTGTAGATTGTAAGGGAAATAAAACGGCATGTAAGGATTCTATATATATTACCCAAGGGCAGCTTACCCAGGTAGCTTGGCCAAGTAATTATGATGGTTTTGACAAGCCTGCATTAAAGTGTGATGACATCGAGCCAGCTGTTGGACCTTACCCTAATGGTTGGAATGCTCTAGATAATGGAAATCCTTCGCCGTATGATGAATTATTTCAGAATGGCAGTATAAAATGGTATGGCACCGGGGCACCAAGAAATATACACTGTGACCATATTGCAGTAACATACAGGGACATCAGAATTCCCGTATGCGGTAGTTCATTTAAACTATTACGTACCTGGAGGGTCTTTGACTGGTGTACTGGTAATTTGCAGGAGCATGTGCAGTTTATTAAAATTACTGATGAGAAAGCACCTATTGTAAGTTGCAGCCAAAACTATATCCGGTACCCTATGGATTATTACAGCTGCACAGGTACTGCTGTAATTCCTCCTCCGGATTTAATTATTGATTGTTCTGCAACAAGTTATACGGTTCAATACAAATTGGCAGGTCCTGACGGAAAGCCTGAAGCAGGTGATTACCGTACTGATAATGTAAGTTATGTTAATGGAAATGCAGTTATACGGGGACTTCCTAAGGATACAACATGGGTTCAGTATATCGTTACGGATGCATGTGGTAACTCAACTCGATGCCGTGTGGAAGTATTGATAGAAGATAAATTGGATCCTGTTGCCGTTTGTGATGAACATACTGTTGTAAGTTTGAATGAACAGGGAGTTGCTACTTTATTTGCAAGCTCTGTTAATAATGGCTCATTTGATAACTGTACCATTGACAGTATGGTAATCCGTAGAATGAATGACTGGTGCGGTATTCCAGGGAACCTTAATTTTGGCCCAAAAGTTACCTTTTGCTGCGAGGATCTTACAAGAAACCCTCATATGGTTGTTTTCAGGGTATTTGATGCTTCTGGTAATTTCAACGATTGTATGGTGTCTGTAACCGTTCAGGAAAAAATTGCACCTACCATTGTCTGTCCACCAAATATAACCGTAGACTGTGAAACTGATCTCAGTAATTTAAATATTTTGGGTCGGGCAACTGCATCTAATACTTGTTCGAATGTAAAGATTTCCTATAAGGACGACTCTACTGCGTTTAAATGTGGAACAGGCACGCTTCGTAGAAGATGGTATGCTACTTCCGTAGGTGGGTTGTTTAACGTTTGTGATCAATCAATTACTGTAATTGATAATAATCCAATTACGGTTAATAATATCAATTGGCCGCCTGACATTACAGTGAATGGTTGTAAAGCTTCTGATGCTCACCCCGACTTCACACGTAAACCAACATTCCCTGTTCATACGTGCAGTAGCTTGATTTCAGGCTATTCTGATGAGCGTTTCTATAATGTGGGAGGCTATTGTCTTAAAATTATACGTCATTGGAGAGTAATAGACTGGTGTCTGTATGACGTCAATAATCCGAATTCTCCTGGTGTATTTACAAGAGATCAGATCATTTACGTTCGCAACACGGTAGCACCTGTGATTTCGAATTCTACCTGCGCAACAAAAGATATATGTGCAGATGATGCTCTTTGTTCAGCAAATGTCGAACTTCTTGCGTCTGCTACTGATGATTGCACGGACAATGATAAATTGATATGGTCATATCGTGTAGATTTAAACAATGATGGATCTTATGGTCCGGTTAAACAGGGAAATAATGCCAGTGGAAACTATCCTGTAGGTGTTCATCGAGTAGAATGGACTGTTCAGGATTCTTGCGGAAACATCGCTACTTGTAACCAAACGCTTCGCATTAACGATTGCAAGGCACCAACACCTTTCTGTAAGACTGGCGTTGTGACGGTTGTTATGCCGAGTACAAAATCTATAGCTGTTAACGCTAGATATTTTGATCAAAAGAGTGAGGACAATTGTACTCCGAAAAGTCAGTTGAAATTTTCTTTTTCAGCAATTGTATCGGACTCAGTCAGAACGTATACATGTGCAGATATAGAAAATGGAATTCAGGATACAATTGATGTAACAATGTATGTTACAGATGCATGGAATAACCAGTCATTTTGCCGTACTATTTTGATATTGCAGGATCCTCAAAATGTCTGTCCAAATCGGTTTACGAATGGTGGCATAATAAGTGGTCTTGTTTCCACAAATAATCAATCTGTTTTACAAAATGCCAAACTTGAATTATATAAAGAAGGCCTTATTGTAGGATCTATTAATTCAGAACGCACTGGAAACTATACATTCTTAGATATTCCTGAAGGAGATAATTACGTTTTGAAGCCAAAGAAAGATGATGATTTCGAGAATGGTATTTCCACAGCCGATATTGTTCTTATTCAGAAGCATATTCTTGGAATCCAGAAGTTCACATCACCTTATCAGTATATTGCCGCAGATGTTAACAATTCACAAGGAGTCACCGCTGCGGACATTTCAGAAATTCGTAAATTGGTTTTGGGTATTACGGATCGTTTTAAAGAAGGCGTGCCTTCATGGTTGTTCATTAAAAAAAGTATGGCTTTTGATAATGTTGAAAATCCATGGTTGAATGCACCTTGGCCGGATACCTATTCCTATGACAAACTGGTAGGTGAAAACAAGGATGCCGATTTCATGGCTATTAAAACAGGTGATGTTAATCTTAGTGCAAAAACTACAGAACTTACTTCTGGTTTTGAACAACGTTCAGAGTCTGTTTTTAAGATGGAATTGGATGAGCTGTTACTTTCAAAGGGCAAGGTTAAAATTCCTGTATACGGTTCCTGGGGAACTTCATTGGTTGGCTTCCAATTAAGCTTGCATGTCAATACTACTGCTGCTCAGTTTCTGGATATTGAATCTGGTGCAATGGAATTTGGGGAAAACAATATTGGTCGAATTAGAGCAGAAGAAGGAATTGTAAATATCAGCTGGAATGGATCATCCTCTGTTGAAAAAACAACCAGTCCTTTGTTTTACATTATTCTTGATGTTAAAAATCCGATAGCTTTAAGTAAGTTAATTCAGGTCTACCATGATGGATTGACACCCGAAGCATATACAGACGATTTGCACGTTATGACAGTGGAATTGGGTGAACGTGGAACTGGAAAAAGTTTAGTTCAAACAATGTTATATCAAAATCAGCCAAATCCATTTACTAGTCATACGACCATTGGTTTCCAGGTCCCTGAAGATCAGGATGTAGCTATCCGTATATTTGATTTAAAGGGAGTTGTACTTAAGACGATGCTTGTAAAAGCTCATAAAGGAAGGAATGGTATTGAAATTGACGCAAAGGAATTGGGCGGAGAAGGTATCTATTATTACCAAATGGAAACAAGTAATTACTTTTCTACCAAGAAATTAATTGTAAGCAAATAAGTTATTTTTTTTATATCGGTTTATGAAGGTAAAGTGTCCTTATTCGTAAGGACACTTTTTTTATATTTATCCTGTGAAAGCAGTCGTAATTAAAGAAAAGGATCATCTTCCGGAATACCTTGAATGGGAACTTCCTGAGCATTCAGTAGATCGCATTTTACTCCAGGTGAAAGCTGCATCTCTGAATCATAGGGATGTTTGGATTATGAAGGGGCAATATGCTGGGTTAAAATATCCTATTATTCCAGGCTCTGATGCCTGTGGCGTATTTGAAGATGAAAAGTATATAGTAAATCCTGGATTTTATTGGGGTGACAATGAATCATTTCAATCCAAAAGGTTTCAGATCCTGGGCTTGCCTGATCATGGCAGTTTGGCGGAATGGGTAGCAGTGCCTCCAGAACAGATCTTTCCAAAGCCTATTCATTTGGATGATTGTGAAGCAGCCGCTTTGGGATTGGCAGGTGTTACCGCATATCGGGCACTTGTTTCTACATGCAATCCTGAATCATCTGAAAATTTGTTAATTACAGGCATTGGTGGGGGTGTGGCTCTCTTTGCTCTGCAATTTGCCAGCGCACTTAATCTAAATGTTTTTGTGAGCTCCTCGAGTTCTGAAAAGATTAAAAAAGCAAAGCATTTAGGAGCAAGGGAAGGTGTCAATTATTCTGATGATAATTGGGTAAGTCAATTGAATTCCATGGTTCCTGATGGATTTGACATTATTGTAGATGGGGCTGGAGGTCCTGCTTTTAATGCATTGGTGAAATTAGCTAAACCAGGTGGACGTATATGTCTCTATGGGGGTACGAGAGGGAAAGTTCCCGACTTTATTCCCCAACCTGTTTTTTGGAAACAATTGAAAATCTTTGGCTCGACGATGGGTTCTCCATTGGATTTTAGAAATATGCTGAAACTTATTAACTCAAAACAAATTGTTCCGGTTATTGATCAGGTATTTCCCTTAAGCCAGGCTTCTGAGGCATTTAAGAAAATGGATCAAGGAAGTCAGTTTGGCAAAATTGTTTTAAAAGTATAATGGGTGGTTCGAATTGGCTTGATATCAGATACCCATTCCTATTTAGATGAGAGGGTATTCACATATTTTAAGGACTGCGATGAAATATGGCATGCAGGAGATATTGGAGATGTTCGTATTATTGAAAGTCTAGGTGCATTTAAAACCTGTCGTTTTGTATTTGGAAATATAGATGGGCAGGAAATCAGGCATCTGATATCTGAACATTTGGTGTTTAACATAGAAGATCGTAAAGTTCTGTTGACTCATATTGCAGGAAAATTTGGAAGCTATAACAATGCTGTCAGACCAATACTATTAAATGAAAAACCCGATATTATTGTTTGTGGCCATTCCCATATATTAAAGGTGGCATTTGATGCCAAATACAATTTATTGTATATAAATCCGGGAGCTGCAGGCATCTCTGGATTTCATAAAATACAGACCCTGGTACGGATGAACATTGTTGGAAACAGAATTGAGGACATGGAAATAATAGAATTATCCAGGCGGCATATTAAATCTGATAGAGAGCCTTATTAAGATCCTCCCAAATATCTTCCGGATGTTCCAATCCAACTGACATTCTGATTAGGTTATCAGTTATTCCATAATACGCTCTGACTTCTTGAGATACTTTAAGATGAGACATACTGGCGGGGTGAAGGATCATGGTATCTGTTTCTCCTAACGAAGGAGCTATGGTGCAAAGGTTTAAATGATTGCAGAACCGGACCGCATCTTCAAAGTTTGATCCAACAGCAAAGCTCAGCATGGCACCGAAATGCTTCATTTGTTTTTTTGCAATAGTATGACTTGGATGGCTTTCAAGACCTGGATAATGTACTCGTGAAATCTTAGGGTGCTGGATAAGTTTTTGGGCAAGAGTCCATGCATTATCGCATTGTTTTTCCATACGTATGGCTAATGTTTTTATACCAATACCTATCAGCCAGGCATCAAAGGGATTTGAATTGCATCCCATTAACTTCATGGAATTCCAGATATGATTTCGGAATAAAGACTCATCCATTGTTATCACCACACCTCCTGTGGATAATCCGTGACCATGAATATACTTTGTTGTAGAATGAATTATAACATCTGCACCATATTTAAAGGGCTGCTGAAGGATAGGAGTGGCAAAAGTGTTGTCGACAATAATTTTCGCATTATATTTATGACCAAGAGAACAAATTTGTTCTAAATCTAGACACTGCAAACTTGGATTGGCAGGAGTCTCTAAGAAAATTATTTTATGTACTGCCGCATTGGATTTTAAAATACTCTCAAGATTGTCAAGCTGTCCTAAGTCAAGGCTTTGAATTTTAATTCCCTGGGGTTCAAAAATCTTATAAAGCAATTCTGTTGTACCCCCATATAGATTTCCTTGAGTAATAACAAGGTCGCCTGCGCTAACAGTCGAATGAATGGCGATATGAATAGCTGCCATGCCACTGCTGGTCAAGAGACCAAATCCTTTTTGGGACATCCCAAAAGTTTCCAAATCTGAAATTTTTTGAGCTATGGACTCAATGCCCGGGTTCCCATATCGGGTGTAGACGTGTTGCCCTGGCTGGTTTTGAAAGATTTCTACGCCTTGTTGAATCGTTTCAAATTGAAATGTCGAACTTGCATAAATTGGATTTTTATGCGCTTCCGTTGAATTGGCTACCTTTGCTTCTATAGCACATAAACTTTCAATATGATTGAATTTTTGGCTCATTAGTATTGTTTTAAGCTTTGTGTCCCCGTAAAATTATGGAAGAATACCTTGAAATATCAGATTCCGGAGAAGAACTCTTTGAATTTATTGAAATAAGGGTGGATCCTGGACAAGGCAGCGTGCGCTTGGACCAGTTTTTGGCCGGTAAATTGCCCAAATTATCAAGAAGCAGGATACAGGCAGCGATACAAAATGAACTTGTTTTAATTAATAATAAGCTGGTTAAACCTAGTTATAAAGTAACAGGAAACGATGTTATCAGGCTTTCTGTGCCAAAATTAGAGGACCATGGTGACATTCAAAAAGAAAACATTCCCCTACATATTGTTTACGAAGATGATAGTTTAATGGTCATTGATAAGGAGCCTGGCATGGTTGTTCATCCTGCAGCAGGTATCAATTCGGGCACACTCGTAAATGCATTGGCGTTTTACCTTAACAAGGACCAGACAAAAGAACAGATTGGCTTGAGTAACCGATATGGATTGGTGCATCGAATTGATAAAGATACAAGTGGATTATTGGTTGTCAGTAAGAATGATTTTGTACATGCCCACTTATCAAAACAGTTTTTTGATCATACAATAGAGCGTGAATATTATGCATTGGTTTGGGGTGAACCCGATCCACCCAGTGGTACTGTGGTTGCCAATATTGGACGAGACCCAAAGCATAGGCAAAGACAATATGTGTTTAAAGAGGGTTTAGATGGTAAACATGCCGTTACGCATTATGAATTGATAGAAAGTTTTTATTATACCAGTTTGGTAAAGTGCCGCCTCGAAACAGGAAGGACACATCAGATTCGGGTTCATATGAAGTATTTGGGTCATCCACTATTTAATGATGAAAAATATGGAGGTGATCAAATTGTAAAAGGAACAATATTTAATAAGTATAAGCAGTTTGTTGCAAATTGTTTTAAAGTATTGCCAAGGATGGCATTGCATGCACGCTCTCTGGGGTTTGTCCATCCACATACTGGGAAAAAACTTTATTTTGAATCCGAACTTCCGGCTGAATTTAATAATCTGCTCGATAAATGGAGGAATTACGCTACAAGCCGTAAAAATGATTTAAAAGAGGAATAGGGAGTTATGGATCTTAGGACATTTATTCAAATATGCCAAGAATGGAAAGAAACACTGCTGCGTAATGATGAGGCTTTTCAAGAAGCCAAATTAAAGGCCCAGGCTTCCAACTCTTGGTTTACTTCCGAATTTATAGAATGCAGTATACATCAAATTTGTAATTCTTTTTTGGATCCAGCGAAAATGGAATCCTGGCTTAAATTATATCCCGATTCCTTTTCCGCCGGGGAACGTAAGGTCGGTATGGTATCGGCTGGTAATATTCCTTTGGTTTCTTTTCATGATGTTTTATGCGCACTGGCCAGCAACCAAAAGATATACTTTAAGCCTTCCGCGAAAGATTTGTATTTAACAAAGTACGTCTTTGATACAAGTATACATTTTACTGATTATCTAAAAGGTAGAGTTGAATTTGTCGATCGGCTTCCAGATGTCGATGCATGCATTATAACAGGGAGTACAAGCTCTACCAGTTATTTGAAGAAATATTTTGCAGGAAGGCGGATAGTAGTTCGAGGTCACAGGAATAGCATTGCAATACTCAACTCAGATACAACTGAACACGATCTTGAAGCGTTAGCGAAAGATGTATTTATGTACTTCGGTTTGGGTTGTAGAAATGTATGCAAAATCTATATACCAAGATCATTTGATGTTACCCGATTACTGGATGTATTTGATCGACTGTATGGTTATTTAAAGGATCATGGTGCATACCACAGTAATTACGAATATCGTCTTGCAGTTTGCTTGGTAAACCGTCAATCCTTTTTGCAAGGTGAAAGTATAATTATGATAGAGAGTCCCCAGCTGCCAGCACCGGTTGCTGTATTAAATTATGAATTTTATGATTCTTTCGAAGATTTATTTCCAAAACTAGAATTCATTGAAAATAATATTCAATGCATTGTGACAAATCAGATCATTCCAGGACTTCAGACGATACCGTTTGGATCAACTCAAAATCCTGAATTGACATCTTATCAGGATCATGTGGATACTATGAAGTTTCTTTTAAATAATGAATAAAAAAGCAAAGGCCATTGAGATACGCAGTATATTGGATAGTCTCTACCCAGAGCTTCCAATTCCATTGCAGCATAAGGATGCCTATACCTTACTTATTGCCGTTTTATTGTCTGCTCAATGTACGGATGATAGGGTAAATAAAATAAGTCCTCAATTGTTTGCAATAGCAGACAATCCCGAAGATATGTCTAAGCTGGATGTGCAACAAATTGAGGAGATTATCAAGCCTTGCGGACTTTTTCAAAAGAAAGCCCGGGCCATAAAGGAATTATCCCGAATTTTAGTGGAGGACTATAATGGACATGTTCCAGACACTTTGGAGGCATTGGAAAAGCTTCCTGGAGTGGGTCATAAAACAGCTTCTGTTGTTTTAATTCAGGCTTTTGGAAAACCTGCATTTCCTGTTGATACACATATCCACCGTCTTGCTCAAAGATGGGGATTATCCTCAGGCAAAAACGTTTCAAAAACGGAGGAGGATCTTAAAAAAGTATTTCCAGAATCTATCTGGGAGAAAATCCACTTGCAAATGATTTACTATGGAAGAGCATATTGTCCAGCGAGAGGTCATTCTCTTGATCATTGTATAATTTGTAAAAAACTTTCGAAAAAATAAGTTAAAAAGGATAATCCAATGCAAGATGCAATGTTGAATTTTTGAATAACTGATTTACACTTATTGCACCATTTTCTTTGCCAGGTCCATATAACCAATACTTTCCATCTTTGTCAGGGTAATTATTCCGCAGTTTAAAGCCATAATCTACGCGAAATAAGAAATAAGTCAGGTCTAGCCGAAGACCCAAACCTGTACCAACAGCTATTTCTTTTAGAAAATTTTTACCAAGCCGGCCACTTGGATCATCAGTATTATTGTTAGGTAATAACCAAATGTTTCCGGCGTCAAGGAATAACGCACCCTTAAATCGCCAGTATATATCAAATCGATATTCGAGACTCGCTTCTAACTTGAAATCGCCTGCTGCAAAAAATGTTTGATTTATGGAGCTATCGGCAAGGTTTAATCCACCAGGTCCAATTTCCCTAATATTCCAAGCCCTGATGCTTTGAGGTCCCCCTACATAAAACTGTTTAATGTAAGGAATGGAACTACTGGTTCCAAAGGGTTTGACGAGCCCTACAGCGAATCGGAATGCAAATTTGCTACGGCTGCTTGGAATATAGTAGAAACGATAATCCAATTCTCCTTTATAAAACTTTGAAAATTCATAGTTGATGAATGAAAACGTATCCTTTTTATTTGTTAAAAGGTTGTATGCAGAATTGAGCGCATGCACTTCCAGGCCGGACATGTTAAAACTGGTAATAACTGCATGTTGAGTATTTCTTTTAATCTTACTTTGATAGTAGAAGGTAAGATTATCTAAAAAATAGGAAGTAAATAAGCGTCTGTCGGTGAAGCTCTTTATTAAAAATTTGTTTCCTTGGAGAAATTTTTCAAAAGCATTTGTTGTATTTGGTAGATAGAGAAAAAACCCAAGGGTTCTTAAAGTAAACCTTTTTCTTCTTTTTATATACCAGTCATATTCGATATTGGCATTGATAGAAATGTACTTGTACAGACTGACCAGATTTTCATAATCAATTCCTGCCCTTAAAACAGTCCTTGAATCAGGTTGTTCGTAATGTTCTAGGAATGGTTTTGAGATAAATTTGTAAATCGAAAAGCTATTTGTAATATCCTTGAATGACGGTAGTGAAAATTCATTTCCGAAATGAATATTAAGCGAATTAAAGTTACTTAAATTATTAAAATTGAGCTCGGTACCGGCTTCCAGTTTTGTTGTAAAAGCAACTGCTCTTTTAAACATGTTTCTGTTTTTCAAATGCACGTAACCCGAAAGGCCTAATAGGGTAGGGCTCGTTTTGCGCAATGAAGTATAGTTGAGATCCGCGCCAAAGTCTAATACCCATTTTTTACTAGGACTTAATTGAATCAGGTAATTTACCTTTTCGGGCTCCAGGCTGTCTAACTTGCTTTCTATGCTAATAAACCGGTATGTGCCTAATTTATAAAGTTGATCGTAGGTGGCATCAGCAAGAGATTTGTTTGCAACTTCCCCTGGATTTATCAATATTTTCTCCCGCAAAACCCAGGGTTTAATAAACTCTTTGTCTGATACCTGCAAAATGGAAAGCGAGTCAAATGGATATAGCTGACCCGTATCCGGCTCTGTAGGAGAATATCTGGGATTAACAATAATCTTATTAATAAAAAATTTACTGTGGCTTGTTTTATCTCTTGGATTGCGGATTCGAATGGAAATATTTGCTTTCCCATGTATTGTATCGGCCAAAATGGGTTCTATATAAAGTGGATTAAAATCGATATATCCATGATTAAATAGGAGTTCACTTATACGGGCTCTTTCTTTTTGAAACACGTTATAATCAAGAGGATTCCCTGGCTGCAGCAGAGAGGATGCCAAGTCTGCATTCACTAAACTGTCTATAGTTTTATCTTCGGCGAATATTTTGATATCATTGAGAAAGTAACGGTTACCTGTTTGTATAAAATAGCTTACAGTTGCTTTTTTATTTTTTACTTGAATAGTATAACTTGCTTTAGCGTTAAAATAACCTACATTAAACAATAGGTCTTCCATATTCGATTTGGTTTCATTACAAAGATTGGTATCCAGGATACTTGGGGCTTCACTGACTTTTACCAATGATTTAGTGAACCATGAATCTTTATTTTTCATGCGATCTGCCTTGAAGAAAAACCATTCACGTGGGAAAAGGAGCAAGAAGTTGCTATTTGGTTTTTGCTTATAAAGACCAATTAACTGTTCTTTAATTTGAAAATCCAATTCGCTTTTGGAAGGAGAGCTCACTTTTAGTTTATTGCCTTTCATGAGAGCTACATCCTCTGACAGGTATTTTGTAGTATTGCAGGATGCAAATACCGCTAAAGCAAACAACAAAATTATACTTTTGTACATGGGCGAATTCATGACAAAGATGCTAACTAAATCAGAAAAATTGTGGATAAAATCCTTACGTGAAGCAGCAGAGAGAAGGATTAAAGGACAATTCATAGCGGAGGGGTCAAAGGTGGTTCTTGAGTTGCTCCAAAACGGTAATTCGCAGTTGGAGGCTTTGTTTGCCTCCAAAGAATGGCTCCATAAAAATGCTGCCCGGTTAAATAACGTGGAAGCAATTACAAGGGAGATTCCTGACAGCTATTTTAAGGATATTTCAATACAGAAAACGCCTGATCCGGTACTGGCGATATTCAAGCTGCCCAGGTTGAACAATATTCAACCTGGAAGGGAGGAATTTATTTTTTACCTGGATCGGATCCGGGATCCCGGCAATTTGGGGACAATCATCCGTTCTGCTGATTGGTTTGGTTTGAAAAGGATTTTCATTTCACCGGATTCGGTAGATCCATTCAACAATAAATGTGTTCAATCCTCAATGGCGAGCATACTTCGAGTTGAAACATACGAAGTTCCATGGACTTCAATGCGGGAGTACTTTCCGGATAGACCAAAGTTTTCTGCCACCATGAAAGGTAAAAGCCTTCATGAGCTTATGCCAGAGGAGGTAGGGTTTGTTTGCTTTGGAAATGAATCCCAAGGGCTTTCAAAAGAAATTTTGGAAGATTGTGAGCACAGTCTTTCAATTTCAGCTAAAAGCAGCCTGGGAGCGGAATCCCTCAACGTGGCAATTGCCAGTTCTATTTTTTTGGCCTGGAAATTTGCACTATAAACCCTATGCTATTATAGATTAAACAAGGGCTTATTAAAGTGATTTTAAGATTTCTTCTTCCAAATTTTCTCTGGGGTTTACAGCTACTATTTTACCATCTTTACCAATTAAAAAGGTTTTAGGAATAGCCTGAACACCATATTTTCTGGCAGGTTCACTTTCCCACTTTTTCAAATCACTTACATGTGTTTCCCAGCTTAATTTATCCTTTTCAATAGCTCCCGTCCAGGCATCTTTGGACCTTTGTGTAAATTCTTTTATTTGAGACTCAGAGCCTAATTGGGATTTAGTTCGGCTGTCAACGCCATCCAAGGAAACGCTAAAGACTGTAAATCCTTTACTTTTATACTTGTTGTACATCTCCACCACATGAGGGTTCGCCCTACGGCAGGGACCACACCAACTTGCCCAAAAATCCAATAAAACAACTTTGCCGCGAAGAGAGGACAAAGAGTACATTTTCCCTGTTGGAGATGGTAAACTGATTTCAGGGGCTTCCATACCAACTTTAATGGACTCTGATGCAGCTTGCGATGCAGCCATTTCTTCCAACTGCACTAAGAAGGATTCATAGGTCTTTGCGAATTCAGTGGTCGCATAATTTTCTTTCATCCTTTTGAGTACAGTCTGGTGCACAGAAAGAAAGTCTGGCCGAAATCCAAGGAACTGCACTGCTATCAATCCAGCTGAAAGTGGATTTTTCATCTTGTCAGTTGCGCTTTTTATACTTTCAAAATTGGGTTTTGAGGCTATCAGCTCTTGCATGGTGGTAAATACTTCCTGACAGGCAGGAGATCCAGTAACTTCCACTTTGCCGGAGGCAAGCTCATTGTAGTTTCCTTTAAATGATACCTTTTTTTCAGTTCCATCCAAAACAAAAATGAGATTTTGCTGGCCCATTTTTATTCTGTATAGTCCAGCAACTGGGGCATCTTGTAGTTTGAATGCAAATTTGCCCCCTTTCATATCTTGTTTATCAAGCGAGGTGGACGTATTGTCCAGGCCAATTCTTTCAAGTTGGACAGAGATGTCAGGTGCATCATTAAAAGTACCACTTATCTCATTGCTTGTACTGCATGAACCTAAGCTGATAATTGCAAAAAGCGCGGCGTAAAAATGAATTCTCATCTGATATTATAGTTTGATTTAATTAAAATAGGATTCTATAGATTGTAGATAGATTTTTCTGAAGTCTTCTATGGTTCCAAAGGATTGACCATTTATGATGGCCTCACCTCCTGTAACCGTCCCCAATTGATAGAATTCCACATTCATCTCCTTGACAGCATGTTCAAATTCATTTTTTAGATCTGGACTTATGCTGACAATGATTCTGCCCTGACTTTCACCAAAAAGAAATAGATCCTTTCTTAAGGTAGCAGGTATGTGTATTTGGAATCCCCGGTTTTTTCCAGAAAAACTGGACTCCATAAGGTTAGCAAATACGCCCCCATCAGAAACGTCATGGGCATGTTGGAGTAATCTTTTGCGGATAAGCCCCTGGATTGCCTTGTGCAGTATATATTCTTCATCCAGATTAAAATAGGGAACCGGGGCATATTGTATCCCATGAATGAGATTGAGATATTCCGAATAACCCAGGTGGTTGTTACAATGTCCCAATATGTAAATTAAGTCACCTTCTTTTTTAAAGTCCAGGCTTGTGAATAAACTTTGGTCTTCCATAAGGCCCAACATTCCAATAACAGGTGTTGGGTATACAGGTTCGGTGCCTTCCTTTGTAGCGGTTTGATTATAGAAGCTGACATTCCCTCCCGTTACTGGAGTGTCGAACTTCATACAAGCCCTGCCCATGCCTTGTAGGGCATGTACAAATTGGTAATACACTTCAGGATTGTATGGATTGCCAAAATTCAAACAGTTGGTGATAGCAACCGGAATACCACCGCTGCAACTAATATTTCTTGCACATTCTGATACTGCAATCATTCCGCCTATCTCGGGATCCAGGAATACATAATTTGAATTGCAATCAACACTGAGGTTGAGCGCTTTATTGCTATTTTTTATCCGGACTACACTGGCATCGGATTCCTGGAGAGAAGTTATGGTACCCGTCCGGACCATTTTGTCATATTGCTCGAATATCCATCTTTTGCTGGCAATATTGGGAGATCCAATCAATCTGCGGGCTACTTCAATCAGGTCATTAGGTTCAGGAATTTGGGAACTTTCAAAATTCCGAATTAAATTGAAATATGCGGGCTCCTTAAACTCCCTTTGGTACACTGGGGCTCCACCTCCTAATACCAATGCTTCGGCAGGAACATCAGCCACCAATTGGCCATTCATGTAGTAGTGCAATCTACCAGTTTCTGTTACTTCGCCAATTTGAACGCATTCCAGATCCCATTTTTCGAAAACCTTTAAAAGGATATCCTCTCCTCCTTTTTTGCAAATAACCAGCATCCTTTCCTGTGATTCGGATAAAAGGATTTCAAAAGCCTGCATGTTTTTCTGGCGAGTAGGTACCTTATCCAACCAAATATTCATACCTGTTTTGGATTTGGCCGACATTTCA
Source organism: uncultured Saprospiraceae bacterium (assembly GCA_964507535.1). Taxonomy (GTDB): domain Bacteria; phylum Bacteroidota; class Bacteroidia; order Chitinophagales; family Saprospiraceae; genus Vicinibacter. The sequence continues at coordinate 28,118 of CAZDQG010000001.1, forward strand.
GAAGTTGAACAGGTGATTCCTGCAGCTCCCATGTCTTGCATTCCGACAACCTGACCCGTGGCTATTGCTTCAAGACTTGCTTCCAAAAGCAATTTTTCTTGAAAAGGATCACCAACCTGAACTGCTGGTAAATCTTCTGCAGAGTCTTCGGTTAGGTCAGCAGAAGCAAAGGTGGCCCCATGTATGCCGTCTTTACCCGTGGCAGACCCTACGATAAAAACAGGATTACCTGGACCATCTGCCCTGGCAGATACCGTTTTGCCGTGGGGAACGATACCTACAGACATAGCATTTACCAGTATATTTTGGTTGTAGCAGTTGTTGAAATATACTTCACCGCCAACAGTGGGAACCCCAAATGCATTACCGTAATTACCAATTCCTTTTACCACGCCTTTCATAAGTCTCCTGGTATGAGGGAGCGTAATATCTCCAAAGCGAAGAGAATTTAAGGCAGCAATTGGACGGGCGCCCATTGTAAATATGTCTCGGTGGATCCCACCAACACCTGTGGCAGCCCCCTGGTAAGGCTCTATGGCAGAGGGATGATTGTGAGATTCAATTTTAAAAGCACATGCCAGTCCATCTCCAATATCTACTAAACCGGCATTTTCTTCCCCAGCTTCAACCAGCAATCGACTTCCTTTCCGTGGAAGCTTTTTTAAATAAATTATAGAATTTTTATAGGAGCAGTGTTCAGACCACATTACAGAAAAGATGCTCAATTCTGTAAAATTAGGCTCGCGTTCAAGAACCTCCACAATATGGTGATACTCTGAATCTGTTAATCCTAACTTGTTCGCAGTTTTTATATTGGCTGATGACACGGGATCCTGTTTTAAAACGCAAAGATATTTAATGATTTATATATTAATAAAACCTTATGCGTCGTATTTGTAAGAATTCATAGGCCAAAACTGGTGTATAATACAAGTATTTGATATACAATCGATTAATGCTATTCAAGGGGTTATGACTTGGCTTTTATACCACATCCAACAGCCTTGGTTATTGAAGGATCAGGGTCTTTTCCTGATTTCAATGCGTCTAGAGCATTTTCTACATATTTTAGCTTGACTCCGGATTCATCTTTAGGAAAATCATCAATTGCTCCGTTGTATTTGAGAATTCTCTCTTTTGTTACGATAAATACCTGAGGTGTGCGCTTTGCTCCGAATTTTGGAAATATGGATTGCTTCTCGTCAAATAAGTATGGGAAAGGATATTTTTTCTTTTTGGCTATGTGTACCATATTTTCAAAGCTGTCTTCGGGTTCCAGTGTTGGGTCATTCGGGTTAATTGCTAGCAGCTGAAATCCTTGCTTCGAATATTTCTCTGCAATTTTAATAATCCTGCTTTCATATAATTTGGCGTAAGGACAATGGTTGCATGTGAAAATGACGATAAAACCTTTGGCATCCGGAAAGTCCGAAAACCCAATGTTTCTGCCATCTACATTTTTTAGCTTGAAATCTTCCACTTGATCACCTATTTGATAGCCCTGAGATTGGATGTTTCCAACAAAGATTGCGATCATGGCAGCTAGTAAACTGAGTACTTTCATAGATTTTGATTTAAGGATTACACGTTTGAACAAAGTTTAGCAAAGATTCTGTGTCTTCAAATGAATTTTCAATAAAGCAGCGCTTGCCTCTATGTGTTACCAGGCTGGCAGGTATGGTTCCGGACCAGGATGGTTCAATCATATCAATCCAAATATTCGGATCGCCGGCATCCAAAACGAGGACTTCGGAATGAAGCTTTTTCTTCTTTATAAATGGGGATAACTTGCTTGAAATCTGATCTGTAAAATCCAGACTAATTAAGTACTGACGGTACTTACTGGAAGCAAGACGAACGTTCATTTCTTCAAAATAAGGAAGCTCTTTTACACAGGGACGGCACCAAGTTGCCCAAAAATTAAAAACCCGTAAAGTGTCGTCCTTTTTGTTAATTATCTTAATAAGTTGCTCCAATTGAATCATTTCAGGATCTTGTCGCGCTTGGGAAGAAAGCTTATATTGACAGGTCCAGCAAAGTATAAACAATAAAAAAGTAGAGCGCATAAAGGAGTAACGTCAGGCTGCAATTTAAGTTTTTGAAAACCAAAGCAGAGCTTTTGGATTTTTGAAATTTAAACAATAATTAACAGTGTATTTTGACTTCCATGCTGATCTTATTGGATACTCATGTAAGAATATGATATAAGTGGGAAAGCCAGGTATTTGGGTTTTGGCATTCAACGTTTTGTTAGCTTTGTTCGTTCACATTGTAAGAGCGTACATATGAAAAGTGCAGTATTGGTTTTTATCATTAATTTGGTTTTTGTTGTTGCAAAGAGTCAGCCCTTGCAATTGAAATCCGTTCCATTTCTTGATCCATCAGGGAAAAGCCTGGCATTTGCTAATGCAGGAGGTGTTGATAATGCTCAGTTTGGTGAGATCGATATTAATAATGATAAGGACCTGGACCTTATTTTATTTGATAGAGCAGGTGATGTCATATTGCCCTTTTTGTATAATACGAAATTTGGGAGTTATTCATATGCTCCTCAATACAAGTCCAAATTTCCGCCAGTTCGGGATTGGGTTATCTTAAAAGACTTTAATGGGGATGGTTTGATAGATATTTTTTCCAGTTCATTCAATACGGAAGGTCCTGCCGGTATTGAATTACACAAGGCCATAATGGGTCCAGGCGGAATAGAGTTTGAGAAATTTGATATGGGGAAGTTTTACAAGATCATTTATTTCTCTACGGGCAACGGCGACACTCAAATTCCGGTCGATTATTCGGATATTCCAACTATAGTTGATATTGATGGAGACTCTGATTTGGACATTTTAACCTACGAACCCGGAAACAACAGAGTTAGTTTATTTACGAATGTTACACACGAGAGAGGTTATTCAAAGGATACCCTTGCATTTATTCTTACGGACCGTTGTTATGGGCGTTTCGTGGAGAGTGGATTTACTGCCGAAATTACGCTTAGTGGCAGTCCGGATACATGTGCGGGTCAATTTACGTCTTCTAATACTACCAGGCATTCGGGATCTACAGTATTGAACGTCGATTTAAATGGAGATAATCTATCTGACTTGCTAATAGGAGATCTTACAAATAATGGAATGATAGCCTTATTTAATGGTGGTACTCCAAATCGTGCCTTTATGACAAGCCAACAAACCAATTGGCCGGGGGGCTCGGATTCAATCAATATTGCGACATTCCTCGCCGCATTTGATATCGATGTAGATCACGATGGATTAAGGGATATTCTCGTTGCTCCAAATCAACGGTCCATTTCTGAAAATGTCAGGAATGTCTGGTACTATCGCAATACAGGGACTGGTTCGTCTCCAAAATTTACGCTGCAGACAAAGTCTTTCCTCACAAATCAAATGATTGATTTAGGTTCTGGTTCTGATCCATGTTTTGTTGATTACAATCAAGATGGGAAACAGGATTTGCTTGTTGGAACAGAAGGATTTTTCATAAGGGGAACAAATATCAGGGATGCGCGTTTAGTCTTGTTTGAAAATGTAGGAACTAAGGATTTCCCGGTTTTCCAATTACGCGATAGTAATTATTTGAATTTTAACCAGTTTGCATTGAGTTCTGACTCTCATTTTTCTTTTACTCCCTCATTTGGTGATTTGGATGCTGATGGCGATCTGGATTTGCTGGTTGGTGAAAATCAAGGCCAGTTTTTTTATTGTGAAAATACAGCGGGCCCGGGCATGCCATTCCGTTTTAAGAAGCCACTATATCCATATCAGGATATTAGTGCAAAAAGTTATAGCTCTCCTTTTCTGGTAGATTTGAACAGGGATGGTCTTTTGGATATAATCAGTGGTTCTCGATTAAATACAAATGACCAAAATAACAAGGCTTGCGGGAGTTTTTATTATTTCCAAAATCAAGGTTCTTTAAGTCAGGCCGTTTATGATCCTGATTATTATAAATCGCCCAACTCCAATTGTCTTGGAAAAGTGATTATCAATTCTATTTCATCCAAATCATATACCTGTCCTGAAGTAGTCGATTTTAATGGTGAGTATAAACTTTTTACTGGGAATATATTTGGCGAAATGAAAGTGATTGGTGGAATTCAGAATAATCCTGCGGGCCAGTTTCTCATTGAAAATCCAAACTACGGACAATTGGATGAAGGGGAAAGACTTACTATAAGTATCGCCGATATTGACAACGATGGAATCCTTGACCTTGCAACAGGGAACTCCAGAGGTGGAATTGCAATCTACCAGACCAATTTTAAAACCAATGGCACTACACTTCTTAATAATGAAGGAAAGGATGATTTTATAGTGTATCCTAATCCTGGAAGCAATGTACTCCGATTAGAATTTCCTGCGGGAGTTCATTTTGAATGGAATATGTTTGATTTAAATGGCAGGTTGCTATCAAATGCATTTGAAATAAAAGACCATGTGTTGCTAGTGCATACGGACAATTTGGAACCTGGTATGTTTGTTTTGCAACTGAAATCTCAAGGGAGAATTACATTTTTAAAATGGCTTAAAATGTAAAGTATGAAATACTATATATTTTTAATCTTTCTGCCTTTCTGTTATAAAACGAACTCCCAATCACTTTCGAAAATAGAACTCAAGGACACGGCATGGAAGATCCTGAATGTGGCTTCTGTGAATTGTTTGGGTTCAACCGGATTTTCCGAAACTTCAAAATTTTGCGGACTTAACTGCGCCTCCTCTCTATTGGATCAAAGTGCTATTATGCTTTTGTCATTCATATCAGGCGATGATATGAAAGCATATATTATAAATCATAAATCAGGGAAACTGCAACTAAAAAAAATGATCTCAAATGGAGACTCTGAAATTCTGCTCTTAGGCAGTTATGAGTGGGTAGGGCATCCGGGTTTTATTTTTATAGCGACCTACAATACCAAGTTGAATTCAATTACCAATTGCAAACTGCTATCTGATTTAAACTTGCCAGATACCTATTATGATCCAATTGATTTTATATCAGACAGCGGAAGTATTTATATCTTGGCTTCACTGAAAGTTCAATATTTAAATGAATCGAAAAGTAAAACGGTCCTTATAAAATATGATGGGAACACTGTTCTCTGGGCTAAAGCCTATAATTTAATTGCTCCTATTCATTCGGAGTCTCCTCAGAGTATATTTCTTACATCAACTGATGACATTCTGGTATCAGGTTTGGTACATGCCTCAGGGGATTCTGTTAATCGAATGATGTTACTCCGATTTGACAAAGATGGAAATCCATTGAATTTTAAAAGGATTCAGTTACTCAGTTCAAATTTAAAATATTCTAATCAAGTTGGATGGACCTTTGTGAAATCTAAATTTACAAATATTCATTTGTTTGCACAGACTGTGGAAAGTCAACAGGAGTCTGCCCAGGTTTTGGTTACATTATTTGATAATAATTTGAGCCTTCGAACATGGAGAAATTATGAAATTCCAATTCGGGTTGAATCTTCGATGATTGAGAATGATTTCTTTTATTTTGGAGGGCAGGCGCCGCTTGCGTCGGGATATACGGGATATACGGTGATAAAGGTCAACAGCTTCAATGCAATTGTAGAATCGGTTAAGAACTTTCAGAAGGAATTAAATATAAATAATGGAAGCTCTAGCTCAGCAGCATGTTACGATCGTAAAAGCGATCGCATCTACACATTTGTTGCTACAGGTGAATTGCCTGCCAAAAGTGTTGTCATGATTCAAAATAATCGTAGATTCGATATGAATTGTGCAACTGATTTGAGTTCTAAAGTTGCTAAGGATACAATCCGGATAAATGACCTTAATCTAAGTTCTAAAGATCTTAGTTTTCAAGTAAACGAATTTGATTGTTACGTTGCTCCAGTTGAGCTTATTCAAACCCAACATTGTAATACGACGCTTTCTGTGGATTTCCATAAATGGAACATTTCATATGAATATGCAATGGATCGTAATCTCAGGATAAACGCACCATTCCATGTGCGTCAAATTTATGTATATGATGCCTATGGAAATCTAGTTTACACAAATTCAGATATGGGCTCCGATTTTGTAATACACACTGATTTATGTCCGGGTATTTATGTTGCTGTATGCACGGGAAATTCTAATCAAAAGGCGCATTTAAAATTTGTTGCCTACTGAAAAAACAGACTTCCTATTCGCAACATTGTTGACCCTTCGTCGAGAGCAATTTTGTAATCGTTGGACATTCCCATGCTAAGTTCAGAAAAGGATTTCGCTGCGGGGTATTGCGCTTTTAGATATTCATAACAAGAATGAAGCTTCTTGAATTCTGAACGTATCAGCGCTTGATCATCTGTATAACTTGCCATGCCCATTAACCCTACTGGTAGTATGTTTTTAAGAGTTGTCCAGGGCTGCGTTTCCAGACTTTTTTTGATTTCGTTTTCGGAAAATCCTTGCTTTGTTGTGTCAGGTGAAATTTTTATTTCAAGCAATACCGGAATTCTGCAATTGTATTTTAAGGCTTCCTTGTTTACAAGGTATGCAAGATCAAAATGATCTATGGAATGAATGCAGTTGATCCATGGAACCAGATATTTGACCTTATTTTTTTGAAGTGTGCCAATCATGTGCCATAAAATATCCTGGGGCAAATTTTCTTTTCGCATCATCATGGATTGGACTCTGTTTTCACCAAATTCCCGATGCCCCAGCTTATATACCTCCATGATATCTTCTATGCTTTGTAATTTGCTTACGACAATAAGTTTAGCTTTATATTGTTGTGCCAGACTTAGAACTTCCTGAAATACGTTGCTTTTTATCATTTAATTAATAGGAGTACTTTGAATAATGCTGATTGGATACAAGGGCTGCTCAGATGGATGATTCAGTGCGTTAATAAATTGAATGTTTTTAAAACGTTTCAGTTGATTTGCAGGTATTAAATCTTCCGTAATTATATTCATTTCCAGCAAATAAGATCTCATGGTTCCATTAAGCAGGGGATTGGCAGGAGTATACCATTTGGCACCATCCCATAATACAAGATTGCTATATACGCTGTCTGTAAGGTACTTGTTTTTTATAAAAATGCATTCTGATTCTTCTGATTGATCTTTATAAAATAAGGCGCTTCTGTCAGTGTATTTGTAAGAATAATCAATAGAGTCATTTTCCTTCAGGTAAATCTTATTTATTTGTCGTGTTACATATTTATGAATATCCATGCTGAAATCGTGTTCATTGTATACTATGCGTAATTTAAATTTTCCTTGTACTGGAAGGGATATTTCAGAAACTTTGTCTTCAAGATTTAAAACAGCAGATTTAGGATAAAAAGCAAGAAAGGTCCTGTTTACCCTTTCCTGATGGAATGACAGGTTCCTTGTTTTTCCATCAATAATTGCAATGCTTTCAAAAAATGGGTACATATATTTTCTGTAATAATTCTTTATACTCTGCTTCAGGATCTGACATTGCAGTCAATCCGCCACCAGATTTATAATAGTACTTATTGTCTCTTTTTTCAATAAAACGGATCATTACAGCACTCTTTAAGCTGTATCCGTCAAAATATCCAAATATTCCAGTATAAAATCCACGATTATATGCCTCTATTTCATGGATTATGGACAGGGTTTTTAACTTCGGCGCTCCACTTACAGAACCTGCTGGTAATAAGGAATCTATAAGATCGCCTAGATGTTGCTTGAAATATGGACGTATGGTACCTGTGATTTCAGAACTCATTTGATACAGGCTTCCGGCATGTGTCTTAATTTGTTCGATATATTTAAGATTTTTGACAAATACATTCTCAGCGACAATGCTTAAATCATTGCGGAGCAAGTCTACAATCGTATTGTGTTCGGCATTTTCCTTTGGATCCATTTTTAATGTATGTACATTACGTGGATCATCTCCACTAATGGTGCCTTTCATTGGTTTTGTAACAATGACACCATTTTCAATTCGTACAAACATTTCTGGTGAAAATACAGCAAAATAGTCGGGTACATATAATCGGTAGGGAGCAATGCTTCGATTATAAATATCTTCAAGTTCGATATTGATTTCAATAGGTGTTTCCTGCGTTAAATTCAACAGGTATGTATCTCCATTTAAAAGGTGCGATTTAACTTTCATAAATTTCTGAAAGTAATCGGAATATGCTGCGGCTTTATATTGAAGGGTGACTTTTACCCCTGGGATTTGTTCACCTGCTGCATGTTCGTTTATGGAAAATCGAATTCCTCTCTCTAGCGCCGTTTGCAGGTCAAAACAGAAACCTTGTGTTTTGTCGAAATTCAGAGCAAATAGAAAAGGTTCCTTTCTATTATACTTTTCGCTGATAGTGTTTATAACTTTTATGTACGTCTCAAATAATTCCAAAATGAATGGTCTTAACTCCTAAATTTGCGGAAAGTTATTAGCTTTTATGAAGATCCCCAAGCATCATTTGCTTGTAATAGATAATGAAGATTCTTTCACATTTAATTTAATTCAGCTACTTGAGCAAATTGGGGCTAAAGTGGACATTTTATCGGGTACTTCTGATGAAATACCTGATTTGAAGAGTTACAAGGGCATTCTCTTTTCACCGGGACCTGGCTTGCCAGAGGAATTTCCTCTTATGTTTCGCATCTTAGAGAAAGGTCTGGATATTCCCGTATTGGGAATTTGCCTTGGAATGCAAGCAATTTGTCTGCATTTTGGAGGGAGTCTATTTAAACAAGAAAGAGTACAGCATGGGCAGGTAAAAAAAGTTTTACAGACTCAATCTAAAAGTGTACTTTTTAATAATGTCAGTAATCCTTTTGAAGTCGGCTTATATCACAGTTGGGCAGCGGATCGCAATGGCTTACCGACAGATTTGGAAATCACCTGTTATTCTGATGAAGGAGTTATTATGGGGATTAGCCATGTACACAGAAAAATCGAAGGGTTACAATTTCATCCGGAATCTTTTTTAACACCTGCAGGGCATCAAATGCTTAGGAACTGGGTCCAGTCTACGTCAGGAAGTTAAAGGAGTAGACTACAATCCCAGAATACCAGACATTTTAATAAGGTCTATTTCAGGTTCTTTTTTATGATTTACGGTCTCTTCAAAAGGAGTATAACAGATTTTATCATTAATCATTCCTGCCATACAGTTGTGTTTTCCTTTCAAAAGACCTTCAACTGCAGCATGTCCTAGTCTGCTGGCTAATATTCTGTCAATTGCGGAAGGCGAGCCTCCCCGTTGTATATGACCTATTACCGTTATTTTGATATCATAATCTTTTACGCGTTCCTTCAGATGTTCAGCAATTGTATAGCAACTACCTATTTTGTTTCCTTCTGCAACGATAATTAGGCCAAACAATTTTTTACGGCGGAGTGCTTGTTCAAGGTCTTCAACGAGATCATCAAGTGTGGTATTTATCTCCGGGATTAACATGGCGCTGGCACCTGAAGCAATGGCGGTATGCAATGCTATAAATCCTGAATGACGTCCCATGACCTCGATAAGAAAAAGTCTGTTGTGGGAGTCCGCGGTATCTCTGATTTTATCAACAGCGGAAATGGCAGTATTTACTGCGGTATCAAAGCCAATGGTGTAATCAGTACCATACAGGTCGTTATCAATGGTTCCTGGCAGGCCGATAATCTGGATATCAAATTCTGAAGCAAACTGTATGGCGCCCCGGAAAGTGCCATCTCCGCCTATGGCTACCAAGGCATCTATATCGTGAGCTCGCAGATTTTCATAGGCCAATAATCGTCCTTCCGTGCTTAAAAATCTAGTACTTCTGGCTGTTTTAAGAATTGTGCCCCCACGGTGTATAATATTGCCGACATCTGAAGGTTCTAAACGTTTTATTTCTCCTTCAATCATACCTTCATAACCTCTCATGATACCATACACGTGAAGGTCTCTGTAACTTGCGGTCCTGGTGACGGAGCGCACAGCTGCATTCATGCCAGGGGCATCGCCGCCAGAAGTAAATACTGCGATTCGTCTAATTGATGTCATGATTTTTATGATATATTGTTAGCGATTCGATTGGATTTCTAATGATCTCTCCAACGCGAAAGTGGTTATTTTCCAAACACGTACGAAATTCATCCTGCAAAAAATACGCCACACTTCCGATGGCATGCACAGGAATTTGTGAATTTGACTTATATTGATCAAGCCTTGAATCAATAAAGGATTGAAAGCTTTTATGGATCACTCCTTGTGCCCATGAATAATTTTTATGATCTATTATAAACCTTCCTATTAGAGAAAGCAATTTCACTTTATCTGGACTTTGATAAAATTGAAAAATATAATCCATATTCAATTCTGGTACATGATCTGCAATGAATTGAACATCATGGTCATTTAATTTCTTTAGAAAAAATTGATGCAGCAACATTCTGGCTAAATGTGTTGCACTCCCTTCATCGCCTAGAATGTATCCAAGCGATGGAAGCTGGTGGGTAACCTTATGGCCGTCTGATAAAGCAGCATGACTACCGGTTCCTAAAATGCATACTATTCCGGCAGTTCCCTGACAGGCTGACCGGCATGCACCCAATAAATCTGTATGAATGGTAGCGTTCGAATTCGGAAATATGCGATGGTATAGTTCCTTTAAGTTTATTTTGGCCTCCTCGCTTCCGCACCCGGCCCCATAGTGAATAATGGTCTTAGGGATACTGTTAATGTGTTCACAAAGTTCCCTTATAATACCTTCTATATAAGACATTTGTTGCGTACTCGGATTGATGCCAGGGGTGCTGAAATAACGTACTTCAGTAGCTGTAAGCAGTGCCCAATCGGCTTTGGTGGATCCTGAGTCGATGATTAATTTCAATGGTTTTTAAGGCAATATACTGCGTTTTAAATTTTTATTTAGTTATGCTTTTTATGCCGCAGCCATTACCTTTGCGCGCTTTAATAATTCCAAAATATATATGAAAAAGATTACTGTAATAGGGGCTGGAACCATGGGAAATGGCATTGCCCATATCTTTGCACAATTCGGATATGAGGTGATATTATCCGATATATCAGATAGTGCACTACAAAAAGCAATCCAAACCATTTCTAAAAATGTTGACCGCCTAATAGAAAAAGCAAAACTCTCAGCTGAGGAAAAGCCTGCGATCCTTGGGCGGATTAAAACATTGACAAATGTTCAGGATGCGGTTAAAGATGCAGAACTTGTAATTGAAGCAGCTACTGAAAATGAAGGTCTAAAGCTTAAGATATTTTCTGATGTATCCCAATGGGTATCTGATACGTGTATACTTGCTACCAATACGTCTTCTATCTCCATTACAAAAATCGGGTCTGCAGTAAAGGATCCTTCACGTTTTATAGGGATGCATTTTATGAATCCTGTACCCGTTATGAAACTCGTTGAAATTATTAAAGGGTACAGCACCAGTCAGGAGACATTAAACACCATAGTTGACATTACAAAAACCCTTGAAAAAATTCCTGTGGAAGTCAATGACTATCCTGGTTTCGTGTCAAACAGGATATTGATGACCATGATAAATGAGGCCATTATAAGTTTATATGAAGGGGAGGCCGGTGTAGCTCAAATAGATGCCATTATGAAGCTTGGCATGGCCCATCCAATGGGTCCTCTGCAACTTGCTGACTTTATTGGTTTGGATGTATGTCTGGCAATTCTTAGGGTAATGCACAATGGCTTTGGCAATCCGAAATATGCACCTTGTCCGCTTTTGGTAAATATGGTTGCAGCTGGCAAGTTGGGAGTAAAGTCTGGAGAGGGATTTTACAGCTATTCGCCCGGAAGTAAAGAATTGATTGTTTCAACGCGCTTCTCATGATGAACGCACGTGCCTTTTATGTGTAATACACATCTTTGGCATCTACATGTTCTCAAACAACAATATTGATCATTCTGCCAGGAACAAGTATAATATTTTTTACGGGCTTGGCTTCGATCCATTTGAGAACTTCATCAAGTTGCAGAACCTGGGTCTTTAAATCTTCGGGGCTCATGTCTTTTGAGACCTTCCATTCAAATCTTTTTTTGCCGTTGACACTAACAGGATAGTTGATTTCATCTGTTACAAGATATTGTTCAGAATATTCGGGATACATGCTTGTATGAATACTACCCGCCATGCCTGCCAATTGCCATATTTCCTCTGTGATAAATGGGGCAAAAGGTGCCATGAGCTTTGTGAGAGGAAGTAAAATGTCCTTTTTGTTACAACCCAATCGTTTGAGTTCATTGGTGCAAATCATAAAGGCAGAAATGCTTGTATTTAAATTTAGTAGATCAATGTCTGCACGTACTTTTTTGATACATTGATGAAGAATTTTCAATTCCTCCTCTGTTGGTGGTAGTTCCGTTACAGACCAGGACCCCTGATCGTTGAAAAATAAAGCATAGAATTTCTTCAAAAACTTAAACACGCCATCAATGCCTTTGGTGTCCCAGGGTTTAGATTGTTCAATTGGTCCCAAAAACATTTCATACATCCGGAAACAATCTGCACCGTATTTGTGAATCACATCATCGGGATTCACCACATTATGGTACCGTTTGGACATTTTGCCAACCTCCGAAAGGGTTTTTAGCGTAAATGATGCACTTAGCTGGTCCCAATTGCCGGACTCATGTTCGTTTGTAAAAAGGGCATCCTTAAACTCAGGTCTCCATTCGATAAATTTTTGGATACCCTCCTTGTTTAAGCAGGTATTTGGTGTATTGTAATCCGTGACAAAATCTATATGTACCGGAATTTTTGCAAGATCCTCTGCAGGGTAGTGTGCAGCCATTGATCCGGAAATGAACGTTTTCTGCGCTGCGCTCTTGACCAGATAAATCGACTCAACAACTCCCTGGATCATTCCTTGATTAACCAACTTTTTAAAAGGTTCAATTGTAGGTACATACCCAAGATCATGTAAGAATTTATGCCAGAAACGGGCATACATCAAATGACCTACCGCATGTTCCGTGCCTCCTACATAAAGATCTACATCTCTCCAATAGGAAAGTGCTTCCTTTGAGGCAAATTCAATTGGGTTATTTGCATCCATGTATCTTAAAAAGTACCATGAAGACCCTGCATATCCTGGCATCGTGTCTGTTTCGCGGATACCACTGCCGGTATAAAGCCACGCTTCTGCAGCGGATAGGGGTGATGCACCACCTTCGCCCGCTTGAATGGTGTCCAAATGTGGCAAAATTAGAGGCAAATCTTCTTCTGAGAGTGGAAGTGCGCAGCCATCGGTCGAATAAATAATAGGTATTGGTTCACCCCAATACCGCTGCCTGCTGAAATTGGCATCGCGCATGCGGTATTGAATCTGACTGCGGCCTATACCTCTTTTTTGAATCTCTTCCAACATACAATCAATAGCTTCCTCGACCTTCATACCATTTAAAAAATCAGAAGCTACAAGGATTCCTTCCTTGTCTTCGATAGTGGCTTCAGGATTGTCGGGAAAATCTACAACTTTGATGATGGGCAGATTAAAGGATTTCGCAAAATGTGCATCTCTGGTATCATGACCTGGTACTGCCATTATTGCACCTGTACCATATTCAATCAGCACATAATCTGCAATCCAAACAGGAATATGCTTTTTCGTAAAAGGATGTAAAACATACGCTCCGGTAAAAATTCCACTTGCTGTTTTCCCCTCTGCCAGTCGGTCTCTTTCAGATTTTTTGGAACTTTCTGATTGGTATTTTTCTACTGGACCTTTGTTCGCTGGATCTAGAATAGAAGGGATAAGAGGGTGCTCAGGTGCTAAAACAAGAAAGCTACAACCAAATATGGTATCAGGGCGGGTTGTAAATACTTCTATTTCAAGAGCACTGTCTTTAAGTGGAAAGCGCAGAAGCGCTCCTTTTGACTTGCCTATCCAATTTCGCTGCATGGTTTTTAGTGATTCGGGCCATTCCACGAGGTCCAAATCCCGAAGAAGCCTTTCGGCATATGCGCTGATACGTAGCGCCCACTGGAGCATAGGGCGTTTTTCTACAGGATGTCCGCCACGCTCTGATACCCCGTCTTTAACTTCATCATTGGCCAATACAGTTCCGAGAGCTTCACACCAGTTTACAAAACTCTTTTTCCGGTATGCTAGCCTGTAATTCATAAGAACGGAATCCTTTTCGGCAGGTGTCATACGGTTCCATTCTTCTGCTGAAAACTTTCGATCTTCACTATGTGCAGCCTGCGTATTTCCATTACCTCTTTGCTCAAACTCATATACCAACTCTTCTATGGGTTTCGCTTTGTTGGCCTGCGTATCGAAGTAATTTTTAAAAAGTTTTAAAAAGATCCACTGTGTCCATTTGTAATAATTAGGCTCACAGGTGATGACTTCCCTGGACCAGTCATAAGACAAACCGATGTTAATAAGTTGAGACCTGTACCGTTCAATATTTTGTTTCGTTGATTGGGAAGGGTGTATTCCAGTCTGTATCGCGTATTGCTCTGCAGGAAGACCAAATGCATCGAATCCCATGGGATGTAAGACCTGGTAGCCCTCCATTCTTTTTTTTCTGGAGACAATGTCTGATGCAATATAACCTAAAGGATGACCAACGTGCAGGCCGGATCCGGACGGATAAGGGAACATATCGAGAACATAATATTTCTCTTTATGAAATGTGTTTTCGACCTTATATAAGCCAGTATCCTGCCAAAATCTTTTCCATTTGGCTTCAATTTCACGAAAGGAATATTCCATGGAATGTATTTCCGCAAATTTACAAATAATTGTGCCCGGGTCATGCTAGCGCGGGACTTCCTTCAGATTTTGGCTCAATTCAATAATTCGTGTGGAAATCGTTTGACTGGACGTATTTATGTTTAAATCATTGAGCATCAGTTGAATATCATCGGGATGTGTGCATGCTTTTTTAGTAATGATATCAATGTGGAGAAATTCGGTCCATAAAAGGGCTTTAAGATGTGTTTTCGCGGGATCATACATCGCATATTCTACTACAATTTTCTTGTCACCGGATTCAATCATACATGTTCTAATCAGCGCCTCCTCATTCACTTTTAGTTCCTTCAAATACATTATTTCGTGACGAATGATAACCCAGGCTTTTTTTCGTTCGTTGATATAATCCATCAAATGTATACCATAGTATTCCCGCAATTGATCTTCGCGTGCCTCCAACATATATTCAATGAACCGGGTGTTGTACAGGTGTCCAAATGGATCGCAGTCTTTAAACCGGGTTCGGATTAGTGTTTCTGGTGTTTTGTTCATCCGTAAAAATGTAGAAAAAAAGTTTTTAAATATTTGATTATCAATGTCAAAGATGTAAATTTTTAAAAATTATATATCACGATTCCCCTCAAGTCACCCCGCATACGTAAATGTACAGGTATTCGTTTTTAATAGTGTACATTTTTGAAGCACTTAAAGTGAACTAAATAAAATGGATTGGCGTTACCCTAATGTTGCCAAATCAAATACGAGAGTAAACACCTTATTTTCTTTAACTAAAGACCTATAAATTGATACCAGTACTAGCTGCTTTGATCATTTTTGGATTGGATTTGTATGCCTTTCAGGGAGTAAAAGTTCTATTGAGCGGTTCCAGTGATGCGTTCCGGTTTTCAATTGCCATTGCCTACTGGCTCATTTCAGTTTGTATACCCGTATACTTATTTTGGAGTACAGGAAATAACCCGAAAGCCCATCAATGGTCTTATCCTAATGTCATTATGGGAAATATCTGGATGATATTAGGGATTTCAAAATTGGTTTTAATAATTGTGCTTTTTGGAGAAGATATTTATCGCATTTCTAGCGGTTTTGTTGATAAAATGAACCCTTCTATATATCAGGATTCTGAATTCCTTCCTTCCCGCAGGAAATTTGTAAGTCAGGGAGCATTACTTTTAGCCGCTTTGCCTTTGCTGTCGTTAACTTATGGTTTGGTAAAAGGGCGCTATCAATATAAGATTCATAGAAAACAGATTTACTTTAAGGACCTTCCGGAAGAATTTCACGGTTTCACAATCACTCAAATTTCCGACATCCATTCAGGTAGTTTTGACGATCGGGATGGAGTACTCAAAGGAATTGAACTCATTAAATCGCTTAATAGCGATTTGTTGGTTTTTACAGGAGACCTCGTAAATACTTTTTCAGATGAGTTTGATCCATGGGTAGAAGATTTCAAAACGCTCCATGCGCCTTATGGTAAATTTTCTATTTTGGGAAACCATGATTATGGACATTACCATCGCTGGGATAACGATGAAGACCGCAGATTGAATTTTCAAAAGATTAAAGAACATCATAAGAATGCCGGCTTCCGGTTGTTGCTGGATGAATCTTTGCACATTTCAAAAAATGGTCAAACCATGCGCCTTGCAGGTGTCGAAAACTGGGGTGTAGGTTTTGGAGAAATTGGCAATATTGACAAAGCACTGGAGGGATGCCAGCAAGATGAATTTACCATACTATTATCGCATGATCCCACGCATTGGGAAGAGGTTGTAAAAAAACATAATAAACTCGTTCATCTTACGATGAGCGGCCATACCCATGGAATGCAAATGGGGATAGATATTAAGGGATTTAAATGGAGTCCGATTCAATACCGCTATCCCAAGTGGGCGGATCTTCATCATGAAAATGGTAGATACTTGTATATTAATAGAGGATTTGGAGTATTGGGGTATCGTGGCCGTGTTGGAATTTGGCCTGAAATCACCCAAATTCAATTACTTAAGGCGGAAGCCTGAATTCAAAAGTGCAAGAAAGGGCCTTTCTCTATCCGTTAGTAAACTCGTATAATTTTTTATCTTTGGCAAATAACTATTTGCTTTGCACGAGTTTTGGTATAATGTACGCAATGTAATCAAGCTATCACTTCCGATGATGATTGGCAGTGCAGCTCAAAACATTATCGCTCTTACAGATAGCTTATTCTTATATTATTACGATGTAAATGATTTTGCAGCTGCTGGATTTGTATCTGTATTTTATTTAGTCGTTGCTGCAATTGCTTTCGGATTCTCTAAAGGGGGACAAATACTGATTGCTAGAAAATTTGGTGAACGCAATTATGAATTCGTAAAAAAGTACTTTTATGCGATACTGTTTTATGAATTGCTTCTGGGAAT
This sequence comes from uncultured Saprospiraceae bacterium, assembly GCA_964507535.1. Lineage (GTDB taxonomy): Bacteria > Bacteroidota > Bacteroidia > Chitinophagales > Saprospiraceae > Vicinibacter. Next base: position 45,244 of record CAZDQG010000001.1, read on the forward strand.
CGTTGTATTTCTAATGCTGAGATTTGCTTCCAAACCTATTCTTTCCGTTTTCATTCAGTCCGATATCATTCTTCATAAATCGCTATTGTTTCTTGATAACCGAATCATAGGTTTGGTATTTGCATATGTAGGGCTTGCATTGGTTTCATTATATATTGGAATTCGAAGACCTCAGTTTATTTTAATTGACACCTTGATTCTTTGTACTGTTAATATTGTTCTTGGCTATGCTTTGGTTTTCGGAAAATGGGGTTTTCCTGAAATGGGAATTGCAGGTGCAGGCTTGGCCAGTGGTATCTCTGAAATAGTGGCCTTTGTAGTATTCGTAATATACATGTTGTTGGATAAGGAGCTTCGGGTATTTAATATATTCAAAATCCCCGCAATCGAAATTTCCTGGATTAAGACTATTAATTCAATCTCCTTTACCATTTTGCTTCAATCCCTTTTAGGAATCGGGTCCTGGTTGCTCTTTTTTTCAATGATTGAAAAACTGGGTGAGCGCGCATTGGCAATCTCCAATTTGTTGCGAATAACGTATCTGGTATTGGCAATACCTTGCTGGGGTTATAGCACAGGAATTAATACATTGGTGAGCAACACGATTGGTAAAAAACGCCATAAAAGAGTCCTCAAACTTGTGTACCACTCTTCACTTGTCGCATTTGTAACTACTGCAATTTTTTCAATTCCCTTCTTGCTCTTTCCACTGGTATTTCTGGCGCCATTACTTGGGCATCACGAAGTTGGACTCATCCAGGAGACGATTCCATATTTTAGGATCATGTTATGCATCCTTTTGGTTTATTCCGTGACGACCATGTATTTTAATAGTGTCAGCGGTGCGGGGGAGACCTTCAAAGGCTTAAAAATTCAATTTATCGGATGTATCATTTACCTGAGTATCAGTTACTACGGTGTTCATAATGCGGAAAACGGCTTAGCCATTGCCTGGTCAGCTGAAATAGTTTATTGGTTGATTCAAGGGCTCTTATCATATAAGGTGCTTCAGTCCGGTAGCTGGAGCTTTCTCAAATTATAATTTTTTACACTATTTTAATTGGATCACAACTGTCTGATCCTACCCTTGCAAAATAGTATTAATATTTATATATAACTGTTTATCAATAAGATATATAGCCTACCTCTCTATATATAGAGATAAATCATATAAAAGAAAACAATAATTTTGCGGCATGAGATTAAAAAACCTGACGATAAAAGGATTTAAAAGTTTTGCTGAAGAGACGACGATTCACTTCAACGAAAATATTACTGGAATTGTGGGCCCTAATGGATCCGGTAAGTCGAATATTGTAGATGCTATACGGTGGGTCCTTGGCGAACAAAAGGGCAGGGAGTTGCGTCTGGAACAAATGTCCGATGTCATTTTCAATGGAACAAAGCGAAAAAAGGAAGCTCCTTTGGCTCAGGTTACTTTAAATTTTGAAAACACTAAAAATTTATTGCCCACAGAATACCATCACATAGAAATTGCCAGGTTGCTGTATAGAAGTGGTGACAGCGAATACAGACTTAATGGAGTCCCATGTCGATTGAAAGATATAACGGGATTGTTTCTGGATACAGGTGTTGGTTCTGATTCCTATGCGATCATTGCATTGAACATGGTTGAAGATTTACTTTCTAATAAAGAAAGTGCGCGAAGAAAAATGTTTGAACAAGCTGCCGGGATCAGCAAGTATAAAGCTCGTAAACGGGAGTCCCTCAATAAATTGAAATCTACCAAGGAAGATCTTGCGCGAATTGAGGATCTTTTGTTTGAAATTAACAACAATCTTACGGAACTCGAAAAACAAGCCAAGCGAACGCGCAGGTATAATGAACTAAAAGAAAAATATAAATCAGCGGGACTTCTCGTTCAATTTCTTAGCGTCCAAACACTTCGAAAGAAAATGGACGAAATTGAAAGCAGTATCCAAAATGAATTGTTGGCTCTAGGTGAGGAAGAGGCTTCATTAACAGCTTTGGAAGCAGATATTGAAAAACATAAAAAGGAGCATCTTGATCAGGAAAAAAGTTTATCTGATTTTCAGAAGAAAGTAAATGAGGTTTTGGATGAAATACGCAGCCTTGAAAGTCTGATTCAAATCAATGATCAGAAAATACACATGCAGCGTCAGCAAAAGGAGCAGTTGCTGTTTAATATGAATCAGACTCGAATGAAATTGTCCACTTTGAGTCACGAATGTACTTCTATAAAATCTGAGCTGGATTTGTGTCGGATGGATTTACAGCAAGCTGAAATTGTTGTAAATGAGCAAGAGCAAAGGTTTACTGCAAAGCAAGAACAGTTTAATCTTCTTAAAACGGGGGTAGATCAATTCCAGGCTGATAAATACAATCTCGAGAATCAAATTTATGAATTAGAAAAAAATAGGGCGATCTGCGAAAATCAGATCTCAAATTTGATAGGAGATTCCAACAGAGGCAATGAAGAATTGAAATCCAAAGAGGAAGAACGCATACTGCTTGAGCAGCAGATTGGTGATATGGCCGCACAAATTGAATCTTCAAATGCGGAACTTGATCAAAAGACAAAAGATGAGCTCAAGCGTCAGGAAAATCTGAAAGTAATACAAGAACAAATAGATGATCTGAACCAAAAGCTTTCTATTGTAAACAGAAGCAAAGACGCAAAAACAAACGAATTTGAACTTTTGAAAAGCATGGTAGAAAAAATGGAAGGATTTCCGGAGTCCATTAAATTTCTACACCAGAACTGGAGAAAGGATGTCCCCATACTTTCTGACCTGATTTATACAGAAGAGCGATACAGACCTTCTATTGAGCTTTTTCTAGAAAATTACCTGAATTATTACGTAGTCCATAATGAAGACGAAGCAGTTAAGGCTATTCGTTTGTTGTTTAACAACACTAAAGGGAAGGCGAACTTTTTTATTCTGGACAAATTCAGAAACCAGCATCAGGAATCCAAAGCCTTGCCAGGATGTCGACCTGCTTTATCTGTAATTGAAGTCACAGATATTTACAAGCCTTTGTTCAATGAATTGCTATCAAATGTCTATTTGCTGGAAGACGAGCAACATCTGGAGGACATCATTCGCTTTCCAGACCACATCTCTGTAGTCTCTTTGTCGGGTTCTGTGGTGAAATCCAATAAAATGTTGAGTGGGGGATCTGTTGGGCTCTTTGAAGGAAAGAAAATTGGAAGGAAGAAAAATCTTGAGAAGCTTGAAATTGAAATTTCAAAACTGGAAGCACAATCTCTTGAATTTGGCAGACAGTTGTCAGAATTGAAAGACACATTAAAAGAAATAAGTCTCTCCGGAAATCCCACCGAACTGGATCAAATTCGAAAAAGGCATACTCAACTCCTGCAATTATCCGCAGAAATCAATGCAAAACGTCAACATATCCAGGGTGTTGAGCGCGAATTGATATCAAGAATTGAGAGAAATGAACAGGGCGTTGCAGCATTTCGTATACAGAAGTCTGAATTTGATGAACAGATCCAGGTATTGCGATTAAAACTTTCTGAACTTGCACAACACCTTAGCAACTCTGATGAGGAGTACAACAGGGTTTCAACGGAACTTTCTGATTCAACAGCTTCCTACAATCAGTCTAAACTGGAATTGTTGAGGTGGCAGAACAAGTTGGAAAATTTAGATAAAGACCTCTTGCTAAGGGATAAACAAATACAGGAAGTGAGTATTCAGATTGAGGCGGATCAAAATCAAGCAGGAACCTTGGACGAATCCATTCAGCAACTTACTTTGGAACTGGAAACGTCCAGAGCGAATTTGCTGGATCGCATTGAATTCCGCAAATCTATGGATGTCAACCTTTCTGAATTGGAAAAAACCTACTATGAGATGCGAAACACAATTTCCACTCAGGAAGGAAAAGTAAAGGCACACCAGAAACGAATTCAGGATTTACAGTCTATTGTGAACTCTACGAGAGATCAAAAAGCGGAAGTTAAGTTTAAAATTCAGACAGCTTATGAAAAAGCCAGAATAGAATTCATGGTTGATCTCGACGGCTATGCACCCGATGAAGCGGATGCGAACCAGGAATTACAATCTATAGAAGAGAAAGCGCAGTACTATAAAAACAGAATTGATAATTATGGTGAAGTGAATCCTCTTGCACTTGAGGCTTATGATGAAATGAAATCCAGGATGGAAAAAATTGAATTGCAACGAGAGGATGTGTTAAAAGCCCAAGATAGTCTGATCGAAACTATAAAGGAAATTGAGACTACAGCTACAGCTGGTTTTATGCAAGCATTCAATCAGGTCAGAGTGCACTTTCAGACAGTTTTCAGATCTCTTTTTACTACAGATGATGATTGTGATCTTATTCTTGAAGATGAATCGAATCCTCTTGAATGCGATATCGATATAGTTGCGAAGCCAAAAGGGAAGCGGCCTAAGTCCATATCCCAGTTGTCAGGAGGGGAGAAAACATTGACTGCCATTGCACTGCTTTTTTCGCTTTACTTGCTTAAACCAGCGCCCTTTTGCATTTTTGATGAGGTGGATGCGCCGTTAGACGATATCAATATTGAAAAATTCAACCGGATTATCCGCAAATTCTCCAAAGACAGTCAATTTATTATCATTACCCATAATAAATTAACAATGGCAGATGTGGATGTACTATACGGTGTTTATATGGAAGAGCCTGGTGTTTCTTCTGTTACTGCAGTAGACTTCAGGAAATTTGGCCATGAAATAGAGCTTCAGGAAATGGCTAATTAGAATAAGGCAATTCCTTTTCCCGCCACTCATATTGTACAATCATCTTCTCAAGTTGAGTTAATACATATTTATAAAAAATATATCAAAAAAGAGCCACTGAATGGCTTTTTAATACTCTGTTTTTTCGGATATTGTGACCGAATCAAGCTTACGTTAAACCAAACCAATCCATGATTATTCTTTGTATAGTCACGGCCGTATTGGCTTTAAGTGCGGCCATAATGCTCTGGCAGAACAGGCACTCCTCTTTTCGGAGAATCTGAATCTGCTTTTAACCAAAACTCAACTCAACATTAGCCCAAGAACCGTTGTTTTGAGTAGAGGTCGGACTAATACCACATGTTGATGAATTCAACTCCTGCTGCTTTTCTACCCACGGAATATGGGCTTTTCAAAATCTATAGCTTTCCCAATGCGGAAATGCCCTATGCTCCTGATTTGGCTTTGGTTGCCGGTGAAATAGATAATTCAAATCCTTTTTTGTTGCGAATTCATTCCGAATGCCTTACAGGTGATGTGTTTGGTTCCATGCGCTGCGATTGTGGGTTACAACTGCACGCAGCCCTTGAACGCATTGGAAATGAAGGCGGTATACTGCTTTATCTCCGTCAAGAGGGTAGGGGTATCGGTTTACATCAAAAAATTGAAGCCTATAAAATACAGGATGAAGGACGGGATACAGTTGAAGCAAATTATGACCTTGGTTTTGAAGCAGATGTAAGGAATTATCAAAAAGCGATACATATATTGAAAAGTTTGGGGATTCAAAGAGTTCGTTTGATGACCAATAATCCTAAGAAATTGGAATCCCTTCAGGAAGGAGGAATTATCGTTGCCGACCGGATTCCACTAGTAATTCCTCCAAATGATTTTAATTATAAATATTTGATGGCGAAAAGGGATAAACTAGGCCATTTACTACCTTAATGCCATGGCAAGCACTCCCATACATCCCTTTGACAGATTGGTGCGTATTATGGAAGATTTGCGTACACAATGCCCATGGGATAAGAAACAAACATTTAAAACTCTTCGGACATTAACCTTAGAGGAAAGCTATGAGCTTGCGGACGCGCTATTAATTGAATCCCCTGACGCTATTAAGGAAGAATTAGGAGACCTTTTATTGCATATTGTTTTCTATTCCAAAATTGCTTCCGAGAATAATTGGTTTACAATAAACGATGTACTCCATTCCATATGTGAAAAACTGATTCGTCGGCATCCACATATTTATGGTGATTTGAAAATCGAAGATGAAGAAGAGGTCAAAAGAAATTGGGAGCGGATCAAGCAAAAAGAAGGTAAAAAGAGTTTACTGGAAGGTGTACCAGATTCTATGCCTGCACTCATAAAGGCACAGCGCATGCAAGACAAAGTGCGGCAGGTTGGATTTGAATGGAAGGAAGTCAGGCATGTTTGGGAAAAAGTACAAGAAGAACTGAACGAACTCCAGGAAGCCTTAGAATCGAATGCAGATCATCAGGATGTGGAATCCGAATTTGGGGATGTGCTATTTGCTCTTGTGAACTATGCCCGATTTTTAAATATAGACCCGGAATCCGCTTTGGAAAAAGTCAATAAGAAATTCAAGTCCAGATTTCAATATATAGAACGGAATGCCCCCAGGCGACTTGAAGAAATGACTTTGGAAGAAATGGATCTACTTTGGAATCAGGCCAAAAAGGAGGGGCTCTAAGACGGAGTATTGAAAAGCATAAGGGTTCAGGCTTATTGAAAGTTATCAGTCGTTGTCTGATAGGGTGTTGCAAAAGCTGATTCATAGGGAGACATAGTGTTTCTGTTTTAGGCCTTAAAATATTAATAACCTTTTATATATACATATAAATATATATAATGTTATATTCCAAATCGATTTGGTTAAGGAATGATCAAAGAATTACATATATTTGCGGCGCTAATAAAGATCTTCGTGATCCCATTTGGTACATATTTAATTTTATCTAATGAGCATTAATTTAACAAAAGAGAAAAAACAGGAAATTTTCAAACAATTTGGCGGTTCTGAAAACAATACAGGTAGTACCGAAGGCCAAATTGCCTTATTTACTACAAGGATTAAAATTCTTTCTGAACATTTACAGACAAACAGAAAAGACCATTCCTGCCGTAGGTCCTTGCTTCACCTCGTTGGTAAGCGCAAACAACTTCTAAATTATCTGCACCACAAAGACCTTAGTCGTTATAAAAACGTACTGGAACAATTAGGTCTAAGAAAGTAATTCCTTTAATCGGGACGAAGAAGCTTCCGAGGAATTCGCGAGTCACGAGGCGCTAATGAGACGCTTCTATTCAATCATATATTAAGAAAATTTATTATGGGTTTAAAAACGCCTATATCCACTTCATTCAATTTGCCAGATGGGCGTGAAGTGATCCTTGAAACCGGTAAGCTTGGTACCCAGGCACATGGTTCTGCCGTAGTTAAACTTGGAAATACAATGCTATTTGCTTCTGTTGTTTCCAACAAAGAAATCCGGGAAGGGCAAGACTTTTTTCCATTATCTGTAGATTACCAAGAGCGCTTTGCCGCTGCAGGCAAGATTCCGGGAAATTTTTTCAGAAGAGAAGCAAAGCTTTCCGATTATGAAGTGCTCATTTCCCGACTCGTAGATCGGGCTATACGGCCATTGTTTGCAGATGGGTATTTATATGAAACACAAATCATTATTAACCTGATTTCAGGTGATCTTGAAACCATGCCTGATGCTCTTGCGGGTCTTGCTGCATCTACCGCATTGTCTTGTTCCGATATCCCTTGGGAAGGTCCTATATCTGAAGTGCGCGTTGCAAAAATTGATGGAAAATTTGTAGTCAATCCCAATCGTTCAGACCTCAGCCGTGCAGATTTGGATATTATTGTTGCTGCCACGATGAAAAACCTGATGATGGTCGAAGGTGAGGCCAATGAGTGCGACGAATCCGATTTGATAGAAGCCATACAGGTTGGACATCAGGCGATCCGGATTCAATGTCAGGCTCAGTTAGACCTTGCAGAGAAATTAGGAGGATCGGTACTGAAAAAGCGTGAAAATCCTGTAGTGGAAGTGGATGAAGAACTGTTGTCGTTTATCACACAACAAGCAGAAACGAAGATCATTGGTATTGCAAAAGCTGGCTTACCTAAACAAGCTCGTAAAGATGGATTCGATCTTCTTTTACAAACTTGTATCGATCAGCTAAAAGAATCCAAAGGGGAAGATTACATCGCGGAGAACAAACAAAAGATCAAACAATATTTTGATAAATTAAAGAAAAAATTGGTTCGGGATGTTATCCTGAAATCAAGTCTGCGTCTCGATGGTAGGGCATCTACAGAGGTTCGGCCTATCTGGACTGAAATAGACTATCTGCCTGCAGCCCATGGTTCAGCAATTTTTAACAGGGGAGAAACACAATCCCTTACATCGGTTACTTTGGGAACTAAAGATGACGAGCTGTTAATTGACAATGCGTTGCAGTACTACAACGAGAAATTCATTCTCCATTATAATTTTCCTGGATTTTCTGTAGGTGAAGCCAAACCACAGCGCGGTCCTGGACGTCGCGAAATAGGGCATGCAAACCTTGCTGCACGTTCTCTTCGCAAAGTAATGCCGGAAGGATTTCCTTATACTGTTCGTATCGTGTCCGATATATTAGAGTCCAATGGATCCTCTTCTATGGCCACGGTTTGTGCGGGGTCTTTAGCGCTCATGGACGCTGGGGTGCCCATAAAGAAACCAGTGGCTGGAATTGCAATGGGCCTGATTACCGATGGAGCGGAAACCGCCATACTTTCAGACATTCTTGGTGATGAAGATGCCCTAGGTGATATGGACTTTAAGGTTACGGGAACTCGCAAGGGCATATGTGGGACCCAAATGGATATGAAAATTGACGGACTTTCCTACGAGCTGCTGGAGAAAGCATTGGCACAAGCCAAAGCAGGTCGTATCCATATTCTCGATCGTATGGCTGAGAGCATAGAAACGCCCAGGCCAGATCTTAAGCCGCATGCACCTCGTATTGTTGAACTGACTATTGAAAAGAGCTTCATCGGAGCAGTTATTGGACCCGGTGGAAAAATCATTCAGGAAATGCAGGCCAAAACGGGTACCAAAATCAATATTGAAGAGGTCGGAGATAAAGGTATCATCAATGTATTTGGACCCAATAAGGAAGGTCTTGATCAAGCTGTCGCCATGATTGAAGCCATTACCTTTACACCCCAGATAGGGGATGTTTATGATGGTAAAGTAGCGTCCATATTCCCGTTTGGAGTGTTTGTAGATTTTAAAAACAAATCGGGATTACTGCATGTAAGCGAGATTTCCCACTCCAGAATAGACAATGTTGAGGATGTATTTAAAGTAGGTGATCAGGTGAAGATAAAGCTGATCGGTGTTGACCCGAAAACAGGCAAACTTCGTCTTTCCAGAAAAGCCCTCATTCCAAAGACAAAGCCTGGGCAGGCAGAGTAAGAAAGCAACTGCTTTAACCTTTCAATTTACAGGGAAGTCTCAGGTATGAAGCCTTTGAGCTTCTTGTGTTTTAATTTTTTCCAAGGATTAATGCGCTTGTGAAACTTTTTACCAGTTTCAATCATTTATATTGTCAGGCAGTTAATTCATGAGGCAACTTAAAATCAGTCAAAAAATAACGTCAAGGGAAAGCATTGCGTTAGAACGTTATCTTTCTGAAATATCTAAGATAGACCCTATCAGTCCGGATGAGGAAGTTGTTTTGGCCAGGAAAATACGGCAGAACGATCCGGAGGCCCTTAATAAACTGGTTAATTCAAATCTTCGATTCGTTGTTTCTGTCGCAAAACAATATCTGAATAACGGCCTAAGTCTTAATGATCTTATTAATGAAGGTAATGTAGGATTATTGAAGGCAGCCCGACGATTTGATGAGACAAGAGGTTTTAAATTTATAACTTTTGCCGTTTGGTGGATCCGGCAGTCTATTCTGTCAGCTATTATTGAAAACTCACGCATGATCCGTCTGCCGTATAATAAATACCATAGCCAAAGGCAGATAAAAGAGACCTTTCAATCCTTTTTACAGGAATTTGAAAGGGAACCCAGTCCCGAAGAGATATCTGAAATTTTCGGAATGAAAGCTGAAGATGTTTATTTGATCCTTCAATCATCCAATACAACTTTATCTCTGGATGCTCCGGTAGACAGCTCCGATGGAGAATACAGTATTTTGAGTACAATCGGTGATGAATCTATGGATGCACCTGATTTTACGCTTCTCAAAGATTCACTAAAGGAAGAAATTAAGTTTGGGTTATCCCATTTGGCTCCACGCGAACGGGACATTCTTATAAAACTTTATGGTATTGATGGTAATAGTCCAATCAGCATCGACGATTTGTCTGAAAGTCAAGGCATTACTGTTGAAAGGATTCGACAAGTGCGGGATCATGCGGTGCGAAGGTTGCGTAGATTCTTTAACAAGCAAGGAATCAATCCCTATTTTAACTAATGATAAAGCAATCAGGGTGTACTAAGTGGAACGCAGAGAATCCTAAATGTTCTCCATAATTTATTCTTACCTTCGCATTATGACGGTTAGAAACCAATTTCGTCTTATCGTATATCGGATTCATGAAAAAGGCCTTGAAGTCTTGTTGTCCAAGCCTCAGGAGCGCGAGGAATGCTGGGCATTATGCAACGCACATATTGCCAAAACGGCATTAGATCAAATGATTCACGACACATCCATAATTGAATTGGATCAGGTGGAAGGATCTCCACTAAACGCGATAGCTATTGAGGCTGACTGGCATGAATTGCCTCGGGTAAGGCAAATGATTAAACAAGACCTTGTCCTTGTTACAGATGTACTGAAATCGAAAATTCCAGCATTGGAAGATTCTGCATATGTTGCTGTAAAAGAGGCATTTAAAAAGCTTATGCCCGATGAATATGCTCTTTTAAAAGAACTCAAGGAAATTTTGCTGGACAGGAATACGGTGAAGAATATTTAAACAGCCCTTTTCTTCGACTTTTTTCAAATTTTACGGAATGCCTGAGGTACCTGAACAACTTTCGTTAACACATACGGAATTTACATTTAAAGGGCTCCGGAATGTCTATCATGGAAAGGTTAGAGATGTGTACGATTTAGGGGATCGGCTGATGATTATTGCAACGGATAGGATTTCTGCCTTCGACCATATTTTAACGCGACCAATACCTTATAAAGGCCAGGTATTAAACCAGGTAGCAGCCTATTTCCTGCAAGCTGTAGAGGATATATGCCCTGTATGGTTCGAATCGACACCTGATCCCAACGTTTCTATTGGAAAAAAATGCAAGCCCATTCCAATTGAAATGGTTGTGAGAGGCTACATGGCTGGCCATGCATGGAGGTCCTATAAAAGTGGTTCGCGCAGTCTTTGTGGTGTATCATTCAAAGAGGGAATAAATGAGAATCAGAAACTTGAACATCCGATAATTACCCCTACAACAAAAGCCTCTGAAGGCCATGATCAGGATATTTCCCTGGAAGAAATTATTGCTAGGAACATCCTTGACAGAGCCTTGCTTGATCAAATGTGTGAAATAGCTTTGGCGCTTTTTGAGAGGGGATCGCAAATGGCCCTAAAACAAGGCTTATTACTTGTAGATACCAAATATGAATTTGGATTGTACGAGGGAAAGTTAATGTTGATGGATGAGATTCATACTCCGGACAGCTCTCGATATTTTGAAGCCGCTTCATATGAATCAAAATTCATGAAGGGAGAGCCTCAAATTCAACTTTCAAAAGAATTTGTTCGTGAGTGGTTGATGGCGCATGGGTTTCAAGGACTTGAAGGACAAGTAATGCCTGAGATGCCCGATGCTTTTGTTTGGCATGTTTCCGAACGCTACATCACGCTATATGAGCGAATTACCGGTCTGGAATTTGCAAAGCCTGATGCTCGGGAACCCATTTCAGATCGTATACGTAAAAATTTAATCGCGTATTTATAAATAACCGGGAACGATTTTTTATCTGATTCTGTTCCTTAGTTACCAAAATGTTGGTACGATTAACAGTACTTGCAAGCCTTAAAATTTTACTGCTGTGATGTCCCATTGACATACGCCAGGAAATAGCCAATTTTATTGGGGTTGAATGGAATCGACAGGAAATGTAAGGGGCTGGTAAGCATGCCGTAGGACGATTGCTTGCTACGTAAAAAACAGTGATCAAACCACAAATGGCAATACATCTTTTGCCGTTGCAGCTTAATTCAGTGAATTAGGTTTGCTTCTGTGCTGTAATTCAGATGCCTGATATGATTTATATAGCACATCAGAACATTCAGGCTGGCTCAAAGTAGGTCCCATACGGCGAGTGAGATAAATGGGAATACGGAAAATTTAGCTCGTTTCTTTAGCTCATCTTTTCCCGACAATCCAAAAAGAAACTAAGCATGTAGAAAATCTGATTCTTCTTTCTCTGGACGCGGGTTCGACTCCCGCCAGCTCCACAAAATAAGCCTCTTATACGAGGCTTATTTTTTTTCTTGACTGTTTTGATAAACTTTATTCATCCTATCAAATAGGGCAAATACAGATTGAATAAAATCCTCATCAACTAATTTGCATATCGATTCATAAGAATCAATTTCGCCTGATTCAAAATACTTGTAGCATTGCTCGAAAGGTCCAATTTCGAATTTTAAAATAAATTTATTATTGGATTTGAAAACATTAATCTGTAGTTGCGGATGTGCTATTTGACCAAGTATCCTCATGTTTGTATGCTTGCATGATTATTTGTGAATATTTTTTATACAACGAACGGTATTCAGGGTATTCAGAAACCAGCAGACGGATGTGCTTTTCAATCGTTGAAAAATCATTGCGTCGCGCAGGCCCGGTCTGTGTGTCGAATGGATCTAACTCAAAAGCCTTTTCTATGGTTTCAATCATCAATCCTTTCAGCACATGAAATGGAACTTCTGTTTTCTCAAGTATTTGCTTGGCAATAGACAAATTGAAATTGGAAAAATTATTTGCAAATACACTGGCAAGGTGTAAATGTGTTCGGATTTGATCATTCATTTTAAGCACATATGGAGAAATATGCTTTGCCAATTGTGATAAATAATCCAAAATAACCGGTTCGCCTTCGATAAATACGGGGATAAGTGACCAGTCCGGAATGCGATCTTTATGAAAGCTTTGCAAAGGATAAAACAGACCTCTATTGGCAAAATAAGGGTCAATGATATCAGGACTATTTACGCCGCTCGTATGTGCTATACATACATTGTTGCCAAGATGCTTGCGAAGTGATTGCGTCAATGACGGGATCGCATCGTCTTTTATACATATTAAATAGAGTGCAGCATCATGTGTAATTTGATCTAAAGTGTTGATACCTTCAACGCCTAAAATCCTGGAAAGATCTTGTGCATGTTCGGGATTTCGGGAATATACTTGTCCTATTTCAATGCCTTCAGAAATAAAGCGTTTTCCTAGAGCGGTGGCTAACTTGCCAGAGCCGATAAGTACAATTTTATGAGACATGCTGGGCCAGTTTTCTTTTAGAAAAAGAGGCGAGTGCCAAACCAAGAAGCATAATAATACTTCCTGTCCAAACCAATGAGATCCACGGAAATTCTATAACCTGTATAACGATAAAATCTGTTCTCGGTCCATTTTCTGCAATTTCACATGCCATTTGCTGCTGCTCCAAAGGTGGATGAAGACCATATTCAAAATGCATTTCTTCAGATTCCGGATTAATTTTAGTAAACCTCAAACTGATTCCTGGCAAAAATGAAGAAACTACAGGTGAAATAACCTGAGCATCCCGGATAATAAATGGGGCAAATAATTCAGCGGACGTATCACCTGAGCTTATTTGTATGCGTGCTCCAACACCTATGTCATTTGCGCTCAATGGTCCGAACTCCTCCGGCATCTCGCGGATAATCTGAACAAGTTTTATAACGTATCCATTTTTCAAAAGCGTTGATGATCCTTCCTTTAATTGTATATGTTCCAGATTAAGCAAAGAGTAAGCTGGTATGAAAGCCTGGTAAAAGGTATCAGGTATTTGCATTCGGATACCAAGAGCATCTATATTTGAGGGAAACCGGTAGACGAGATTATTGCGAAACAAGATGGATGGTGTGCCATAAAATGTTTTATGGTCTGACTTTCTTAAGACTTCGATTTGCAATTGTACTTTTTGATCAAAATACTTTGTCTCAAACTGATCTGCATTGAAGTTTCCCGAGACACTTTTTATCCGATATATGTAGGACTCAGTTTCTATGGAATCGTTTAATTTGAAAAAATGCATGCGAAAACGAAGACTGTCTTCTGCTTTTTGTGCGATTTCGACATCCATTTGTGTTTGTGGAATTTGAGCTACCAGAGAAAAAATATCCCGATGTATTTCTCTTTTAATGGATGGATTTGAGGCGGCTACTTTTGTCAGTTTGTTGTCGTATTGAATTTCAGGATGAAGTTCGAACTCTTCTTTCTTTACACCGGTAGAGTCATCTTTCCAAATTCGAAGTGTATATATTCTGGACTTATGAACGAAGGTGTCTTGCTGGTAGTTTACCCAATATCCATTCATAAACATCGGCTCCCCTTTAATGAGGGTAAGATGCTTTGAGAGTTCTTCCTGATCGGAATTTTCAAGGAGTCCTTCCTGTGCGAACGAATTGGTTGATATTATTTTTTTGTTGACACCTGTAAAAAGAATTCCCAAGAGCAAAAGTCCAAATCCTCCATGTGACAATACAGGACCTGTCATGCGAAGATTGCCTTTTATGATTCTTGTCAAGTAAAAAATGGAGCAGGATAGCACAAAAAGTGCAGATACCAGGAATATAAAATGGCTCCAGTGGAGGGATTCAAATTGAAGTTTGCGAATAAGTAATCCCACAAGGATGCTCAGAAGTCCGGAAAGTCCGATGGGGATCCAAAATCGTTTAGATTGAAACGAATTTTGTTCACTTTGGTATTTTAAAAACAGCGACAGACTGGACAATACAGCTGTAAATACTGCTATCCAAATTTGAAATTGATTGTGGTGCGCAACTGGGTCCAGCGGTGTGGCTCGTATCATGTTGCTTGTATCAAAATGAAGACTGGAACCAAGGAATTCAATAATTTTATTGTACACCGGAATGGAAGTTGTAAAACTGATCAGCAAAGCACCAAATAGCAAGATTAAGCTGCCGATGAACATCCAAAATTCGCGTGAAGAAAATGCTTCTTCCTTTGAAGGAACGTGTATAACGGTTGCCTTTTTGTAGTAGAGCGTTGCTGGAAATACCGTCGCAAGTATGCAAAAGGCAATCAACTGATATTCCAATCCCATTTCTGTGAAAGCATGTGCAGAACTATCTCCAAGAATTCCACTCCGTGTTAAAAATGAAGAATAACATACAAGAATAAAACTCGAGACATAAAACCAGAATGTTGGTTTCATGGAATGACCTGTAGCTTTTGAAACCAGATTGGTATGAATTCCTGCTATAAGAACCATCCAAGGAACCAGTGACATGTTTTCGACAGGATCCCAGGCCCAATATCCTCCAAAACTTAAAGCTTCATAAGCCCATGCGCCACCCATTAATATACCTGTACCTAAAATAAAACCAGAGAATAGAGACCAGGGCAAGCTCATGCGAAGCCAACTTTTATGGTCTCCTGTAATAAGCGCAGTGCAGGAAAGTGCAAAAGGAACGACCGTCGATGCGAAGCCAAGAAACAGTGTAGGAGGATGTATGATCATCCAATAATTTTGAAGCAAGGGATTAAGCCCATTCCCTTTTATAAGTGAAGTATAATCCGCATTTTTAAACAGTGGAATATCCATGGTCTGTCGCAGCAATGCAAATGGATTGCTACCCAACCTGAACTCGCCAAAATACACTCCCATTAACATGGTACACAGCAACAGGTTTACTCCAAGAATAATCGATCCGCACATCCATTTAAAAGTGTTGTTCCTGCTTCTGAGAAAGAAAAAGGCAAGAACGCAATTCCAAAACATCCAGAGTAAAAAGCTGCCTTCCTGACCTTCCCAGAATGCAGATAAGATATAGCGGGTAGGAAGTTCGTCAGAAACATGTGCCCATACATACTGATACGCGTAATAATGCTTATGCATCATATACAGGATCAGTGAAATGATGGAAAGTACCGATATGAAGTGAACAAAAAAGCCAGTTTTTAGAGCTTTTGCCCAGCTTGTGTGTGGAGCTTTATGAAAGCAATATTGGGCAATTACCGAATAAAGTGCACTGAAAAAAGCAATAAAAATCGTTGCATGACCGAGGTAGTGAATCCAAAGGTGTTCACCAGTGTAGTGAACTGAATTCATAGTTGTGTCGTCGACTTAATATAGATTTCTTCATCTTTATATTTGGAAGGGCATTTTAGGAGCATGTTTTTTGCTTCAAATTGATCCCCTTTCATTTCTCCTGTAAGTACGATTTGTTCTGAAAGTTCGAAATCCTGTGGCTTAGGGGCATTCAGTATGACTTTTTGGGTTTCACCATTTTTATCTGTGAGATAAAAACTAAAATAATTGGCATCCGTCTCGGGTTGATAATATATTTCCTGGTCTTTTGCCAGCTGACCTACGATTTTTACAAGTTTGCCGCTCTTTCTGGCATCTTCAAAGCCGGAGTAACTTGAAAAATCTTTGGAGGCAGAGATTAGAATGCCTATAGCTACGGTAATTAAGGCCAAGGCTATAATGTAATTGCGTTTCATGTTTGCAAAATTAAGGTCTTATCCATTATAAATACCGGTAATTAAGAATTGTTTAATTGCACAATTAATTTGAATTTGGGACTATTTCGAACCTATTTTTGAGTCTTTATATGACGGCACTTATTCAATCAAACGATTGGTCCATTTTACAAGGAGGACAGACCTTAATTCAAGGCATTGCGCTACAGGTGCATGAAGGGGAATGGCATCACGTAACGGGCAATAATAATGTAGGCAAAAGCCTTATGATGGAGTGTGTTTCAGGAAATTATAGAGAATGCAAAGGACAATTAAAAGTGCTTGATTATAACATGTTTCCGATTTCCAATGCCGATTTGGCCCATATTCGTAAAAGAATGGGTTATGCATCCCAGAGTTTTCGCTTGTTGGATGATAAAACGGTGCGTATTAATTTGCTGATGTGCCTGCAATCGGCTGAGCGGGTTTTTGAACAATCTAATGAT
Source organism: uncultured Saprospiraceae bacterium (assembly GCA_964507535.1). Classification (GTDB taxonomy): domain Bacteria; phylum Bacteroidota; class Bacteroidia; order Chitinophagales; family Saprospiraceae; genus Vicinibacter. The sequence continues at coordinate 62,218 of CAZDQG010000001.1, forward strand.
TTAATAATCAATTCATTATTGGATGATTTTCAAATGCTTCCTCTTTTAAAAAGAGAAATTAGAACGTTAAGTTACAGTGAGAAACAAGTGGTTTCTATTTTAAGGGCATTGATCCACAAACCCAGACTGCTTTTGTTGGATCAATGCTTTGAACAGCTGGACCCAAGAACCATGGAGCTGCTGGTGCAAAGGATTGTAAATTTGGTAAAATTTGACCGGGTTGGGGTGCTTTCAAGCGCTCGCTCCTCTGGGATTTTGCAAGGACATTCAATGCAATGGCAGATTAAGGACAAGCAGATCACTTCAATTTGAGCTCTAATTTTTCAGATCCTGGCATTAGACCTGCCATAATTCATTCTATAAAGGAAGTTCTCTCTCAATACACTAAACAGGAAAACCAAATAAATTAAATGGGCTATGAAGCTGTCAGCTCTGTAGATGAAATATCTTTGCGCAAAATAAGGAAGATATGTTTGAGAGCATTAATGAACGATTTGAGCAGGTATTTAAGGTTTTTAAGGGTGATTCCCGCCTGACTGAACTCAATGTTGCTGAGTCCATTAAAGAAATTAGACGGGCACTGGTTGAAGCAGATGTCAACTATAAAATTGCTAAGGAGTTTACAGACAAGGTCAAGGAAAAGGCACTAGGAACTGAAAACATCCTGAAGTCGGTGAAGCCAGGTGATCTCATGGTTAAAATTGTCATGGATGAGCTGGTGTCCTTGATGGGAGGTCAGGCTGAAGGCTTGAATTTGAATGGAAATCCATGTACTATCCTTATTTCAGGACTGCAAGGCTCAGGTAAGACAACTTTTAGTGGTAAACTCGCATTGTTTTTAAAATCAAAGAAGAACAAGAAAGTGCTTTTAACTGCATGCGATGTATATCGCCCCGCAGCGATTGATCAACTTACTGTTCTTGCAGAATCTATCCAGATTCCTATTTATAAAGAGCCCGAAACAAAGAATCCACTTGAAATAGCTAAAAATGCTATAGCCTACGCAAAGGCGAATAACATTGAGGTTGTCATCATTGATACAGCGGGGAGAACCTCTGTAGATGAAGAGATGATGGATGAAATCCAAAAACTAAAATCCTTTGTTCAGCCTTCAGAAACCTTATTTGTTGTCGATGCGATGACGGGCCAGGATGCTGTCAATACGGCCCAGGCATTCCATGATCGCATTCAATTTGATGGTGTAGTATTAACAAAATTGGATGGTGATAGCCGGGGTGGAGCGGCACTTTCTGTAAAATATACGGTTGGTAAGCCTATAAAATTTGTTTCGACGGGCGAAAAAATGGAAACCCTTGACGTCTTTTATCCGGACAGGATGGCGCAGCGCATTCTGGGGATGGGGGATATTGTAAGCCTTGTTGAAAAAGCCCAGGAGCAATTTGATGAAGCTGAAGCAAAAAAGATTGAAAAGAAAATCAAGCAGAATAAGTTTGATTTTAATGACTTCCTCGGACAAATTCAGCAAATTAAAAAGATGGGGGACATCAATCAATTGCTAGGTATGATACCTGGTATGGGAAAAATGACAAAGGACGTTCAACTTGATAATTCTGCGTTCGGCAAGGTGGAGTGCATTATTCAATCAATGACTCCTCAAGAGCGTAGTAATCCAGAAATTTTAAACAGCTCACGTAAAACGCGGATTGCCAATGGATCTGGAAAATCATTGCATGAGGTAAATATGTTTATTAAACAGTTTGAAGAAATGCGTAAAATGATGTTCATGTTTTCCAAAGGGCAGGGGATGGGTAACATGATGAACCAAATGCGAAATTTTAGAAGGTAAATTTTTCATTTACAGTATAAAATGGGGTGAATTTTATTTTTATCCTTATTTTTACAGTAAATGAACAATTATGCGCAATAGTTTTATCCTTTTTGTCTTTTGTATTTTAAATTTTCAAGTTGCATTTAGTCAATTAAATGATGGCGATGTAGCACCAGACTTTACTGTCCAGGACCTGAATGGTAATTATTATAGTCTGTATGCGATGATGGGCAATAACAAAGCCGCCTGTCTGGACTTTATGGCTACCTGGTGCGGACCTTGCTGGGCTTTTAAGACCAGTGGCGTTATGGAACAGGTTTTCAATAACTTAGGTAATGATGCCACCGTCATTATGCTGGAAGCAGATTGGAGTACGAATACCAATTGTCTTTATGGTTCTACCGGCTGTAACAGCTCAACACAAGGAAATTGGGTTGCTGGAACACCATATCCGATCGCTGACCTTTCTGCATCCAATGGCCCTAGTGTCAAAAGTGATTACCAGATTGCGTATTATCCAACACTTTACGTGATCTCCCCTGACAAAAGAGCCTGGAATATTAAATCAAGGACTTATCAGGAATATGTTAACTGGATTACCAAATCCTTTAAATTAAATGCAAGCGCTACCGTTACACCTTCGACCTGCGGGGATAATGGAAAAATCGTTTTGGCTCCTACCGGCGGACATAGTACGCTTACATACAAATGGAATAATGGAGCTACAACAAAAGACCTTAGTAATTTGCCCGGAGGAACCTACTCCGTAAGGGTTACCGATTTGAATGGATATTATCGGGATTTCGGTCCATTTGTTGTTCAGGGTCCAGCTAAACGCGTAGCTATTGTTGACAAAAAATTGACCAACATAGATTGCTTTAATAATTCTACAGGAAGTATCGCTATTCAACTTGATTTTGGAACGTATCCTTATTCCTACGCATGGAGTAATGGAAAATCTTCTAACCAAATCGATAATTTACCTGCGGGTACATATCGCGTAACCGTTTCAGATGCCAATTCCTGCACTGCAACAGCTGCCTATACTCTAACACAACCTCCTATCCTCAAATTGACGGCTACAAGTTCGAAAGAAGAATGCGATGGTTTGAATGGATCGATACTTGCTAAAGGCTCTGGAGGAGTGTTGCCTTATAGTTATGACCTGGGATTTGGAAAACAACCAAGTAATTATTTCAGTGATCTTCCAGGAGGCACTCAATATACACTAACAATCGTTGATAATAATGCCTGTAGCGAACAATTAACTGTATTTGTAGATAAAACATCTAAGCCAGTAGCCAGTGCTGGAGATGACAAAGCAGTAGATTGTAAAAGCGAATTTATTTCACTTGATGGCTCTCAATCGGAACAAGGCCCTGCTATTGCGTATGAATGGACAACCAAAACTGGAAAGATTATTAAAGGAGCCGATACACAATTTCCAGATGTATCCTTACCTGGAAAATATAATTTAAAAGTAAAAAATGTAGTAACTCAATGTGTAAATATTGATTCTGTTATTGTTGAAGATTTGCGTGTTTATCCTGATATATCCGCAACAGGAGATACTACCTTGAATTGTAAGTTTACAGAAACAGTATTAAAGGGATCTAGTACCCATTTACCGGTGCACTATTTTTGGACAAAAGTCGGTGATACCATGTTCTTGAAAAAAGAAAAAGAGGTGCATGTGGACATCGAAGGTCGCTATGTATTACACGTAAAGGATACAGTGAATTTATGCATATCTACAGATACCGTTACTTTAAATAAAAATCAGACAGCTCCTATAGCAATGGCAAATGCTGAAAGAGAATTGAGCTGCCTCTATCCGGAAGTTATAATAGACGGTTCATCATCTTCCCAAGGTCCGGAATTTAGCTATAACTGGGCAACTGCAGATGGCAACATTGTACGTGGACAAAATACACTATTACCTGTAGTCAATAAAGGTGGCCGTTATATACTGAAAGTTTTTAATAATATAAATTATTGCGACCAATCAACTGAGGTTAATGTATTGCAACAAACAGATCCTGTTGCAGATTTTGAGCAGAATGTGAACCAGCTTACAGTTGATTTTCACGATATTTCGTCTGGACTTCCAATTTCATGGAAATGGACCTTTGGTGATGGCTCAAGCAGTTCGCAACAAAATCCAACACATATTTTTAATGCAGAGGGTGAGTTTGAAGTATGTCTTGAAATTTCAAATGATTGCGGTACGCAATTGAAATGCAAAAAATTACTTGTTGGGATATCCGCAACTCTGAATTTAGCGAGTTGGGAAATTCATAATGTCAGTTGCCATGATGGTCAGGATGGTAAAATCGAACTAAATGTGCAGGGTGGGGTTCCTCCATATGATTATACATGGAGCACAGGTTCTAAAAGCAGCAGTATAAGTAATCTCATCGCAGGTGACTATCATGTGCTTATTGCAGATCAGCAGGGAACAAAAATTAATAAAACATTTACAATTAAGCAGCCCCTTCAATTGTCCGCAAAGAATATATCTGTGGCACATACACCAGCTGGACAAAAGCTAGGCTCTATTTTGCTCGAAATTGAAGGTGGTGTCCCAACATATTCGTATCTATGGAATGATGGTCAAACTACAAATCCAGCAACAGATTTATCTGCGGGCAGCTATAGTTGTAAAATTAGAGATGCAAATTCATGTGAATTTGAAATTGGGCCAATTAAAATAGATGAAATTGTTGCGAATTCAAATCCAGATATTATCTCCTTTTTTGAAGTATTTCCTAATCCATCAAATGATTTGAGTACTGTAAAATTTAAATTAAACCATGCTGGTCTCAGTACATTAAGGATCGTAGATTATCTTGGAAATATAGTCTGGAGTGAATCATTTCATACAAGTAGTATGGATATAAAATTAAATAGCAAAGAATTTAGACCTGGCATTTACTTAGTTGTGCTCCATTCGGAAAACTCAGTTAAAAGTTTGAAATGGAGTATTCTGTATTGATTGATATAATATAATTGCAATAAATATAAAAGGCCTTAAGAACGATCTTCCTAAGGCCTTTTTTCGTCAGCAATAATGCGGTATAATAATTTATTTCCCAAAATAGGTTGCTATTTTATAGGATAATGAAAATTGATCACACACGAGTTTTTCTAGGAATTATAACGTGTTATTTCTTTTTGCAGCTCTACTAATGCAATCATCGCTTCTATTGGAGTGATTGTTTGCAAATCGATATTTTGAATTTTATTCAATTTCTCATTTGCCCAATGCAGTCTTTCATCATTTGAATGTTTTTGTGAACTCATGTCAAGTGTTTGTCGGTGAACAGATGCATTGGAATCCGAACGTTTTTCTTCTAGTGAACGAAGAATCTCATTAGCCCTTGTAATTACAGATTTGGGCATACCTGCCATTTCTGCAACATGAATGCCAAAGGAATGCTCGCTTCCACCCTTTAATAGTTTTCTTAGGAAAATGACTTTGTTATTTATTTCCTGGGTAGCAACATGGAAATTATGGATGCGCTCAAGATAGCTGCTTAATTCATTTAATTCGTGATAATGGGTTGCAAATAGTGTCTTCGCACGCTTGTCTTTCAATCCGTGGAGATACTCTGCAATGGCCCAGGCAATGGAAATTCCATCGTAGGTACTTGTTCCTCGTCCAATTTCGTCCAAAAGTATTAATGACCGGTCTGAAATATTGTTAAGAATGGAGGAAGTTTCATTCATTTCAACCATGAAAGTAGACTCCCCAGAAGAAATATTATCACTGGCTCCAACACGCGTAAAGATGCGATCAATCAAGCCTAGACGGGCTTCTTTTGCTGGAACAAAAGAACCTATTTGAGCAAGCAAACAGATCAATGCAGTTTGTCTTAGGATGGCTGATTTACCAGACATATTAGGTCCGGTTATCATGAGTATTTGCTGATCATCAGAGTCAAGGTATATGTCATTTGGAATATACGACTCACCGACTGGAAGTTGTTTTTCAATAACGGGATGCCTGCCCTCTTTGATGTCAATTATTTTGCTGTCGTCCATCAAAGGTTTGCAAAAGGAATTCAATATTGCGCAACGGGCGAAAGCATGAATAACATCAATGTGGGCGATCATCTGCGCATTTTGCTGCAAGGGAGATAAGTAATCCTGAAGTTTATCTACAAGCTTATCATACAGTTCTTCTTCAAGTTGAATGATACGCTCCTCAGCTCCAAGTATTCGGGATTCCAAACTTTTTAACTCTTCTGTCACATACCGTTCACCGGTTGAGGTAGTCTGTTTCCGGATCCAATGTACGGGCACAAGGCCCTGGTTTTTAAATTTATTTGTGACTTCGAGGTAATATCCAAATACCGAATTGTAACCAACCTTCAAAGTCTGAATGCCAGTTTGAATCGCCTCCTTTTTCTGAATCTCAATCAAAAGGTCCTTGCTGTTTGTAAGGAGATATTTTAGTTCGTCCAATTCAGAAGAAAATCCAGACCTGAAAATACCTCCCTTGTTCGTTTGATTTGGAGCATCTTCAGAAAGCTGAAGAGTTATCAATTCATGGAGTTCGAGACATTCTTGTATAGACCTACCCACATTGTGAAGTGCCGGGTTGTCTTGAGACAATAAAACATTTTTTAAGGGCAATAATATATTGAGGCATTTTGCAATGTGATTGACTTCGCGAGGAGAAATCCTTCGCATTGGAATTTTTGATACCAATCGTTCCAGGTCACCAAATTGATGAAGTAAATTGTTTAATTCAGTCAGCAATGTTGAATTCGCACATAGGCTTTCCACCATGGATAGGCGTTCATGAATTTTATCCAATGCTACTAAAGGGAGTACAATCCATTTCCTTAAAAGTCTTGACCCCATTGGTGTTTTTGTATGGTCTATTATGGAAAGAAGGGTCTGACCTTCCGGATGGATAGGGTCAATGAGTTCAAGATTGCGAATGGTAAAGCGATCCATCCAGACAAAGTCATCATTTGACAGGCGAGTGAGGCTTGAGAGCTGAGCTGGGTTTTTCGTTTCTACACTTTCCAGATAATGTAAAACCACTCCTGCTGCGATTGGGCCCTCGCGATACGCATCCAGGCCAAAACCTTTGAGGCTGTTTACTTTAAAATGATGAAGTAGTTTGTCATTCGTATATTCTTCCCTAAAGATCCATTCTTCCAATGGGTACGTATAAAATTGATCTCCAAAAAGTCGTTCGAAATCCTGTTGACGAGCCTTTGAAAGAATAATCTCAGAAGGATTGAAACTGAGTAACAATTTTTGGATATATTCGGGATGACCTTCCGATACTAAAAATTCACCTGTAGAAATATCAGCAAATGCCACTCCTATTTTTTCCGGACTAAAATGAATGGCAGCCAGAAAATTATTTTTGCGAACATCCAGTAATTTTTCATCTGTTGTTATACCTGGGGTAATAACATCTGTGATTCCTCTTTTTACAATTTTCTTTCCTTTTGAAGGCTTTTCCAGCTGCTCACACAAGGCCACCCTATATCCTGCCCGGACAAGTTTTGGGAGATACGCATCAAGGGCGTGATATGGAAAACCTGCTAATTCAATATCAGATCCACCATTATTGCGTTTTGTAAGTACGATGCCGAGAACCGTTGAAGTTATTTTTGCATCTTCCCCAAACGTTTCATAAAAATCACCTACGCGATACAATAGAAGTGCGTCCGGGTGCTTACTTTTCATGGTATAATATTGCTCCATGAGGGGCGTCATGGCTGCAATTTCGAATAATAAGGGCTCTGCTTTCAACGAGAATATTTAGTAACAAAGATAGGACCTTGCGAAACTTCTCATTTATAAAATAGCAATATTTTACCCCAGCTTTGATTTGATATAGATTTGTATTTATATTTGTTTACAACAAAAACTGATGCTATGGCAAATGTATTTAAAGAAATCAGCAGCGAAGAGAATCAACTTCTCATTGAAGCGATTCCAATGATCGCCATATTGATAGCTGGGGCTGATAATGAAATTGATTTGAAGGAGAAAACCTGGGCAGAAAAAATTATTAAAATCAGGAGCTATCACAACCATTTTGACCTTAAGCCCTATTACAAAGAAGTGGATGCGGTGTTTTTGGATCTTTTTTCGAAATTTTTAAAGGAACTTCCCGCCAAAGCTGAAAGCAGGAATAAAATTTTAAGCGATCGATTGGCTAAGTTGAATCCTGTTTTTCGCAAATTAAACATACGTACTGCAGGGCAGTTGTATAATTCTTATCTGGCCTATGCAGAACAAATAGCGAGATCCAGTGGTGGAATCTTCCGTATGATGGCTGTCAGCAAGGAGGAAAGTTTTTGGGTTGGCTTACCTATGATTGATCCAGTCTTCTTTGACGATTTTGAGGAAGAAGAGTAACAGGGTAGTCCCATTAGCGGCCTTTATTAAAAATTAGGGGCACGAAGATTAGTCTTTCATAGGAATGCTAAGCTTTTGAGAATAGTTTTTACCTGTTGAAGTCCATCTCAAAATATAAAAACTGCTTGTATGTACATTTGTCAACTCAATCTTTCTTCCATTCACTTCATTTTGAGCTAAAATTAGATTTCCAAGAATATCGTACATTCTGAAATTGCTAATGAGCTCCTGATCAGTATAAATAACATCTCCATAAAATGGATTAGGGTACCATGAATTGCTTTCAAGTACGCCCTCATTAGCATTACTGGCACAATCGTTCTCAGATAACAGAGTCAGTTTGTACTCTCCGGGAAAAGCGGGTCCTGGGTATTCTGTAGCATAATCAAATGGTACTCCCACATTTACGGTAAGCTTTAGTTTAATGATAGGTTTATAGTCACCAGGTTGATTTGAAATTGTAGGTATTCCATTGAGAATCAAGCATCCAAAGGTGTTTTTCTTAAATACACAATTAGGTGGATTGCATTGGTAATGGATACCTGCTGGAAGATTAGAAATGGCTCCGGCGGTATCAATAAAAACTTTTTCAAGGGCAAGCGGAGATGGAAATATTGGAACTAGAACCGTATCCGGAACTACTACAGTAAATACAAAGTCATATGGCTTATTAATACATGCTTTCTTTTTTATGCCTCCATTAGGGTTTTCTGGAGTAATTGGCTTTGGATATACACCCGCGGAGGAGTCGATGAGCGTGCTATCAGGTAAGCAAGCTTGCGTATGTCCAATTGCTAAAGAAGCCAGGATCAGAGTTAAAAAGAATAAATACTTCATATTTTGTGTATAATTAGTGCATGAATATAATTAGTAAAATGAAAATCAGAGCAATTTTAAGCATAATTCTTCTCTATCCTTTTATCCTTTTGTTCGGACAAACCCAAGAATTTAATTTACTAATTCAGGATAAAGAAAATAGACTGCCCTTGCCTGGAGTAATCGTACAGGTAAATTCGAAGGTGTATGTAAGTGATCAGGATGGAAGCGTGCATTTTACTATTGATTCATTAAATTCAATGATTCAATTCGAAATGACAGGTTACGAAAAGTACATTATAAAAGCATCAGCCCTAGAAAGCAAAGTGGTTTTTTTGCAGCTCAAAAATGTTCTTTTGAGCACTACGGTAGTGAGTTCTTCGCGTTTTGAGAAACCTTTGGCGGAATCTTCGATTTCTATGAGTGTAATAAAGCCTGGGGAGGTTTCCAGATTAAATACATTGAGTGCACAGGATTTAATAGATCGTGTTCCCGGAGTCCAGATTATCGATGGTCAGGCAAACATAAGAGGAGGTTCAGGGTACAGCTATGGTGCCGGTAGTCGTGTTCTTCTCATGATGGATGACTTGCCCATTTTGCAACCTGATGCAGGCGTTCCGTATTGGGATGATTTACCTTTGGAAAGTATCGGGCAAATTGAAATAATTAAGGGAGCCTCATCTGCTCTATATGGAAGCGCAGCTATGAATGGGATCATTCATTTTCGTTCGGCATATCCTTCATCAGATCCTCAAACGGAGTTACAGATCTCTTCACGAATATATTTAAAACCAGGAAATGGTAAAGAGTGGTGGGGTACTGATTCTACACTCTTATTTCCAAACGAATTCTATGTTACATTCAGCCGCCGTGAAAAATTGGGTTCAGCAGACTATACCTTGAGCACTTCTTATCAGCAAAAGACCGGGTTTAACCGCAATAGCGATTCAAAAAATGGACGACTGCATGCTTTATATCGGAAGCGATTTTCAGATAAATTTATTTTTAATGTTGGGTTGAATTTCAATAAAGGTGAAAGCAGCGATTTTTTTTATTGGAAGGATAACGGCTTGTATGAAGGTGAAAAAGGCGCTTTTACAAATACCAAAAAGACGCGATTTAGTTTGGATCCTGGCATTACCTATGTTAGCCGTTCCAAATGGGAGCATAAATTAATCAGCAGGTATTATCACATTTACAATGGTAATGATTTTGACCAAAGCAATCAAAGCGAAAACATCCATGCAGAGTATCAAATTCACAAAGACCTTTCCTCTCTGAACCTTCAAATAAACGGTGGAATCCTATGGTCGCAATCATGGACCAAAGCCAAACTCTACAGTGATACCAGTTTCAAAAGCGAAAACAGAGCTTTATATGCCCAATTCGAAAAAAGAATATGGAATCGATTATTATTGAACATCGGATGCCGATACGAGTATTATGGCCTTGATGGTCCTGGGAAATTATCTGGAATTGATATCCGACCTAAAACTTCAGACGACAGATTTTTAGCACGATTCGGAGCAAATTATAGACTTTTTACGGCCAGTTTCTTGCGAGCAAGTTGGGGTCAGGGATTTCGCTTTCCAACCATAGCAGAAAAATATATACGGACATCTGCCGGGGGACTGCAGATCGTACCAAATCCTGAACTTGGCGCCGAAGAAGGCACAAGTTGGGAATTCGGATTGCATCAGGGGCTTCAAGCCGGTATGCTGAAAGCATGGATTGATATTTCCTATTTTGGATCATTGTACTACGATATGATGGAATTTGTTCTTAATAACAAGCTTCAATTTCAATCGAAAAATATTGGCGATACCAAGATTAATGGCTTTGAAATAGAAACCAATTGTCACATGGACTTCGGCCAGCATGGTCTTGGGTTGACAGCCGGCTATACATTTATTGATCCCAGATATCTTGAATTCGACCTTATTGGCAAAACCTTGCCTATAAATGAAAGGGAGTTTGCTCCTAAAGCACAGCAGAATGCTGCAAACAGTAGCTCGGATATCAATATTCTTAAGTACAGATCCCAACATTTGATACGCATGGATTTACAATATGATTACAAGGCTTTCTTTGCGGGCTTTTCATTTCAGCACGCATCTCATGTTGAGGCTATAGACTGGCTTTTTCAGGTGACCTTGTTTATTAAAGGAATACGGGAATTTCGGGAGGCACACCCAAATGGATACCAGATTTATGATTTCAGGCTCGGGTACAGGTTTAAAAAGTTTGAAGTCCAAATGAACTTGGCGAATGCCTTTAATGAAATCTATACGATCCGTCCTGGCTTGATGGAGGCCCCACGAAATTTAAGCTTGCGATGCGCATATAAATTTAATTAATATGTAATAAATACAAATACAGCAGTATATACATAGTTGTATTTTTTTAAGTTTTGGCAATTTTAATTTTTACCAGCTCGGAATTCCCTGAGAACACTATATTTGCGGAGTTTTTTACAAAATTCATCAATTTTAACAGAATCCTATGTTTGAGAAAGGAATAGTGAAGTGGCTACTCGCAGCCGTAATTTTTGTGTGTCTGCTTCAATTTATATATTATCTACCAACAAACCGGGTAGAGAGCAGAGCAGATGATTATTCAAAAGAAGTAACTGCTGGAATCAGCGATGAAGCTGGCAGATACGCTGCAGAAAAAATTGCGCGAGCAAAATATTTAGACTCCATATCAGGTGAGAAAATATTTAGTATCCCATTAATTAAAGACTATACCTATCCGGATCTTAAAAAGCAACAGCTCGCTCTGGGGCTTGACCTTAAGGGTGGTATGAGCACGATTTTACAAGTGGATCTGACTGATTTGCTTGTTTCCTTGTCTGGAAATAGCCAGGATCCAGCTTTTAAGGCGGCGCTAGGAAGAGCATCAGAAAGGATGAAAAACAGTCAATCTGATTTTATCAGCTTGTTTGTTGAAGAATACAAGAAGGAATCCAATGGAAGAACTTTGGCCAGTCTTTTTTCAAGAAGCTCAAGTTTAAAAGACCGGATTACTATTGAATCTTCAGATATTGATGTAGCGCGTATACTTCGAAATGTATCGAACGAAACGGTGGATTTGACTTTTAAGAGATTAAAAGATCGTATTGACAAACTTGGTGTAACACAGCCAAACGTTTCATTGGATAAAGCACGTGATATGATTGTGGTGGAGCTTCCAGGTATCGATAATGCAGAAAGAGCACGTAGGTATCTGCAAGCAAGTGCCAAGCTCGAATTCTGGGATGTATACCGTAATGGAGATCCCGGTGTATTCGACGGCATTGTAAATGCAGATAAAAAATTAAAAGCACTTGCAGCCGGTGACACTACCTCTACCACCCAGGATTATACCCTGGTCAACAGGTATGACTATAAAAGAGATTCTCTTGGCAATAAGTTAGATTCCACTTTAGCTGGCACTGATACCATCCGGAAAGACCCTATGGCAGAAAAAGGCCCTTTGCTTTCCATATTTACACCTACAAGTCCTGCTGGTGGTTCCTACGCTATATTGGGTAGTGTAGAAAAAAGCAACAGAAGCCGGTTCCTGGAAATGGTTAATAAACCAGAGGTCAAACAAATTTTTCCAAATGATCTTGAATTTAGAATTGAAGCCAAACCTGTAAAGTTAAAAGGTGAGGCCAAACCAAGCAATTCTTATAATGTATATGCCATCAAGAAAAAGCCAGGATTACAAGCAGCACCCTTGGACGGAGAGCGTATCGCAAGAGCTTCCGCAAACCCGGACAATCTCACAGGTGAAGTGGTGGTATCCTTAACAATGGATAATAAAGGAGCAAAAATTTGGGGCGACATGACAACCCGTGCTGCAAATGATAGTAAACGCGAGATAGCCATTGTACTCGATGATGAGGTTGTTTCATGCCCTAGTGTAAGGGAGCCGATATTAGGTGGTAGTTCCCAGATCAGTGGAAATTTCACAATTGATGAAGCGAAAGACTTGGCTAATATTCTCCAGGTAGGTAAACTGCCAGCTAAAACCAAAATCGTACAGGAATCCTTAGTGGGCCCTTCCTTGGGTAAAGAGAATATTTCCAAATCGATGTGGTCTATTTTAGGAGGTTTCATGCTTGTTTTGCTTTTCATGGTATTATACTATACTGGTGGTGGCTTTGTTTCCATTATAGCAATGTTCCTAAACGTATTATTTATTTTGGCTACCCTTGCCTCGTTTGGAACGGTGTTAACACTGCCAGGTATCGCGGGTCTGGTGCTTACTATGGGTATAGCTGTTGATGCGAACGTAATTATTTACGAACGGATCAAAGAGGAGATGGCGGCAGGAAGAACCTATCTGGAAGGTATAAAGAAAGGATTTTACCACTCCTATTCTGCCATTATCGATTCGCACGTTACAGCCATTTTAACCTGTATTGTGCTGTTTATTTATGGTTTAGGACCTATTAAAGGTTTTGCCATTGTGTTGATTATCGGTATCATTTTTTCTCTTTTTACCTCAGTACTTGTCTCAAGGCTCATCATTGACTGGTGGACTATTACCAAAGGGCACACCTTGAGTTTTGCCAGCAAAATGACGGAGACCATGTTTAAACACATCAATGTGGATTGGGTAGGAATCCGTAAGTACAACTACATTTTTTCTTCTATTCTGATTATTATCAGTTTTGTCTCTTTCTTTACCAGAGGCTTTGAATTAGGGGTTGAATTCAAAGGTGGTTATTCCTATAATATTTCTTTTGATAAGCCAGTAGATGTAGAGAAGCTAAGGACCTCCTTATCCAAATCATTGGAAGGCAATCCCGTGGTTAAAAGCGTTGACACAAAAAATACGTACAACATAACTACCTCATATTTAATTAATGAATCTGGGGAGGATGTTGTAAACCGCGTTAATCAAAAACTATTAGAAGGGATTAATGAAGCACTGGGTGAAAATGTGCCTTATGATGACTTCGTTAAAAATGAAAATGCAAGCACGCATATTGCATCCTTTAGCAAAGTTGGGCCTATTATTGCTGATGACATAAAGAGTAGTGCATACAAGGCTATATTTATTTCCCTTTTTGTCATTTTTATTTATATCCTTTTCCGTTTTTACAAGTGGCAGTATAGCTTGGGTTCTATCATCGCCCTGTTTCATGATACCATTGTGGTGTTAGGTGCTTTTTCTTTATTTCATGGAATATTACCTTTCGCTATGGAGGTAGATCAGACTTTGATTGCAGCGGTCTTGACTATTATTGGATATTCCATGAACGATACAGTTATTGTGTTTGACCGGATTAGGGAATATCTTCGAATGGACAGCGATAAGAATCAAAATCAATTGGTTAATGCTGCTATCAATACCACTTTGTCGCGTACAATAAATACCTCTTTAGCTACAATGTTGACGATTATTTTATTATTCTTTTTTGGAGGTTCAAGTACCAAAGGATTTTGTTTCGCAATGATTATAGGTATCATTATTGGAACATATTCTTCTATATGTGTGGCTATGCCAGTTGTAATTGATTTTACAAAGAATCTTAAATTTGAACCTAAAAAGTCGTTTACCAGGACTACAAAGCAAGTTGCTAAAGTCTGATTACAAAGCATATTTTAAAAAAAAAGCTCCGCAATTTTTTCGGAGCTTTTTTTTTAGTTTAAATTCAAAGAGTATTCTTTCAATTCTTTCTAAAATTAATTCCTGAATTTGCAATAATATGATATCTTAGGCTTTATGAGATTGCACATTTTGTTCGCCTTATTTCTTTTGCTTGGTTGTAGCTATGAGTTTAAAATTAAAACCGGAAGCCAGGCGTTCGAACTAAAAAAATACGCGTTGGCATCTCGTATGTATATATCTGAATTTAGCGAGTCAAATTCAGAACAACAAAAGGCAGAGAAAGCATATAAACTTGGATTGTGTTTCAAATATATTTCTGATTATGGTTCTGCACTTAAATGGTTTAGAAAAGCATACGAACTGAATTACGGACCTCCAGCTATATGGGAATATGCATCGGCTTTAAAAAATACGGGGGAATATGAATCTGCCAGGGAGGCTTACAAGAGATTTGGAGAAGAGACCGGAAGGAACATAGAGGCTAGGAGAGAGATGAACTCCTGCAATATTCTTCTGGAATGGAAAAATTCGCCTGGACCATTTGTGTGCTCAATTAAAAAACTTTCTTTTGGCAAAGAATTCTCTTCGGAGTATCATGCCATGAAATTGCGAAATTCATCATGGGTTTTTGTAAAGGAACAAAGCCCAGGAACTGATGGAGGAAAAAAGAATTATGAATGGACGGGCAGACCCTATAGTGATATTTTTATTTCAGATTCCAATGGGACTATTTCATTCTCGGAAAAGATAAATTCAAAAGCAAATGAAGGGGCATTTTGCTTTTCCTCTGAAGAAAATGAAATATACTTTACAAGATGCAATACAAAAGAGGAAGAGTATGATTTTTGCCGAATCTTTTATGCTACCCGCAAAGATGAATCGTGGAGTACTCCTGTTCAAATTGTTTTCCCTGATAGTAAAGGAAATCAGATGCATCCTGCCTTGAATCCATCTGAGCGCACACTTATATTCTGTTCAGATGCACCTGGTGGTTATGGCGGCTTTGATTTATATAAATCAGAACTTACGGAAGATGGATGGTCGAATCCTAAAAATTTAGGCCCTAGGGTAAATAGTACGGGTAATGAAATGTTTCCAACCTGGTTTCATGATACGCTTTTTTATAGTAGTAATGGACTTATTGGATTAGGGGGCCTCGACATTTTTAAAACCTATCAGATTAATGATACATCCTGGGCGCCTCCAGTTAATTTGAAAACGCCATTCAACTCCGAAGCTGATGATTTTTCTTTAATTATGGATTCCAATGTACCTACAGATAGTTCTATATATAATGTAGCCTATTTATCTTCAAACAGACAGGATAATCGGACCGACGCTTTGTATCAAATTGAAATGAGAAGGAGGTCTATTACACATGATAGCATTGCTAAAAAGAAGTATAGCTTTACTTTGTACGCAATTATGACTTTCATACCTTCTGAGGAATACAGTCAAGTCAACCAATTTGAGTTGGACAGTGTGATATTAAAAGATAAACAAAGTGGTTCAATCATTGATATTAAGTCTTCAAAAAGCTTAAAGTTAAAAGTACTTCCTGGGCAAACATACCAGTTCTTTATTAAGCGCAATGGATATTTGAACAGGGAGATAGAATTCACAACACCAGTCGAGCCCGTTTTAAATAAAGATAGTATAGCGACCCTTAATTTGGTTTATGAGATGGTCCCTTTTGATTTCAATAAGGAGTTTGTCTTAAAATCATTGTATTTTGATTTTGACAAATGGGATCTCAGGTCAGATGCCCTGGCTTCCCTTGAAGAGTTGCGAGACCTCTTAAAAACCAACCCCAGATTGAAAGTATTGATTGGTTCACATACGGATTGTCGGGGTGAGTCGGAATACAATTACGATTTATCTTTCAAAAGGGCAAAGTCTGCAGTAGACTGGCTTGTACTTCAAGGAATACAAAATGAACGTCTACTTTCTGAAGGACATGGGGAATCCCAGCCAGCAGTGAATTGCATTTGTGAGCAATGCACGGAAGCTCAACATCAACTTAACAGAAGGTGTACCTTTAGATTAATCCCTTAAGTTTGTATTAAATTTACGTTTTACTTATACAAAATCAAATCTAAAATGATTGCTTTAAGATTTTTTCTTAAAATTATTTGCCTCTTGATTCTTTTGGCAATCAAAGATGGCTTAGGCAGTGAGTTTGTTAAAAGTCTATTGGAAAATTCAAAGATCATAGCACCGATTCTGAATTTTGCAATTTTTTGGTTTTGCATTAATATAATCATTCGTTTTAGTCAGTTCATTTACCGGAAGAGAAAAAAAGAAGGGCACAAGTTTTCTGATAATGTAATTGTCGGATTAAAAAATATTTACTACATGCTATCCGGATTTGCAATTTTTGTCATGGTGCTTGGCTTTTTTGGCCTTGAACTTAAAGAGCTTTTGACTGCTCTTGGCTTGGTTGCAGCTGGACTTGCGATAATCAGCAAAGAATTATTTATGGATATCATATGTGGTATTAATTTTAGTTTTTCGAAAGATTTGGCAATCGGCGATTACGTGCAAATTGGTTCTCATGAAGGGCATGTGTTCGATCTGAATATTCATAAAATTGTTTTAAAAAATCATAATGTATTTATCAATATACCAAATTCAAAAGCATACTTTAGTGATATTAAAAATTTTTCTCACCGCACACATCCGTGTTATCAATTTGAATTGACCTTGCCGATTGAATATTGCGAGCATAAATCTCAAATTCAAAATGAAATGGAAATTGTATTAAATTCTCTTTTTGGATCCTCTTCCTCATTTGAGGTTGGGATTCATTATTTTAAAGTGGGCCATGATGAAGTAAGTTTGATTGTACTTATCCGATCCATTTCATCAGGAATATTCTTAAATATTGCAGATATAAAGGATCGATTGCTGACCATAATATTAGCCAGGCATATTGAGCCAAAAGCAGCTTGAATGTACAGCGTGCATGTAGAAAACACATCAAATTGACTGGAAGAGGCAATGCTACTTCGCCCTGAAATGTGAATGACTTACAAGATATACCCCAATCAGTGTCACGATAGCTCCTACTATCATAGAAAGCGTCAGTGTTTCTTTTAAAAAAAGAGCACCTAGGAGAATAGCAATAATCGGATTAATATAGGTATGCAATCCAGCAAGGCTGACATGTAAATGTTCAAGGCAATATATATAACAAGAATAGGCAATAATGGATCCAAGCACAATTACATACGCCCAGATAGCGAAGTGAATGGGATGATACGTATATGTTAAAGGGCTTTCAGTGGAAAACGATGCAATCAATATAGGAATGGAACCAATTAGCAATTGATAACCTGAGGCTGCAAACGGATCCATTTTTTCATTTCGTATTTTACTGATAACAGATCCTATGGACCATGCAATTACAGAGCTTGAGGTTAGCAGAAAGCCTTTCCATGACTGACCACCCGTTTCGAAATGAAATGTATTTAAACATATAATGAGTATTCCCAGCATGCCTAAAGTAAGTCCGGTCCATGTCATACTGGAAAGGGGAGATCTAGTCAGGCTTGCATAGAGTAATGCTATCATCAATGGAGATGTGGACGACATAATAGCGGAAATACCACTATCAATATATTGCAAGCCTAATATACCTGCGCCATTTCCAATAGAAACCATAAGGAATCCCAAAATGCATTGGGTTACAATAAATGAATACCCCGGCTTTCTAAATTTATTTGTAATAAATAAATATGAAATTATGAGGATGCCTGCAATGGATTGTCTTACACCAATAAAGAAAAAGGGCGGCATGGATTCCACGCCTAATTTGTTTACAAGATAGGTAGTCCCCCAAATAAGGCAAACGGAAATAAGTGCTATAAGTGCTGGCTTGGAAGGAATTGATGCGTTCATTTATTCTGTGGCTAATTGACAAACCAAGCCATCCAGTGATTTATGTATGCGCAGCTGACAGGATAATCTTGAATTTGACTTGCTGTTATGTAAACTATCCAAAAGCTGCTCTTCTTCTTCCTTCATTTGATCAAGATCATGATTTGATAAAACGTAAATATGGCATGATGCACATAATGCCAAACCACCACAGGTCCCTAGCACGGGAAGTTCCGCTGCGCGAAGCATTTCCATAAGGGAATAGGAAGAATCATTTGGAAATTCAAGATCGTGCTTCTGATCTAATTTATCAATGATCTGTATATGTATTTTATCAAAGCTGCTCATGTATGTAAGACTAATTGCATATGCTTCTATGGTTTGGCATCTGGAATGCCCGTCACTGTCGTATATTTAAAACTGGGTTTTTTACCGTCATGCACTATTCGATAAGCAGATTGCACCATTAAAGTTGCTTCGTGAAATCCGCATAGTATAAGTTTTAGTTTGCCTTCGTATGAATTGATGTCGCCAATAGCAAAGATGCCTGGAACAGAACTCGAGTAATCAATTGGGTTGACGACAATTGCATTTTTGTCAATCTGTAATCCCCATTCTGCAATCGGGCCCAATTTAGGACTCAAACCAAATAAAGGTATGAAATAGTCGCAGTCCGTTTTAACCGTATTTATTTCAACACATTCTAAAAATTGAGTGCCATGTAATGATTGTACCTCTGAGTTTAATAATACATTTAATTTTCCTTGTGCTTGGAGATCAAATAGTTTAGAAACTGATTCTGGTGCTCCCCGAAATTCCGAACGACGGTGCACCAGAATAATGGATTTTGCGATGTCTGCCAAATATATTGCCCAATCCAAAGCAGAATCTCCACCACCACTTATGACCAAACGTTTGTCGCGATACTTCTCCGGGTCTTTAATGATATAATCGACACCTTTACCTTCATAAAATAGTAAATTATCAATTTCGGGTTTACGAGGTTCAAAGCAACCCAGTCCTCCCGCGATGGCTACTACCGGAGCTTGAATAATAGTGCCTTGGTCTGTTATGAGTTCAAATTTATTGTTTTCAAGCTTCCTAAGGTGTTCTACGCGTTCGCCTAGGGTAAATCCTGGTTTGAAGGGAGAAATTTGTTTTAATAATTGATCAACAAGGTCTTTAGCCAAAATCTCTGGATATCCCGGTATATCATAAATTGGTTTTTTAGGATAAATTTCACTTAGTTGACCACCCGGAACAGGAAGATAATCTATGAGATGGCATCTTAACTTTAGTAATCCGGCTTCAAAAACTGCAAAAAGGCCACAAGGCCCGGCTCCGATTATTGCAATGTCCGTCTCAATCATATTCAATTTCTTCAGGTGCAAATCTAAGGAAAAGCTCATGTTTTATTGTATCACAATGCTTTGCCAAGGGCATAGCTTTGGTTTAAGCTGTTAATTTTTAGTAAACGCAATTAAACCATTATAGATATATGTAGTCTGAGAAAATATGTAATTTTAAATCAATATAAATTATTGAAATGGATAGAAGAGCCACATTTAAAAAGTTTCTTGGAGTCGATGCAGCTTCTACTTCAGCTCGCACCTTGCAAGAAAATGCACTACCCGTAGGTGGTGGACTCGACCCTTTTAAGGGTCCCTGGACCTATGCTACTGCCGCTCATTTACTGCGCAGGGCCATGTTTGGACCTACGCATGAGCAAATCCTTCAAGCCTATTCCGATGGACTTGAAAAAACTCTGGACACCTTACTCCGTAAACAATCAACTCCTGAAGAGCCAATCCTGTATTCGGATACTCCGGATGATCCGGATCTAAACAAAGGTGATAAGTGGACAAAGGCGAAGCTGAATCCCAGTGTGCAAGGTCTGGTACAGCTAAAGGAAAATTCACTGTATGCTTGGCTTATGGAACAATTGTTTTCAGAAGGCGTATCTCTTACAGAAAAAATGACTTTATTCTGGCATAACCATTTTGTTGTTTCTGGTATTTTTGATCCAAGATATAATTACGACTACATTTCTTTGTTGCGGGAAAACTGTCTAGCCAATTTCAAGGAATTAACGAAGAAAATAGCGATAGACAAATCCATGCTTTTATATCTCAATGGCGCACAGAATACAAATCGGGCGCCGAATGAAAATTTTGCACGTGAACTTATGGAGCTATTCACACTAGGAAAAGGGGAGCTTGCAGGTCCTGGTGATTACACAACATTTACGGAACAAGATGTGCTGGCTCTGGCAAAATGCTTAACAGGTTGGAGCATTATTGCGGATCGTAGAAATGAATCGTTTTATCCTTATGTTCAGTTCAATCCCGCATTACACGATAGTTCCACAAAGCAATTATCACATCGATTTAATAATAAAACAATTGCTAATGGAAATGCAAACGAATACGCAACAGTTGTCGATATTCTTTTTGAGAAGCGAGAAGCGGCCACTTTTATTTGCACCAAGCTATACCGGTATTTTGTCTATTACAAGCTGAATGAATCTATCAAACTTGACATTATTGAAGCTATGGCGGATATACTGATAGCAAATAATTTTGAAATCGCCCCTGTTGTCAGGGCCCTTCTTGGAAGTAGTCATTTTTATACTGAGGAAGCATTGGGTTGTTTGATACGGATGCCTTACGAGTTTACTTTTAATACGATGAAGGCAATGAAAATGACTGCTCCTAGTCAACTTGAAGAAAAGTATAATTTCTTTTTATTTTTTTACAGGTCTACGATGGGCCTGGAGCAGGTGTACTTTGATGTGCCAAGTGTTGCAGGATGGACGCCATATTATCAATCGCCGTTGTACCACGAGATTTGGGTTAACTCGGTAACATTGCCATTGCGATTTACCTTTACCACAGGTCTTGTTAATAAGGTTAAAATTCGAAATGTAGCTACATTGGCAGGATTGGATTTGATATCTTATGTAAATGGGTTTTCAGATCCGTCAAATGCGTCAAAGCTCATTCAAGATATATCTGATCATCTTTTGCCAAAACCTTTGGAGGCCCAGCAGTATGATTTTTTAAAAACAAAACTATTAGGCCCTGTGACAGAACAGCAATGGGCTGCCATATGGAATAACTACAAGTCAAATCCAACAAATACCCAAGCAAAAACAGTGGTTGAAAACAGGCTTAAGCCACTTTTTATATCTCTTCTTTCCATGCCTGAATATTTCTTAAGCTAAAATTGAAGGACCTTATGAAAAGAAGGACATTTTTACAAGTAAGCTCAGCAGTAAGCGTTCCATTGTTTATCAATGGAATACCTGTCGCAGGCGTAGCCCGGAATTCTTTTTTAGATTTTGTAAGCCCTGAAAATGACAGAATTCTTGTTCTCATACAATTGACCGGAGGGAATGATGGACTTAACACCGTGTTGCCTTTGGATCAATATTCCAACCTGGACAAAGTCCGTAATAAGATACTGATTAAAGAAAGCCTTGGTCTTAAACTGAGGGACGACCTCGCCTTGCACCCATCAATGACGGGTATTAAAGCACTTTACGATGATGCTAAAATTAAACTGATCCAGTCTGTTGGCTATCCTAACCAAAACAGGTCTCATTTTCGGTCTACGGATATATGGACTTCAGCCTCTGATGCAGAGACGATGGAAACAACGGGTTGGTTAGGAAGGTATTACTATGAAAATCACAATGCCTTTCCTGCTGGATATCCCAATAACGACTATCCGGATCCTTTGGCAATTACAATTGGTTCTTTAGTATCCCAGACCTGCCAGGGTCCTGTGGCTAATTTTAGCCTTGCTATCAATGATCCAGCAACCCTCTCCATAATTCCGGAGCCTCAATTTGCAAGTAATGCGCCTCTTACGAATTATGGTATTGAACTTAAATACCTTATCAATACGTTTAGACAGACCAATGATTACACGGACATCATTAAATCTGCATATACGAAAGCAGGGGGATCTCTAGCAACTTCAGGTAATAAGCTTCTTGATCAGCTTAATATCGTTGCTCAATTGATTAAAGGTGGTATGAAAACCAAAGTCTACGTAGTAAATATTGGAAGTTTTGATACGCATTCCGCACAATGCGATCCTGATGATCATGAGTTGGGCAACCACGCAGATCTCTTGAAACAATTGTCTGATGCCATAAAAGGCTTTCAAACAGAAATTGAAAAATCAGGAAACGATAAGAGGGTACTCGGAATGACTTTTAGTGAATTTGGAAGGCGTATTAAGGCAAATGATTCAACAGGTACTGACCACGGAAGTGCGGCACCTCTATTCTTATTTGGTTCATGTGTTCAAGCAGGGATATTAGGTTCAAACCCTACTATCGGCAGTACCGTAGGAAATGATGAAGGCGTTGCTATGCAATACGATTTTAGATCGGTTTATGCATCAGTACTAACGGATTGGTTTGATCTTTCTCCTTCAATTGTTAGCCAAATATTATTCGAAGAGTTCCAAAAACTTCCAGTCATTTATGGGTGCTCTACTACATCCGTCGAAGACACAAACAGGGACTTTAATCTTCATTTTGAGGCGTATCCCAATCCTGCTCAAAATAAACTGTCATTGCATTTTGAAACAAAGCACGAATACATCAGGATTTCCATATTCAATAGCCTTGGTGCAGAGGTAAATGTGGTATTTGCAGGCTTGCTTGATGCTGGAGAGCATATAAGGGAAATAAACCTTGAGCCATTAACTGCGGGCAATTATTTTGTACGGATTTCTTCCCAAAGCGCCCAAAACACCAAACTGCTTGTGAAATACTAGCTTAATCAGATGCATCCCTTTAAAATTTCTATGAATTGGTAAAATTTAGCCGGAATTAGATAATTCCGGCTTCTTTTTTTGGTTATCATTGCACACAAAATAGGCACCAATGATGCGTCCAAGTTTATTGATTCTTGCTGCAGGTATGGGAAGTAGGTATGGAGGACTCAAGCAGCTTGATACTTTTGGTCCAAATAACGAAACCATCATTGATTACTCCATCTTTGATGCAATAAACGCAGGCTTTCAGAAAATTGTCTTTGTCATTCGTCGTGATTTTGAAAAAGATTTTAAAGATAAAATTGAGTCAAAATGGTCTGATAAAGCTGAATTATGTTATGCTTTTCAAGAGTTAGATTCTTTGCCAGCACCTTATACGTGTCCTGCAGACCGAAAGAAACCATGGGGAACCGGACATGCAATATGGGTTGCAAAAAATATCGTTAACGAGCCTTTTGGGGTAATCAACGCCGACGATTTTTATGGCCGGGAAGCGATGCAGGATCTTTATAAATTTTTAAATACAAAAGCAGACTATGCGGTCATCAGTTATTTATTAAGTGACACCCTTTCTGAACATGGAACTGTAAACAGGGGAGTCTGCTCCGTATCCTATGATGGCTATTTGGAGAAAATTGTGGAGTGCAAAAACATTCATAAGAATGTGGATGTATATTTTGAATTGAACGGGATTAAAACAATTCTTGATCCCAATACTCCCGTGAGTATGAATATGTGGGCTATGGGCCTTGATTATTTTGACTATGCCGAATCATACTTTATTGATTTCCTGAATCAATTTAAAGATCAACCATCCTCAGAATTTTACATACCGGACCTTATTCAATTTCTTATCGACCAAAAAATAAAAAAGATTCAGGTCATATCAACACGTTCTAAATGGTTTGGGGTTACCTATAAGGAGGATAAATCTGTTGTTGAGAAGGCCATTCGCGAAATGATTGTCGAAGGCAAGTATCCAGATATCCTGTAAAGGCCTTATACTGCCCATTAAAGGATCGCTTTCCGATTAAATACAAAATAAAGTTCTGATTTATTACCAAATTTGCTATAATTATTGCAAATTTGAACTTATTATAAGCTGATATTTATCATGAAACCCAAATTACCTAAATCCATTTTGTGGATTTTATTACTTCTATTGATACAGCAGCTTGCATGTTATGGACAGCACACCTCGCATGCTAATGACTTTCAACCTGAAAATGCTGTAAGCTGTCAATATGTAGCGTTCAAAAAGATTCTGGATAGTTTTTATTTTGAAAAGCTCAATCAAAGAAAAGAAGTAATGTTAAAACGATCCAATACCAAGGATTTTGATCTTCGTTTTTATATTGATACCAGCTATGAAAGACGACGAACTGGGGGCTACAATAATAATGATAGTGTAATACATTATCTGAATAATATTGTTACAGGTGTCCAAACCATGTTTAATCTTGCAGCCCCAAACTGGGATGTGATTGCAAAAGTAGAATATGTGTTTTTTGATGGCGCTACACCTTTTTCATATGGATCAAACATTGCTGAAACATTGATCAACTTTTATGATTGGTTGGATGCACAGGGATTTCCGGGGACAAATGATAATTATGTTTTTTATTCAGGGAATTATACCAATCAAGGTGTTAGTTTCTTAGGTGCGCTTTGTTTTCCAGGTGGTTCTTTGGTTGGCTATATAAGTTCTGTTAATCCAAACGAGGATTTGGCAAGTCATGAGTGGGTAGGCCACTGTGCAGGATCTGGCCATTACAATAATGAAGTGAACATAATGAATTCAATTGCTCAGAGGCCATGGAATCAGCCAAGCATTGATGTTATTGAGAGTTTTTTAAACACCCAAAGTTGTGTTGAAAATGCCCAGGCTCCTCTTGATATATCACTTTCTGAATTTGAAGTTTCGAAACAGCAAGGATATATAGAGTTAAACTGGAAATGTGATTGTTCGGTTGAAAATATTATCATAAAGAGAAAAAGAAATCAGGATGCGTGGGAAAGCATATCAAGCAATCAACATATTGTTTCAAATAACGGACAGTACACATATGCAGATCGGAATACAAAGAAGGGGACATATTATTATCAGTTATGTCTTGAATTGGATAATGGAACCAATGTCAAAAGTTCAATTCGATCTGTGGAAATTGATGAAAACTTAATAGAGATAGGCCCAGGAGGGCTGATGAAAAATCCAAATTTAATAACGCTGGGGCTTTATGACTATCTGGGAAGATGCATAAAAGTTATCCAGTCTTCCGAATTTGATCTAAAGGAGTTGAATTATTCAGGGCCTATTATTATACATGCAAATTCCGTCAATCAACTAATATATTTAGCCTTTTGAATAGTCTTGAAATAATAGAAGGAAATAGTAGTTCTTCAAACAATAGGCACTTGCAAAAATAAGGTTAGTACAAATATTTAGTGAATCTGCATAGAGTAGCCCAGAAGACTAAGTGCTTTATATGCGATCTGTTATAATGATAAAGATTAGGAAGTCTTAAGGAAGAAATAAGCGTTAAAATGGGGCACTAAAAGGAAGTATTAAAGTCATATAGCTGGCAATTGTAAACTACCAACTTAAGTTTGAATTTTCTCCGTCATTTGATTTGGAATTTTGCCATTCTTCTTCTCTTTTAGCAAAAGCATCGTAGTCGTAGTCTGGCAAATATTTCGTCTTTATTTCATTGACAACCTCTTGAAGATTCTCTACAAATCTGTTGAAATCCTCCTTGTAAACAAAAATCTTATGACGCTCAAAACCTTCTCCTTCAAATTTTTTGGTACTTTCAGTAATAGAAATGAAATAATCGTTAGACTTTGTTTTCCGGATATCAAAGAAGTACGTACGTCTTTTACCCGCTTTAAGCTTCTTAGAATAGATGTTTTCTATGTTTTTTTCACCTTCCACGTGTTGTAATTTTAAGTGTTGTTATTGTAAAAATAACCAATTTTAATAAAAATCAAGAATTTGAGCGAGATTCAATCTGGTAAAGGTATTTGAAAAGCCCGTCTCGTGCTACCAAATCCACAAAAGTGCCTTCCTGCACAACCTTTCCTTCCTCTAATACAATGATGCGGTCCATGAACTGGGTCTGTTTGAGTCTTTGGGTTATAAATAAGACGGTTTTGTTTGAAAACTCCTTTTCGAGACCGGAAAGGATGTGTTGCTCTGTTTCCGCATCGACAGCCGAAAGGCAGTCATCCAATATCAAAATGGGTGCTTCTTTCATAAGAGCACGGGCAACACTTATGCGTTGCTTTTGGCCTCCAGACAGGTTTACCCCACGTTCTCCCAACACCGCATTGTATTTACCTGGTATGGTTTCAATTTCCTTGTCAATTGCAGCTAATTGGGTTACATTTCGAAGGTTGTCATCGGATATTCCTTCCCGGCCAAAAAGTATATTCTCCGCGATACTCTCCGAAAATAGAAAAACATCTTGCGGAACATACGCTATATTGCTCCGCACTTCATACAAGCTCAGTTTATTTAGGGGTATATTGTTGATGGTGATCGTTCCATTCTGGGGGTCGTACATTCTCACAAGTAGCTCAGCAATGGTGGATTTACCAGATCCGGTTTTTCCAACTATTCCAATCTTTTCACCTGGATAAATTTTTAAATTTAAATTACTAATTGAAGGTTTACCAGCCTCAGGATACTTAAATGACACTTCGTTGAATGCTACTGTCAACGAGCTCACATCAGATAGTTTCAGATTGCCAGTTTTTAGCTGTGGTTCCCTATATAAAAAATCATTAATCCTTTTTTGAGATGCTTCAGCTTGTTGGATTATAGATGCACACCAACCAATTGCAGATACTGGCCAGGTAAGCATATTAACGTAAATAACGAATTCCGCGATATTTCCTGCAGATACTGAGCCATTGTATACATTTAATCCTCCCACGTAAAGCGTAATTAATGTTGAAAGACCGATTAAAAGAAGCATCGATGGGAAAAACATAGCATCTATACGAGATAGACCCAAATACTGGTTTTTATAAATATTCGTTTCATTTCTAAAATCTTCCTTCCAAAATAGTTCAGTTGCATATGATTTGACAATCCGGATTCCACTAAAGGATTCCTGACTTTTTGTGGTAATTCGGGCAAGTTGCGCTTGTATTACTTCGCTGCGTTTATTGATCGTATTGCTTACAACATAAATAATATAGGACAATAATGGTAAGGGTAGTAATGTGTAAAGAGATAGTTTGGGATTAACTTTAAACATAGTAATAATGACTATGACTACCAGACTTATCAGATTGATGCCATAAAGAAGGGCCGGTCCAAGATACATCCGGACTTTATTGATATCCTCAACAATTCGGGACATTAATTCTCCGGTTTTATTGTTTTTAAAAAAATTGCTGTCCTGCTTAATGTAATGTGAAAACAGTTCCTTGCGGAGGTCATATTCAATTAATCGGGACATTACTATGATGGTTTGGCGCATCATGTACATGAACAATCCCATTAAAAGTGCAAAAAGAAAAATGTAGAACCCAAATTTCATTAAAGAATATCCCAAGTCGCTTTTATTGGATTCAGCACCTCCAGATTTAATATAGCCGATAATTTCATCGAGTGCTTTTCTTATGATTTGAGGCTGTAAAACCCTGAAAATATTTGACAAAACCACAAATACGATACCAAGGAGGAGTTTATCTTTATACTTTAAAAAGTATCTGTTTAATGTAAATAGATGTTTCAATGGTTAAAAGGTATATACAAAGCTAAAGATCTGTTTTGATACATTTATATTTTAAAATGATAGAATACAAGAGCGCATGCAAAGAAGAATTACATTAGACGAGTTTATCGTTGAAAACCAAGGTTCTATATCGGATGCAAAGGGGGAATTCACCGGTCTCCTCCGGCATATTGGAATTGCTGGTAAGATTATTAATCGCCTGGTCAACAAAGCAGGTTTGATGGATATCTTTGGCGCAGAGGCAAATACAAATTCTACCGGCGATACGGTGCAAAAACTCGATGTCTATGCTAACGAACTTTTTATTGAATATTTAAGAAATTCAGGTCAATGCGCAGGAGTAGCCTCGGAAGAACTAGATGATTATGTCTCTTTTGATTCTGAGATACAAAAATCCCGGAAATATATTGTTGTGATGGATCCTTTGGATGGATCTTCAAATATTGATGTAAATATTAGTGTAGGTACCATTTTTGGGATCTACAAACGACTTTCGTCTGAGCACGAAAAACTAGAATATGATGATTTTTTACAATCAGGATGTCAACAAGTAGCTGCAGGTTATCTTCTTTATGGAACTTCAACTTTGTTTGTTTATTCTACAGGTGACGGCGTAAATGGGTTTACTTATGATCGAGGTATTGGTGAATTTTGTCTTAGTCATCCAAATATTCGCATTCCGGATTCCGGTAAATTCTACTCCATAAATCAGGGATATTATAAACAATTTAACCCAAAAATCAAAACATATTTAAACCAATGTGCTTTGCAAGATAAAATGTTGCGATATATTGGATCCATGGTAGCGGATGTTCATAGAACCTTATGCCTTGGTGGTGTTTTTCTGTATCCCTCTACTACGAAAAATCCTACAGGTAAATTACGTATGCTCTACGAATGTAATCCCATGAGCTTTCTAGTTGAGCAGGCTGGTGGAATGTCGACCGACGAAAATGGAAACAGAATATTGGATATTGAACTGAATCATTTGCATCAAAGATCCTCTATCATTATTGGATCAAAAATCAATGTTGAAGATATCCTTTCTATAGTACCTGAATAATCAATTATACTCCAGGTAGGGTAACAATTTCGATAATTCCGCAACATTTCCGGAGTATATGAGTTTTAAGTCCTCCTCGGATGAAATCCTACCGTGGTTACTCTTATATGCACATATTAATTCTGCACGTTTTTTCCGTATATAGGGATGATTTGATAGCATCTCTAAACTTGCCTTGTTTATTAGAATTTTATGAATAGAGTCTTTAACCGTTAGCTTATCTTTTAGTTGTATGAAGGTGGAATCTGGCAAGTTATAGACTTCCTTCAACTGTTGAACGGAATAGAAACCTCCAAGTTTGTCTCTGTAGCGGATGATTCTATATGCCAGGCTAAAATCTAGTCTGTGATATTTACGCAAGTCCATTGCTGATAGTTTGTTTATGTCGCTAGGAATGGTTGCAGGGTTATGTGATGAAAAAGGAACAGTAACCGGTTCTTTTTTGAATTGTACAAAAGGTTGAATCTTTTTAAAGAGATCAGGAGTCATTCCATAAATTTTCAATAATTGCTCCTTACTATAGAATGTTCCTCCCTTATTAAGATAGGCTCTCATGTTTCGATACACTCTTTCTGGTAGTTTTAATTCTTTTGCTTGTCTTAAACTTAATTCATTGGGATCAAAATTGAAATATTTGTCTTTATGCAAACGCACATTGGCTAAATCCTTGTTATTATAATCTGGAGATGATTTTATTTCTTCTTTCTGGAGTGTGATTTCTTCATTATAAGCTGAATCTTCGACACCACGCTCCACAAAGTCTTCAAAAGAAACATCCTGATTATGTTGTCTTGAATTAAATAGAGATGCCATTAAAATGTAAACGCCCATAACAGAAATGATTGCAAGGAGCCCCGATTTCTCAGCTTTTGAAATAACTGCTCTTTTCAAGGTGCATACGTTTAGGAAACTTATAAATGAGTGGTTGTGTTTGTAAACTGTGCCTTTCTGCCAAATTTATACCGGTGGCCTCCATATGAAATTGTAAATCTTTGCGTTTATAAGGTCTGCATATATCGAATAATTTTAATTCATTTATCGCATGCTCTGGCAATTGGGTAATTAATTGTATTTGATTTACTATTGGAAGCATTTTCATGATGTTTTGCAAGCTCGAGTTGCGAATTTTCATTGTCCTTATTCGCATTCTGTAAGTCTGCATTAATTTTGAATCTGCAGCATTTGTCAAAATAACAGATCCAAATTTTATATCATAGCGCATGTGCTTCCCTTCATAATAAATCAGCGCTTCATTTCTTTTCGAGATTATGCTTTCCTTATGCCAGTATAAGCAAACCAAAAGAATGCTAAGCATACTTATAGGAATAAAAATAGTAGCTTTTTTTAGATATAGAGCACCCCAGCCTAAAGTCATGATAATATAATATGTACTGACGGAAACACTGTCATACCATAAATTGGAAATGACTGCATACTTAAAGCGGCTTAATATTTCCAGTGCCACTATGCCATATGAAATAAGGTATTGTAAAATGGATGCGATCATTTGAGATATAGCTGGATTCATTTGTAGAAATATAATAACTATACCTGCCACAAGTATTAAACTAGACAATGGAACCCAAATAATGTTTGCGATGAAAGAGCCCAATGGAAAATTATGAAAATACAATAATGTTAATGGAAGTGTAAGACATTGTACACTTACGCTGATTCCGGTTAATTCAGCTACATATCGGAATGGATATGGAATAGATCTAACAACATGCGTGATATACGGATTAAACAATAAGATTCCAAGCACTGCCATAAAGGAGAGTTGATAGCCGATATCATCCACAATGCAAGGATCATAAAGTTGTACGATAAAACTTGTACAAAATAGCGTATTCAAAGGATCTGATTTTCTGTTAATGACCCTGGCAAAAATGTGAATACTTATCATTGTGCAGGCTCGTATTGCTGAAGCACTAAGCCCTGTTGTATAGGTAAAGGCCCAAAGGAATAGGAGAATTATAGCATAACTAAAATTGACCCAGAATTTGTTTTTAACCCTGACAAATTTTTGAAATATCCATTGTAAAATGGCATAAAGTACGGCCAGATGCATTCCGGAAACTGCTAATATATGTGAAAGACCGGCATTCTGAAATAACACTTTTTGATTCGGAGTAATAGCTGTTTTATCTCCAAGCAAAATACCTTTTGTCAGACCACTAGAAATACTGTCCTTAAAACTTTCTGATAAGACATTATTGGCAAACTGCGCTAATTTCTGTCCTAAGGATAGTGCGTTAATCGATGTACCTTTTCTTAACACAATATCATTAGAGTTGAGGTAAGCCCTGTAAAGGATATGATTTCTATATAGGTAGCTATCATATGAATTGAAAAGAAGGTTTGAACTCTTTTTAATAGGTTGAATTGAAATCGTGCAAATAAGTGTATCCCCTGAATACATGTAATCCAATTTATTATTGGGTGTTATAATGAGTTC
The DNA here is from genome assembly GCA_964507535.1 of uncultured Saprospiraceae bacterium. GTDB lineage: Bacteria > Bacteroidota > Bacteroidia > Chitinophagales > Saprospiraceae > Vicinibacter. The sequence goes on from CAZDQG010000001.1 coordinate 93,753, forward strand.
TATTAAGGGATGATGAGGCTTGTTAATGAGATTAGCCCATATTGCAAACTTAGATACAGATCTTTCTGATTTTTTGATAACAAGGATAGACTTAAAACTTTTTTCAATATAAAATTGAGATCGGTCTTCTTGCATTGCCTTTTGATGCATCTGACACCTTATAAGCATTACTAGAAAAATAATCCCAATAATTATTGTAAAAGGAAAATCCTTGTTTAAATTATAGAGAAGTATTAAAAAGGCAGCAAAAAAAAGTAATGATGTAAAAATCAGGGTGCGGATTTCTAGAGTGCTGCCCGCAACCGAAATATAGGCTATCAAAAATAATGTAGATAAATATACAAAAGGCCTTGCAAAAACATACTCAACCATTTCTGCTTACATCTTTGACAAATGTAGTAAGCTGCTTGACTTGAATTGTCTGGCTTTTATTAAATGACCTGTGTATTTTATTTAGTAACTACCCCAATATCTTCTTAGAAACCATTCCGTGGCTAAAAGAAGTAAAAGGAGTATAAAAAGAAACTTGATATTGATTAGTGGTTTGAAATCAATATGGTAAAAGATGGTAGGTTTTGCCTGATCTAGCTTAAGTAGTGAATTTTTTAAAAGTGTCAATGACCCGGGATCATAGGATTCGCCTCCGGAGCGCTGCGAAAGGCTTTTCAATAAATCATGATTTGCAACCGTATTGGTAGATTCCAATTTTAGGTCTGTAATTGAAAATCGGCCATTTGCTTTGTATTCTTTATTGTTCCAGCTAACCTTTGACTCATAGGTATAGTCTCCAACACCCAGTGTTCCTGCATTTAGTTGATAGTAATTAGATATTTTTGAATATGTAAAATTATAGCTTGCATTTTTACTGTCGGTAATTACCATTTGGACGTCTGGCGCATTAATACGCTCGTAGTTGTCATTATATAATTCAGCATTGAAAACAATAGGATCACCTGAATTTAGAATCTTCTTATCCTGAATTACCCGGAACCTCCTTTTATCTTCTTTTAAGCTTACAAATTGGATCGTTTTCATCAATAACTCATCGGTCAATTGTGTAGTTTCATGGGAAGCATATTCTGAAAGCCTCCATCTCCAAATTCCTTCCCCGGCAATACATGCAGAGCGTATACCACCTTTTTCTGAAACAATCCATAAAGGATAGCTTGTTTCGACCTTTCCAATCTTTTGATTGAATAGTGCGGTAGCTCCAGGTTTTAATTCATAAGTGCCGAATGGCGCATTTAAAGGTGGTATCTGCTTTGCAAAATCAAGTATTTTGTCAGTGAGGATAAACGGTTTAAATTCAGCTGTCAACGTTGGAGTTACTTCATTAATTCCTCCGTTATTACCGTTGATCGAAATAAGTTCCTGGCTCCTGTTAAACTGAGGAATATCTGATTGTTTTCCACATATGAATATTAAGGGAACATGCATCATATTCCAATCTTGAATTAGTCTGGTAAGATTGGTGTTTACTCCAGGAAGTTGATGCAGCAATATTGTTTCGTAGGACTTTACGTCAGTTGGAATATCTGGCCAGAATTTAGTAGTTACCTCATAATTTTTGGTAGATAATAAAGCACTTCGAATTGCAGCAATGTCAGGATGGGGTGCATTTGCGAAAAGCAATACTTTTTTCTTGGAATCAATAACTTCAATATAAAATTCTCTTAAATTATTTAATGTGTTTTCCTCTCCCTGAAGTTGGCTAATTTTAAACCGGTAGCGAAAAATTCCAGGTTTTACAGTTTGAACACTAAAGTTACGGGAATCAAAAGTTCTGTATTTATCTGGTAAAAAAGATTGTTCAGAGATTTTTGACCATACGTTGTTCTTATATTCTTCCAGCTCTATTTTGAGGTTTTGCTGAACGGCATTGTAGGTTGAAAAATCCAGTTGAATGGCACATTGATCACCAGCGTATATAATTTCGTTAAAGAAAACATTATGAATAGCTACATCTTTGTTCTGGCTGGTGTCTCCGAATCGAATTGTTTGTATGGGAATCTGCTGAACAAGGGAGTGGTAGAGAGGACTTCGGCCTTTATTGTAAATGCCATCTGTGGCAAGCACAAGAGTTTTCAGCTGCTGCATATCCAATTGTTCAAGACACAGGTCGAGTGCAGAATTTAAATCTGTGGCAGTGCCATTAAATGTGTCTGTTTTTTGAATTGCACTCGTGTTTCCAATTTCTACATATACGATTTCGTATTTGTCTTTTAGTTCTTCAAGGCATTCATCCCTGGGACCCAGGTAAGCTTTTATTTGATTGGAGGACTTTAATTGCATTGATTCGCTGATGTCCTGTGCCCAAACAAGTATAGGTTTCTTGATTTCACTTTGACGCGTCTTTATGATGGGATTGAGTAATAAAATCAGAACAAGGAACATTGCAAATGTTCTCAAAAGGGCAAGAACGAGTCGGTATTGAGAAGGTTTGTCTCTAAGAGAAGAAGTTTGATAATATACCAGCATCCCGGTACCAATAGCAAGGAGCAGACAAATGCCTAAAAGCCAAACGGGATATTGAAAACTAAACTGCTCCATTTTGCGTTTTTTGAATGGCAAATATCTTCAAAATGAAGCTTTTGCTGTGCTATTAATGGATTTTTAACTCGGAATGTTCATAAGGCTAATCATTTCAATTGGTCTATTCATTAAATTTGTGAATTACAATGCATCGTTTTAGGCTTTTTCTCCTGTTGATTGCCATTATAATTGGCTATTCTCCTATTTGGGCTTCGTTTTTATTAGTACCAATGGACCTCAAGCAAAATGACCATCTTAAAGCCTATGGCATTACATATTGGGTTATTAATCAACAGGTTGAAGCTTACTGGTTATTGAATTACAGAGGTGGAAGTTTTGTCTTTCCGAACACTAAGAGCTTTGAGAAAGAGTGTATTACACGTGGTGTAAGCTATGAAGTAATATCTGCCGGGGAATTTTTGCGAATTAAAGATGAAATTGCAAACCCTGAGGTAAACCAGGAAGTCGTAAAGTTGGAAAAAGCCCCTAAAATAGCTGTATATACCCCTGAGTATAATGAACGGGGTGAGCGGATTCAGCCATGGGATGATGCAGTTACTTTAGCACTGACATATGCTGAAATTCCCTTTGACAAAATTTACGACAGAGAAATTTTAAGTAATGTACTGCCAAAATATGATTGGCTGCACCTGCATCATGAGGACTTTACAGGCCAATATGGCCGTTTTTACAGAGGCTATCACACCCAAGAATGGTATATTGAAAATCAAAAGCGCGCCGAGAGATTAAGCCACGAACTTGGCTTTGAAAAGGTCAGTCAATGCAAATTGGCGGTGGCAAAAAAAATCAAGGAATATGTAGGTGGAGGTGGTTTTATGTTTGCTATGTGCTCCGCAACCGATTCGTATGATATCGCATTGTCAGCGGATGGTTTGGACATTTGTGCCGTTTATTTTGATGGCGATCCTGCTGATTTAACTGCGGGCAATAAGCTGGACTACGATAAAACTTTTGCTTTCCGCAACTATAAACTTAAGGACAATCCGATGGAGTACGAATTCTCCACAATTGACAACACTACCGACCGACAGGTAAAACCGGAAGAAGATTATTTCACCCTCTTTGATTTCTCAGCCAAATGGGATCCCATACCAACCATGCTTTCTCAAAATCACACGAGAACCGTAAAAGGATTTATGGGGCAAACCACTGCGTTTAAAAAGGAACTCGTAAAATCTGATGTGCTGGTACTGGGCGAAAATCGTCCTGCAGGCGAAGCAAGATATGTGCATGGTACATTTGGTTATGGAACATGGACATTTTATGGTGGCCATGATCCTGAAGATTACCAACACCTGGTAGGTGATCCACCTACGGATCTGAGCCTTCATCCAAATTCACCAGGTTATCGGCTTATTTTAAATAATATTCTTTTTCCGGCAGCAAAGAAAAAAGAACGGAAAACCTGATTTGTACAGAATAAAATATGCGCACGCTAGTCTAAATATATCTTCATTTTTTTTTTGATAATTTCAAACATTGCTGGATGTCTAGTACAAAAATTGGCGGGATCGGATATTATGTACCCGATAGGATAGTTACAAATAAAGATTTGGAAAAATGGATGGACACCTCAGATGAATGGATTCAGGAGAGGACCGGAATCTTGGAGCGGAGATATGGTATACCTCATAAGGAGACGACAACAACCATGGGTGCGCGTGCCGCCGAGATTGCCATTCGTCGGGCAGGCATTACTCCGGACGAAATTGATTTTATAATATTTGCAACCTTAAGTCCGGATTATTATTTTCCTGGTTGTGCAGTATTGCTCCAGCGTGAAATGAAGATCACACATAAGGAAGTAGGCGCGTTGGATATCCGAAATCAATGTAGTGGATTTATTTATGGTTTATCTGTTGCAGATCAATTTATAAGGACCGGCACCTACAAGAACATACTATTGGTTGGCGCAGAAATGCATTCTATGGGGCTTGACTTCAGCACCCGGGGACGAAATGTCACGGTTATTTTTGGAGATGGCGCAGGTGCCGTTGTATTACAACCCTGTGATTCACCACAAATGGGTATTTTGAATACAGTTCTTCATTCTGATGGGACATACGCAGAAGAATTAGCATTTCTGAATCCAGGATGCCACGGTGGTTATCATACAGGTACAGAGAATTTAGGGTACCCAGATATTGAATATGGAGGTTTTTTTCTGACCCAAAAAATGTGGGACGACCAGATGATTTTTCCCAACATGAACGGACCGCTTGTTTTTAAAACTGCAGTACAAAAATTTCCCGAAGTAATTATGGAATCCTTATCAAAGTCGAATTTAAGCAGTGCAGATATTTCTATATTAATCCCTCATCAGGCAAATTTGAGAATAAACCAGTTCGTTCAAAAAAAGTTAAACTTACGGGATGATCAAGTTTGGAATAACATACAGCGTTATGGTAACACTACAGCTGCCACGATTCCTATTGCCCTGTGCGAAGCATGGGAAGCAGGAAGGATAAACCCCGGAGATATTGTAAGCATGGCTGCTTTTGGCAGTGGTTTTACCTGGGGTGCCACTACAATGCGTTGGGTTTAAATAAATATCATAAATTTATTCTTGTATGAAAATATCTAGTTCTCCCTCACCGGTTGATATATTGGCAATTGGAATCCATCCGGACGATGTAGAGCTTTCTTGTTCTGGAACGCTTTTAAGTCATATACATAAAGGATTTTCCGTTGGTTTGCTGGATTTAACTAAAGGGGAATTAGGTACACGGGGGAATGCGGAACTTCGAACCATTGAAGCCTATAATGCTGCTTCGTTAATGGGTGCAAAGTTTAGGACACAACTATCTCTTAGAGATGGATATTTTCAAAATGCTGAAATGGAAATAAACGCCATTATTCAGGCAATCAGAAGTGCCAAGCCGCGCCTTATTCTTGCCAATGCACCTTCTGACAGACATCCCGATCATGGACGCGCATCCAAACTTATTGCAGATGCCTCTTTCTATTCCGGATTGGAAAAGATAAGGACAACAGATGAGCAAGGAAATGTACAAGATCGCTGGCGACCAAGTCTGCTTTTATATTATATCCAGGATTATCAATTGAAAGCTGATATGGTAGTCGATATCAGCGATTTTATGACACGTAAAATCGAATTAATAAAATGCTTTGAATCACAGTTTTATAACCCAGCTTCCGATGAATTGGAAACACCCATTTCAGGATCTGACTTTATTGAATTTATAACTTCGAAATCTAAAGTATATGGCAGACCAGCTGGCTTTGAATATGCTGAAGGATTTATTTTCCAAAATTATCCTGGAGTAAAAAATATTTTCCAAAGTTTTAACATTTGAATAGCCCATCAATAGATAGGAAATTACCACTATGGTAAGTTGACAGTACCATAATTTAAGTATTTCCCATATTCCAGATTATTGCAATAATTATGGTTACCGAGTCGGAATGAAAAACGCTGAAATTTTTTAGGATTCAATTTATTTTCAAGTTTGCAAAAGAAAGCCTGTTCTACATAGTTATCTACAGGATGCTGCAGGTAACTTGAAGGTGTGCTTGTCTTCTCAAGGAATATCGGGAAGGATAGGGAAGGGGGGGGCATATTTTGGGACTGACTGACGGCAGTAAGTGCAAGAAAAAGGAAAACACAAATCGATAGAACGGATTGTACCCATCTGTAAATCGCAGTGCCAAACAGGAGCCATAAGATTCCTTTGATAAGAAAAAAAAGGAATCCTGCAATTCCAATATGTTTCAAAAACCGGTACTTTGACTTTGACATTTTCAGGTTTGAATTACGCCTGGATTAAATTTTTCAATTTTGGAAAATTTTGCAGCTTCAATACCCATAGAGATCCAGGATCGCGTTTCCGTTGGATCAATTATTGCATCGATCCAAAGTCTTGCTCCAGCGTAATATGGACTTGTTTGCTGCGTATATTTTTCATTTGTTTTTTCGAACAAAGCCAATTCTTCTTTTTCATCTAATACTTGGCCTTTTGATTTAAGTGCACTAACCTGAATTTGTGTAAGTACTTTCGCTGCCTGGGCTCCACCCATGACGGCGATTTTTGCAGATGGCCATGCTACTATAAATCTGGGATCATAGGCTTTTCCGCACATCGCGTAATTTCCGGCACCATAACTATTCCCAATAATTATGGTGAATTTCGGAACAGTTGAATTTGCAACTGCATTTACCATCTTAGCGCCATCCTTTATAATTCCACCATGTTCAGATCTAGTTCCGACCATAAACCCAGTCACATCGTGCACAAATACAAGAGGTATGCGCTTTTGATTACAGTTAAGTATGAATCGCGTTGCTTTATCTGCAGAGTCAGAATAGATAACCCCACCCATTTGCATTTCGCCTTTTGCGGACTTGACAATGCGGCGATTATTTGCTACAATTCCTACTGCGTATCCATTTATCCGGGCATATGCACAAAGGATCGTTTTTCCGTAATGTTCTTTGTATTGAGTAAGTTCTGAATTGTCCACAATACATTCCAAAACGGATTTCATCTCATACGGTTTAAGTCCATCTGCCGGAAGTAAGCCCAAAATATTTTTAGGATCTGATTTAGGTGCTTGTGCTTCACGCCAATCAAAACTTGTTTTTTGTTCTACGTTGGTTTTATCAATAATAGCTTTAATCGTATCAAGGCATTCCTTATCGTCCTTCATTTTATAATCTGTAACCCCGGAAATTTCACAATGTGTTTTTGCACCACCAAGGCTTTCCTGATCTGTTTCTTCACCAATTGCCGCTTTTACCAAATATGGGCCAGCAAGAAATATAGAACCTGTCCCCTCAACAATTAATGCCTCATCAGACATTATGGGAAGGTATGCACCTCCTGCAACGCAGCTTCCCATAATCGCAGCTATTTGCGTTATGCCTTTAGAAGACATTACCGCATTATTTCTAAAGATCCTCCCAAAGTGTTCCTTGTCTGGAAAAATTTCATCTTGCATGGGAAGAAATACACCTGCGCTATCCACCAGGTATATTATTGGGATACCATTTTCCATAGCAATTTCCTGTGCACGCAAATTCTTCTTGCCCGTAATAGGGAACCAGGCACCAGCTTTAACAGTGGCATCATTGGCAACTACAATACACAATTTTTTCCGAATAAACCCTAAAGTCACAATTACACCACCTGCAGGACAACCTCCATACTCTTCGTACATCTGGAATCCTGCCAGTGCGCCTATTTCAAATTGTGGACTTCCCTCATCAAAAAGATAGGTAATACGGTCCCGTGCAGTAAGTTTGCCGTCGGACCTTTGAGCTTCTAGTTTTCGTATTCCACCACCTTCCTGTATCTTTTCTATTATTCGTTGTAATTTGGAAAGAGAAAGTTTATTGGCATCTTCGTTTAAGTTGTATTCCAGTTCGTTCATGTTTGAAATGTTGTTGAAAAGATAGAGTTAAACGCTTATGGTTTATTAAATCTGTAAGGATATTTTCCTTTGTACTTCTCATAAAATCCTTCCAATAATATATTTTGATCTGATTTTTCAATTGTTTCAATCAATTCGTCTACAGTTTTAATTTGTTTTCCATTTACATGGGTAATAATATAGTTTGGAGCCATGTTTGTTTTTTCTATTATACTCCCTGAATAAATGCTCAGCACCTTAACTCCTAAGGTGTGATTAAGGGTTTTTTCCTCTGAAGTAAGTTCTCTTAGTTCAAATCCAAGATCCAAAAGCAAAGGATCCCGTCGAGCACTGATCAAGGCCGTCGTATTAGCCTGATTTTTTAAAATAGCAGTAGTATGCATTTCAGTATTATCTCTCCAATAACTAATTTGAACTTCTTCACCAGGACGAAAGCGTCCTATGATTTCTTGCAACTCAGGAACAGATTTGATCTTCCTGCTATTGATGGTCAAAATAATATCCTCCGCCCTTAATCCTGCTAAATCTGCGGCCCCATTTTTACTAATATTGCTTATAAACACCCCTTCTACCGAAGGCAAACCATATATTTTGGTCCGTTCGTCATTCATTTCTTCTATGACAACACCCAGAAGACCGCGCTGCACGGCTCCGAAATCCTTGATGTCTGTAATGACCTTATACACCAAATTGGAAGGGATTGAAAAGGAGTAGCCTTCGTACCTGCCTGTTTGACTTAAAATAGCGGTATTTATACCAATGAGCTCTCCAAGTTGATTCACTAAAGCTCCTCCACTGTTTCCGGGATTAACGGCAGCATCAGTCTGAATAAAGGCTTCAATGCGATATTGTTGATTGTTGAGTATATTTATATTACGGGCTTTTGCAGAAATGATGCCGGCAGTTACTGTAGATTGGAGCCGCAGTGGATTTCCAACAGCAAGAACCCATTCACCCACCTGACTTGAATCTGAATTCCCAAAATGGAGAAAGGGAAGCTCTGAATCTTCAATTTTTAAAAGGGCCAAATCGGTGGTTGGGTCCGTTCCAATCAAACTCGCTTCATAGGATCTATTGTCGTTAAGTAAAACCTGAATACGGCTGGCTTTTTCAATGACGTGGTTGTTGGTAACGATGTATCCATCTGGACTGATGAGTACTCCAGATCCTGTTGCCCCACCGCGTCCCCCGCTAAAAAAGAAAAGTGTTTCGTCTTCCAGCGTAGATTCAATATATACAACAGCGGGGGTGGAGATGGCTGCAGCTTGAATAAAATCAGGCAGCTCCGCTTTCTCAGAATGATATATTTGACGGACCGGACGTGCCAATTTATTTCTTTCAATGTCTCGTAATCCGGTAAGTTCCTGAAAACGGTTATTTTTTAAAATCAAATAACGCGTTGAATACCATGACGTTACGACACTTGCCAAGAGACTTAGCGACAATATGATAAGTACTGATTTCGCATTCATTTGTATAATAAGATATTATAATATATTATAAATTAGCAAATATTGTGCCTTGACTTTATGTTTCCGTAATCTTGTTATATGAAACGTTTGATTCCCTTTGAAAAATACGAGGCAACTGGAAATGATTTTATCATTTTCGATTTTTTTGATTTTCAATGGTTTGACTTAAAGGATAGCAACACGATACAAAAAATGTGTGACCGGCATTTCGGAATTGGTGCGGATGGCCTGATAGCACTTGAACGCGATCCGTCCTCTGATTTTTTCATGCGGTATTTTAATTCTGATGGGCGAATGTCAAGCTTTTGCGGTAACGGAAGCCGTGCTTCTCTACTTTATATGTACCATAAACACAATCTGGACACATTTGGTTTTAATGCCTTTGATGGTGCACACAAAGGCTTGATTCGCAATGGTGAAATATCTGTTATGATGAACAGTATCTCCAATTTTCTACCATGCAATGAACATGCATTTGTACATAGTGGTTCTCCGCATCTGTTGGTCCATGTTACAGATCCTTTTTCTATGGATGTAAAAAATGAAGGTTCCATACTAAGAAATACAATGGGGCCTGAAGGAGTGAATGTTAATTTTTATCATGACGAAGGTTCGTTAATTCACTTATCCACATTTGAGCGAGGGGTAGAAAATGAAACCCTTTCTTGTGGGACGGGTATTACAGCTACTGCATATTACGTCAACGTAGTAAAGAATTCACACGGTAGAATTTCTCAGCGAGTTAAAGTAAAAGGAGGCGAGCTGAAAGTAGATATGGACTTAAAAGACTCTGAGGCAACTAATATTTGGTTGAATGGTCCTGCACGAAGGGTATTCAGTGGCTTTATTGAACTAGATTGATTCGTTATCCAATTGATCCAATGCAGACCGCAATTCTTGAGCGCTATGCATGTCATTGACAGACACAGCCTTATGAATACCATTTTGAAAAATAAGTTGTGCTTCATCCGCATGGTGTAACAATACAAGCAATTTTCCGAAATGATAATAGGTCCCGATATAATCCGGATGTTCTGTTACCAATCGTTCATAAATTGCAAGGGCCTGTTCAGCTTGGGATTCATTTTCAAACTCTTTTGCAAGTGCAAAAAGCAGAAAAGGTTCTCCTGGATCTGATTCTAATAATGATAAAAGCTGTTCTTTCCGTGACATAAAGGCCGTAACTGAGGCTATTGTTCGTAAATATATATCTTTGTTTAAAATTACCAGCTTATGAAATTTCTTGTTTGTATTAGCCGTGCGCCTGATACAACTTCAAAGATTAATTTTGACGCTTCCTTCACAAATTTTAATGAGGACGGTGTCCAGTTTATTTTAAATCCTTATGACGAGTGGTACGCACTCGTAAGGGCCTTAGAATTAAAGGAAACCCTGGGTGGTGTGGTGGACATTGTACATGTTGGTGGAGCTGCTTCGGATATTTTGCTCCGCAAAGCATTGGCTATTGGGGCAGATGCCGCCTATCGGATAGAACAGGAAAAATCCAGTTCCCTTTCTGTGGCTCATCAGATTTCGGAATTTGCAAGAAGTAGGAACTATGATATCATTTTTACTGGAAAGGAGAGCCTGGATTACAATGGTTCAGAAGTTGCTGGAATGGTTGCGGAATCTTTAGGTTTACCTTTGGTTTCTCAATGTGATAAATTAGATATAACGGGCGACACAGCGACTTGTGTTGTGGAAGTAGAAGGGGGAAGCATGACACTTGAATTGAATATTCCTTTTGTTCTGAGTGCAGCAAAAGGTCTTGCAGAACAGCGCATTCCCAATATGAAAGGGATTATCGATGCAAAGAAAAAACCCCTTGAGACCGTAGCGCCGATACCTGTTGAGGAACTTATAAAATTGACCCGTTTTGAATTGCCGCAGGCTAAGACAGGGGTAAAAATGATTGACCCCGACAACATTGAGGAAATGGTAAACATATTTGTAAATGAACTAAAATTAGTTTGATTGTGAGTACGATATTGATATTCGCTGAGCAAAAAGAGGGTCAACTTAGCAAAAATGGTAAGGAGGTTATTTCATTTGCAGTTTCTATGGCAAATACCCTGAATTATTCCGTAGTATTGGCGGTTGAAGATGCGATACAAACTGAAAGCCTGAACGAATTAGGTGTTGATAAAGTTCTGACTTATACTACAGCCCAATTTTTAGATTCAGAGTCTATGACTGCACTGATGGCAGAGCTTGTAAATTCTGTAAAGTCGCAATATATTGTATTGAGTAACAATAGCTTAGGCAAGGCAACAGCACCCCGCTTGGCGGTTCGCTTATCTATGGGACTCATTAGCAACACCATAGGCTTCGAAGTCAAGGACAATGCTGTATTTTTTAAGAAAACGGTCTATTCAGGAAAAGCATTCGCATGGTACAGCTTTTTAAAAGGATCAGGAATTATAAGTATTCTACCAAACTCATATGGAGTGAAACCACATGTTTCAAAACCAGTCGAGTTGACTCATCAGACAATCGACTTTAAAGCCTCCAGGGTTAAAGTCAAATCGGTTGAATGGACCAAAGGAAAGATGCCATTGACGGAAGCTGACGTGGTTGTTTCTGGTGGAAGAGGATTAAAAGATCCCGCCAACTGGCCGATTTTAGAGGAACTTGCGGAAATAATTAATGCTGCAACCGCCTGCTCGAGACCCGTAGCTGATGCAGGTTGGCGACCTCATCATGAACATGTTGGGCAGACGGGAATTGCGATACGTCCAGATGTGTATATTGCTGTTGGAATAAGCGGGGCAATACAACATCTCGCAGGAGTTAACAATTCCAGGAAAATTGTTGTTATAAATAAAGATGCGGAAGCGCCATTTTTTAAAGCCGCAGATTATGGAATTTGTGGCGATTTGTTCGAAGTATTGCCCAAGTTGAATGAAGCCTTGAAAAAGGCAAAACACCAGTAATTATGTCCAACAAGGATCAGGAAATTATAGAGCTAGAAATTATTGCATTGTCGCATAGTGTTACACAATCTCAAAACTACGCTGTTGTACTTGGTGAAACGGAAGGGAAACGCAGGCTTCCCATTGTGATTGGGGGCTATGAAGCCCAGGCCATCGCAGTAGTTTTAGAACGAATGACTCCTAACCGACCTTTAACGCATGATTTGTTTAAAAACACCCTAAGCGCCTTTGGTGTAGAAATAAAAGAGGTCATAATTAACAATTTAGTCGATGGCATCTTTTTTTCTCAATTGGTTTGTGAAAAAGATGGTGAAATTTTAAAAATTGATTCCAGGACTTCAGATGCTCTTGCCTTAGCCGTACGTTTCGACTGCCCGATATTTACGTTCGAGTTTATTATGGATTCCGCAGGAGTTGTTCTTGAAGAGATGGAGGAAGAAGCTCAAAAACGAGCAGAAAAGAAAAATGAGCCCACAAAATCATTTAGCAGTTACAGCACCCAAGAATTAGAGAGCCTTTTGAAAAAAGTATTGGAAGAGGAAAACTATGAGAAAGCTGCCAGTATAAGGGACGAGCTCAACAGGCGCAAATAATTAAACATTTATCTTGTTTTCAAGGACATCACAAACTTCCTCAACCATTTGAGGGCTTATGTCCATATGTGTTACAAAACGTATCGCATGTTTTCCAAATGCACTGGCCTGTATTTCATTTTTGTTCAATTCATTTATGAAGAGTGCCGTTGAGCATTCTGGAATAAGTTCAAAAATGATAATGTTTGTTTCAACAGGTTTGATGGTATGAACAAAAGCTTTTTTTGATAGACATTCTGCAATCAATTTTGCGTGTCTGTGATCTTCTGCCAGGCGATCGATATGATGCTTTAGAGCATAAATTCCTGCAGCTGCTAAAATTCCCACTTGCCTCATTCCACCACCCATAGCCTTTCTGATTTTACGCGCTCTTTGTATAAATTCCTTTTCTCCCAAAAGGACAGTTCCTACTGGGCATCCTAAGCCTTTTGAAAGGCAGACAGAAATGGAATCAAATAATGGACCCACCTGAAAGCTATTATAACCTTGTGCAATAATTGCATTGAAAATGCGGGCTCCATCCAGATGCAATGCCAATCCATGTTTTCTTGATATACTGGATACTTCAGTCATCTCATCTAAGTGATAACAGTTGCCTCCTGTACGGTTACCGGTATTCTCTATCACGACCAATTTGGTTGTAGGGTACCAGTCAAATGAGGGTCGGATATGATCTACAATATTATTCGCGTTCAACTTCCCGCTTGAACTTAGTATAGCTTGAATTGCAATCCCACTATGAAATGCATATCCTCCAACTTCAAATTGATAAATGTGGCTGTTGTATTCACATAAAACCTCATCCATTGGTTGTGTGTGTGCTTTTATGGCAATTTGGTTTGCCATCGTACCGGATGCACAAAACAGTCCTGCGGGTTTTTTAAAAAGATCTGCCATCATTTGTTCAAGCTCAATGACCGTTGGATCTTCTCCAAATACATCGTCACCGAGCCTGGCATCAAGCATTGCCGAAAGCATTTCTTTCGTCGGCTTTGTTACAGTATCACTTAAAAGATTAATGCGGTACGTAGCCATAATTTATTTTATGGCTGTTAAGATAAATACAAATGAGTTAGTTTGATATATAAACTTTCCCAGTACCTGTATGGATTGTGAATCCCACCAGCTTACTATACTTGAGCGATAGTTTTTGAAAAAAATCATTCATTTCATCTTCGCTCCAAGAATGTGTAAAGTAGAAATTTAACAATTTACCCGCAACAGAAGGATGTTCAGAAAATATAAGCGCGTTGTTCTCTTCTATTGAAAAGCTGGAATAATAACCTTCAGGAAGCCAATTTGTACTGCATTCAAATTCAATTTCCTTGACCAGGTTGTGTATCATGCTTTCGCAGATTGGGTCTACGGCTACAGGATAGGCATAACCCCACAAGAGTTTGTCAGGGATTTTGTAGGTCTGCTCGTATTTTGATATCAAACCTTTGCCCTGAATGATATTAAAGAGATATTTTTTAGAATCTTCAGTTATGCAAGCTTTAATTTCTGAAGCAGATCCAAGTCTAATGTTTAAATATAAACTATCCGTAAATGATGGTAGTGGAATTTGGCCATCCAAAGGGTCAAGCTGGGTTAAGCATCCGCTGGTCTTATAAGAATCAAAGACCGTAATGTTTAATGTATTCCCAGTCCGCTGTAACTTATAAACCAAAGAATCTTGAGTGCAATATTTGGATTGAATGGAGGAAAGGTCCAGGTAAAGGCTGCGCACGCCAGGGTATGTAATGTGTTCCCTAATAGAAATAAAAAACTCTGAAGGAATTCTGATAATATTTTCTTCAGGTTTACTGCACGAAGCGAGTATACATGCGAGCCAAAATAGGTATTTAAGTTTCAAAACGATATAATCAATATGTCTAGTAAACGTCCGGATATAGAAAAATGCTGCCCAACGTAATCAGGATTGCGTAAAATTACGAATCGCTATGTATTTTATTGATAGATAGATTACTATGCTTTTGACCGCTATTACGATATCCGTATGAAAACAGAATCTCCGCTCAAATTTATGGTTGATCATGTACTAAGTCATTAAGAATCAAGTAAATTCGCGCTGTTTTTAATACATATGGAACACATCCGCAATTTTTGCGTTATAGCACACATTGATCACGGAAAGAGTACTCTTTCCGATAGGCTTCTTGAATTTACCAAGACGATTTCAGAGCGGGATATGCAAAACCAGGCTTTGGACGATATGGACCTTGAACGGGAACGAGGCATTACTATTAAAGCTCACGCCATACAAATGCGCTACCAGCACCCTGGAGGTAAAGCATACACGTTTAATTTGATCGATACACCCGGACACGTTGACTTTTCGTATGAGGTGAGTCGTTCCATTGCAGCCTGCGAAGGGGCCTTGCTTCTCGTAGATGCAACCCAAGGAATACAAGCGCAAACGATTTCCAACCTCTACATGGCTATCGATCACAATCTTGAAATTATTCCAATATTGAATAAAATCGATATGGAAAGTGCGATGATTGACCAGGTAAGTGACCAGATTATAGACCTGATTGGCTGCGAAAAGAAAGATATTTTGTTGGCAAGCGGCAAAACAGGACAAGGGGTAGCAGAAATCATGGAAGCGATTGTTCGTCGGATTCCAGCTCCGAAAGGAGCACCAGATGGCCCATTGCAGGCCCTTATTTTTGATTCTGTATTCAACTCATTTCGTGGAATTATTGTGTATTACAGAATAATCAACGGGAACTTGAAAAAAGGGGATAAGGTTCGTTTTTTTAATACCGGGAACGACTATGTAGCCGAGGAAATTGGTATCCTCCGAATGAGTTTGGTTGCAAAGGATGAAATTGGATGTGGAGATGTAGGATATATTATTACCGGAATAAAAGATGCGAAAGAGGTTAAAGTTGGTGACACCATAACAAAGGTCGAAAATCCATGTCAGGATGCCATTAAGGGATTTGAAGAAGTGAAGCCAATGGTTTTTGCAGGGATTTACCCCGTTGAAAATGAATACTTCGAAGATTTAAGAGACAGTCTTGAAAAATTAAAACTAAACGATTCCTCTTTAATTTACGAACCTGAAACCTCTATTGCACTGGGATTTGGTTTCAGATGTGGCTTTCTGGGGATGCTGCATTTGGAAATTATTCAGGAACGGTTGTCAAGGGAATTTAATCAGGAAGTCATTACAACGGTTCCGAATGTTAGTTATAAAGCCAAAACGACCAAAGGCGAATTACTTGTAATCAATACTCCCAATGATCTTCCGGAGCCCAACTTTTTAGAGTATGTTGAAGAACCTTACATTTCTGCACAAATAATCACCAAGCCGGATTATATCGGATCGATTATTAAACTGTGCATGGATAAAAGAGGCACATTGACAAAGCAACATTATCTTACCACGGACCGGGTGGAATTACAATTTGAAATGCCTTTGGCTGAAATTGTTTTTGATTTTTACGATCGTTTGAAATCAACAACACGCGGGTACGCTTCCTTTGATTACCATCCATTGGATTATCGCAAATCGGATCTGGTTAAACTCGATATAAAGTTAAACGGCGATAACGTAGATGCATTGACGGCATTGGTTCATCGGAGTAAAGCCGAGTCCGTTGGTAGACGCATGTGTGGTAAATTAAAAGAAATCCTTCCTAAGCACCAGTTTGTAATTGCAATTCAGGCTGCTATTGGTGGAAAAATTATAGCTCGGGAAACGATTTCTGCCATGCGCAAAGACGTTACAGCAAAATGCTACGGCGGCGATATTTCGCGTAAGAGAAAGCTCCTTGAAAAGCAAAAGGAAGGTAAAAAGAAAATGCGTCAGATTGGAACGATAGACGTTCCGCAAAAAGCATTTCTGGATGTACTTAAACTAGATGAATAAATCCCGCAACTTTATTGTAGTGTAATTTTTTTACAGCCGTGCTGTTCGGTCTTTAGATTCTTTAAAGTTTAGTAATTTTATAAGATTGCACATCTGAACCTACACGCAAGATTATAAAATACAATCCAGGGGCCCAATTGCTCACATCCATCAATTCATATTCTTCAAGTACTCTCTTGTTCACTATGCGGAAACCCTGTGTATTATATGCTTGAAATTCCATGTAGGGAAGTCCTGAAGCTTTCTGAATGGAAAGCACATTGTATGCTGGATTAGGTTTTATTGAACAAAAAGAAAGCTTGGCATTTTCATTCTGAATGATAAGTTTAACATCATAAGGCCCAAAAATAAATTCACATGAAGAGGAATACACATGTAAATAGTATTTTCCAGCTTCCAACTCCAATCCTGTGGAGTTGATATAAAGTCCCTTGTCATTGTAAATTGCGATTGAGTCTGCATTTCGTACAAATGCCATGATGGAACCCTTCGCTCCAGCAGTAGCATTATAATCACTTACAATTACAGAATCTAAGTGGATAAGACTATCCGGGTAATTTGGAATGATGGTGTCAGAAATCTGACAAAAAGTGGTATCTGTAATAGTAAAATAAATAGAATCGGGTCTTACACCTACAATTTGAACGAACGTATCAGCTTGTATCTGCAGGCTATCCTTTTCGCTGGAAAACAAATACCTTGCTTTATTGGCATTCTTAAGAGCCAGCAGCACGTGTACCGTATCCCGATTACATAATTCATAGTAAATGGAGTCAACATGCACTGACAAGGGCTGAACAATGCGTACTTGGAATTGTACTTTACGTTCATTGCCGCTGCTGTCCCTGGCGATATACTCCATTTCAGTCGTTCCGATTGGGAATATCCCTCCCTGAGGTATTCCCTTCGTTTGAATAAATGACAACACACTGCAGTTATCTGTAACATCGAATTTTGGTGAAACGATATTGCAATATGTGAAACTGGTATCTGGCCAGGCATTTATAGCAGGAGGGATAGTATCTTTTATTTGAATGAGAACAGAGTCTGATTTGCTGTTTCCAGATGCGTCACGTGCTGTAATTTTAATCATTTGAGCACCAAGGTCCTTGCAGGTGAACAATTCCTTACTAAGAGTTAATGAAGGTTTCTTATCGCAATTGTCTGTGATTGATTTAACAACTTGATTGGGATGCAGCGTATCCATTCCATTGGCATGCACATATAAAATAGTTGCTTCTACATTAAGTATAGGTGGAACAGTATCTATTGAACTTAGTGTATAGTTCTCCGTTATACCGCAGTTATTTTTATCCGTTATAGTGACTTTATAGTTTCCTGCAGCTTTTGTTTTAATATGTGCTGAAGTATCACCGCTGCTCCATTTAAACTTATAAGGTGGAGTTGCACCGGTAACCAGCAAGGAAATTTCACCGGAGCTATCAGATGGGCATGCTGGATTTTTGATAATATTTGTTTCCACAGAATAGGGTAGTGGTTGTAAAATCTCAAAATCAGACATCGAAGTACATTTGTTAGCATCTGTAACCACAACAGAGTACATACCAGCCCCCAGATTGTTTGATGAACCAGAAGAATACGCTATCGTATATGGTGGCGTGCCCCCTGAAGCACTTGTAGATACCATACCGTCATGCCCACCAGGACAGCTTACATGACGCACAATTGAAAGTGTATGTTGTAGTTGAGAAGGTTGGCTAATACTTGCAGAAGCCGTAGCTGTGGAGCCCCCATTATCTGTAACTGTTACAGTGTAGGCACCTGCTGTAAGGCCAGTTGCAGGGTTATTTGTACTGCCATCAGACCATAAATAAGTGTACGGAGTAGATCCTCCATTCGCAGTTACTGTAATGCTTCCATTGGAGCCTCCAAAACAACTAACATTTGTTTTTGAACTTATCGATGCAGTAAGTGGCGTGCCACCACCCATGATAGTTGCTGAGAATGAAGAGTTTTCAATTGCATCGCCTGAACTGGAATTATTTCCATTGGCAAAATTACCGGCGAAATACATGGTTACTGTAGTGCCATTTGGACCATTGGGTGACTTCCAATCAAAATTCCAGCTAACTGTATTTCCTGAGAATGATTTCGCACCTCGATGATCCAGATACTCCCGCCCTCCAGTGGTTGAAGTCCCTGTTTCAGTACCCGTATTGATCAAATCCCCAATATTTATATTCGATTGATTCACGGCAACTATTTGAAATCCTCCTTTAACAGGACTTCCCGACGTTGCAGTCAGGGTTAAGGTGAGATTATAGGTCGTATTCGGGTCAATGGTCGACGGAAGTCCACTTAAATTAATGTTCCCCTGGAAACTGCCACCTCCGTGGCAATCAGAGCATAAACCATCAAAAGGAGCACCGGTTTTTGCATTTGGAGGATCCGCTGAATTCGCAAGAAAAAGCAGGCTGGCTCCTATGACAACAGGCAATAGAAACTTGTTTTGTAATTTCATTAAGAGCTGATATTGTTTTCATTACAATATTACAACTCTAAAACAATACTATCTTAGAATTAACATTTTTGCAGATTTACATAATACCATAAAGGATATAGTACTCTTAAAAAAAGTTACTGGATATACAATCAAATATGTTCGGATTTCGTAAACAAGCTGCTTACAAATGCTTGTTTATTGAATACCTGAAACTGAGATATTCCTTCACCAACCCCAATATATTTTAAGGGTATTTTGAACTGATCTGAAATTCCAAGGGCAACTCCACCTTTAGCAGTACCATCTAACTTAGTGAGTATTATGCCAGTAACATGGGCACTTTTAATGAAGTGTTTACATTGTTCAATGGCATTTTGTCCGGTTGTAGCATCAAGAACGAGAAGGACTTCATGTGGTGCGCCCGGAATGGATTTATCAATACTCCTGTTGATTTTAGCCAATTCGGCCATTAAATTGGTTTTGGTATGCAACCGTCCTGCGGTATCAATAATGGCTACATCGACCTTATTAGCTAATGCATATTGACCTGCTTCATATGCTACGGCTGAGGGATCCGCACCCATACCTTTCGTAAAAAAGTCGCAGCCAACTCGCTGAGCCCAAATTTGAAGTTGATTTTCTGCTGCTGCCCTGAAGGTATCACCCGCAGCGATCATAACCTTTTTACCTTGCTGTTGGTATTGGTATGCCAATTTGCCGATACTTGTGGTTTTTCCAACTCCATTCACACCAACCACAAGGATTATATAGGGATTTTGCGGCCCGCTATGAAATCCATCCAGGTCCTCTGTATGATTTTCCGTTAATAACTGTATTATTTCATCTCTTAGTAGATTTGACAATTGATCCGTCCCAACAAATTTATCTTTTTGAGCTTTTTCCTGAATTCGGTTTATGATTTTTATAGTTGTTTCCAATCCTACATCCGAACTGATCAAAATAGATTCGAGTTCATCGAGGACGTCGTCATCTATTTTACTTTTACCAGCTATGGCTTTTGCCAATTTCGAAAAGAAACCCTCCTTTGTTTTGGATAAACCTTTGTCAAGCTCTGCTTCTTTTTCCCTGTTGAAAAACCGGTCGAAAAATCCCATAGGTAGGTAATTAAATAAAAAAAGAAGCCTCCGAAAGGAAAGCTTCTTTTAAATAAGTTTTAAAATGATTATTTAGATTGTTCGAAGAATTCTTTGACCTTGTCTTTATGAACAATCATTTCTTTATACGTGTATTTTCCGGTGACTGGGTCTTTAATAGATTTGATCACTTTTACATGATCTCTTCCTGAACCGGCGTTTGCTGCCCTTTGGGCGACCCTAGCGTTCTTCGATACTTTAGCCATGGTTACTTAATTTCTTTGTGAACGGTATACTTTTTAAGAATTGGGTTGTACTTCTTTAATTCAAGTCTGTCAGGAGTATTTTTCCTGTTTTTTTCAGAAACATATCGCGATGTACCTGGTAAACCGGAAGTTTTGTGCTCCGTACACTCAAGAATGATCTGCTGCCTGTTGCCCTTTGATTTCTTAGCCATAATTTATAAATTAAGCTTTTTTAGCAAGTTTTTTCATAAAAGCATAAAGACCCAGCTTATCGATGGTACGCAGGGCTTTAGCCGTAACCTTTAAATTAATCCATTCACCCGTTTCCGGAACAAAGAAGGATTTCTTCTGAAGATTTGGATTAAATCTTCTTCTCGTTTTACGATTTGAATGGGATACATTGTTGCCATACATGGGCCTCGTTCCCGTTAAATCACATACTTTAGACATACTATATGATAAATTATGTTTTCGAATGGTGACTCCGTAAGGATTCAAACCTTAAACCTCCTGATCCGTAGTCAGGTGCTCTATTCAGTTGAGCTACGGAGCCCTTTTTTAAACAGAGGGCAAAATTACAATTAATTATGAAATAGTAAAGCCTATATTTTAATAATCCGTTCACTTATCTTGTTATTTTCACCTTCTATTAACAAAAAATAGATTCCTTGCGCCCAGCCGCTTAAATTATAAGTGTGTTCAACGGGCGTATCGGGCTCATAGACAATAGACGAAGAAAGACATATCTGCGCTAATGAATTGTATATCAAGACCTTATATTTACCAAAATCTTTTGGCTTGAAATAGACCGATAGTGCATCTGTTACCGGGTTTGGGCGTATCTCAAGCGTTTTGCTAAGACTGTCCATAGTGTTGCAATATTCGTTTAAGCCCTGCAAAGATTGTATGGCGTTTAATCTTTTACCCGAACTGGTTATACCAGTAAGATCAGTCAATTGGGTTCCAAAGTTCAAAATAAAGCCCCTCATAAGTGTATTCGCCAGTATAGACTGGGTTTTGTTCAGTTCATTGATTTTAGGGCAAAATTGGTATAAAAGGGATACCAAGCCTGCTACGTGTGGACTTGAAAAGGAACAACCAGATTCTTCCCGTACCGTGCCAAATTGATCCAGCATGGGAATCTCTTCGCCACAAGCGCCAAGATCCACATGATCCTTGTTATAGCCTGCATTGACTACTTTTTTATCAAAACGGTTCGTATTCGTAACGGTAATCATGTGGATACTGGGACACAAGCCTGGTATATCGCCAACAAGACCAATGTCTTCATTGTCGTTAATAGTTGCAACGCTGCTTAAAATTCCAACGGACCCAAGGCTATCGTAAGCGCTGCAAATCAGTGGAAGGTCTTGTGGGAAATACCCGTCAAATCCAGCTGAAAGATTTGATGACACTATAAATGCACCTTTTTTTCCACCTGAATTGACATAGTCTCGTTTCATTTTTACAAAATAGTGGTAACATTTCACCAATTGGTCAGAGCTTGCAGCAGAGCAAAGCAAAATTTTTATATTCTGATTTGTGCCAGTGATATCCAATTTGTTATTTCCTTTAGCTCCAACAACTGAAATTACCTGGGTTCCATGGGTATCGGAGTTGTGATTGTCCCCTTCACTAAAACTCTTCGCATTTAACCCATAATAATCATCCTTGTATCCATTTTGATCATCATCTATGCCGTTATCGGGTATTTCACCGTAGTTTATAAAAATATTAGGTGCCAGATCGCGTAACTGATAATTGAATCCATTATCTATAACTCCGACTACAAGTGTGTCTCCAAATGGATTAAGGCCATTTGATTTATAACACCATACTTCATCAAATTTCATCAATTCCATATCATATTGACCGAGATATGCGCTGTCATTCGGATTGCAGCCCCTAGATCGCATAGGTACTACGGGTTGAAAAAGATCAATTTCACTTTGGTTTCTGAGCCATTTCAGAATATGGTCCTTTGACAGGCTCTTTTGAAAAGTAAGTGTATAGAATTGTCCATTCGTACTCAAAGCTTCATAATGCAGCACATAATGTTCCGGATCGTTCTGAATCAAAAAATCAGAAATATCTAGTGCAGTTCTGAATTTAATTGAATAGGAAAAATCCAAAGTTCCCTCTTGCGCCTGGGTTAGGGTATTAAAAATGAGGAAAAGTATTGGAAAAGCAAATAGCCTCATAAAATGTTCGTTATTCTCAAATTTAAGGCCTTAAGATAGTCAATACTTTTAAAAATAAAACTTCCATACCATGAAAACATCCTGCCATCAACCAACAAGCAGTTTAAATTCAAAAAATCGGTTAGGTTTTTTTCAGTAAATGGATAGGGTTCAGATGATAGGAATACAATATCGGGGTTTTTGGTATACAGATCTGCCCGCGTAATTTCTGGATAACGTGTTAAATTGCTATATAGATTTTCAAATCCAAACGATTCGATCATCTCATGTATAAATGTTCCTGTGCCTATGGTCATTAATGGATCTTTCCATATCAAATAACACACTTTTCTGGATTTCTCAGAACCCGTATGAGTATACAATTCCTTCATCCCTGAATTAATAAGACGGATAAAAGAGTCTGCTGAACGAATGCGATCACAGAGGGCACCCAATTCCTGCATCATTTGGTACATTTCTTTTAAATTACCAACTTCTGTTAGATATACGGGAAATTGGGAACTTAACATTTCAATATCCTCTTTTCTATTTTCCTCTTTATTCGCAATGATCAGATCTGGTCGAATCTGATGAATTATTTCAATTCGTGGATTTTTAGTTCCGCCTACAACAGGCACATGAATATGATCCCCATCCGCACTATCACAAAATTTAGTTACACCTGAAATGTGCTTGTGCAAGTCCAAATCATATAAATACCAACTCAATGAAGGGACCAGGCTAATTAATTTGAAAGATTGGGGAAGCTTAAAATTATCAGGAATATGTCCCTGGCGAAATATCATGGTTTTTCAAGGTTGATAAATGCAATCTTGTTGTCGCAAAATGCAAGTCTACTTATGTTGTAAATACCCATGGAACCGAAATCGGCGACCTCTTCCCAGATGCCATTGGTTTTAAGTCTAAGTAATTTTGATTGAAGTGCGGCATAAACTTCACCCGATGGGCCCAATGCAAACTCTTCAATTTGTCCTGGCATGAAAGCACGTGTGTCCATTTTTTGTGTTGCGATAGAGTAGGATCGTAACTTGTAAGGACCACTATCCTCCTTCTGGACAAATAAAACCGTATTGGAATCATATAATTCGAAACATCTTCCTATGTTAGATGCGAACGCGCGATAGTTTTCTGTGTTGGAATTATAAATGCAAAGTTTATGTTCATCTAAAAGAGCAAAACAAACAAAGTGTATTTCATTAATTTGTCTGTAATATGCAATTTTGAATTTACTTCTGGTTAGGTTCTTTATAATTTCTCCGCCTGACAAATCCATAATTACAAGATCCTGAATTGTGCTGTCGTTAAAGGGAACCTGGACACAGGTTGCCAAATTCTGGCTTCCAAAAAAAAGACGAGGACTGTATTCGTTGTCTTGAGTTTGGCTACAATTTTTAAATGTATGTGAATCAAGGTTTAATTCATAGATATCTGTCTGGACGTCTGAAATCCTGCGTACACTTACCAGCAATCTTTCAGGTGAAATAAAAAATGCCTGATTTGTATAGCCCCCTGGATTAAAACCAGAGGCAAATTCGATACTGGTCACTTGTAAATGTGATGTAATCGATTTGTCGAATTGAACTAGAAATAAACTTGAAACAGGTAACTGTCCAAAACTTGTTACACAGCAAAGGAATACATTAGCCAATACTTGTAGATAATGCAAATATCAAAGGGTATTGGTAGATTTAAAAATGCGGTCCCAGTTGATACCATTGGAGAAACTTCCGTTTTTAAGACTAAACCAAATAAAAAGAGGTTTACCAACAACATGATCGAATGGTACAAAGCCCCACGCTCTGGAATCTTCAGAGTTATGTCTGTTATCACCCATAGCCCAATAATAATCCTGTTTGAAGGTATAGGTATCAGTCTGCTGACCATTTATGAAAATTTTCTGGTCTTTGATTTCAAGAAGGTTATTCTCATATACGGAAATGATTCTTGAAAACAATGCAATATTCTCAATGCTAAGCTTTGCAGATGATCCCTTTGCAGGAATCCAAATAGGACCGAAATTGTCAAACGTCCAATTTGGGAAATGTGCAGGATCATGTGGAAACACTTTATTATCGGGGTAATTAAAAGGAGTAACGGACACATCGCTTCCCATTGCCTTAATTTTTGCCAGTTGATCCTTGTCCAGAAAATAATATCCTGCTTTAGAATACTCATCATAAACATTTATGCCCCATTCAATTAGCTTTTTACGGCTTATCGTGGTAGTAGTCGAACTCACCTGATATAATAACTGCATATGAGTAGGATTGTCAGCAGGTTTCCCGTTTATATAAAGTTGCTTATCGATAATCTGTAAACTATCTCCGGGCATACCTACACATCTCTTGATATAATGGTCTTTCTTGTCAAGAGGTCTGACAATTAATGGCAGCCCCTGACACTCCCGTGCAGCATCAGGCTGGGTGCGTGTTTGAAAATAAGTCCAGGATCGGGTAGGGGTTACATAGACACTATCTCCCACTGGCCAGTTAAAAACAAAAGGGTCATTGCGCTTTAATTGGGTCAGCGCCGGTAACCTGAAATAGGGAAGACTTGGTGATTTTAAATACGACTCTACGTCCAATTTAGGGATTCTGTTATGAAGAAGTGGAATCATGGCTACGGTCATTGGAGTTCGAATTCCATAATGTGCTTTACTTACGAAAAGAAAATCTCCAACCTTTAAAGTGCCTTCCATGGATGGTGTGGGGATGACGTAGGCTTCAATAAGGAACATCCGAATAAACGCAGCAGCAAAGACCGCAAAAATGATTGACTCTACCCATTCCCGAAGAACCCCTCGAGCGTATTTATTTGTAGATTTTAACTTTTCAATTTGTCTCCAGTCTTTCTTTTTATGAGCTTGATGCAAGGCCTGGGTAAATTCCTTTTCCTTTAGATAGGCTGGTTCAATGTAGTTGTATTTTGGACTATGACCTATGCTATAAAATGCCAGGGGAGGATACACAACGGCCAATACAGAATCCCAAAAACCCAATTTGCCAAAGGATTTTACCAGGTCAATACATAAGGCTGCAAATATGAAAAAATGGACAATTGGAAACAAGAGCCACCAAGCGTATGAAGGTTTGTGCCCTACGATCTTAGCCCATATTCCAAAGTTCAATCCTGGGATCCATGCCTTATAAGACTCCTCACCCGCCTTTTTAAATACGGACATGAGACTGAAGCACATCAAAACATAACTTGCTGCAAGAAAAAGTAAAATACTCACATGTAAATTTTTAACAGGCTCAAAGATACATTAAAACATACGAAGCACAAGATGGATCCGACCAATCCATATCATGGTTCGAGCAATGAACAGGATATCTCTACAAATTTCAATTCGAATCAATATTTAAGTCATTTAACATGCTTGCAAGTTGGTCTTTAAAAATAATTCTATTGTCCATCCATTCCCTTTGAATGATATTTTCAGAAGCTATTAAATGGAGGATACATTCCGTCGCAAAAAGCTTTTGGTCTTTTGGGAATTCTTTGGTAAGAGAATCCACATCTGTTATGGCTTCCAGTTGCTTTTTAAAGGAAGCCTGAGAAGAATCAGAATGAATCATGAGCTCATTCCCTTTAGAAAACCATTCATAAACACCCTTGTAAAGGGGATTTAACTTTTGCTTTCCTTGTTGCACCTTAGGAAACAAATTCCTTACCTGTCGGCTGATGGCTTCGTTTATTAAGCTTAATGCCACTTCGTATAAGCCTACCTGCTCGCCTTCATAGACGAGTTCCATTTTGCCTGTAATTGCAGGGACAATTGACAAGAGGTCCGTCAATCTTGCAGTGCCATTTTTTTCTTTATTAAATAATAATCTTCGTTCTACAGCACTATACAGAAGTTCATAAGCAGAGATACTCAAGCGTGCGGAAACACCGCTTTTTTCATCAACCAGTTCACTCTCCCTAGCTACAAATGCAATGTCTTCCACGATTCTTTCTAAGATTCCAGGAATTTTAATTTGCACAGTAGCTTTTTCAGGTATTTTGGCCTCTTGTGTCGTGATTTTTAATGCAGTCTCAAGTTCTTCAGGATAATGCGTCAGAATTTGGCTTTCAATACGATCCTTAAGTGGTGTAATAATATTCCCTCTTTGGGTATAATCTTCAGGATTTGCAGTAAACACAAAGTAAAGATCAAGAGGCAATTTGATCTTAAAGCCTCTTATTTGGAGATCCATTTCTTCAAGAATATTAAATAGAGAAACCTGAATCCTTGCCTGCAGGTCTGGCAATTCGTTGATTACAAAAAGTGAGCGGTTTGCCCGCGGTATCAAGCCATAATGGATCGCATATTCATTATCAAAACTCAATTGTTTTTGCGCAGCCTTGATAGGATCCAAATCACCAATAAGATCCGCAATGGAGACATCCGGAGTTGCAAGCTTTTCGACATAACGTTCTTCTCTGTGTATCCAGCTTATGGGTGTTCGGTCACCCATTTCTTTTACAAGATCCCTTGCATACTTACTTATAGGTTTAAAAGGATCATCGTTAATTTCACTTCCTTCGACGATAGGTATAAACTCATCCAAAAGCGAGGGAAGCAACCGGGCCATTTTTGTTTTAGCTTGTCCACGTAAACCAAGAAATAAAATATTATGACCGGACAGTATAGCTCTTTCAACATCAGGAATTACCGTGTTTTCATATCCAAATATTCCTTTAAAAACAGGGTCACCACTGTGAATCTTTTCTATTAAATTCTGTCTTAGTTCTTCGCGGATCGTTTTTGACCGGTATCCTGAATTCTTTAGTTCGGCGATGGACTTTGCATGCATGCGTTCAAAATTTGTTTTTCCGTTTTTTATATTGTGTGAAAATTTCATGGCTAAGTTTTTGGAGTCCTGTATAAAATGCTTTGCCGTGGGCCTCCTTTGAAAACTGATCTATAAATTCAACAAGATACGGATCAGAGCTCACCATGAACGTAGTTACAGCGATACCCGTTTTTCTGCATTTCCGAGCTATTGCAAGAGTTCTGTTTACAATATACGGATCCAGTCCAAACGAATTTTTATAGTATTCCTTTCCTCGTTTGATACAAGATGGTTTTCCATCCGTTATCATCATGATATGCTTGTTTGCACATTTGCTTTTATTTAAAAGTGAAACAGCTAATTGTAACCCAGCGACGGTATTCGTATGGTAAGGTCCAACTTGCAGATAGGGAATCTCCGATATTTTAATCTGCCAGGCATCATCTCCAAATACCACGATATCCAGACTGTCCTTCGGATAATATCTCCGAATCATCTCTCCTAAAGCCATAGCGACTTTTTTTGCAGGGGTGATTCGGTCTTCACCATATAAAATCATGGAATGGGAAATATCTATCATCAGCACGGTAGCACATTGTGTTTGCAATGAACTATCAGAAGTGACCAAATCCCTTTCATCGATTTGAATATTTCCGGAGCCATGACGGATGATTGCATTTTTTATGGATTCCGTTGGGTTTATGTGATGATGCGGGTCTCCGAATTCAAACGGCTTTAATTCACCATGAGTTTCCTCACTTTTGCCGGCATAATTACTGGCATGTTGGCCGGGCTTTGATTTTTTTATTTTTCCAAAAAGGGAAAGGAAGGCATTTTGTCGTAATGACATTTCAAATTTGCCAGTAGGAATATAGGTAGAAGGTCCTTTATCTCGGCTTTTAAGCTGAATATATCTTTGGTTTTCCAAATCTTTAATGAAATCCGGCAACCGATAGTTGTTTGTAAAAAGTCCGTATCTACGGTCAATTTCGTTCATCCATTGAAAGGCAGTTTCAATATCCCCTGAAGTTGCAAGCATGATCTCATGGAATACATCAAAAAGCTGCTTAAAAGGATGATTTTCCGATTGTCCTGGCTTTTTGGCACCAAAGCGAATGCCATGGCCCTTATTCGGAATTTCATTATTCATTAGATCCTAACATTTGATCAGGGTAATCGTTTAGAGAATGCCATGTAAATTAAGTAATTAAACCATGAAACACTACTTTTGCGTAGCAATGCAAGACCTATGAAAAATTTTATATTATTATTAGTATTAATGTGTTTAGCTTTGATATCCAATGCACAAAAGGCTTCTTTGCGAGGAAATATCTACAATAAGCTTACTGGTGAGCCCATGAGTTTTGCCAGTGTTTACTTAAAAGGGACCCAATTAGGCGATGTTTCAGACAACCTTGGATTTTTCAATATTTCCTCTATTCCTTCCGGAGAATATACTCTGATAATATCATTTCTGGGTTTTGATACCTTGAATATTCCTTTGACCATTCGTGGAAATCAGATAATAAACAAGCAGGTGTACATGACGGAATCCTCTACCATGCTGGGCGAAGTAAGTATTTCTGGTAAAAAGCAACAGGCTCGTACAGAGGTCAAGATATCTTCTTTAACCGTCACGCCTCAGGAGATAAAATCTTTACCTTCAACAGGAGGTGAAGCGGATATTGCTCAATATCTACAAATTATTCCTGGAGTAGTCAGTACGGGGGACCAGGGAGGTCAGATCTATATCCGTGGGGGCTCTCCTGTACAAAATCGTATCCTATTAGATGGAATGACTATTTTTAATCCTTTTCATTCAATTGGATTGTTTAGTGTTTTTGAAACGGAAGCCATTCGTTCGGTCGATGTTTTAACGGGCGGCTTCCCAGCTGAATATGGGGGCAGAGTTTCCGCCATAGTCGATATCAAGACCCGCGAAGGCAATAAAACCAGAACCTCGGGATTGGTTTCTGCAAGCCCATTTCTGGCAAAGGCGCTTATAGAAGGTCCGATTATACCTTTTTCTGAAAATGGTAAAGGAAGCACCTCGTATTTGTTTACAGGGAAGACGTCCTTTATTGATAAGACATCCTCCTCTCTGTACAAGTATGCACTCGACACTTCAGCTGATAAACTACCTTTTAAGTTTCACGATTATTTTGGAAAAATCAGCTCCGTTTCGTCGAATGGTAGTTTTTTTAATCTATTTGGATTCAGCTTTAATGATAAAGTGGAATATACCGGTTTGGCTGATTTAGATTGGAATTCAATAGGATTTGGTACCAATTTCAAGCTTATACCCGCTAACAGCAGTCTCATTGTGGGTGGAAATATTGCATATTCCAAATACCTGATCACGCTAAATGAGGTCAATGAGGCACCGCGCACAAGTCAATTAAAAGGTCTGCAGGCCAATTTCGACTTCACTTATTTTGGAGATAATTCGGAATTTCGATACGGTGTGGAGTTTAATGCAAATGCTACAGATTTTAAGTTTACAAACTTCAAAAACATCACCATCAATAAGGAGGAAAATAATACAGAGCTTGCGGGATACTTCAAATACAGAAAGGTATTGGGAAACTGGGTCCTGGATCCTAGTTTGCGCCTTCAATATTATGCCTCGCTTAAAACTACCGCACTGGAGCCTCGTTTTGGTCTTAAATACAATGTAAGTGACATTTTTCGTCTTAAAGCCGCAGGAGGTTTATATACACAAAGCCTCATGAGTTCCGTTAGCGAACGCGACATTGTAAATCTATTTGTTGGCTTTATTACAAGTCCTGAGTTGATTAAAGCCAGTCATGCTGTATTTGGTTTTGAGTACGACATCCGCGACAATATTGATTTAAATATTGAAACCTACTATAAAGATTTCAGTACACTCTATAATTTGAACAGAAATAAGCGAACTATTGCAGAGTCCGACTACAGCAAGGAAACGGGAGAATCATATGGTATTGATTTTTTATTAAAGACAAAATGGGTAGACTGGAGTATTTGGTTTGGTTATAGTCTTGGTTTTGTTAATCGGAATGATGGCATCCAAAACTTCCCTGCACTTTTCGACCGCAGGCATAATGTGAACTTGGTTATCGATTACCAGTTTGGAGATCATAAGCTTTGGGAGGCTGGACTAAGATGGAACCTGGGAAGTGGTTTTGCATTTACTAAAATTCAAGGATTTTTTGAAGACAGTAAAATTCCAAATGGCTTGGAGACTTTATTTGGAATTGAAAATGCACCTATTGGTGTAATTTATGCTGACAAAATCAATTCCGGCCGATTGCCTTATTATCACCGTCTTGACCTGTCACTAAAACGCAAAATCCTTTTATCAAAAAATGTTTTCTTTGATATAACCATGGCTGTTACAAATGCCTATGACAGAAAAAATATTTTCTACTTCAATGTTATTGAGAATAGAAGAGTAAACCAATTGCGGATTTTACCTTCTATGGTTGCAGCATTTCACTTTTAATTTTCTGCACATTTTTGAAGTTGATTTTTCACTTCATCAAGTCTGATGGGGTTCAGATTCCAGTATTTTGAGCTCAAAAAATTAAGAATATTGCAAATTTCTATATCACTTAATTGTGAAAAGGCGGGCATGCGAATTTCAAGATTTGGTTGTGCTATTGAGTCTGTCCCCATTTTGATCAGGCAACTATACTGTAAGCGCAAGGTACCATCCACTGGTTTAGCATGCAAGGAAGGGTAGAGCTTTGTAAAACCTTCCGCGTTGGATCCATGGCAGGTCTCACAATATCTTTGATACAAAGTTCTGCCTTCTTTATAGGTTTCTGTAGACATTTGACACGAAAGGCAATGCAATGCCAGGGTCATTATAATTACTGAAAAGGATTTACTCACCTTTTAAACGTTCAATATCTTTTATGAACCGGTTTACATCTTTTTCATCCGTTCCCAGACAATAGGATCGTATGTGACGTTCTTTGTCTACTAAAAGTAGCCATCCGCTGTGGTCAAAACCACCAGATGCGCTTGAGTCTTCGAGAGCTACACTCATATATTTGGGTGGAACTCTGGAAAGTTCAGATTTATCGGGCATTCGAAGCAAGTGAAAATTGCTGTTTGTGATTTCAAGTTTGTCAAAGTAATGTTTTAGTCGAGGGATGGAGTCCGTGCGAAAGTCTATACTGAAATTCAAAAATTGAATAGAAGGATCAGCCCCAAAATGATCTGATAAGCGTTTCATGCTTTTTATCGTTTTGGGACAAATAGTAGGACAAGAAGTAAAAAAGAAATTAGCCACATGTATTTTTCCTTGTAGATACGTGGAATCAATGATAACACCAAACTGATTTGCATATGAAAAGCCGGGAGTCTTTGCAATTTCTGTTTGACCATTGATGATCTCGCGAAATCCTAATACCGGTAATTTATCCTGCTTGCAACCCGTGTAAATGATACATGCAAAAAATAATGTAAAAATGTGAGTTCGCATTGCTGAGTGGTAATTTGTTATGAGTTGATTATGAGCCCATCTTTCATGTATAAGGAATATTCAGAATTACTGGCAATTTCCCGGTCGTGAGTCACAAGAAGCACGGTCATATGGAGTTCTTTTCGAAGTTCCAGAATTAATCGTAATACGGTATCTGCATTTTCCCTGTCCAAATTACCTGTAGGCTCATCAGCCAATAAGAGAGCAGGCTTGTTAATTAAGGCCCTGGCCAATGCAACGCGTTGTTGCTCACCACCAGAAAGTTCGCCGGGTTTGTGATGCATCCGATCCGAAAGGCCGAGACGGTTTAAAAGCACTTCGGCTTCCTTATGCAATTCTTTTTGATCCCTTTTTGCTATATACCCTGGTAAAGCAGTATTCTCTAAGGCAGTAAACTCTGGTAAAAGATGGTGAAATTGAAAAATAAAGCCTATACGTAAATTACGAAGCCGCGCCAAATCCCTTGATGACGACGTTGATACATCTTGCCCAAACAACTGCACTTTTCCAGAATCAGCATGCTCAAGGGTACCTAGAATATGCAATAATGTGCTTTTACCAGCTCCAGATGCGCCGAGGATACTTATAAATTGTCCTTGTTCCAACTTCAAATCGATCCCTTTAAGCACGTCCAGTTTCTGAAACCTTTTAGTTATGCCTTGACAGTCAAGAATATACATTATTTTTTTATCGGTTTAATTCAGCTTTTGCCATTTTTACAAAGGTAGATGAAGTGAATTGAAATAAATTGTTCAATTCTTCAGTTACTTACTTGATTTGCCTTTCAAAATTGTATTGTGAGCTTAATTTTGCAAGGAATTAACTTTTAGTTGCGTTGAAAGCATGAAAATCCTCCAACTTTGTAAGAAATTTCCTTTTCCAGCTAAGGATGGCGAATCCATCGCTATACTGCAATTGGGCAAGGCACTTTATGATGCAGGTTGTGAGGTGAGTTTACTTGCCATGAATACCACGAAACATTTCGTAGAATTCAATGGAAATATACCTGAGGAGATTCAATACTACAAAGACATTTACAGCATCGAAGTTGACAACAGGATAAGTTATAAAGATGCTTTCTTGAACTTATTTTCTGAAGATTCATATCACATAAGCAGATTTATTTCAGAAGCCTATCGGGATAAATTGGTTCAACTATTACAAGAGAAACAGTTTGACATCATTCAATTGGAAACTCTTTATCTGGCTCCTTTTATTGAGCAAATAAAATCGTTTTCAGATGCTTTAATTGTACTGCGGGCACATAACATTGAACATGAGATTTGGTCGCGCATTTCAAACCAAATTACATTTCTTCCAAAAAAACTATATCTTAAGTACTTAAGTGAGAAATTGAAGAAATTTGAGACACGTAAACTAAATGAATACGATTTTTTGGTTGCGATAACAGAGCGCGATTTGAATCACTTTAAATCATTAGGTTACAAGAATGGATGCATGGCCAGTCCGGTTGGAATTCAATTAAACGAATACCTTCCTGATTACGCCGCGTTTACAAAACCACTTGCGCTTTCCTTTATCGGCTCACTTGACTGGATGCCAAATTCTGAATCATTAAAATGGTTTTTGCACGATGTTTGGCCTTCCATGCACCGCAAGTTCCCAGATTTGGGTTTTCATTTTGCGGGTCGCAATGCACCTCCGTATTTCAGCCAGTTAAACCTTGAAAAGGTATTTTACCATCCTGAAGTTCGAAACGCCAAAGAATTTCTTTTACAATATCCAGTTCTGGTGGTTCCGGTTATGGCGGGCTCCGGGATTCGGGTTAAGATTTTAGAAGCCATGGCACTCGGGCGTGTTGTTATCACCACATCTATCGGATTGGAAGGTATTCCTGCACATCATATGAAGGAAGTCATCATTGCAAATTCTGTTGAAGACTTTATTTCAAGTGTAGAATATTGTGATAAGAATTATGACAGAATTATGCAGATAGGCCGCAATGCCAGGGAATTTGTTTTCCAGCATTTTAACAGCACTGCTTTAGGTTTGCAACTTGCAAACACGTATCGTGCCTTACTTGAAACGCATACAACTTCGGAATAAGTCATCTCAATGCCTGTATTTTTTATACTACTCTGGGGGATAACTTCATTACTGCTTGTTTATACATATATACTGTATCCATGTTTGCTTTTAATATTCAAATCGCGGAATACTCGCAGAATCAAAGAATATCCTGAAAGGGAAAAAATGCCTATAATCAGTTGCATTATTGCCGTATACAATGAAGAACTGATTATTGGCAAAAAAATACAGTCCATATTGGAACTGGATTACCCATTGGATAGGGTACACATTTATATTGGTTCGGATGGATCAACGGATCGCTCAAATGAAATTATCAGTCATTTTTCAACTAAGCATTCAAATATTCACTGTTTTTATTTCGGAGCCCGAAATGGAAAAAGTACTGTCATTGACAATTTAAGCAAGCAAGCATTACACGTGCATCCACCATCAGATGACCATATATTGGTCTATACAGATGCAAATGTATTGTTTGAAACGAACACACTGACAGAAATAGTAGCCTCATTTTCAGATAAAGATGTGGCTGTAGTGGATTCCCGCATAGTTCAAAAAGGTATTCGTAAAGATGGAATAAGCGAATCTGAAAAGGACTATATGAGCCTTGAAATCCAACTCAAATATATCGAAGGTGAGCTATGGGGTTTATCCATGGGGGCATTTGGTGGTTGCTATGGCTTGCGTTCTACATATGCGGTTACAATTCCCCAAGAAATCATTGTAGACGATTTTTATATTTCCATGCATGCCATGCTTAAAGGCGGCAAATGCATCACGAATCTCGATGCAAGATGCTATGAAAGTATTCCAAATCTCCTTCAGGAAGAGTTCAAACGGAAATTGCGTATTTCATCCGGTAATTTTCAAAACCTGTCCCTGTTTCTCAAATATAGCTTCAAACACAAGTGGAGCTTGTTATTTGTTTTTATATCTCATAAAGTACTTCGTTGGTTTGGTCCCATATTTATTGTACTGCAATGTATTTCGGCAGGCATGCTTTGCTTTTATGATTATTCTATATTTAAAGTAATAAGTTATATAAATTTGCTTGTACTCGTTTTTTTGCCGTTGCTTGATGTTGTTTTGCAAAAGGCTCATGTCCATTTGCGTTTTTTGAGGGGCTGGCGTTACTTCCTAACCATGAATATTGCACTATTTTGTGGTTTGATCAGATACTTGAAAGGCTTAAAACAGAGTTCCTGGGAACCACCTAAAAGATTAATATAATATGTACCAATTTCATGAAATAGAAGATGCGATAAAAGATTTCCGGCAGGGTAGGATACTTATTGTTGTTGACAATGAGGACCGCGAAAATGAGGGCGATTTTATTTGTGCAGCAGAGACCATTACCCCTGAAATTGTCAATTTTATGGCGAGTCAAGGTCGCGGGTTGTTATGTGCTCCTCTTGAAGAAAACCGGGCAGATGAATTGAATCTTCCCTTAATGGTTCGCAACAATACCTCATTACATGAGACTGCGTTTACAGTTTCCATAGATTTAATTGGCAATGGTTGCAGTACGGGCATATCCGCTTCGGATCGTAGCCTTACGATTCAGGCTCTTGCGGACAAGCGATTTACTGCTCAAGATTTTGCCAGACCTGGTCATATTTTTCCACTCCGTGCTAAATCTGGAGGTGTACTTCAAAGAGCCGGTCATACAGAAGCTGTTATTGATATGGCCAAACTTTCAGGCTTACAGCCGGCAGGCGCTTTGATTGAAATTCTCAATGAAGATGGATCCATGGCTAGACTCCCACAATTAATGGAGAAGGCCAGGCAATTTGATCTTAAAATTATTTCCATTCATGACTTGGTTGAATACCGATTGAGAAGTGAAAAATTAGTACGCAGGGAATCCTCACTTCAAATAACCATACTTCAATCTAAATACACTATTATTCAGTATAAACAAGTAAATACAGGCGACGTTCATATAGCATTTGTCAAAGGAGAACCTTCTCCTGAAACTCCTTCCATCGTAAGAGTACAACATGCCGATTCATTTGCTGAACTTATTGATGTGATTATTAATGAAAAGAGTGCATATTTAATGAAGGCATTTCAAATAATAGATCATCAACCAAATGGCGTCTTGCTTTTGTTATCAAGTTTCAACCAGGCATCTGATCCCTTGTCGCGCATTGAAAAAAGACCATCTCATGTGATGTCTCGTCCAGAGCAGGAGCAAAGAGAAATTGGTATAGGATCTCAAATCCTCCGCGATCTGGGTGTTGGAAAAATGAGTATCATTTCCAATGCACCGAAAAAAACGATTGGATTACAAGCTTACGGACTTGAAATTTTAAGTTACATTCCGCTGGATTAGTGGGCATCCCTTAAAATCTAGGGAGCAAAGAAGTTTCGGTTTCTTGTGGTTCGCCATAAAGACTTAAACTCAACTCAAAGGAATGACTAGGTGCCTTGTATTTGAAAGCATCATTAATTCCAAAATCATATTGGATTCCAATGACAAAAGTCTTAAGCTCTATTCCAAACTGAAGGCCAATGTCCACAGGGCTTATACCTTGCATACTTCGTACCATTCTGCTTGTTATACCGCCATGAAAAGCGGTTTCGTTTAATTGGTAAAAGGATTTCCGGTATCCCAAACCTGCAATAATAATACCGTGAGGTCCCTGGACACTGTACATAATTTTTGGATACAATTCATCAAGATTCGTGACTTTGCATAATAGGTTCAGGATGAAATTGTATTGTGCTAAGGCAGTACTTGAGCTTTCGCCATTGTAATCCTTATTTTTAAAATCCTGATAAAATGATAATTCAGGCTTGAATAGCTTATGCAATGAAAATCCAGTCCGCAATCCTAGTTTTTTAGAAAACTGAACCCGATACTGCAATCCAGCTTTTAAAGAAGGCTTGGAATGAATATTTGAAGGCAATAATTCACTTGTAGGATTGCTGTACTTACTGATACCATCGAATTGGTCTTCAAAATAGATGTTGTCGTAATTTACTGATCTCTGCGTGACTCCAAACGAAAAGGCTCCCGTAAGAAAGCTTCTGTTATATTTTTGCAAAAGCTTATGGTATGCCAGGCTCAAGCTGATTTCATTGCTATTCCAATCATAAGCCTGCGCTCTGTCTGTAATAAAATTAACATTTGCTGCAATGTAATCATTCAAAAGATCAGCGGGACCAAAGTGAAATTTAATATCCGCTGCAATAGATAAACTTGTTAAAGGCCGGTCTTGAAATCCAACCCATTGATTTCTATACATGGAGTTTACTTTGAAATCTCCTGGAAAGCTTCCTGAAAAAGCAGGATTGTAATAGGCAGCTATGGAATTGAATTGAGAAAATTGCACATCCTGCGCCTTAAATGTGGCAAACAGAATGAAAAAAAAAATCACTGAGAACGGTCCTTTCATAGTTTAAGCGATTTAGGCAAAGGTACCAATATTGACCTATATTTACTTTATGTTTTACAGACTAATACTGCCCAATATTGCCCTGAGAACAGACCCTTCTCACAAATCAGAAATGGTAAATCAACTTCTTTTCGGTGAACCGTTTGAGATTATTGAGAAAATAAATCATTGGATTTATATTAAAACACGACACGACGAATATTTGGGCTGGATGGAACTTGAAGAATTTTATTATGAAGAAATTCCTTCGATTATACCCACATATATTGGAATTGAAGATTCTATTTTGCTTACATACAAAGATAAAAACATTAAGCTTCCCTATGGTTGCTATTTGATGGAAGCGGATATACAATATATTTCCGGCGCATACGCTACTGCCTTACATTTGGAAGATGCATTGGAAGCTATTTTGAATACTTTTATTGGAAGTCCATATTTATGGGGTGGACGAATTACCTCTGGGATTGATTGTAGTGGACTTACTCAATTATTTGCCCGGACCATAGGGATACATTTGCCCAGAGACGCAAAAGACCAGGCACAATATGGAAGATCTGTTTCTTTTAATGAAATGGAGAAAGGGGATCTACTTTTCTATAAAAATGCCGCTGGTATCATCACCCATGTAGGAATTGCAATGGATCAAAAGCAATTGCTGCACGCATCATATTGTGTGCATTTAGACTTTTATGACGAAAAGGGAATTTATAACGCAAAAACAAAATCACATTCACATACGTTTTCGCATGGGATGCGAATTACAAAGCCCTGATTACATCATACTTGGTAATCACGTGATAGCTTCCCGAATGATCCTTAGTAAGGATACCTGGAACTTTTTCAGAAAAATAACGATTGATCAGGCTTAATGGAGTATCCATATCTACTAATGGCATAGGCTCCGACATGATATGGCGTACCTCATTTTCTGAATGCTGCAGAGGGTTTTCAAGAATATAACTTAGAACCATCGTCTCAGATACAGTACCAATAACTTGATCTCCATCCATTACGGGAACTTGAGAGATGTCGTGTGTTTTCATTAAGTCCAGTACATCTCTCACTTTGCTGGTCGATGAAATGGAGAAGAATCTTTTGTCATTTTTTGCTCTGACAAGATCAATTAAGGTAATTTCTTTTTGCAGAAATCCCCTTTCCCGCATCCAGTCGTCATTGTAAATTTTTCCAATATACCGACTTCCATGATCGTGAAAAATAAGAACTACTACATCCTCGGGTTTTAGTAGATTCTTTAGTTGATGGAGTCCGGCGAGAGCAGATCCAGCAGAATAACCTAGTAGAATACCTTCTTCGCGAGCCAACCTGCGTGCAAATAATGCACCCTCTTTATCAGTCACCTTCTCAAACAGGTCAATGAGGTCAAAATCAACATTTTTAGGCAGAATATCCTCACCGATACCTTCCGTTATATAGGGATAAATTTCGTTTTCATCAAAAACCCCAGTCTCTTTATATTTTTTAAAAACGGAGCCATAGGTATCAATTCCCCAAATTTTAATAGTAGGGTTCTGTTCTTTCAGATACCGTGCCACACCTGAAATGGTACCCCCGGTGCCGACCCCAACGACAAGATGTGTAATACGGCCATCTGTTTGTTTCCATATTTCCGGACCGGTAGATTCGTAATGCGCCTGTGCATTTGAAAGATTGTCATATTGGTTGCACCAGAATGAATTGGGTATCTCGCCACTGAGTTTTTCAGCCACAGAATAATACGATCTCGGATCATCAGGAGCAACGTTTGTAGGACAAACAATCACATCTGCACCTAATGCCTTAAGCATATCCAGTTTTTCCTTTGACTGCTTATCCGAGGTTGTAAAAATGCATTTATACCCGCGTACACAAGCTACTAAAGCGAGCCCCATTCCTGTATTTCCGCTTGTACATTCAATTATTGTTCCGCCTGGTTTAAGCATTCCATTCCGTTCGGCATCATCAATCATTTTTACAGCCATCCGGTCTTTGATGGAATGCCCTGGGTTAAATGTTTCCACTTTTGCAAGTACCAATGCAGGAATATCATCCACCACTTTAGAAAGCCGAATAAGAGGTGTATTCCCAATTGTTTGCAGGATATTTTGATAATATTGCATCATAATGAAACGCGAAGTTACGTCTTTTAATTGTACCTTAAATAGACGAAGAAGCGGTGATCTACACTCGCTAATTGGCGTGCTACCTCTTGTGAAACAATGACTTGTACATTTTTCTCGTATACTGGAGGTATTCGTCCGATTACTTTAGCGAGTACTTTTCTGTCGAGTACCGGATTTATTATTTCAATATACGAATCAATAGCAGCCTCATTGTGCAATACGAATAATCTACCCGAACCAAGCGCTTTCGCTTCGCTTAGAGCAATGCCATTTTTAAATTTATGAAATACCAAACTATCGGCACCATTGCTGCCAATTTCCACTTCAGAAACAACTCGATCATTTGAATTTATGACTTCCGGAGTAAAAAGTTGAATATATCCCATGCGCAACACCTGGCCTTTTTGAAGTTTTTCTGAATTTAGTTTGTTCATGGATTTAAACTTCCTTACAGTATAACCGCAAACTCGTGTGCTTAAATGAAATATCCCATCAGCGGACTCGGCAATGTATTGCAACGGCAGTGCTCCAGCTACAGAATCCGCCCTTAACAATTCCTTGTTGAGTGGTATTTTCAAAATTTGACCAGTGTGCAATACGTTTGAAGATAATTCCGTATTCAAATCCAGTAGTTCTTCAACTTTAACAGCATACATTTTCGAAATAGCGTACCAAGATTCCGATTTTTCAACCTGGTGCATAAGAACGAAACGTCCGGATTGATCTTTTTTTAATGTACGTACACCAGCCGAAAATTGTGCATTTAAAAGAATATTTGAGGCTAAAATGAGCAAAAGCGAGCAAATTTGTACCTTACAATGTACTTCAAATCGCATATTGTACTATTATTTAGCTACAAATATATTACATAATATTTTAATATAATATGTATAAAGGAAAAAAGATCATTGGTTTAATACCTGCAAGACTGGCATCTTCCAGACTGCCGGGCAAGCTGTTGATGAAAATCGGCGAACATTCAATTATTAAGAGAGTCTACTTTCAATGCAAGAAGGCGAAATTGTTAGATCATGTTGCAATCATCACCGATCACGAGGAGATTCTTACTCATGCAAAATCGTTTGGTGCAGATGTTCGTCTGAGTAATACGGTGCATACATCTGGTACAGACCGGATTGGAGAGGCTGCCTCTTTTTATGACACCATGGACTTTATCATTAACGTTCAGGGTGATGAACCCTTTATATCTCCATTATCGGTTGATGGCCTCATCAAAACAGTTGTAGATAGAAATGTAGAAATCGGAACTCCGGTATGCAAATTTGAAAATGATGCACAAGTCGAAAATTCCAATATTGTCAAGGTAGTCCGTACCATTGATAATTTTGCAATGTATTTTTCCCGTGCAATAATTCCATTTCAACGCGATTCGAATTCTGATTTTCCTTATCAGAATTACTGGCGGCATGTTGGCTTATATGCTTTTAGAAGAGATGTATTGCTAAAATTGATTCAATTAAAGCCAACAGAACTGGAACAATGTGAAAAACTTGAACAGCTAAGATGGTTAGAAAATGGGTACCGTATACTGACGGTCGAACAAGAGCATCCATATCCAGGAATTGATACAATGGAAGACTATGTACATGCAAGCCAGTTTGCTGCATTGCATAATTTGTAAACTTTGATATATATATGCTATTTATCAGTTCATTTCTATGATCCACCTGCTTTTTTGGAAGCTCCACATTTACTATCAAGTTCATGAAGCACTACTGGGTTAATAACTTAAGCAGGAAACATATTTATACCTCCTA
The DNA here is from genome assembly GCA_964507535.1 of uncultured Saprospiraceae bacterium. Taxonomy (GTDB): domain Bacteria; phylum Bacteroidota; class Bacteroidia; order Chitinophagales; family Saprospiraceae; genus Vicinibacter. The sequence continues at coordinate 135,179 of CAZDQG010000001.1, forward strand.
ATTTACAGTAAAGCTTTTCCGTATAGTATTAGACTTTGAGTATATCAGAAGATAATGCAAGCCATTATTTAAAGCAGCAGTATTTATGGTATAAAAATTAAGACCTGGAACAGCCAATTCTGAATAATCCATGAGCGATCGCCCATATGCATCTGTTATCTGTATTCGGATGTTATCTTGCTTCTCCAGATAATTATAGTCTACAAAAAGTACACCAGAAGTTACAGGATTAGGATACAGGGAAAGTGAACTACTTGAGGTATAATCATTCGTCAAATTAACAATAGGAGAGTACAAAACATTTTTATTCGGGCCGATAGCTTTAATTCTTATGCTTTCATCCGAACCAAGTATCCGGCTTAATGTGAGGTTGTAATTTTTTACGGACACACTTTGGCCAATTGCTTTAACTGTGCCAACAGAGTCAAAATTAATATTGTCATTTGATCTTTGAATAACAAAATACTGTGCATTGTTTTCAAATGACGTGGAAAAATTTATTATGGTCTGGCTCCCACTGGTCTTTGCTTGAACCGTATTGAATTTTGTAAATGTGTTGAGAGGAGAACTTGATCCAAATCCTGTATTTTGTAGCACATTGGTCAAAAGTTCAAAAGTATATACTCCATTGGTATTTAAAAAGTACGTATAGGATCCAATGACTGGTTTTTGTGATGACTTAAATGCTGTAAATTGCATTTTACCTGTGTTTTCATGATTTGTTTCCGGATTGATATTTCCTGGATTAGAAATCTGATAAAATTGAAAACTATCTACAGCTGAAGTACCGGACGTATTTTGCAGTTCCAGAATATCTGTTTTATTTAAATAATAGCGAATTGAAATCGGGGATTTTATTCTATTAAGGGTTTGCAATGTCCAGAATTTATTTCCAGCATAAAACTGATAATTTCTGTCCACATACGGAGCAGTTATTTGATATGCATTTCCAGATCCATAGTTTTTAGTACTAGCCATTTGTATTACAAATGCAGAATCTCCTACATGACCAATTTCGTTTCCTTTAGGATCTATTGATAAGAGCAAAATGTCATCTTCGGAAGATGCTGTATTATTATCAAAATAGTAATGTGTATATACACCGTCACTGCATTCAACATTAGCCGTAATTTGGGTGTTAGATGTTTCCAATGTTTTATTATCAGGAATATACGAGGATAAACAACTAGCCTTTTTTATCGTGGAGCGGATAAGATCTCCAGGTTCTTTTCCAAATCCAGATAACAAGTCAATACCTGGCATTCCCTTCAGATAACAATAGCTCATAATAGTACCTTTTGAGGGTATTCCTGGAGGAGCACATGAACCTTCCAGCTTTGCACAATTGTCTATAGCTTTATTTTTTAAAGGACCCCAAACACATGCATGTGTATGACGCGATCCAAAAACATGTCCCAACTCATGGGTCACCATAAACACATCCCAACTGTACATAGGCGTGTTCAAATAGCTACCATAAACATTGGCATATGCATAAGAATATGATGAATTGCATGTCGTGTTGATGTAAGATATACCACCTAATGTAGCCTCACCATTTTTAAGGAAACCGGATAACAATATTTTTACAAGTTTTGAAGAGTTGGAATACTTTTTTCGAAACGATTCTAAATCTGAACTGGCACTTAAATGCGTAAAATTATCTTCTACTGTGTGAATATTGATTTGCGATAGCATAATTGTAATTCCTTCCCTCTTGTATAAGGTATGAACATTGTTGAAAAGACCAATTATATAATTACTGACAGCTTGAGGATTTTTATTAAATCGCACATAGAGATCATAATCTGCATCTATACTGATTCCGATCTTTTTGCAATTATCACCTAACCTGTATTGAAAAGATTGTTCGCCATCTAAGTAATGCACATAATCGTCTGTTTGGCACGAAGCCTTCAACCTTTCGAAATTTAGATTTCTTTCATCGATAAAAACACAACGTTGTACGTGTGATTGCTCACCTACCATGGGTAGGATACTCAATTTGGTACCGCTTTCATCATAGACCATTCCATATATTTCTTGATCAAATATGCTGAGTGTAGCAAATCCATTAGAAGTGTTCTTTGATATACCTTTAAGATGAATTCCCTTGTGGATTGGTATTATTTTGGATTCTTGTTCTGTTAACTCATGGACTTCAAAATTTGAATCAAAGAAATCATACTCTGTAAAAAGATAGGGACGACTTTCATCGGATTCAATTGGAATTGGAATAGACCTTAAAGCTTGAAAGTCCGCTGTTATCTTTGACAGGTTTTCCATATTCAGATCATATGTTCTGTGCATGTTGCGTTCTGTCTGTTTGTTAGAACTTTTTGAACTTGTAAAGAGGGGCTCAGACCGGACCCATTCATTGGACTTCATAGATTTAATTGCAAACGGATCCTGGCTCTGTGAATGTAGAGGTTCATTCCCAAAGCTGACAAAAAGGGTGCAGAGAATTAATACGGGCCATTTTTGTAATAAAGCGCCATTGATCGTTTTGAAAGGTTCCAGATGAAAATAATACATATTAGTAATTAATTTAATACGTTTATGACAAAACAAGAACTATGCCATATCTTAACAATACAAGAAAATGCGGCTTACAACTATCAGGAAATCAGTGGGATAGCAAATCATTTATGGCATAAATTACAGTCATTACCTGATTTTGAATCCCTTACAATTCTTGCATTGCAGAAGGAAGAATGGTTCCAGAAATGGATTGAACAATTGGTGTTGGGCTGGCCCGTTCAATATGTAACAGGCACAGCTCCATTTATCAATTTAGATCTTGAGGTGGGGCAAGGAGTCCTCATACCGAGATCAGAGACGGAAGAAATGGCTTTTTGGATTCATCAAACGGAAATCAAAAAGCCTCGGTTACGTGTTTTGGATATCGGCACAGGAAGTGGTTGTATTGCAATCTATTTAAAAAAGCAGCACCCGGATTGGAATATACTTGGCATTGATATTTCAGACAATGCACTGTACTATGCCAAAAGAAATGCACATCGATATGATTGCGAGATTACTTTTCAAAAAGCTAACTTTCTTAATTCCGGGGATTGGCCAGAAGGCGCATTTGATGTGATTGTATCAAATCCCCCTTACATTTCAAGTTCCGAAAAACCCAGAATGGATTTATCAGTTTTAGAATATGAACCTGCTGTAGCCCTATTTCCACCAGGCGAGGACCCCGAATTATTTTATTCTACAATAGCTTCGTATGCCTGTCTCCATCTAAATGAGCAGGGTAGTATTTATGTAGAACTTAATGAATTTCGATATGTAGAAGCAGGAGCTGCATTTCGCAAAGCAGGATTTTTAGACATAAGTTACAAGTCTGATATTCAGGGAAAGGTTAGAATGCTAAAGGCTAGAAAGAACCCTTAAAGCAAGATACATTTTTTCCGGAAACCTTCCTTCGTAAGCAGGATATAAACACCTGGAGTGCATGATCTTGCATCAATGATCCTGCCTGTGGCTTTAATAGAAATCAGTGTCCCATCAATCCCAATGAGGTAACCGAATTCCATGTTGTCGGGACCCATAATAAAAGTCTCAGAAGAAGCTCCCTTCAAGCAATATATACCTTGTTTAGTATCCTCATACTGTTCATCTCCTGTAACAGGTTTTTGGGGTTTAGGCAATGAAAAAACTCCATACCCGTGAGTAAAAAGAAGCAGTCCATTTGTAGACTTTGAATATTTTATGTCATATACAGGAACCATATCATAGGGATGGTCATTGTACGGAATCCAATGATGACCCGCATCAAAACTTACAAATAAACCCAAATCGCAACCTGCATACAATTGACCCATGACTACAGGATCTACGAATAAAGTATGAACAGGAACATTTGGCAATCCCTCATTCAAACAATAGTCCCACGATGTCCCATCATCAATTGATTCCAAAATTCCACCAGGTCCATAATTTCCCAACGTTATGTACCAATGTTTTGGAAGATGTGGATCTGATTGAATACATCGTATAAAGCGAGTTGTATCTTTAAAGTTTACTGCAGCCATAGAAGTCTTTCCATCCATATATTGATACAAAGCACTTGAATGATTTTCCGGTATATAAGTTGCTATAAAATAATTTGCAGAATTCCAATTATCCTGGTCAATTGCTACAATTTTTTCGCCGGACCTACTCAAAGGAAACTTTATCCACGTAATTCCTGAATTGTGACTTATCCATAACTGATCTCCTCCGGACATTATGGTTTCTGGATTATTTCGGTCAAGTATGAATGGTGCCACAAATGAGGCATTTTCATTGGGCGGTATCAACTCCTTTGAAGTTTTACCAAGGTCTTCACTGGAATACAGATTTTGAAACTGTGAAGAAATAAAAATGTAGGACTCATTCAGCGGATGAAAGGCGTTAAATGTCCCATCTCCGATACTGATAGTCGTCCATTTGTCTGCATTTGTAAAAAGTGCAGTCTTGTTATCTTGAAGACCGCCCAAAATATTTTTTGATTGCAGGTCTATATTTCCCGTATAGAATTGGGTCGATACATATCCTGAATTACAGGAAAATACACTTTTACTAAAATCATTGGATCTAAATACACCGCCATCAGTCAAAAAATAAACTTTGTTTGGATCCTTTGGATTCGATAGAATGTCATGAAAATCAGCGTGTATTTTTATTTTTTTATAAACCAGGTTCTGTAATTTATTTCCTGTCCCACTGGAATCATAATACAAATCAACTCCACCCATCAATAGTTTTGTGGGGTCATCATCTTTTAACAATAGCCCGTTAGCATACCAGCCCTGGTGTTCACAAACGTCTTTAATGTTTGTCCAATAGGAAGTACTGGTAAATCTGTCAAGTGTCCGAAGTATTCCTACAGAGTTAAAACTGTCCGAAAATGCAGCAATAACCCTTTCAGGATGATCTTTACAAATATCAATCATGATTCTTCCCTGTAATTCATCGAGATTTGAGTTGCTTAATTTTATCCACTCTTCGCCACCATCTTCAGATTTATATAAGCCTGTTTTTAAAATTCCTGTACCTCTCACTCCGGCATAAAGAATAGAAGGTATTTCAGGATCTATTTCAAGCGCAGTTACAAGACATGAATCCATGACAGATATCCAATGAGTTCCTCCATCTTCTGATTTCATAATCCCCATAGTTCCGGCAATAAAGATTTGATTATTGTTCTTGGGGTTAATACAAATTTTCCAGATGCACGATGAAGGTTGATCCAACATATTCAAAAGCAGATTCCAGTTTTTACCATTGTCGGATGATTTTAATAATCCAATTCCACGAGAACCCCGCAGCGTTCTTGTTACTATTCCTTCGCTATTGCTATTGATCGAGTATGTTTCCCCAGTACCAATATAAATGACATCCGGTTTATCATTCTGGATCGCAATAGAAGAAACAGATTGAACGGGAAATCCCAAGGGAACATGGGTCCATGCATTATCGCCAACTCCACCATTAATTGAATGCCATAATCCAGAACAGGCAGAACCCATCCACAATTCAGAGGTATCTTTAGGATTTATTGCAAGACTTAATGTCCTGCCGTAAATATTATCGGGGCCTAAAAATCGCCATGACTGATCAGTGCGAAATGAGTGTATTGTAGTATACCTGAGCTTAGATTTCAAAAAATCATGATAATAAGAATCTTTTTCTCCGGCAATGTTTATATATTGTTCAAACTGTAATTTCCATTTAAAATACGCATAACTTGAATTGGAGTCGGTTTCCTTTTTCACATCGTCATGAACCTGACAGGATGAGAGAAGCAATAATCCCAACAAATAAAATATGCAGAACACTTTAAAAGAAGGAGTGCCTGAATCAGGATATCTTTTCATCCTCCGCTGCGTTTTGTATTCTTAAAGCCTAATTTAATAAAATAATCCAAAAGTTTAGCAACGTGATCGCCCTGAATTAATATTTCACCATTCCGAACGGATCCACCTCCACCACATTTTTGCTTTAAGTTTTTGCACAATTGTTCCATGTATTGCGGGGATGCCTCAATTCCTGATATTCTGCTGAGCAATTTGGAACCTGGAAGTCTATCTAAATGAATTCGTATTTTCAGATTTTTATTTATATCTGGTTCCGTATTTTCATTATCTCGAAATTGATCTTCACTTGTCTCAGAATCTTCCTTGATTGTAGAACCAAGGGCATATTTTAAATCTTCCAGAGATGAAAGTGTATTTTTAAATTTCGCCATAAGTTACATATCGTTTACGGAGTTCCCTTTGAGCGATTCCTGAATTCGGATATCCATCATTCTATGTGCAATTTCAGAGGTAGCCTCGTTGAAAGCTTCAATTGCTTGTAAAATTTCAGCTTTTATTTCATTTCGAATTGCAGCTTCCAAAGTCCTTGATTTAAATAGAATAATATTTTTCTCATCATCCGTCAGATAGTCCTTGTTTTGAATAAGGAATCTTTCGGAATTCTGAAGAACATATTTCGCTTCATTTATACTATCTATCAGTGCTCTCTTTTTTTGATCTTCCTCGGCTTTTGATACGGATTCCTTTAATTTCTCAAGAATCAATTCCTGTTGCAAGTTAAAAGCTGATTTGATCTCAATTTGCTGTTCCTTTTGACTTCTCAATTCCCTTGCTTTAACAGTCAATATGCCGTCTACATCGATGGAGAACACAACCTCCAATTTTGGGAGCCCGGCTGGCATGGGATCCAAAGAAGTGAGGACAAATTCGGCAAGCTTTATGTTATCTTGTACAAGCTCACGTTCACCTTGAAAGACCGATATTCGAATGTTCTTCTGACCATCTTTGGAAGTGGTATACATCTTAGCAAGCCTTAGAGGAATTTTGGAGTTCCTGGGAATTATAGTATCCATTAATCCACCAACGGTTTCAATTCCCATACTTAAGGGAGTTACGTCAAGCAACAGGAGATCTTTGCGGTTACCAGCAAGAATATCAGCCTGTATTGCAGCACCAAGAGCAACGACCTGGTCAGGATTTAAAAAATCATTTAAAGGCTTCCGGAATAATCTTCCCAAGGTTTTTTTCACAAGCGAAAGTCGTGATGATCCTCCAACAAGCAATATTTCATCAAGATCTCCAAAATGAAGATTGCAATCGACCAAGGCTTTTTGGCAGCATTGGATGGTTCGATCCACGACAGCACTGGCGAGACGATCCAATTCATCTTTGTCCAGAGTTAAATTAAGATTATCCTGAAAAAAATTCCATTTATCATTATCCAATAGATGAATTTTAGCCTTTTCTGCTAAAATCCGAAGCGTATGCTTTTTTGTATAATCGGTACACGCCCCGGATTCATACCAATATTGTACAATAGCTTCATCAATATCATCGCCTCCTAAAAAATTATCTCCATTGGTTGCAAGCACATCAAATACGCCATCATCTATTCTCAATATAGAAACATCAAAGGTTCCACCTCCCAGGTCATACACTAGAATGGTTTTGTGTTCATCTCTTTTGATACCAATACCATAAGCCAGACTGGCCGCGGTAGGCTCGTTGATTATCCGAAGAACCTCAAGACCAGCCAATTCGCCAGCCAATCGGGTGGCTTGACGTTGCTTGTCTGAAAAATAAGCAGGAACGGTTATTACTGCTTTATGGATGTTTTGCTTAAGCAAAAACTCGGCTTCAGCCTTTAATTCTTTAAGAATACATGAAGAGAGCTCTTCCGGGGTATAATATGTACCCTGGATGGGAACTTCCAAAAGACCTGTGGTTGCATTTCTTTCTAAGGGATAGGTAGGCACTAAACCTTGAGTATTCTTAAGGTCTTCACTTGTTTTGCCTATATAGCGTTTGATAGAATAGACCGTCCGTTGTGGTTCAGAATTCAACAATCTCTTGGCTTTATTTCCGACTATAACCTGATGGTCTTTTGAAATATGGATTACAGAAGGGAGCAAACCATTTGCATCGTGACCAATTGGAATAATGGTGGGCTTATCGGAGTTCATGTAGGCAATAAGGCTATTTGTGGTACCCAGGTCGATTCCCACGATAAGATCGTTTCTATTAGTAACTGTTCCTGTTTTTAAATCAATACCAAATTTAGCCATGTTCAATGCCTCAAGAAAAATAAACTTAATTTTGTGGAAATTGTTGACAAGACCATGAAAAACCAAAGCAAAAATAAGGCAAACCTGCTATATATTTTCTTAAGTGTTGTATTTATTACAAATGCACTTATAGCGGAATTTATTGGGGTTAAGATCTTTAGCCTTGAAAAAACCTTTGGATTTGCTCCATTGTCCATTAATCTGTTTGGTAATGAAAATTTGAGCTTTCAATTGACCGCTGGTGTATTATTGTGGCCAGTAGTTTTTGTTTTGACAGATGTCGTTAACGAATATTTTGGTACAAAAGGAGTAGTGCGGCTTTCTTATCTTGCAGTGGGCATGATTGGTTATGCCTTTTTGATGGTATTTATTGCAATCCATCTAACACCAGCAGATTTTTGGATAAAATCTCATTTAGACTTTTCCTCAGATCCAACCAAAAGAACGGAACTAGAATCTCAAGTTTCAAACTATAATACTGCATTTACACTTGTTTTTGGTCAAGGTTTAAAAATAATTGTAGCTTCCTTGACGGCATTTTTTGTAGGTCAAATTCTGGATGCATATATTTTTCATAGAATAAAGAAATGGACGGGCGAACAAAAAATCTGGCTTCGTTCCACAGGATCCACTGTTATTTCACAGTTCTTCGATAGCTATATCGTTCTTTTTATTGCATTCTATCTGGGTGCCAACTGGCCACTAAAAATGGTGCTTGCAATAGGAACAATGAATTATCTGTATAAATTGTTCATGGCTATACTGCTCACACCACTTATATATGCTTTGCATTTTATCATTAAAAAATATCTTGGTGAACGTTTGAGTGGAATTCTCAGAGCTGACGCCATGAAATCCTAACTACTAGTACCTTTAATTATTCTAAATTGTATGATTCATTCCAGCTTGCAAATAACGGATACCGTACTCATGATACGTCCCGCTCATTTCGGATTTAATCAGGAAACTGCATCATCGAATGCATTCCAGAATTTCAATAAAGATATCGGAGAAGAAGAATTAAATTCCAAGGCACGATTTGAATTTGATCGTATGGTTGAGACCCTTCGTTCCCTGTCCATTGAAGTCATCGTAATCGAAGATATCCAAAGCGAAAAGCTTCCTGATGCTGTTTTCCCAAATAACTGGTTTAGCACCCATGCAGAAGGCTTTTTGATTACCTATCCGATGTACACCGAAAACCGCAGAAAGGAACGCAGGCAAGATGTAATTACGCTTCTGATGGATACCTATCACTTCAGAAAACGCTATCAGCTGGAGCACTACGAAAACAGTGCGCTGTACCTAGAAGGTACCGGCAGTCTGATTTTGGATCGCGATCATAAAATCGCATATGCATGTTTGAGCCCCAGAACCGATAAGCAATTGCTTGCAATATTTTCGGAAGTAACAGGATATGAAGTATTTTATTTTTCTGCCTTCAATGAGCATCATCAAGCCATTTACCATACGAATGTCATGATGGCTTTAGGATTGGATTTTTGTGTACTCTGCTTAGATTCCATTCCGGATGATGAACGTCCTGCCATAATTGAAAAATTACACCGTACTGGCAAAGTAATTGTTGAAATCAGTTTGGCACAAATGAATGCGTTTGCAGGCAATATGCTGCAACTGAGGTCCAAAACAGGTGATTCCTATTTGATCATGTCAGAAACCGCCTGTCGTTCGCTATCTGATACCCAAATCAATGTTTTGAAGAATCATACAAACATCATTTCAATTCCGATTCCTATAATTGAAACAACAGGAGGGGGCAGTGTCCGTTGCATGATGGCGGAAATTTTTCATTCATAGACCCAAACTAAAGCTTATGGAGCCTTTTCTGGTGTTTTGTGGTTATAATAATCGGTCTTATTATTTCAATATCAATTCCTGCATACATGCCCTGCATCCAGATATAGCTGATGCCTAAGCTGAAAACATAGATTATCTTTACTTAAAATATAGCCATATGAAACAGATCTTATACGTATTGCTTGCTTTGTTGCAAACCGCTTCATTAAAGGCTCAAATTGTGATTAACGAAATCATGTATAACCCGCCGGAAAGCGGAACAGATTATCTTGAGTTTATCGAATTTTATAATGCCGGCAATAGTGCGGTAAATATTAAAGACTATTCCATTAAAGATGCCGTGATTTATACATTCCCTGACAGCCTGATCGAACCAAAGGCCTATTTCGTTCTGGCCGTTGATAGTATGAGGTTGGATTCTGTATTTGGTTTAAAATCGTTTGAGTGGACGAGCGGTGGTCTCCGAAACACGGACGAGGTAATTACCTTGCTAGACGGAAACAGCCTTCCTGTGGACAGTGTGCATTATTATAGTTCCTGGTCTCCGGAAACGAGTGGAAACGGTTCCAGTCTTGAACTTTGCAGAGCCACTGTCGACAATACGAATCAGGTATACTGGAGGCCCTCCAAAAACCGCACATCGCGCATAGTGAACGGCAAGGAAGTATTTGCCACACCGGGTAAGCCCAATAGTGTATCCTGCGCAGAGTATACGATTATTTCAAAAAATTTCTCCTTTACACCCAATAACATTGAAATTTTTGTTGGAGAACAAATAGAATGGATAAATGAAGAAGGACTGCACAATGTCAATGGATCCAAAACTACTTTTCCAAATAATCCGGAAGAATTCTACAGCGGCAACCCTTCTTCTGACAAATGGTCTTACATTCATAAATTTAGCTCCCCTGGAGATTACCAATACCAATGCGATGTTCATGCATCCGGAGGCATGACCGGAACAATCCGCGTTCGTAAAGTCGATCTCAATTATCCAAACCTATCTATTGGTTTACTAAGAACGGTTAATTCGGATGGAGTGATCGATTCCCTTAATAAGCGCTGCACGATCGAAGGAACGGTATACGGGGTGAATTTGCGGCCATCTGGATTGCAATTCACCGTTATTGACAAGAACAATGATGGTTTAGGTATTTTTTTAAGTTCAGGTAATTTATCCTATACTGTCAAAGAAGGCGATGTACTCCGGATAAAAGGTACCGTATCACAATTTAATGGGCTTGCACAAATGACCCCGGATAGCATCGAGTTCGTGAAGTCTTCTAATCCACTGTTTCCCCCTACAATTGCAAGCACCTTGAACGAATTAACCGAATCACAACTTATTAAAATTAAAAATGTGGAATTGGTTGATCCAAATACCTGGAATAACAACCCACTGGGATTTACGGTCAAAATAACAAATGGCAACGACACGTTTGACCTTCGTATCGATAATGATGTGGATCTTCATGGAACGGCAGCACCATCCGGACGATTTAACGTAACGGGAATTGGATCCCAGTTTGATGCTATAAGTCCATTTCTTGATGGCTATCAGATATTGCCACGATATAAATCCGACATCGAAGTGCTTACAAAAACCGCACAATTTCATGAACAACATGCAAGAATATTTCCAAACCCAGTTCATAGAGAGCTCTACGTAGAAAGTAATCTTTCCTATGATCACTTTGAAATATTGGATCAGCAACTACAAACAGTACGTAAGCAAGCATTTCAAAAAAGCATAACCCTGGACATTCCAAGTGGATGGTACGTTCTTAAATTAGTTGGCCAAGAAACAACTATTCTTCGCTTTCTGAAGTTAGATCAGTAAAGCATTATGAAAATCGGACTCTGCCTTTCAGGAGGAGGTGTACGCGGTATATATCATATTGGAGTTTTGCAAGCCTTTTCTGAAGAGGGCCTAAAATTTGCAATGCTATCTGGAACAAGTGCCGGAGCTCTGGTAGGGGCTTTGTTTGCATCAGGCTTGTCACCAAAGGAAATGCTTGCCATTGCTTCCAGTACAAAGTGGTTTAATTTTCTACGGCCATCTTTGCCCGCGAGGGGATTGATTGGAATGGACTATCTTGAATATATACTTCACAAGCATATTCCTGAAGACGATTTTGATAGTCTGAAAATACCTATCCGGATTACAGCAACCAACCTTACACGCGGTACATTATGCGTATTTGACAAAGGTTCTGTCACAGCTCCGGTTCTGGCTTCCTGCAGCATCCCAATGCTCTTTAAGCCTATTCAAATAAAAAATGAGTTATACCTTGACGGAGGAATTATGCTCAATATGCCGGCGAGCCTCATAAGAGAGGAATGCGATATCCTTGTAGGAGTTAGCCTCGTTCCATTAATATCCAATTCAAATGTGGATTTAAATAGCAGTTTTAAATTATTAACCAGGGTTCTTGAGTTAGCTGTGAATAATAATTCCAGCATGCAGAAGGATTTATGTGACGTGGTAGTTGAAAGTCCGGAAATAGCAACGATTTCCAAATTTGATTTAAGCGAAACGGAGAGGTTATATAAATTAGGTTATGAAGCCGGGAAAAAGGCGGTATTCCAGATTTCTGAAAAAATGGACACTTATGTAAGCTCAACGCGCCAATCCTGAACTTTATCCAGGAATACTTCAATATTCTCCTGAATCGTAGTGGCTAGGGTAGTGCCTACAAACCGAACTTCAACAGGAAACCTTTTATGTGTTCGTTCAATTAAAACAGCCGTTTCCAGAGACTTTGGAAGTTCATGCATAAATACCTGAAGAGCATAAAACATGGTCCTGCCTGTATTCGAAACATCATCCACCAAAACTAAGCTTTTACCTTCCAGTGACCCGCCAAACTGAACTATCCTCGCAGGTTGCTCAATGGGATTTGCAGGATTGATTCGAATATTGACAATTGTACAAATTAACGGGCTGATCTCTCTAATTTCCTTGGCCAATACATTGGCCAATAGCAATCCCTTATTGTTAATCCCGGCAATTACAAGTTCTTTTTCGTCCGAATGCCGTTCATAGACTTCCATTGCCATTCTTCTGATTTTTTGCTTTATTTGTTCTTTATTCAGGATAATCATACCTTAACGTGGTTTTATGTGGCAAAATAAGTTATAATTATTTGAATTTGAATAAGTAAATCCATGATTCAAACCACCGCTTTTATAATTATTACCGCAGTATGCGCTTTTATTGCCTTTAGAAAATTTAGAGAAATTATAAAGGCCATCCAATTGGGCAAGTCAGAGCAAATAAATGGACCATCAGCTCAGAGATGGAAGAACATGATTTTCTTTGCATTGGGTCAGGGAAAGATGTTTACTAAACCCATTGCTGGTTTTTTTCATCTTTTTATTTATGTAGCTTTTATTTTCACTCAAATTGAAATGCTTGAGATTCTGGCTGACGGTGTACTCCATACCCATCGTTTTTTTGCAGATACATTGGGAGGGTTTTATAGTCTGGTTATAAACACTATTGAAATACTTAGTGTACTGGCGTTTGTGGCAACTATTGTATTCCTCTCGCGCCGAAATGTTTTAAAACTTCCCAGATTCCATAAAGAAGAACTTAAAGGCTGGCCATTTAAAGATGCCAATCTTATTTTGGTTGGAGAAATCATCTTGATTATCAGTATTTTTATGATGAATGGAGCATATCAGCAGCTTCAACAAATAGAACCTCAAAACTATCCGGATGCTGGTAGGTTTTACATGTCTTCTTTTTTTACATCCCCGATATTTGATTCTATGAATTTGAGTACAATTTCATTTATCGAGAGGGCATTCTGGTGGTCTCACTACCTCATTGTACTTGGTTTTATTCTGTATTTGCCATACAGCAAGCATCTTCATATTTTTCTTGCGTTCCCAAGTAGTTATTTTGCCAGCCTGGACGAAAAGGGAAAAATGGTAAATATTCCGGAAGTTGAAAATGAGGTACGGAGTATGTTTGAATTGCCCTTAAAGGAACTTGATCATCCATTTGATTATTTTGGTGCCTCCGATGTGCATCAACTTCCATGGACCAGTCTTCTTCAAGCTTTTTCCTGTACGGAGTGCGGACGATGTACCGCAGTTTGTCCTGCAAATCTGACCGGAAAAAATTTGAGTCCTAGAAAAATAATGATGGATATTCGGGATAGGGCAGAGCTCGTTATTCGTAATTCCGCCTATCAAGTAGACCCAAATAATGGTCATTATGTCATAACAGACGGACATTCCCTATTCGATTTCATTACGCGAGAAGAAATATATGCATGCACAACCTGCAATGCATGTGTAGAGGCTTGCCCTGTAGGAATCAGTCCATTGAAACCTATCGTCGAAATGAGACGATATGATATATTAATGAATAGTGGGGGCCCACAGGAGTGGCTTCCCATGTTTAATAGTCTGGAAAACAATCAATCGGTATGGGCCATGTCAGAGTCTAGAACGCAATGGTCAAAAATATGAGTGGTATGAACGTAGTAACAATACAAGAATTTGTTGCAAAAGGAACTGTGCCGGATGTCCTGTTTTGGGTTGGTTGCGCCGGAAGTTACGACGCAAGAGCGCAAAAAGTGACCCGTGCATTTTGTGAAATTCTAAATATCAGTGGAGTCTCATATGCGATATTGGGTGATGAAGAAAAATGCACAGGCGATCCTGCACGGAGGGCAGGTAATGAATTTCTTTTTCAAATGCTTGCTATTCAAAACATTGAAATACTCAATGCGTATAAAATAAAAAAAATAGTGTGTACATGCCCACACTGTTTTAATACGCTAAAAAATGAATATCCTGAATTGGGAGGTCATTATGATGTGGTGCATTATTCGAGCTTTCTGGAAGAACTCATCCTTTCAGGAAAAATCAAGCTTTCGCCAGACTCAGGACAAGGCCCCGTAAGTTACCATGATTCCTGTTATCTGGGTAGAGCCAATGGCATATATGAGGCCCCACGAAAAATAATTGAAGGCTTGCAGATCGAAATAAAAGAAATGAGGCGTTCCAGGAAAAATGGCTTATGTTGCGGCGCAGGCGGAGCCCAAATGTTTAAAGAAGAGGAAAAGGGAAGCATCAGAGTGAATGAAGAGCGTATTCAGGAAGTTTTGGAGCAAGGCACAGATAGAATTGTTGCCAATTGTCCGTTCTGCCTTACAATGCTTAGTGATGGTTTGAAAGCTAAAGACAAACAGGAAGACGTTATGGTTTATGATTTGGCCGAGTTAATCCTTGAAAATCATACTAAGAAATGAATGATATTATTTCCTTTCCTGATGATTCCAGAATCTGGATATATGCGTCCAATAAACGTATTGATGAAAGCCAGATCCCAGAAGTTCAGGCGGCAATTAAAACATTCTCAAAACAGTGGACGAGTCATCGGGAAGATGTCCGTGCGACAGGTGGATTGTTGCATGCGTATTTCGTTTTGTTGGTGGTTGACGAAAATGTAAATAAACCTGGTGGCTGCAGTATTGATGCGTCCGTTCAATTTATCAGGGAACTTGGAAGTAAGCTCTCATGTGATTTTTTTGATCGTCATCTGTTTCATTATTTAAAAGACGAACGGGTTTATTCGATACACAGTAACATGTTGACGGAAGCCTATGAAAAAGGACTCATAACAGACTCTACGCTGTTTTTTGATAATCTGGTGACATCAAAGCAGGAGTTTCAAAAAAATTGGCTGAAACCCTTAAAAGAAAGCTGGCACAAAAAGTTTATAAGTTCCTGATTATTGTTGGGTTTTATTTTTATTTTGTAAATCATGCAGTATTTGCTCTTCGGTTTTGCCGAGATTGCTCATGAGAACCTGTGCATCATCTACAAAATCACTTTTCGGATATTTCGAAATAAACTCCAGATAAAATTTTCTTGCGTTTGCGGTATCCTTTAAATCATTGTCAAATAAAAATGCTTTCATAAATGCAGAATTCTCCGCTTTCGGATGGGTAGGGTATTTATCAATGATCCAATCGAACAGACTGATACACTTCTCCCATGTTTGAAGCAACTTTGCAGTTTGTGCGGCACTGAAAAGAAATTCGGGTGATTTCTCTGACTTGGGAAGAACAAGCGCATAGGCTTCGCAGGCATCCACATAATTAAAAGCAATGTCCTTATTATAGCTATTTCCTGTATCAGGAAACATGGTCTTCGCAAGTTCAACCAAATACTCTTCCGCCGTTTTTTGTTGTGCTAAAGCTGTGAGCAATTCGACTTTTTTGGGATGAGAGGGATAAGCTTCGGCAAAACAAATGGAAAGAATATCTGCCGCATAGACCTTATTTTCCTTCCGAAGACAACGAATCATCTCAAGGATATTATCAGGAGTATCGGTCCTTTCGTAATGATTTTTTATAAGATTATTCAAAAAAATGACGGTTTGACGGCAATTGTCCATTTTTTTACTGGCAGTAGCACATTTGATAAGCATTTGTTCCAAAATCGCCTTATCGTCCTTTTGCTCTTGCATGATTTCAAGATAGCGGGTGATTAACTTGTCATAGCTTGTATCACTAGGATTGCTTTCGAAAGCTTTTTCAAGTTCATCTAACTCCTTTGTATCAAAACTTTTGTTTTGTTTGCAGGAAGCCAGGATAAGGAAACAGGCCAAAATATTGATAAAAATTTTCATATAGGACTCTTTCCTACAAAAGTAACGATTGTCTATATAAGCTCTAAACAGACCCAAAAGATTAACAATACATTGAACATCAGCTCATTTATGCTGTTTTGAAGAAATGAAATATGCTGCGTTCTGGTTTCGAAGGGATTTAAGGCTTGATGACAATTGCGGACTTTACCATGCATTGCGCTCAGGAATGCCGGTTATCCCCATATTTATATTTGATCCACTTATATTAGAAACGCTTGAAAACAAAGAGGATCCTCGTGTTTGGTTTATTTACCAACAGATAGAATTATTGAAAAGTCAATTACAATCGATGGGCTCTGATTTGATTGTTAAATATGGTCCTCCTGCTGAAGTGTGGTCGCAAATAATTCGTGAATTTGATATTTCGTTAGTTGTCTATAACAGAGATTATGAATCATACGCTAAAAACCGGGACACATTTGTAACAGAATTCCTACAATCGAAAGGAGTAAAAGTAGAATCATATAAAGACCATGTGCTCTTTGAATTGAATGAGGTCCTGAAGGAGGACGGAACTCCTTATACTGTTTTTACACCCTATAAAAATAGAATTCATAAGAAATTGGCAGAAGAATCCTCTATTCGTGGAGAATCCAAATGGCTACGTTCATTTTCATCAGAAAGCGAAAGCAGTGGATTTATCAAAATCAGCTCAACCGATCTGTTCTCATTAGAATCGATTGGATTCAGAAAAAGTGGAATGGCATTGCCCGGCAAAACAGTTTCAGAGATCCTTATATCTAAATACGACCAGCAAAGGGATTTTCCAGCTCTGGACAGCACTTCACACCTGGGAATTCATTTTCGTTTTGGAACAATCAGTATTCGTGAAAAAGCCCGAAAAGCCGCAGGTCTAAATACTGTTTTTTTTAATGAATTGCTTTGGCGTGATTTCTACAGCATGATACTCCAGGCATACCCACATGTCGAAGATCGTGCTTTTAAACCCGCATTTAACAACATCGAGTGGCTAAATGATCTTCCAATGTTTGAGGCCTGGTGCCAGGGGCTTACCGGATATCCTATGGTCGATGCAGGTATGCGACAACTGAATCAAACGGGCTTTATGCATAACCGGCTTCGAATGATAACGGCAAGTTTTTTAGTCAAGCACCTCCTTATCGATTGGCGATGGGGAGAGGCGTATTTTGCTTCGAAATTGTTGGATTATGATCTGGCAAGCAACAACGGTGGCTGGCAATGGGCTGCAGGGTCTGGTACCGATGCAGCGCCTTATTTCAGGATATTCAGTCCAGAGTCGCAACAGAAACGCTTTGATCCTGAATATCGTTTCATCCTAAAATGGATACCAGAATACGGAACTTCTGCTTACCCTGACCCGATTGTTAATCATGCATTTGCAAGAACACGTTGCCTGAACATTTTTAAAAAAGCATTGCAGGAATAGTTTTTGGGTAACCTTCCTCATCATTTGAAGGATAATGCGCGAATTTTATGGTTTAGCAGATTGGACCGTATTTACTTAGCTAACTCATCTAATTTTTCAAGCAGCCACTTTTTGCTCGATGTTTGACTTGCTACAATTTCTTCACGTAAGGATTTCAATTTAGACTTTTCACTGCCAGTTTCCAGAAGTTTTTTTGTGTAATTAGCTAATTGAATATAGCTCTTTTTTATGTCCTCGGTGATTGACTTATGACGTTTAATAAAAACTTTAAATGAATCAATATGGGAATAGAGTGCATCGAACTCATCTAGTTCATAGTAACATGCCAGTAGAATCGATTTTGCACCCAAACCATAATTGATTTCATCAAATTGAACCTTTTGCAGTAGAGGTATGGCCTTATCATATTCTTTTTTATAAAAATACAGTGAAGCCTTGTTGTAATAAATGGCATTTTCCCTGTAGCTCGCATTAATTTTTGGTCCATATTCAATTATAAAGTCTTCCACCCATTTAAATTGATTCAGTCTTAAGGCTAACGTAATAATATTTTTAAACGACCAGGGCGAGATTTCATCATTTACAAGGATAATCCGGGTCTGCAAACCATGATTCCAAAGTTCAAAATTATCCTGAGCAAAGCTCAAGTTTCCTTTATTTTGTTGCTGGATGGTATAGTTAATTGCAGCATTTACGATATCACGCGCTTCATTTTCAGGAAACAAATGGATGTAGGATTTTATTAATTCCTTTAAATTATAAAAGTGAACGTGGGTGTCTGGTTCAATGAATGTCAGGAAAATTTGATAATAGATGGCAATGGAAGGAATGTTTATGTACTTTGGGTTAACAAGTGCGATTATTTCTTTGATGAGTGGAACATTTGTTTCAATTTCTATCATCTTGCTCCAGCTTAATACAAGACAATAATTTCGTAGCTTCTCGGAAATATAAAAAATATTGAGATTTTCATCCACTTCAGACAAATTCAGATTCTGAATATTTGATTTCTTTACGCGCTTCGATTCCACGTTAGCCAGGATATACTTGTATTTTTCTATTGCATACAGGTCATAATAGTATAAGCCATGGCGGTTTTGAATTTTATTCATCAATGTAATTCCTGACTGTATGGCGTTGGGCAGGTATTCATCCATTTGTTTCCGGATAAGCATTTCGAGCAAATAATGTGCTTTGTGTGCCTCGCTTTCCTGATATATTTCCTGGGCCAAAAAGTCATAAGCAAGTTCCATAAGTTTGTGCATATACTTTCGGAGTCGGTCGTAATCAAATGACTCATGCGGGAATAAGGCTTCCCATACAATTTCTTTTAACAAATCTCTTTTGTCTTCAGATACGATGTGCGCTTCCATCTGGTCGTATAGAGCAATAAGAGTAGCATTTGTATTGAAGTAAGGAGATTCAAGAAATTTACGGAATTTTCGGAGCTCTTTTTGGCTTAAGCTTTCAAGAAAAGTATAAATTTTAGAGTCGTTCATCGATTGCTAAAGATAAAACACCGCGCATTTTTAAAAAAATGAATGCTGTCATCCCTTTTACACCCAGGACCTTTTATGAATTTGAAATTGCGTAAATTGCTTATATACAGTTAGTTATGCCATATATGAATAAAATCCAATATATGAATCATAAAAATATGTATATAAGGTTTTGAAATATGGGACATGGCACCTATATTTGTGGTACTGGTTATGCAACAAAACAGGACTTACACATCGCTGTTACTATGCTTATTGGCATTTTGTCTGAAAGCACAGGAGGTTCAAGGACCTTATCTTGTATTCAGACAACTCACAAATTCCAGCATCAGTTATCTTCCAAATACTTATCAGGATAAACGGGTTATAATCGACTCTACTGCCAATGGGTCATTTGTCCTAAGTGGAAGCAAATATGACCCGGAGGTTACTTATACCCCTTCATCCGGTTTTAATGGCCGCGATACAGCAACATACGAATACAAAGACTTCAGTGGAAAATACAAATACCTCAGCTTTATATTCGAAGTCAGTAAATCCTATCTCGAAATCCGCCCTGATGCATTTGCTGTGGACAGGAATAGTGGGGACCTGGATGTACACCCACTAACCAACGACAGTTCTTCAATAGGAAATTACCACTTTTTACAGATCACAGGCATTGGAGCTGCTAGCAATTTGATTGCATCCAGACCAAATGATACGACCCTGCGTTTTCGTCCCAGTCCGGACTTCTTGGGGGTTGCTTATTTAAATTATACTGTATGTGATACGTTTAACAGATGCAAGGATGGCAATTTGATCGTTAATGTGGTCGATCCCGGCAATATCCCAAGTGACAGCTTATATGTGGGAACTCCTAAAGGCACAAAATTAAGTATCCCATTACCCCAAAGCGGATATTCCACGTCCCTGGCACCAAATAATGGTGTTTTGGAATACAATACAGATTATACCGTGTTGTATAAACCCATATCCACTTTTACTGGAAAAGATACTTTTGCGGTCGTCCATAACGGAAGCTACAGGCATGTTTTTGTGGAGGTGTATCCCGTAAAAGCACCAGGAAAAATTGTCGTCGATGATCAGTTTTTCCTTCCAAAAGATTCCGTCATTTTCTTTAATGTCGCGAATAACGATATTGTTAAAAAATACGCCTTTCTTTTAGATCAAGGCCCAAGCCGTGGTACTTTGACAAAATTGAACAATCTTGGTGACTTTAGTTATGAGCCGGAAGCCGGATATGAAGGTGTTCAATCGTTTACGTATAAGGTATGCCCGCAAGGAAATTGCGAATATGGTGAAGTTAAACTGTTTGTAGGAAACTGGCAACCAGATAATCGTACAACCTATAGTTTCTCTACTCCCAAAAATGTCCCATTGGTCTTTGGATACCATATTCCAATAGATGCATACAATTTCAGTTCACCTGAAGACAGTGTGAAATTCTTTCCTGGGTATGATACCGTTTATCTTGATTACAAGGGTTGTAAGGATACCGTTATTGGATATAATCTTTTAATTTATTTCCCACCTAAGGACTTTGCAGGTAATAAAACTTTTAAAGTTACATATTGTATACCAAGCACGAATGAATGTATTGAAGTCAATTGCGATGTTTCCATGTATGTGGAAAGCAAGAATTGCTCAAAACAATGTTCTGGAGACTGTGTATGGCCTGGGGATGTAAACCTCGACGGCGAAGTCACCATGCTAGACCTTCTTCAAATGGGTTACCATCTTGGAGCTCATGGAGATAGCCGTATGTATCAATCTACCTCTATTTTCCGTGCATTGCGAGCAAACGATTGGGATAACTCGCTTACAAATGGGTATGCTAATTTAAAAAACGCTGATGCGGATGGTAACGGTGCTGTCGACTGTATGGATACCCTTTATATCCATAATTTTTATAGAAAACAGCATTCTTTAGTTCCTAAACCTGTTTATGACCGTGGTGACTTCCCATTCATACTGAATGTTCTTACTCCGAATGCGGATTCCGGAGATCTTGCAATGATTGAAGTGGTATTGGGAGATGAGAATAACCCCGTTTTAAACCTTGGAGGTTATGCGTATGAGCTTGATTACAATACGGACGTAGTATATGAACCCAGTCTAGAAGTTGGATTTTACAATCAGGGCTGGGCTACACTTAATGCTGCAACCATGCATATGGCCCAAAAACCATGGGATGGACGTCTTGAAAGCGGGTTTGTGCGTGCAAATGGCAACAAAGTTAGCGGAAAGGGCGCTACTGAGTTAATTACGTTTATTGTCGAAGATGACCTTAGAGGATTTAGAAAAGAAGATGAATACGTAAAAGTGCCTCTCTATTTTAACAATATTACTATCTTAAATGATCTGGGACAGCTTGTTCGTATTCCTGACCAGATAGCCTATGTTCAGATTGGAAAAAAGGACTCGAAAAATGGGGTATTAGATCCCAATAGTCTGCTTGTATTTCCTGTTCCAGCTTCAGAGAATTTGACCATCCACCTGAACGGGCAAAATGTGATAAAGAATATTGCCCTGTACTCTTTAGATGGCAGACTCATGAAATCTATTGACCAACCTGCTGCCAAACAGAATCAAATTGATCTCCAGAATATTCCAAATGGACTTTATATCCTTAAAGCCGAAACGGAATTAGGACCTATCAGTAAAAAAGTGGAAATTCTCAGATAATCCCTGTTTTTTTATATAACCAGTTTAATCTAAGTTTTTAGAATAAATAAGCCCCTTTAAGGGGCTTGTTTATTTTATGCCTTCCAGTATATCCTTTTAAGAAAATGGTAAGGCAAAGTCTAAGATCATTGCATTGGATGATGATAGATACTCTGTTTTCAGCTCGCCTATCCCACATTTAGGCTTATGAAAAAGATACCATTTTCTGGGATAATTATGAGTTTATGCTTTTCGATTCCGAATGGCATAACCCAATCTGCAATAGATGCCTCAGGCGGTTATGGAACGTCTGCCAATTTCAATTTTTCCTATGCCATTGGCGAAGTGTCGAGTATGACCTTAATGTCGTCAAATAAAAACAGTTATGCAACATCAGGAGTGATTCAACCCGATCCCTATTTGATCATTAAAACAGACGAATATGGAAGGGAGGCTTTGTATCTGTTTCCAAATCCCACGAATCAGATTGTCTATATCCAAAACAATTCGCCTTGGAATTTAAACTACATTATTAGGGATATGCAATCTCATGAATTAGCAAGAGGAATCTGGTCAGGTCAGGCAATTCAGGTTGGGTTTTTAGCATCAGGAGCTTATTTTATTGAATTAAAAACAGTCTCTCAAGAAGCTGCTGTCGTTTTAAAGTTTATTAAATTATGAAAAGTGTATTCCTGCTTTTATGTTTAATCCCATTCATATTATTTTCGCAAACACCACAAGGATTGAATTTTCAAACAATTCTTCGGGATAACAGTGGAAAAGTTCTTTCAAATCGAAATGCAAATATTCGCATTAGCCTATTACAAGGAGGCGTTAATGGCGTTGTTGCATTTTCTGAAGAACATCGAGCGGCAAGCAATGAATTTGGTCTTGTGAATGCAATTATTGGTTATGGATTTCCTGTGATCAATCGTTTTGATAAAATAGACTGGAGTACAGGTTCCTATTTTCTAAAAATTGAAATAGATCCCAGTGGTGGCACAAATTATGAACTAAATAGCATTAGTCCATTATTGTCCGTTCCTTATGCTTTGTACTCCGAAAAAGTAAATTTGAAAGCAGGACCAGGCATTGCGTATAATGGAAACACGATCAGTGCAAAAGATAGCAGCGCAATTAATGAAATACAAAGCCTTTCGCTGGTTAATAATGAATTGAGTTTATCTAAAGGCGGCGGTACCATAACGCTGCCCGTAGGTTCAGATAACTGGGGATCTCAGACCGTACAAACGAACTTTAGTTTAAAAGGAAATGGAACATCAGGCAATCCACTTTCACTAAACGAGAATAGCGTTTCTACGGAGTTTATCCTGAATGGATCTATTAAAAAAGAAGACCTTGAAGCAGGCATAATTCAGGATTACAGTGCAGGCCCAGGAATTCGTATCGATGGAGGCTTAATAACCAATATTGGGGATTTAAGCCCTGCAAATGAACTCCAAACTCTCAGCTATAATAATAATACTCATGAATTGAGCATCAGTGGCGGGAATACAATAGTTTTTCCTGCCGGTATTACTTCTAAAATAACTGATTTGGAAGGCAAAACCTATATAGACGTGGAAAAATTATCTGGCGACCATCTCATTCGATTTGGAATCGAAGGAGAGGAACTTATGACATTAAAGAAAAACGCATTTGGAAGCACCCAATTGCATTTTGAAGGACCTGGCAGTAATTTATTTATCGGCCGCGATGCAGGACTACAAAATGATGCACGTGTTTTTGATTTAGGATTTGGGAATTCCTATGTAGGACAATACAGCGGTGTATACAATACAAAAGGTAGCAGAAATGTAGGCCTTGGTACGTATTCTTTGTGGGGGAATAAATTGGGAAAAAATAATGTAGCCATAGGTTATGAAGCATTATTATTAGGCGAAGAGGGCAGCTCTAATTGTGCTATAGGATTCAGAGCAATGAATAATTATCAGAAGGGCAATAATAATATAGCAATAGGATCCAATACACTCATGCTAGCCAATGGCGGAAATAATAATATTGCTATTGGAGTTTATGCGCAAGCCTTTTGCCAAAATCGCAATGGACTAATCAGCATTGGTGACTCTACTTTATTTAACAATGGCACTAATGGGGCAAATTCAATTCAAGGAATTGACAATATTGCCATTGGCTCAAAATCGATGTACAGCAATACAAAAGGCTCAGAAAATATCGCAGTTGGTACTTTAAGTTTGTATAATAACATGACGGGTGATAGGAATACTGCAGTAGGAGTAGGTGGTCTATTCGACAATACCCAAGGGCATTCTAATACGGCCATTGGTTACCATGCCATGTTTGCTAATGATTCCGGTTATGCGAATGTAGCATTAGGATCTAATGCACTTAGCGCGAATGTTGATGGTGCTTTGAATATTGCAATAGGTTCAACCTCAATGTTTGGAAATATGAATGGAAATGTAAATACTGCAGTTGGGTCCGGGACCTTGTTTGCAAATGAATCTGGCTCATATAATACGGCGATAGGATACAACTGCTTACATGATAATTATACCGGAATAAACAATACAGCTATTGGCTCAGAAGCTTTATTAAAGAACTACCAAGGTATTTATAATACAGCAATAGGCTCATTCGCAATGTATAACAACACCAATGGCTATTCCGTAACTGCAGTTGGAAAAGAAGCAGGATCATTAGGAACTCAAAATCAAAATTGCACCTATTTGGGAGACCGCGCAATGAATAACGGGAATCTTAGTTTTCAATACAGCACAGCTATTGGTTCTGACTCCCGTGTAAATGCAAGCTATCAAATTCGCATTGGAGATCCAAATACCTTGTCTATAGGGGGATATAAGTCATGGACAAATATATCAGACGGAAGGTATAAAAAAGATGTTCGGGATGAAGTCGCAGGTTTGGATTTTATAATGAAGCTAAAACCGGTTTGCTATATATTAGATGTGCCTGCCTTGCAAAATGCGCTCAACATCGTGGTTGATAGAAATAATTCTAACGCATCGGAACTGAATTCTGAATTACAAACAAAGAAATCAACAGCAATTAGGCAAACGGGATTTATAGCACAAGATGTCGAACAAGCCGCAAAGGATTGTCAATTTGAATTCAGCGGAATTGATAAACCAAAAAATGATAAAGACTTCTATGGACTTCGATATGCGGAATTTGTAGTTCCTATCGTGAAGGCTCTTCAAGAACAACAGTTGATGATAAACATTCAAAAAACAGAAATTGAAAAACTCAAAAGACGCATTGATGAATTGGAGATGACATCAATCAGAAGTGCATCAAATAAGTAAACAAAATTGGTAACGCTCAAATTATGAAATATGAAAAAATCAAGGAATAGCCTATTTTTAAAGATATGTTCATTTGTAGCTTTATTTCTTTATACTTCCTTTATTTCAGGACAAGTACCTAATGGATTAAACTATCAGGCTATAGTTCGTGACAATGCCGGCAAACCAATAAGTACCAGAAATGTTACTTTCAAATTCAGTATACTGAAAGGTTCCACAACCGGAACATTGATATATTCCGAAGAGCAAAAAGTAGTGACCAATGAATTTGGATTGGCTAACCTGTATTTGGGATATGGATTCCCGTTACAAGGTAAGTTTGATCAAATTGCATGGGAACAAGGTGGTTATTTCCTAAAAACGGAACTTGACCCTAATGGAGGTAGTAATTTTGAGCTATCGAGTGTTTCGCCTTTTCTGAGCGTTCCATATGCCCTTTATTCTGAGAAAACAAAACTTGAAGCAGGAAATGGCATTCAAATAGATGGGAATAAAATTACAAATACAGGTGACCCAGATCCTACTGATGACCTTAGATCGGGCAGTCCTGTAAGCGGAGATTTAACAGGAATCTTGCCTTCTCCTTCTGTGGTTGCAATCCAGGGAAGACCTGTTCAAAATATAAGTCCACAGAATATGCAAGCTCTTGTATGGAATGGAAATCAATGGGGCCCCATGACCATAGATAGTGATCCTGGTAATGACATTATTATAAATTCTATTGCCGGGGGCGATTTGAGAGGCAGTTTTCCAAATCCAATTGTACAATCTATCCAAGGCAGACCTGTCATGGATATCATTCCTGCTGCTCAGCAGGTTTTAATCTGGAACGGAAGTCAATGGGTTCCTGGAACTGTTGATTTGGATCCAGGAAATGATATTATAAATGGCAGTAGTGCAGGAGGTGATTTGATTGGAACGTATCCTAACCCAAAAGTTGCTAAATTAAATGGATTTCCCATTTCAATGTCTAGTCCGGACTCAGGAGATGTGCTTGTCTTTTCTCAGGGTGAATGGAAACATTTACCGGCTTCCTTTGGACCCGGAAGTTCCTATTGGCGGAAAAGTGGTTCCGATTTGCTAATAGATGATCCTGCAACTATAAAGCGCCTAAATTTAAATACAACACCCGTCCAAACGAATAGCGATATTTTAGCAGTTAACAATACAGATAGCAGCAGAATTCAAGCTTCTGGGCTGTATCAGAGTAAAAAGGAAGGTACTGTAAAACTTACTAATATTTTTAACCCTGGGAATTTGAATCTTTTTGCAAATAATAATCTGGTTCTAGGTATAAATACATTTACTGCAGGAGTTCCCTATTCTGATATTGAATTGTGGAATTATGATCCAAACGAAAGAGCTGTTTATACTGCTATGAATCCATATGGGCTTGGATTAAAAGGAACGATGCCTGAAAGTGACGCAATTTTGTCTGTGGGTAATTTTGACATGTTTAGAAAGGTAAGAGAAAATCCTTTGGAATATTCCGGCCTTTCCCTTGTAGATTCTTCATTTACTTTTTATGCAAAAAATAAAGAACTGTTTGCTGCTGAAGCAAATCAAGTTGATGGGGGAGCCATCTATTTAAATGACAAATCTGGACTTGACAGAATATGGATCAGTTATCTGATTGGCGATCCTACCCAAGGATACATCACTGTATTGTCCGGCAAAACAAAAAGAGAAGCAGCTGCCTTGTTGAGCAGTAATTCAGCTGGAGAGTTGTATTTGAATAACAGTTCAAATCAAACAACAAATGTTTATGCAGGTTATTCCGTACTTGGAACACAATACCCGTTTTTGGGAATAATTGGTAAGGACAATACGGAACATGCCGGAATGTATGTGGACCAATTTTATGATGGCTATATATTTTCAGATATCAAAAGTTTCAGAATGAAGGATCCAACCCAAAGTGATCGTGAAATATGGTACGCTTGTGTGGAAGGGCCGGAGGCAGCAGCCTACATTAGAGGAAGTGGGACTTTGATCAATGGCGAGGCGTTTATACCTTATCCTGACCATTTTATAACAGTTGCAAATACGGAGAAAGCTACTATCCAGCTTACCCCAACAACAACTACTGAAACATATGGCGTTGCCGTTACTGAAAAAAGAAAGAATGGATTTACAGTACGCGAACTTCAGAAAGGCAAAGGAAATTATAGCTTTGATTATGAAGTTAAGGCTGTGCGGCAAGGAAAAGAACATTTTCAAGTATATCGTCAAAATACACAATTACACAACCAGGAACAGGTAAGCGGTTTTAAGAAAACTCATGATTCTGAATCTACTTTTAGACCTGGGAATATGAGATTTAATAAATAAAATTAAATTCTTTTTTTGCTTATTAACTTATTTAAATTTTCAGAATAATTATTACCTATTGGAATAAGTCTGCTCTGTCCCTTAACAATGATTTCAACGTCATCATTATGAATGGAATTAATTCTTTTAACATTCACGATATAAGAGCGGTGTACTCTTACAAAAACTTGTTCCGGAAGTTTTTCTTCAAGAGACTTCATTGTCTGCAATGTTACAATGCGGTTACTATCTGTATAGATAATAACATAATCTTTCAATCCTTCAATAAAAAGAATGTCCTCATAGTTTAATTTAATTAACTTTTTATCCGATTTAACAAAAATAAAATCCTGAACTTCACCATGGACTTCGGTGGTTTTTTCAGTACTATTCAATTTATTAATTGCTCTTAAAAATCGGTCAAATGCGATGGGCTTAAGGAGATAGTCTACCGCGTTTAAATCAAACCCCTCCACAGCAAACTCCGGATAGGCCGTTGTAAAGATAATTTTAGGTGGATTCGAAAGACTCTTTACAAGTTCTATACCTGTCATTTGTGGCATTTGAATGTCTACTAGAATCAAGTCAGCTTCATGTTTTTGAAGAAATTGATTTGCATCAATGGCATTGCTGAATTTTCCTATAAGCTTAAGTCCTGGAACTTGATTGACATACGTTTCAAGAATTTCGACAGCAAGAGGTTCGTCATCTATGATCAGTGTTCGTATCATTTATATTTATATTTAAATCAATAATCAATTCGATTCTGTATGTTTCCGGGGTATCGTCAATATGCAATTCATATCTATTCGCATAGATAAGGTCGAGGCGTTTACGTGCGTTCACCAGTCCAACTCCGCCATGTTTCGTACTGTTGTAAAAAGGCCCTGGACCTGCATGGGGCTTTGAATTGTAAACACTAAAATGAAGATGCTTGTCCACTAATGTAGCTCCAATATGAATAAAAGCTCCACGTACGCTAGGTTGAGCACCATGTTTAAAACTATTTTCAACGAAGGGTATAAGAAGTAATGGTGCAATGCGAAATTCATTGAGTTGAGGATCTACCTCCATTTTAATTTCGGTTTCTGCGCTGTAACGAAGTTTCTCAAGATCTATATAATTTTCAATGTAATGTATTTCTTTACTGATGGCAACAGTAGGCTCATTACATTCATAGAGCATGTAACGCATCATATCAGATAATTTTAAAACAATTTTTGGTGCCAGTTCAGATTTTTTAAGCGTTAGCGCGTATAAATTATTCAGCGTATTAAACAAGAAATGAGGATTAATTTGATTTTTTAAGGATTGTAATTCTGTCTCCACATTTTTTGTAATGAGCTCATTCTTTTCTGCCTGCATTCGCAACCAATCCATAGGTAAACGAACGACTGTACTCAATGAACTTACAATCAATAAATTAATGAAGTGGAATTGCGGAAGCAGCATCCATTTTGACTTAATTGGTTCATCGGAACCTATCATCCAAATATTAAAAATACTGATCAGTGGAGTAAGAAGTAAAGAAACGGCCATCAGTAGGCTTAAGTAAACGACGATAGATTGTTTTAACATAATTCGCGGAATAAGAACATACAAATTGATATTGACCGCGATAGCAAAGAAGAGTGTATTGATAATCGACCAAAAAAGTGTTTCTGCAAAAGTCCAGCTTAGGGGCCTGACATAAAAGCCCATACTGACAAATAAGATCCAGAAAATCGCCTGTGTGAGGTGATTTTGATCCTGTGTGGATGTAGATTTTAAGGGTGATTTCGTCATAATCCGATGATTAAATATATGACTATCAGAGGGTTAAATTTTGACATTTCGATATGTAAACCATAATTTTAGATAAAATGCACATATTGGCTGATTGTTTCCGAACTATTTCAGACAGGAATTGGTTTACTTTGACTAAACATAGGGCCATGAAAGAACTTCAAAATAGTAAATTAAAAGCCACGTATTCCGAACTTTTAAGTAACATAGGGGAGGATTTAAACCGTGATGGATTAGAGAAAACACCAGAAAGGGCAGCTAAAGCCTTCGAATTTTTCACTCAAGGGTACCACCAGAATGGAGCCGACGTATTACGCACTGCATTGTTCAAGCAGGAATACAGTGAAATGGTTGTCGTTAAAGATATTGAACTCTACAGCTTATGTGAGCACCACTTGCTGCCTTTTTTTGGAAAGGCACATATAGCATACATTCCGGATGGCCATATTGTTGGTTTAAGTAAACTAGCCAGGCTAGTGGATGTTTATTCCAGGAGATTGCAAGTACAGGAAAGGCTGACCCATGAAATTCTTGATTGTCTGCAGGATACGATCAAACCTTTAGGAGCTGCGGTGGTAATTGAGGCACGCCATATGTGTATGATGATGCGCGGAGTTCAGAAGCAAAATTCCATAACCAAAACCTCGGCATTTACCGGAATTTTCCGTAAAGTTGAGACACGAAACGAATTTTTAGATTTAATACATTCTGATTCAATCTAATATGAATAAGATAGCCTTTCTATTTCCAGGTCAAGCAAGCCAGTTCAAAGGTATGGGCAAGGAATTGTACGAACAGGATCCACGTGCCAAAGCATTGTTTGAAAAAGCAAATGAAGTTTTAGGCTTTAATTTAACAGAGGTCATGTTTGAAGGCTCTGAAGAAGACTTAAAAGCCACTCGTATTACGCAGCCATCCGTTTTTGTCCATTCTGTTGTCAAAGCCAAGGTACTTGGGACGACTATTCCTTTTCAGGGCGTCGCAGGTCATTCACTTGGAGAATTTTCAGCACTTGTCGCTGCAAATGTGGTAAGCTATGAAAAAGGTCTCGAACTGGTTCAAATTCGAGCTCAGGCCATGCAGCATGCCTGTGAATCCAATCCCGGTACAATGGCAGCCATTGTTGGCCTTGAGGATGCGAAAATTGAAGAAATATGTGCTGGAATGAAAGAAGAAGTTGTTATTCCAGCTAATTATAATTGCCCGGGACAATTGGTAATTTCTGGCAGTATGAAAGGAATGGAAATTATTGAACCACGGATGATTGAAGCGGGTGCTAAGCGCTTTATTTTATTAGCAGTTGGTGGCGCATTTCACTCAGCACTTATGGAACCCGCAAAAAACGAATTGGCAAAAGCTATTGCTAGCACCTCCTTCTCTGATCCAAGCTGTCCTATTTATCAAAACGTTCATGCACGAGCTGAGACTCAGGCGGATCGCATAAAGGAAAATCTAATTGCGCAGCTGACTGCACCTGTTCTATGGACTCAAACAATGCAGCACATGATTTCTGATGGATATAATGAATTTTATGAGGTAGGTGGCAATGGCACCGTTTTAAGTGGCTTTATGAAAAGAATTCAAAGAGACATACCTATAAAAGCATTGTAACATGTCAGATCTGAAAGCTATTCCTTCTTTAGCTACCGGGCAGGTCCTCATATCAGAGCCATTTATGCTCGATCCCAATTTTAAGCGAACCGCAGTTCTATTGGCTGATTATCATAAAGACGAAGGTTCCGTTGGATTTATACTAAACAGAAAAACCGAATTAAAACTCTCTGATCTGACAAGTGACTTTGGCGATTTCGAAGCAGTCATACATTATGGAGGACCCGTCGATAATGATTCCATGTATTTTATACATTGTGTTGGTGATTTATTAGATGACAGTCTAAAAATCTCAAGAGGAGTTTACTGGAGTGGTAATTATGAAAAGCTTAAATTTCTGATCGATTGCAAATTGATTTTGTCCCAGCATATTCGATTCTACATTGGCTACAGTGGATGGTCCAAAGGACAATTGGAAGAAGAATTAATTACAGGCTCCTGGCTTGTTTCAGAAATGGAACCTAATTTTATTTTTAAGAGCAATCCAGATCATTTGTGGAAGGAAATACTGGATCATAAAGGAAATCATTATAGTGCGATTTCAGATCTGGAAGGAGATGAATTGATGAATTAATAATTGTGATCAGAGCTCAGAATCTTACTGTTTACTTAGGGGGTCGAACCTTGTTTGACCATCTTCAGTTTTCAATCAATGCCGGAGAAAAAGTAGCTATCACTGGCCGTAATGGTGTCGGTAAGTCTACCTTATTTAAACTCCTGACAGGGCACATGAATCCTGATTCAGGCTTCATCGAATTGCAAGGGGAACCTGTAATTGGAATATTAAAACAAGAGCTACCAGCTGATAAGGGGCATCCTGTTTTTGATGAAGTAAAGTATTCTCTTGAAGAAATTACGTCCTATACAAAAGAGCTTGAGGAGCTTCACTTGAAACTTGAAGTTGAGAAGGATCCTCACGCCCTTGAACATATTATTATGCGAATGGAGCATGTGCAGCACCGTTTGGATTATCTCGGCATCGATAAGTTAGATGGATTGATCGAAAAAATTTTAATTGGCCTAGGATTTGAGAAGGATGATTTTTACAAGAAAACTTCATCGTTTAGTGGAGGATGGCGCATGCGAATTGAAATTGCCAAGCTTCTCGTTGCAAAGCCAGACTTACTTTTGTTGGACGAGCCCAACAATCACCTGGATATTTTGGCCATGCGCTGGCTTGAAGACTATTTACATAATTATGATGGAACTGTTTTGCTTATTTCTCATGACCTTGCATTTCTTGACAATATTGTAAATCGTATTCTTGAAATTGACCGATCAAAATTATATGATTTTAAAGGCAATTACTCAGCATATAAATTATACAGACAGCAGCGGCAGGAGGTTGAACAAAAAGAGTATGCCTCACAGCAAAAGATGATTGCACAAAAGGAAATGCTTATTGATAAATTCCGATACAAGGCCTCAAAGGCAAGTTTTGCGCAATCCCTTATTCATGAACTTGAACGAATGGAACGCAAGCAAATGCCAGAAGCTGAAATGGGTTCCATGCACCTTCAATTCAGTCCTTCAATGCCAAGCGGGGTCAAAGTCATAGAGTTAAATCATGTATATAAAAATTATGGATTACATGATGTTCTCAAAGATGTCAATCTTTATGTTGAGCGGGGAGCGAAGCTTAGTTTTATTGGAGCGAATGGAAATGGTAAAACCAGTCTGGTCAAGATAATCACAGGAGATATTCCTGCAACGCAAGGAAAGATGTCTCTTGGCCATAACGTAAAAATTGGCTATTACGCCCAGGAGCATGAAGACATACTGGACACCAAATCAACAGCACTTGAAGCTATAGAAAACGCAGCCCTTCCTGAAATGAGAACAATGGTAAGGACTATACTTGGGGGATTGGGTTTTTCAGGTGAAGATGCGGATAAGAAAATTTCTGTTCTGAGCGGGGGAGAGAAGGCGAGAGTAAGGTTGGCACTTTTACTGGTAAAAGAACACAATCTTTTAATATTGGATGAACCTACTCACCACCTTGACATTCCATCAAAAGAGCGTTTGAAAAATGCACTTCTAAAATATGAAGGGACCATAATTATTGTGTCTCACGATCGTGAATTTTTAAAAGGCCTGGCTGAGAAAACTATTTTATTTGAAAATCAAACAATAAAAGTATTCGAAGGCGATATCGAGTATTATCTAGAAAAATCAAATAAAGATTCATTAAAACATCTGGGTGAACAACAGCCAGAAAATAAAACTGACAAGGCAAAAAGTGTTGATGACTACCAGCAAAAGAAAAAATCTACACGACAAATACAAAATATCGAAAAAGAAATTCAAAAATTGGAGACTGAAATGTCAGCAATAGAGACCTCCATGAGTTCAGAAGGTTTTTATCAACAAAAGGACCATATTCAAATATTAGATACGTATGCAATTCTAAAACAGAAACTCAATGAAGCATATTCGGTTTGGGATGACCTTGTTAATGAAAACACTTCAAATTAAATTTTTCTAAAAGTCCAATGGATATGGTGATGTAGAATAAAAAAGGCTTTAAAATGATACATCTTAAAGCCTTGGGTGTACACATCATGATAAAACCAGATCAAAACTGTATTTCTATTTCAACTTACATTCCATTTTAAAGTTCACCAAGAAAGGACTACCGCTCAAAATTGCATTTAATGTAGCCGGAAACCGGCTTTAATGAATTGTGATAAAAACTACCGAAATATTCCTGTTATACATAACCAAACCTAAGAGGAAAGAACGGTAGTCCTTCTCCTGGATCCCATTTTCAATATTCAAATCAAGCTTACCGGAGCATTAACGTTTTAATGTTGTACGGTACTACAAAAATGGGTGTTGAAACCGTACTACGTATCGGGCAAAACCCTGAATTTTAAAAATCAGGGAAAACCCTGAGTCACTAAGGGATTCTACCGGATCGGTAAATGCACCAAAAAGATAGTGCCTTGATTAGCAGATGATTCGATATTGAGCTCACCTTTTAAATAATTCACCCGGCTTCTGATATTTTCGAGTCCCATGCCCTTTTTTACGATGCCAGAATCAAAGCCAATGCCGTCATCCTCAACGCTTATACTCATTTCGTTCCCTTTTCTCTGCATTTGCACAAAGATCTCCTTGCAAGAGGCATGTTTAATACTATTGTTGACCAATTCCTGAATGATGCGAAAGATGTTTAAGGCCACATTGGAGTCAATTTGACCGCCATTCTCAAATCCGTAATACTGAAAGATAATTTCTGGTCCGTTTTCAAGATTGTATCTGTTTAGCATATCCTTAATGGCTTCAATCAGACCTAGTTTTTCCAAAGAGCCCGGTTTAAGGTCATTCGAGATGTAACGAACCTCATCGCAAGCAGTGTCAATCAAGGTGTATAACTTACTAAATGCTTCTCGGTCATCAATCTTTTGCTCGTGAACCAACTTGTCAAAACGGAGTTTAATAGTTGACAATACGCCACCCAATGAATCGTGAAGATCTTTGGCAATACGCTCTCTCTCAGATTCCTGACCATCTATCATTGCCTGTAATGATTGCAATTGCAAATCATTCTCTAGTTCTTTGATCTTTTGCTTATTAATTTGTTCCGTCTGCGTGTGAATAATTTGATTGGATTCCAGCTTTTGCTGATAAAATAGAATTACAAAAAATCCAGCCAATAAAATAGCCCCAATACTAAATAAAAGACTGTACAAAGTGAAATTAGAGCGCCTCGATTTGAGTTCAAACAAGCGTTTGTTTTTTTCTAAATCTATTTTCTCAGTTTGAATCTCTTTCTGCTCAAATCGATTAATTTGCCTAATAAAACTTTCTGAATTTTTAATTTGATTCAACGTATCATTATACGAAACGAAGCTCAATAGATAATCCGATGCTTTACGGTATAAACCAGCATAGTAACTGCATTCATACAAACGAAAACTGAATTGTTTACAATAATCCATGTAATTAGCGGATTTTGCTAATTCAAGTCCCTTTTTATATACATTTTCCGCTTGCTTGTATCTGGAATAATGATAATAATAATCGCCAAGAACTTCAAGTGATTTCAATTGCAAATCTGTATTTGAAACGGACTTGGCATACTTATATATAGCGTTGATTCTATCGTGATTCTTTAGTCGGCTAAGGTATAATAAGCCTTCAATCAAATCATGTTCATACTGGCAAAATTCATTATAGGTATCCGCTTTTGAAGATTCGCATAAACCCAAAAAATACAGGGCCATATCGGTATTTCCAAGTTTCTTGTACATGTAGGCTAAGGCATGCTGACTTCTTACAACATCCAGATCCCTGTTTTCCTGTTTAAAATACACATGGCAATATTCAAGGGTATTGACAGCCTTTTGAAGCATGCCTAAGTACATATAAATACGGGATAATACAAAACGGTAATAATATACCTTATCTAATTCGTTTTCTTGTTTGTAGTATTCAATGATATTAAGCAATATGCTGACAGCCTCCTGATATTTATGATTATTGATGTTCTCTTCAATTTCTTTTTGCATACCCTCAGGATCTAGCAAAACGACTTCAAAAGAATCCCTGGAAGTATGTGTGGTGTCTTGAGAATACCCATCGCATGCGATACTAAGAAAGCATAAAAGAGTACATAAAAAGAAATATCTGGGACCCATAAAAAGTTACTCCACCGTAAAATTATCGAGTAGATTAAGTTCTATTGCAGCTCTAACAAGGCCTGCTGTATTCCTCACATTCAATTTAGATATAAGGTTGCTGCGGTGCGTTTCTACGGTTTTTAAACTAATAAATAACCGCTCTCCGATCTCTTGGGTTGTATATTCTTTCACAATTAAAGAAAGAATTTGTTTCTCCCGTATTGACAGCTTTGGGGCTCTGAACAGGCTTTTTTTGACATTTGGCTTCTTCAAAAGGGAGCCCATTATGGTTTCTGTAACATCCTTGCTAAAATATGTTTGTCCCTGCGACACGGTATTGATAGCCTGGATGAGCTCATCCCGTCCTGTGTTTTTAAGCACGTAACCCAAGGCTCCGTTTTTCAGTATTTCACTCACAATACTTTCCTCATTGTACATTGATAATGCAATGATTTTAACTTCAGGAAATTCAGTATTTAGTTTTTTGGCGACCTCAATACCACTAATGTCCGGAAGATTGATATCGAGAAGCAAAACATCAATTTTCTGACGTTTCAGCATTTGAAAAACAGAATGACCATCAAAACACCGGTCTACTACTTTAATGGTTTTTTCATTCTTTAGGATGGATTCTATCCCATCAACAAACATAGCATGATCGTCCGCAATGGCAATCTGTAGCATATAACAATATTAATACGTGAAAAAAGACTTTGAAAATGGGAACTCTTACAAAAATAAGAAAAAGGAATGATGTTGCATTATAATGCTGCCAACTTTTGGAGTTGATGGATACTCGCCTTAAAATCCTTAGGATATGGGGCGATCATTTGAAATTCCGCCCCTAAATAGCTAAAATGCAGAGAGTAAGCATGTAAAGCAGTCCGAGAAATGAGGGGGCGTACTTCTTCCAATCCTTTAATCCTGGAGAGTTTTTTTATATCAGAAATAGAAAGTTGTGTACGGATGCCGTATAAAGGATCTGCTACAATCGGCATTCCAACATGTGAACAATGGACTCTGATTTGATGTGTTCTGCCCGTTTTTGGTTCCACCTGCAGTAATGAGAAGCCTTTGAATCGCTGGAGGACCTTAAAATAGGTAATACTTTGTTTTCCCTTTGGATGGACAATCATTTTGCCAAGGGATTCCGTAGAATGTGCAATTGGATAATCCAGAACACCATTATCTGGCATTGAATTCCCTTCTACAATCGCGTGATATGTTTTATGGATGAGGTTATTCTGAAAAAGCAGACTTATATCCCGATGCACCTCTTCGTGCAATGCAAATAAGAGGAGCCCGGAGGTATCTTTATCAAGACGATGAAGGGGTAAAACAGTGCTTCTTTCCTCCAGCAAGAGACTATACACTGACGGCAATTGCTTATTATACCTGTCAGGAATACTAAGCAATCCAGCTGGCTTGAAAATAGCAATAAGGTCTTTTGATTCGAATAAGAGATCCAGCCGCTTATTCATTTCTTGAAATAACTTGAAGGTATTGATGAGAAGATGCGATTTGTACTTACATAAAATTGGTAAAAAATAGATGACTTAAGTACTCCTGCCTGGCGGGATTTGTCTATCCGCAATGATTCAATCAGAGTATCCTGATTTGCCTTTTTATAAATGAGGTAAAGCAGATTAATTATAAAAATAATGTACGCCTGAAGAATTTTATAGAAAACTTTTCCCTTGCCTTTTAACAGATAGCTGGTACCAATCATAAAGTCCAGAACAAAACGAACTGGTACTATATATGCTACATGAATCCAGGGCGCATTTTTAAATAATGTAAATAAATTGTTTCTGAAATTTAAGTACGTTTTTCTGGGATTATCGTAATCCAGTGTTCCTCCACCTAAATGATACACATGAGCATTACCAAAAGCGTAAATTTTTCCACCCATTCTTCTCATACGCCAGCATAGATCAATCTCTTCCTGATGTGCAAAATAATCTTCATCAAAACCTCCTAGTGCTTTAAATGCTATTGTTTTTACAACCATAGCTGCACCACTTGCCCAAAAGATTTCTTGTGCATCATTATATTGCCCATAATCTTGTTCTATAAAGTCAATTATCCTGCCTCTACAAAAAGGGTAGGCGAGCCCGTCAATATAACCACCAGCGGCTCCTGCATATTCAAAATAATCACTATTTGTATCAGATAAGATCTTTGGTTGGCATGCCATAACAAACGGATCGCTCATCATAAAATCAATGATAGGAGTGATCCAATCAGAATCCATACGAATATCCGAATTAAGAATTGCAACGTAATCGGCATCTAATTGTGCAATTGCTTTGTTATAACCAGACGCAAAGCCATAGTTTTTTAATAAACGAATGATTCGTACTTCAGGAAAGTGGTGCTGCACAAAATGCAACGAGCCATCAGACGATCCATTGTCTATCAATACCAATTCACAATTCTTAGGAGCATGCTTAACTACTCCAGGCAAATATGTTTCCAATAAACTTTGCCCATTGTAATTCAATATCGCAATTGCAATTTTTGGATTTTTCTCAACCTGGGTTCTTAGTTTATACTTTAATATGGATTGACGGATACTTCTTTCATCCTGTGCAATTTGTCGGGACAAGTCATCAAGATTGCTGAATTTCTTGTCATCTCTTATAAAGTCCAATAATTCAACCTTTATAATCTGCCCATAGATATCCTGGTTAAAATCTAGAATATGAACTTCAATTTGCCGATCAAGATTTGCAGCCACACTCTCACTATGGCCAATATACAACATCGCCTCGCATGCATTTCCATTTACCGTACATATCGAGGAATAAATCCCATTTTTAGGTAATATTTTATTGGGGTATTGCAATTTAAGGTTTGCCGTTCTGTATCCAATTTTTCTACCAATCTTTTTGCCTGAAATAACTTCCCCCGTCAAAAAAAATGGATATCCTAAAAATTGATTTGCCTTTCTTATTTTTCCTTGGTATAAAAGCTCCCTGATTCGGGAAGAACTTATAATTTCCTTTTTCAATGTATATGCAGTAGCTTCTTCAAATTGAAAAAATCCTTTTGAAGCATACTGTCTTAATAGGTCATTATCCCCTCTGCCATCGCGCCCAAACCGATGATCATATCCAGCAATAATCTTAAGTGGCTTAATTTTATCGATGAGAATATGCTCCACAAACTCCTGGGGCATCATTAGAGAAAATGAATAATCAAAAGGTATTATAAGGAGGTATGTAAGGTTTGTTTTTTCCAAAAGCTTTACCTTTTCCTCCATCGAACATATAAGTGAAAAGCCCTGATCTCCCGGATCAAGAATAAATCTGGGATGGGGATCAAAACTAATTAGTATGGAGTCGCCTTGCAGCTCTTGGGCAGCCTCAAACAGGGTATTGAGTATAGCGCGATGCCCCAAATGCAAACCATCGAAAGAACCGATCGCGACTACCGGATTTCTAAACGCGGGTAAAGTATCTTTGCCAAGGACTATGGTTCTCATTTCGGACTTGCCTTGCAAAAATATTAATTTTGGACTGTCTTACAGCAGTATATCAATTTAAATTTGCTTTTAATATGAATGATCAAATAGAAAAAATTGTTTCCTGTCTAAAACAAGTACATGATCCACAAACAGGAAATGACATTGTCCGTCAAAAAATGGTGCGAAATTTACATTTAGAAGGTAAAACCATCCATTTTAACCTCCACTTACCAGCTGGAAATTATGGTTTTAAGGACGAATTGTATAGCCAGATTCACACCTTATTAACGAAACAATTCCCAGAGATGGACCCGCACGTGCATTTTATAAGTCAAAGTGCATATTCCGAAGCTCCAAACATGTCAGTTCCACAAATCAAAAATGCAGTTGCTGTTGCATCCGGAAAGGGTGGGGTTGGAAAATCAACGATATCTGTAAGTTTGGCTGTTGCACTTCGTGATATGGGGTATAAAGTTGGGTTAATGGATGCCGATTTGTACGGTCCGAGTTTGCCTACCATGCTTGGTATTCAATCTCTAAAGCCTCAGGTTGTAATGGTCGAGGGTAAACCTAAGTTAGTACCCATTGAGGTTGAAGGTATTCAAACCGTTTCTCTCGGGAATATCATCGAAGCGGAGCAAGCAGTTGTGCTGCGAGGCCCACGACTTGCAGCAATCATTAAGCAATTTTTTCAAGATACCGAATGGCCTGAATTGGACTTCCTTATAATTGACCTCCCACCGGGTACTGGAGATATACAACTTACTTTAGTACAAACCATTCCACTTACAGGAGCTTTATTGGTGACCACTCCTCAAGAAGTTTCTTATGTTGACGCCCTAAAAGCAGCTAACATGTTACTAATGGAACAGATTTCTGTACCGATTCTTGGTATTATAGAAAATATGTCCTGGTTTGAGCCTGACGATCACCCTGATAAAAGATACTATATCTTTGGTTCCGGAAGTGGAAATCGGTTAGCCGAAAAGACACACTCAACCTTGCTCGGACAAGTTCCCATTAAAGAAAAAGTACGCAGTGATTTTGACACGGGTCACGCCATGCATACGATGCAATCTTTTAAAGAATTGTTTAGCCAAATTGCTAAAAACCTCGTACAAAAAGTAGAGTTGCGAAACCTAATTTATGAGCCAGCCCGGACTGTAACAACCAATTAATGTTTAGTGCTTAATGAAAAATACCCAATTACTTGCAGAAGAAATCCGCAAAAAAAAATCTTTGTTGTGCGTGGGATTGGATCCGGATTACAGCAAAATTCCGTTTAAATATAAAAATTCAGAGCAACCCCTTTTTCACTTTTGTAAAGACATCATTGAATGGACCCACGATTATGCAATTGCATTTAAGCTCAATATTGCATTTTTTGAATCTCAAGGCCCATCTGGCTGGGAACAACTTCAATTAGTTATACAGACAATCCCACCTGAGTGTCTTGTAATATTAGATGCGAAACGCGCAGATATTGGAAATACATCCAGCCAATATGCCGAATATTACTACAATACACTGAAGGTAGATGCAGTTACATTACATCCCTATATGGGGCTGGATTCTATTGAACCTTTTATGTCGTATGATCATAAATGGGCAATCATATTGGCCTTAACTTCAAACGCTGGTTCTAAAGATCTTGAAATGCTTTCCCTCAAGACCGGAGAGCGTCTATTTGAACGCGTTCTTCAGCTATATGGCAACGCTTATTCAAATGAAAAAATGATGTTTGTGTGCGGAGCAACACAACCAGAGTATTTCCAAGTAATTCGAAAAATTTGTCCGGATCACTTTTTATTGGTTCCCGGAGTTGGTGCGCAAGGAGGTGATTTGGAAAAAACGATTCTAGCAGGGAAAAATAAAATTGGAGGACTACTTATAAACGTTTCAAGGGATATTTTATTTGGCCCAGCATCCCACGATCCCTATTCGCATTCAAAGGAACGTGCAAGATATTATCAATCTAAAATGTCATCACTTTTATAGTTTTATGACTTTATACTCCTTGCTTTTGTTTAAGTAGTACGATATGATGCGATTTGTTTCAATAGTTCCTTTATACCTTTTCAATTTATCTTTCATAGATTCTATTTCCATGAAACTTTCCACATGATTTATATAGCCTGTAAAGCTGCAAAATCCATTTTCAACTAAAATAACAGACTTCTCGTCCGCCTGAATCCCTTGACCTATAACTAAAAAATTTTCTTTAAATACGCAGTTCACATCGTTAACAGCCTCTTGAAAACGTTCATTATATGAACTTAGGTTCTCAAGCGAGATACAGGCG
Organism: uncultured Saprospiraceae bacterium; assembly: GCA_964507535.1. GTDB lineage: Bacteria > Bacteroidota > Bacteroidia > Chitinophagales > Saprospiraceae > Vicinibacter. The sequence goes on from CAZDQG010000001.1 coordinate 176,749, forward strand.
CCATTGCATTTTGCAATCTGGTAAGACTGGCATGGTCCCTGTAGTTCTATGTTATCATTGATTTTGGGACACAATCGATATGATTCAAGGATCGTATCTACATGCGTTCTTGCAGCTTGTCGTGTCGGGTAATAATAAATGACTTCTTCCTCAGCCTCCAACCATTCTGTTTCTTTAATTTTAAATCGCATATAATCATCCTTTGACCTTGATGCAACAAGAAGATAATTATGACTTTTTTTCCGAAGTGCTTTATTTATTTCCGGTTGGTACTTTTTTATCTCATCAGCTTCCAGCAAGCAAGCCATTAACTCATTCCCTGTTAATAAGAAATCGATATTTGAAACGGATTGCAACATTTTCCTTGTTTTTTGACTTGTGTCGTTAAAGTGTTGAAAAATCCGATCCCTGATATTTTTGCTCTTCCCGATATAGATAGGCTTCAATCCATGATCAAGCATGTAATAAACACCCGGAAATTCTGGAAATCCCTGTATTGTTTTAGGGCTAATACCAGGCGGCAACTTGCTTTCAACGAGTAAATCCGGGATACTTCTATCCAGAAATTCGCCATGATGATCTGCGCGCATTATATGTTGTAACAAAATAAGTGTCGCTTTTGCATCTTCCATTGCTCTATGCCTGTCCTTGACTTCAATTTCAAAATGTTGTATTAAGTTTCCAAGACTGTAAGACTTAAGACCCTTGAACAATCGACGGCTTAATTGAAGCGTACACAATCTTTTCCGACTGAATGTATATCCTAATTGATGGAATTCATGTTTGATGAAGCCATAATCAAAATGAACGTTATGGGCGACAAATATGCAACCCTCGGTTTTTAAAATTATATCCTTAGCTATCTCATAGAATTTGGGGGCATCCTCTACCATATCATTTGTAATTCCTGTGATCCTGGTGATTTCAGGAGGAATGCTCCTTTCCGGATTTATTAAACTTTGAAATTGATCAATAATCTTACCCTCCTGGTATACAATTATTCCGATTTCAGTAATTTTATCCCGAGTGGAAATACCACCTGTTGTTTCAATATCTATGATCGCATATCTGGGATTTTCAAGGTTCATTTTACTATATTTCCTAATCTTCGTGTTGTATCCGAAAAGCAATGAAGGTGGAGTGCAAACTATTTTACAAATTTCGGAAGATATCAAGCCCGGTGCAAGTCAGACAGGACAATATTTTAATTTACTAAAGAATAAAAGGGTTGGTTTGGTGGTGAACCACGCTTCTAAAATAGAAGGCACCCATCTCGCCGATAGTCTATATCATTCCGGTATTCAGATAAAGCTGATCTTTGCTCCGGAACATGGCTTTCGAGGAGACCGTGATGCAGGGCAACATATTATTGATACTCTTGATGAAAAATTACAATGTCAGATTATTTCCTTATACGGGAAAAACCACAAACCCAGGAAGTCAGATCTCTCACAAATTGACATCATGCTTTTTGATATTCAGGATGTCGGTGTGCGCTTCTATACGTATATCAATACATTGCACCAGGTTATGGAGGCTTGCGCTGAAAATGGAATTCCTCTTATCGTTTTAGATAGACCCAATCCAAATGGGCACTATGTAGACGGCCCAATATTGGATAGTCTATTCCATTCCTTTGTTGGGCTTCTTCCTATTCCAGTTGTGTATGGGCTTACAATTGGGGAATTGGCAAATATGATAAAAGGGACATGCTGGATTTCATCATGTGATCAATTGTCGCTGACGGTAATACCATGCTTGCATTACACCCATAACTCAGTTGTAAAGCTGGATGAAAAGCCTTCTCCAAATTTACCAAACTTAAGATCCATATTGCTGTATCCAAGCTTATGTTTTTTTGAAGGAACTGAAATAAGCGTTGGGAGAGGTACAGATGCCCCTTTTCAAATGTTTGGTGCGCCAGATTTACCAGGTACATTCAAATTTATACCTAAATCACTACCAGGAGCCACGAAACCCCTTTATTTAAATCAGCTATGTAAAGGCGTGGATTTACAGAATATATCATTGACCAAACTCTATGCTGAACGGAAAATAAATTTGCAGTATCTGTTAAAAACCTATAAAGCATATCCAAGAAAAGATTCCTTTTTTCTGAAAAGTAATTTCTTTGATAAACTTGCAGGTACTGACCAACTTCGTAAAATGATCCAGAGTGGAAAAACTGAATACCAAATACGAAAAAGCTGGAATCCAGGTATTCAAAAATTTAAAGCTCTTCGAAGCAAATACCTATTGTATCCTTAGTTTTTAATTCAGCTTTTGAATAATGCCCAGTGCATTAAATGTAAAAGTCCCACATTCCTTTCTTGGGGCCTTCGTATCTACCTGAAATTTGTATTGTTGCATTTTCAGGGTTGCCTCTCTGATGAATTTGACTTCCTTCGTTTTAGAAGCTTTGGAATTATATTTAATATAAGTAACCGCACCATCCCTGTTGATGCACATGTTAAAAACAACGCTTTGAGCGCTCTCACGCGCCAGATCCTTCAAATCTGGTCTCCAAATTACCTTTCTTTTTAGCACCCCGATAGCATCGAAGTCAACTCCTACACCATCACCAGACCCACCTCCGGTACCATTTCCTGTACCACCGCCTCCTCCGGTGCCATTACCTGCTGCCGCACCTCCAGATCCATTTCCCGAACCGGAACCTGTTCCTGTGCCACCACTTCCGGGAGCATCATCATCACCCGAATTTGCGCGACCAGACGTTCCGCTTGCTCCTCCTGTACTCGGCTTTGAAGGAATTACAGTTGGCACTGGAGAAGGAACAGAAGTTGTCGGTTTAGTGCTCGTGTTTTCAGAAGGCTTTGGAGCCTCTACTTTTACAACCTCAGGAGTGGGTGTGCTTAGAACTGGTTTGGGGCTTGATTGAACGGGAATAGGTGTCGGTTTTACCGGTTCCAGTTTTTCTTCAACCTTTACGGCCTCTTCAGGAGTAGGAGATGGGGGAGCCTCACTGCCGGGAGAACCCCCAGCTGCAGGCTCTGTATCTTCAGGACCAGCACTGTTTCCACCACCCGGGGGATTATCTACAGGTTCTATGATTTGAGGTTTTGGACCTAATAACTCAATGGCATATTCCGCAGGTGGTTCGACCGGAAACTCAAGTATCCTGACGAGAATAAGTAACAATATCAGGGCATGTATAATGGCAGAAATTAAAAACCCGGTACGCTTGTTTTTACCTTCTACGATATCTGCATTGAATGAAGTGTATTGCGACATTCTGTTTATATTAATTTATTGCAAAGGACGTATTTTTTTATAAAATATTGTAAATGAAAATATAAAACATTATTCTCGTTCCTGATCTGAACTCGCTACATAGGCCATTATCAAACCTGTCAAAAGGAGCAGCATCTTTATGAGAAACGCCCACATAAATCCCAAATTGTCAATTGGAATAAGCACATTCAGCCGCACACCTACAAGACTTAGGATTATGGATAACATGCTTACTCCAAACAATAAAAATCCTCCCATAAGGAGTATAGATTTCTTTCGCAATTCCATGGTAAATTTGAAGGCGTTTTCCTAATAACGACAAACACGTTTAAGTTTGTTCATTGATGTCTAACATTTCCCGAATAAAATTAATAGAATGTCCGCGTGATGCCATGCAAGGCTTGCATGATCTCGTGCCTACATCATTGAAAATCAATTATATACAAAAACTGATTGATACCCAATTTGATATTATAGATTTTGGGAGTTTTGTTTCACCAAAGGCTATCCCACAAATGAAGGACACTGTGGAAGTAGTTGAAAAACTCGATTTAGGTGAATCTGCTTCCAAACTATTGGCCATAATAGCAAATAAAAGAGGCGCACAAGAAGCAGCCAGCATTTCAAAAATAAGTTATTTAGGATACCCCTTTTCGATTTCCGAGACCTTTCAGTTGCGAAATACGAATTCCACGATGGGAGACTCCATGGAACTTATTAAAGAAATTCAACACATTTGCATCAAAAACAATAAACAACTTATTATTTATTTATCAATGGCCTTTGGAAATCCTTATGGAGATGTCTGGAATGCTGATATTGCATTACAGTGGGTTCGCGAACTTCATAAACTGGATATCCGAACCATTGCTCTTTCCGATACTATTGGTGTAGCCAATCCTGAAAATATTGAATATCTCTTTTCGCATTTAATTCCAGAATATACGGATATTGAATTTGGAGCACATTTCCACACACAACCTGGGCAATGGCAAGAAAAAATCGATGCCGCATATACATCAGGATGCTATCGGTTCGATGGCGCAATTAAAGGTTATGGTGGTTGCCCAATGGCAAAAGACTCCCTTACAGGCAATATGCCTATGGAACATTTGATAAACTATTTCAATTCCCGGAAATGTATTGAACATATTTTATTGCCTAAATTCAAGGAGGCATACGAATTTTCAAGTAACATTTTTGGTCACTATCATTAATGCTAACATGTATTTTTCTGAAATTCCATTCATGAGTCCTGAATATGACGAAGCTGTCGCACTTCGCAATGATATCTTAAGAAAACCTCTTAAACTCGAATTTTCCGTGGATCAACTGGAAGATGAAAAGGATCAAATACATCTGGGAGTTTATGGAGAGGATCAGGTCTTGCTAGGATGTTTGACTTTAAAACCGATTGATGAAACTTCGATTAAAATGAAACAAGTTGCCATTTTGGAAATCCGCCAAAGGAGTGGTTTAGGCAGGAAACTGGTTCGCTTTTCAGAAGCATGGGCCCTTCGCAATGGATTCTTTAAAATGGAATTGCATGCAAGAGACCTGGCAGTTCCATTTTACAATAAACTAGGCTATAAAGTAGAAGGGGAGGGATTCACTGAAGTCGGTATCATGCATTACAAAATGTCTAAACTATTAAATACTTCAAATGAAGCGAATTGATATACTCATGAAATTGTATGGTGAAAGCCATCAGAACAAAATCAATAAACTCATACATTGGTTGTGTATTCCCTTAATACTATTTTCTTTCATAGGACTTCTCAGGCTAATCCCATTTATTTCTGAAAAAAGTGTCATACTAAACTGGGCAGCAGTGGTGCTTGCTTTGTCTTTGCTTTATTATATAAGACTTTCTCGTACGCTGTCCATTGGATTTACATTAATAGCCATGGTTCTATTATTTGGAAATCAAATACTATTTAACTTCTGTACTGAACATGGAATAAATACTGCAGCTGTTTTGTTTGGTATATTTATAATTGCCTGGATCGGACAATTTATCGGACATAAAATTGAAGGGAAAAAACCTTCCTTTTTTGAAGACCTTCAATTTCTTTTGATCGGTCCTGCCTGGTTACTTGTTCAAATTTATAATAAATCAGGAATAAGGTATTAATGTCTTACAGATGAATTACTTCACCGTAAGCTGCAGCTGTAGCTTCCATAATGGCTTCTGACATGGTAGGATGAGGATGGATTGCTTTAAGAATCTCATGTCCTGTTGTTTCCAAACGTCGTGCAGCCACAACTTCCGCTATCATTTCTGTTACATTCATGCCTATGAAATGTGCACCTAAGAATTCTCCATATTTCTTATCATACAATACTTTAACAAAGCCATCCTTAGCACCGGCTGCACTTGCTTTTCCACTCGCGGAAAAAGGGAACTTTCCAACCAAGACATCAAAGCCCGCTTCTTTTGCTTGTGTCTCCGTGTATCCAACAGAAGCAATTTCAGGGCTGCAATATGTACACCCGGGGATATTATTGTAATCGATTGGATCGGGATTTAATCCACAAATTTTTTCAACACAATGTATACCTTCTGCACTTGCCACGTGGGCAAGTGCCTGACCAGGAACGATATCACCAATTGCGTAAATCCCAGGAACATTGGTCTGATAATGGGCATCGACTAAAACCAGACCTTTTTCAAGTTTAATACCGAGTTTTTCCAATCCTAAATTTTCCGTATTGGGGCTTATTCCCGCAGCTGAAAGCACAATATTGCATTCTATCTGAGTCTCCTTACCGTCTTTTCTGTTTTTCGTATTTACAAGAAGACCTGATTTTTTAATATCAACAGATTCAACACTTGTATTTGCAAGGGTTTCTATGCCTTTCTTCTTAAATATTTTCGTCAACTCTTTTGAAATGTCAGCATCCTCTCTTGGTACTAGGCCTTGCTCCATGAACTCAACAATTGTAACCTTGGTCCCAAGAGAATGATAGAAATATGCAAATTCAACTCCTATGGCACCAGCACCAACAATAACCATTTTATCAGGCCGGGTTTCCAGGGTCATTGCTTTTCTATAATCAATAATATGCGTACCATCAATCTTCAAACCAGGCAGTTCTTTTGCCCTTCCTCCGGTTGCGAGTATTATATGTGGGGCTGAATATTGACTTATTTTGCCTGAAGGATCTTTCACTTCAACTTTTTTAGAATTTGTCAATGTAGCAGTTCCCATGATGACTTCAATCTTATTTTTTTTCATGAGAAATTGGACTCCTTTGCTCATTCCATCAGCTACATTGCGGCTTCGTTTTACAATAGCGTTAAAATCAGCTTTTGCATCCTGAACAGAAATACCATATTCTGATGCATGATTGATATATTCAAACACCTGAGCACTTTTGAGTAAAGCCTTTGTAGGAATGCAACCCCAGTTCAGGCAAATCCCTCCCAATGCTTCCCGTTCCACGACCGCCACTTTCTTACCCAATTGTGCTGCACGGATCGCAGCAACATAACCTCCTGGACCAGAGCCAATTACAATTATATCAAAGTTCATAAAAGATGAATTTGACTCAAAAATAAGAGTTCTAAGGGATCTATCGTAATTGAAATAAATGACATGTCTATAGACATGTCATTTATCGGCATAAAGTTCGAGCAGGCGCTTACATTGTTTATCTTTGCAATCATCTTTTAAAATGAGTAAAATTGCCGTATTTCCCGGTTCATTTGATCCCATTACCAAAGGTCATATGGATGTACTTCACCGGGCAGCCAGTTTGTTTGATCATTTGTATATAGCAATTGGAATCAATTCTCAAAAGCAGATTTTATATCCTTTAGCTAAACGCATCCACTGGATCGAAAAATTAATAGCACCCTTTCATAACATTTCAGTTACAAAATATGAAGGACTAACCGCAGCATTTTGTAATGAAATAGGAGCCAATTACTTGCTTCGCGGTATACGAAATGCTACAGATTTCGACTATGAAAAAACTATTTCTCAAATAAATAGCTGCCTTGTACCAGGACTTGAAACCGTATTTCTCATTTCAAGACCAGAATTATCACATGTCAGCAGCACCATCGTTCGCGAATTAATTTTGGCAAAAGCGGATGTAAGCACATTGGTCCCCGCTGAGATTTTGCCTGATTTATATACCTAGATTTCATGTACCATGACTAATCAAATTGTAAAAATTCCTGCTGTTTCAAATGAGCCCGTTCTTTCCTACAAAGCTGGCTCTCCAGAGCGCATAGCCGTAAAAAAAATGATTCAGGAGATGCGTCAAAATCCCAAGGAAATATCTATGATCATAAACGGGAAAGCTGTCAGCTCAGGTGATCGCCGACGAATTATTTGTCCCCATGAGCTGAGTCTGACATTAGGCCATTATCATAGAGGAAACCAGCAACATGTTGAAGAGGCTATCCAAGCCGCATTAAGTGCCAAAGAAATGTGGGAAAGCATGCCCTGGAAAGACCGGGCTGCTATCTTTCTTAAAGCCGCAGATCTCATAGCAGGAAAATACAGGGCCTTAACAAATGCCCACACCATGTTAGGTCAATCAAAAAATATTTTTCAATCTGAAATTGATGCTGTTTGTGAGTTCTGTGATTTCTTAAGATACAACGTGAAGTTTCTGACTGAGATTTACAGTGTTCAACCCGATTCTTCACCGCTGATTTGGAATCAAACAGAATACAGACCTTTGGAAGGCTTTATTTTCGCATTGACCCCATTTAATTTTACTTCCATTGCAGGAAACCTTCCTTGCGCACCAGCTTTAATGGGAAATGTTATCGTATGGAAACCTGCTGAAACTCAAATTTACTCAGCCTCCCTTATAATGGACATTCTCATTGAGGCAGGCTTACCTCCAGGTGTTATAAATCTTGTATTTGTAGATGGGGCTACAGCCGGAGCCGCAATATTTAAGCACAGAGATTTTGCAGGCCTACATTTTACAGGCTCAACAGGTGTTTTTCAATCAATTTGGAAAACGGTTGCATCAAACATAGACCAATACAAATCATTTCCCAGATTAGTTGGAGAAACAGGAGGCAAGGACTTCGTGCTTGCACATTCCTCTGCCGATCCCAAAGCTGTTGCCGTGGCTTTATCCCGTGGTGCTTTTGAATTTCAGGGTCAAAAATGCAGTGCTGCATCAAGAGCTTACATTCCGGAAAGCTTATGGCCACAAATAAAAAATTACCTCCTGGAAGATCTGAATAATATGAAAATGGGGACGCCCGAGGATTTTACGAACTTCATTAATGCGGTTATTGATGAAAAGTCTTTTGATAAAATCAGCGGATATATTCAAAATGCAAAAAACCATCCCGATGTTGAAATTCTTTATGGAGGTCATTTTGACAAATCAGCCGGATTCTTCATTCAGCCAACAGTGCTTCTTGCTAAAAATCCGCAGTATATAACCATGTGCGAAGAAATTTTTGGACCTGTTCTAACTATTTATGTCTTTGCAGATGAGCACTATGACCAAATACTACACACAATAGATACGACGTCGCCATATGCCTTGACAGGTGCTATATTTGCACAAGACAGAAATGTTATTATAAAAACCAGTAATGCCCTAAGGAACAGTGCAGGCAATTTTTATATAAACGATAAACCCACAGGAGCAGTAGTAGGACAGCAACCATTTGGAGGTGCGAGAGCATCTGGCACAAATGACAAAGCAGGCTCCGCGTTAAATTTATATCGTTGGGTTTCACCAAGAACAATTAAAGAAAACTTTGCTCCTCCCTTATATTTTCAATATCCCTTTATGGAAGCAGACATATAATAGTAAGGCAGGCCGCTAGAATACAAAACGTATCACCAGACCAGCAATAATTCCAAATAATGCCCCATAATAGTGCGCATCGTGATCAATGTGATCATCGACATTAGAAGATGCCCACCTGCTGTACGCGAGATAAATAATTCCAAACAATGCAGCGGGTATAGGTAGCATTCCTAAAAAGTAAAGCAAATTCATTGGGAAATATAAAATGTAAATAAACAGAACTCCCGAGACAACGCCTGAAGCTCCAATACTTGCATACCCAGGATTGTTTTTGTACTTTATATATGTCGGCAAACCGGATAATATGAGAATACCAACATATACAAACAGAAATAAAATTCCTCCCAAAATAAAACCGAATTGTGCTTTATATATACGCTCAACAGTACCTCCAAACTGATAAAGGACAAATAAGTTCATAAACAAATGAATCCAGTTTGCATGTACAAATCCCGAAGTAAACCACCGGTAATAAGTACCCTCCCTTTTTTCTATAAATGGGTAATGTTTTAGCTGATCATACAAGTGCGCATTTGATTGGCATAACAAAAAAATTACCGCATTGGCACAAAGCAATGAAATGGTCATTAGATTTGAACTATCAATCATTATGGTAAGGATGATTGTGAAGGATAGTACACGCCCGATATAGTTGTTCCAAAAAAACTATGCGTGCAAGTTTGTGAGAAAAAGTAAAAGAGGAGAGTGAAATTTTAAAGTCTGCTTTCGTTTTTATGAACTCCGAAAAACCATAAGCACCGCCAACAATAAAGCAAGGACTAACAGACTGAGTGAATATATTTTGATTTAACCATTGTGCGAAAGGCCTGCTTTTGAATTGAAGTCCATGTTCATCAAGGAGAATGAGGCATCTTTTCTTCTTTGATAAATTTGCCAATAACAGTTCTTCCTCTGACTTAATCTGCATTTCCGGATCCTTTAAATGACGGACGGGTTTAAATTGCTTAATTTCAGTTTTATAAAAATAATTCAATCGCTTTAAATATTCTGATTCAAGGTCCTTGTAAGGACCGTTTTGAATATTATCTATATACCATAATTCAATTGTCATAGTACATTTGAAAACATAACTGCCTGAAATGGGCCCAATGAATAATCTGTACCAGATTTATATTTCAATGGAACCTTATTAAACAAATCATAACATTCATTATAATCTTTAGTTATCTTAAAGCTAGACGTTTTGTTTTTAAGATTAAATAATAAAACACAGTACTTGTCTGCTTTCTTTCTTTCAATAGCAAGAACATCCTTTGAGTCACTTATAACAACAGGAACATTTTCCGGTTCACCAATCCAAAAAGCAGGATTATTAATTCTTTGCAGATTCAAACTTCTGTAATGATTTTCCAGATATTTATAGTTCCAATTAATAGTTTTTGTGCTGAATAAATTAACTGGCTCAAACAAAGGACCTTCTTGTCCATTCATTGTCCAGGAAATACCCGGTGCAAAAGCACAGAACATAGAAAAGTATTTGTAGGCGTTATAATAAAATTGAACATCGGTCCCCTTGTGAAAATTTAAAAAATAATCCAAAGTACCATGCGCTGAGCTGTGCGATTTCACAGATTCCAAGTAGCTTATGTAATCCTCCTTTGAAACACTGTCATTGTATGTCTTGCGGAATAATTCATACAAAGGAATCATGTTCAAATGATATCCCAGTTCTTGAAATTCCGATGCGCTATGTTGAACAAATAATTTCTCTGGATTAGATTTTATGTAAGAAAGTACACGCTTTTGAAAGTCAGCGGGCGTTTTATCCAAATCATATATCACTGCTCCGTCAAAGCGATAAACACTTAAAGTCTTTTCAAAGACATCAAAAATTATGTCACTGGTTTCAGCCTTATTTAAATTAAGCTCTATATATTCAGGATTATACCGATTATTCAAAATTTTCTCATTTGATTTGTAAAATTCCGGATGATGAAGGCGCCAGCTGTGATTGGGTCCTGTTATGTTAAAATTAAATTCAAGAATAATTTGGATACCCAGTGCATGGCAAGAATCAACCAGTTCCTGAAGGTCTGTCTCTGTACCGACAGCCGGATCCACTTTCATAAAGTCGTTTATAGCAAATGGACTTCCTGGATTAAAGGAATTCTGAGACATGTCATAAGACATCGGAGACTGTAAAGCGATAACATTAAAGAAGAGGCTATGAATTCTTTTAAGATCCGATTTGATTTTTTTTAGTTGATTTTTATCTGAGTAAATACGGGTAGTTACTTCGTAAATATTTAAGCTTCCCGGCAACGAAGGACCTTTATAATTGATTTTTTTTGAACAGGAAATCATCAATATAAAAACAAATAAGAAATAACCTAAAAGCCTCATTTATAAACGTTTTTATCTGATTTAGAATGTGTGCGCAATGTAAATTGTGACTTAAGTTCTGTGAATCCGGATGGATCCAGTATAGTTTTGAGATGTGACAAAATAAACTGTACTCTTTTTGAGGATTCCTGGCCAACAAAGTTATTTTTAATATCTATTAGCTTGTTAAGGTACATTCCTTTCAATTGGGATCTCAACTTTTCTGGTAGTTTTTCATCATATCTCATAATTATATCGATATCGTCAGATTTCAGCAAAACATCCAATAAATTATCCCAATCCATTATGCAAAGAAAAATATCCGCCTGTACAGCGAATATTGAGGAGATCACATGATGCTTTAATTTCAAATATCGAAGTATATTCTCTGGGCCGTAATTGCGTATTGAATATAAGCGGTCAAATACTTCCAGTGCAGACACTGATTGCAATTCATAATATATATCAATTAAAAACAAATCCGGGGATCCACTCATGACATTTCCATAATACTTCAAGACATGAGGCAAAGAAAATTGTTTAACCTCTTTAGTCAAGAGAGGAAAAAGCTCCTTATATAATAATAAAGCATGCACTGACTGCACTCTGCCTTTTCTTGTATTTAACCAATTTGATAAAATATAGGGTGCTAAAATTTGGGAATGCACCAATTTGGGTATACGTGACACAAAATAGGATGCCTCCACCATATACAATAAATCGAGATGCAGCAATTTCAATTCATCACTTAGCTTACCCTTTATGCGATGAAGTATTTCTGTTAGTAATTCTTCCTTTTGGCTTTTCTTTAAATTCAAACGATGCATCAATTGAAATAAATTTACGTCATAATGCAAGGCAGAATAGTTTTGATTCTTCAATACTTCAAATAAAATCTTCATGATTTTGTGCCTGGAAACAGGAGCTATAATAGTCGGGACAATTTCATCCAATGCAGATTGAAATTTAAGCGATTGTGCACTGAATTTACTTTTGCTAAAAGTTTGCAAGGAGTTTGAAAACTCATAATTACATAGTAAACCTGCTGCCAAAAGAGTAATTGCCTTTTCTGATTCATTATTCTGATACGCCATCAGTGCAACATGGTATACTTCACGCATTGAAATAAGAAGATATTTTAAAACTGAAGCTTCGTTTTTATATAATTTCTTAATGTGACTTGTATTATTTGAAATCATTTCCAAAACAGTATCAAAAGAGGGGTTTTTTACTTGCAATAAATTACTGATGTAACTAACCCAATTTTTTGATGATTCGCTGGTATTGCTTAACAATTTAATGATGTGAATCAGTTCATGCTGTTGTAAATTCTCAAGTTCCCAGGCGTCTGAAGATTGAAATGGACTTTGATTTCTGAGTATTATTTTGCGGATATGCCAAAACATTAAAATGAGGACATGTAAACAGGGTTTTTTAACATCTTTGGATCCGCACCCACAATGATAACTCTTTAACCCAACAGAGCTATATTGAACCTCACACTCAACCAATGAGCCTTCTTCTTTAAGAGCGTATGTCCAGGAATATTTGGAACTTTGATTGGCCTTAACAATTGCACCAGCATCGATCCGCTGCTTAAATGAAGCCATATCGGCCTCAGAAATAAAATATTCAAAATTTGAAAAATTTAAGTTATACTTTTTCGGAATCATTGATGGGGCGCTTTCAACCTACAAATTTATTAAATTTGTAAAATATTTAGCCTTTGTGAAGCAGTTATTCTTTATACGTCATGCAAAATCAAGCTGGAGTGATCCAACATTACCTGATTTCGAAAGACCTTTGAACCAGAGAGGTTTAAAAGATGCGCCCAAAATGGCAATTTGGCTATCTACCCATTTTACATTAGGACGCGTTGCATTGATTTCTAGCCCTGCTATTCGTGCTTTTACTACCGCTGAATACTTTGCAGATCAATTAAAAGTAGAGTGCAATCAAATCCGTACGGTTGAATTGCTATACCATGGAACTCCATCCGACTATATAACATGCCTTAATCCTATTGACAGGGACATTGAATCGGTTCTTGTATTTGGACACAATCCCATGCTGGATGAAATTAGCAGCCATATTAGTTCCAATATGCTTCCTCACATGCCAACCTGTTCCATCCTTTCATGTACCGTACAATCTGATAAATGGTCTGATATATCATTGAGGGATATACAACTTCTACATTTAACTACTCCCAAATCTTTATGAAACGAATTTATATCCTTTTCATACTACTGCAATTGATACTCGTTCCGGCATGTAAAGATTCAAAGGAAAACACACCGACGAGTATCGAAATTCAAATATTTAGTAACATATTATACGATCTTTTCTATCTGAATGAACTTTACAGTCAGCAACCAAGTAATATAAAAGATAGTATCTTGGAAGTTCATCTGGAACATCTTCTTTCTGAAAACAACTTTACAGAAGGTCAATTTGAAACGATGAAAAAGTATTATTCGGAACATACGATTGAATATCAAAAATTGCTTGAGACCTTGAAGTCGAGAGCTGAACATAACCGGTTTAAATAACATAATAATTTCTTAATACAAATCTTCTTTTAAGATAGCTTAATTAAGACTACTTTTAATAAATTATTGA
>CAZDQG010000002.1:0-27834 GCA_964507535.1 uncultured Saprospiraceae bacterium
ATACAAATCTTCTTTTAAGATAGCTTAATTAAGACTACTTTTAATAAATTATTGAATGAAATACAAAATTCTATTGGTAGATGATGAACCGGATATACTTGAAATTATCTCATATAATCTGGGTAAGGAAGGCTTTACTGTTGAAACTGCCTTAAATGGAAAAATTGCATTGGATAAAATCCCCCAATTCCAACCAGACTTGATATTACTTGACATTATGATGCCCATCATGGACGGACTTCAAACCTGCCAGGAAATTCGCAAGAACCGTTCCATGGATAATGTAAGCATTCTCTTTTTGACAGCTAAGGGCGATGAGGATACACATATTAAAGCACTGGATTATGGAGGTGATGATTTTGTAACCAAACCAGTTGCTGTAAAAGTTTTATTGAGTAGAATTCGAGCCGTAATTCGAAGAAAAATAAAACCCTTAGGCAATGAAGGAAATAATGAGATTCTTTCATTCGAAGAATTACAAATCAATCCTTTAAAAATGGAAGTAGTTTTTAAAAATACAAAACCAGAATTTGCCAGGAAAGAATTTTTGCTTTTATATTTATTGGCATCTGAACCAGGCAAGGTTTTCCGAAGAGATGAAATTCTGGATAAAATATGGGGTAAAGATATTATTGTTGGCGATCGCACAATTGACGTTCACATTCGAAAACTTAGAGAAAAATTAAATGACTCCTATATTAAAACCATTAAAGGAGTGGGCTACAAATTTGAAGCCTGAACTTTTCAAAAATATAAGTCCTGATAAGCTTGCTGGAATTATAGCAGTTGTTACTGCGGGCATTTTACTTGCCCTAAGTGCACTAATTTTTGTTTACCTTAAAACATACAATATTGTCATTTTCCTATTTCTGCTAATTGTACTGGTACCAGTTCTGATATACTTCCTTGTGAGATATTTAATTCAATATTTCATTTACAGAAGGATCAAATTAATTTATAAACTAATTAGTGACACAAAGCTTCAAGATGCCGATGTTAGTAGTTATCGCACACATGATTTACAGAGCCTTGAACATGCTGAATTAGATGCAATAAATTGGATACAAAAGAAGAATCTGGAAATTCTTCATATAAAAGAAATGGAGTCCTTCAGACGTGAGTACATTGGGAATGTATCACATGAACTAAAAACTCCTATATTTAACATACAGGCTTATATACAAACAGTACTAGACGATGAAATGGCAGACCAGCAAATTGCACTGTCATTTTTAAACAAAGCATTAAAAAATGCTTCAAGGTTACAAGAAATCATCGAAGACCTTTCTATCGTATACAAGCTGGAGTCCGGGGAAAAAGTTCTGGCACCAGAAAAATTCAACATTAAAGAGCTTGCAGATGAAGTCCTTGAAGACCATCAAAGTCTTGCTGACCAGAAACAAATCAAATTGATGTTTAAGGCTGGAGCCGATGAAGATCATTTGGTTTATGCGGATAAAGAATACATTCGTATTGCTCTAAGCAATTTGGTACATAATGGTATTAAATATGGCAAATACAATGGATTTGTTAAAATATCCATCTATACATTAGATAAAAAAATTTTAATTGAAGTTAGTGACAATGGAATTGGAATAAGTGAAGAACATCTTCCTCACGTATTTGAACGATTTTACCGCGTGGATAAAAGCCGGTCACGAGAGCAAGGGGGATCAGGTTTAGGCTTATCTATTGTTAAACATATTGCAGATGCACATCACCAGACATTGCATGTTCGAAGCAAAGAAGGAGCAGGAACAACCTTTGGTTTTACACTGGAACTTGAAAGATCAAATTAGGAAGCTTTAGATCTTTGATAAGCCGTTTTAGATTCAAGACCGTCCAATTCTTTAACCAATTGATCCCTTTTTTCAAAAAAGTCGGGTAACAAATTAGCAGGTAAAGGTTCTGGAGAAGGAAAGTGCAAGCGCCTGTGGTCAACCTGACGTCCATCTTTCCAAAAACGAAAGCAAACGTGAGGTCCTGTGGCCAGGCCTGTAGAACCTACATATCCAATGATTTGACCTTGGCTAACCGGTGCACCTCTAAATATTCCACTTGCAAATTTAGATAAGTGTAAATATTGTGTCTGATAGGTTTTATCGTGTCTGATTTTAACAAAATTTCCATTTCCACCTGAATAGGCTGCCGCTTCCACAACCCCTGAACCCACAGCCATAACGGGAGTCCCATACGGTGCTGCATAATCTGTACCGAGATGTGGGCGGCTGTATTTCAAAACCGGATGAAAGCGATTCATCGTAAAACCCGAGCTGATTCTTGAAAACCTTAGTGGTGCCTTTAAAAATTGGCTTTTCATTGGAGCGCCCTTGAGATCATAATATCCTTCGTTGCTATTTACTGTATATTTTATGGAATAATGATCTCCAAATCCGGTATCAAAATATGCGGCTATAAGTTCCCCACGATCCGTTTTTACCCCATCGACATAAATACGATCAAAAATCAGCTTGTACGTATTGCCTTTTTGAACATGCAAAAAGTCAACTGCTGAAGCCAATGCATCCTCCATCTGGTCGATAAGATTTATTGAAATATCCTGACTTACCAGTGCACTCCATAAATTGGATTCAATATAACCTACTGCAGTTTCCCTTTTATGACTTACCTGACGGTCTACGAGACGAACACAATGATCTCCCCGTAATTCACAAACCAAATATTGTGAAGGACTAACTTCATAACAGAAATAATCAGGATGCTCACAGGGATTCGTACTAACAAAAGCAAGTTTATTGGCCGTATTAAACTTAGTTGGAGAAAAAATTTGGCTAACATTGGCGACGATCTTATCAATTTTCTCACTTGGTATGCTGTATTTTCCTAAAAGCTTACCAATGGTCTCCCCAGAATTCATTTTTGTCCAGGATATCGCAAAATTATCTGGTTCAAAACCAAAGTGCATTGTTGGGTTGGTGGCTTTAGAAGTAGTGGAATCCGGGAGACAGGCCTCTTTACTATTTGCCTCTTGTCCAAGACGGAGGATGTATTCTAAAATATAGCCATTCGCTAGTATAAGTAGTGCGAAAGCTCCATATTTCAGCAATGAACTGAGAATTCTATAATTGGCCATATCCGTGTAAGCTTGAATGAAATAAAATCAAGCAAAGGTACACTTATTTGCAAAATCTTGCAAATGTTGTAAATGGCTGTAAATGTATAATTTATAAATAGTATACCGCTGAATTCTTGTAGCTTGTAAAGTGAAAAAGGTATTATAACTTTATGCATTTATAAGACACAAGTCCATTCAAGAGCGTAGAATGTATTCACCAATTCCAACCCCAAAATCAGTACAAGTCATGGGGATACTGAATCTGGATCCTTCCAGCTTCTATAAACCTAGCATCGCTCTAACAATTTTGGAAGGTCTACAAAGGGTAGAAAAAATGATAGAAGAGGGGATGAATATTCTAGATCTTGGCGCATTTTCGAGCAGACCTGGGGCTCAAATTCCCGATGAAATTACAGAGCAAAACAGGCTATTACCAATTTTAAAAGAAATCAAACGCAATTTTCCTGAACTGGCCTTATCCATAGACACAGTGCATTCTACAACGGCGCATAAAGCCCTGGACTTAGGAGCAGATATTATAAACGATATTTCAGGAGGTCTCTATGACCACATGCTTCCTCAAATTGTTGCAAAATATCATAAAACATTGATAGTGATGCATATGCAAGGACTCCCTTCAACCATGATGCAATCTTCCAATACCACCTATACCGATGTTTGTCGCGACCTTATTTTATTTTTCCAGGGATTGATTAAAAAATATACCGATTTAGGGCTTTACGACCTGATTATTGACCCTGGGTTTGGATTTAGCAAATCATTAAGTGATAATTATAAACTTTTAAGAGGTCTTGAATCGTTTCAAATACTTGAAAAACCTTTATTAATCGGTGTATCACGTAAATCCATGATTTGGAAAACCCTACAGACGTCCTCAGATGAGGCATTAAGTGGTAGCCTTACAGCTATGGTGTACGCTGTTTTAAAAGGCGCTCAAATTGTACGTGTGCATGATGTCCGGGAAACATGTCAGGCCTTAAAGATTTTAAACTTGTTGCAATCAAATTAGACAGAATTCTCTCGTGAGCGATACTTCAAAAATAAAACTGGTTCTGAGGATACTGATATACCTCCGCCGTTTATTTGTATTTCTCTACAAGATTATTCACTTATCGCTGTTAGTTTGGGTATTCCTCATCCTTTTAGTAAAGACCAGTTTTATACAAAACTACCTTAGCCAAAAAGCAGTTCACTTCATAAATACCAAATATGAACAGGAAATCGCAATAAACGATATTTCATTTGACTTAGCTACAGGGCTAAGCACTGATTTATTTATAAAGGACCATCATCAGGATACTTTGCTCTATTCAGAAAAGATATCCATTGGCCTGATGCAAAGTATTCACACGCTCATCAGCGGTTCTCTGTTTGTGAATAAAGTATTTTGTGATAATACATACCTAAACATTCAAACATATCCAGGGGATTCCACTTCAAATCTCGATATGTTTCTGGCCAAGTTTGCAAGTAATAATGCAAATGGAAAGCCATTAAAACTTGTATTAAAGCAAGTTGAACTGTCTCATCCAAGATTTAAGCTCGTTGATAAAATAAACAATATTGCCTTTTCCGGAAAACGCATTTATTTGCGCATTGACAGCATTCAGCAGAATTTAAAATATTTTCAGTTGCGAACTGTTCTTTTAGATGACCCTAACGTTTCAATTTATAAAAACACTAAGTCAGAAAATGCCTCTATTGCTACTAGCAATAATTCTAAGCACTCTGAGGATAGCTGCAAAATAAATCCTTCGATCTTTATAAAATTTATTAATTGCAATAATGGATCGTTTGCTTACTATTCAACCGGAAATGATTTTAATCGTGAATACAGCTTGACAAACATTAATTTTTCAAGCACCTATAATTTTGCAAGTGAAGACCTTAAACAAATTGAATTTTTAACTTTTAAATCCAATACGAATTCAGACATTACGGTTAAAAATTTACAACTAAATAATTTCCGGTTAGACAACAATTCAATGTACATTGGTAGAATAAAAGGTGAAACGACGAAATCTCAGATTGATGCAAGTTGTGTACTAAAGTCTAGGGGGCCCCTTTTTGAATCTATTCTGCACGATGATGTTACAGGCAGGATAAGCATAACCAAAGGCATTACCTGCCTTTCTGAAATAATGTACTTTGTACCAGGAGTAAATCTTCCATTTCGTGACCGGATTCATCCTGAAACACCCCTTCGCATCAACCTGGAACTTAAAGGATCAAAACGCAGTTGCCAGCTTTCATCATGTACAGCAAGTATTGGCTCGCAACTTAACCTTGTTGCCACAGGCCAGGCAAGAAATATTGGCAGAAGCGGTAAAGAACTATTTAATCTTAAAGTATCGGATTTGAAAGTCAGTTCCGGATTTTTAAACACACTGCTCAATAATGACAATAATTCAGTTGCATTGGATCAACTTGGAGAAATCCACTTTAAAGGAAGCTTTGACGGATTTATAAGAAATTTCGTGGCCTTTGGTAGTTTTTCAACTGCACTTGGGACCATAAGTTCAGATATCAAAATGTCGTTTGATAAAAATGTTTCAGACGCATCTTATTCAGGTTCTTTAAAACTGAGTCGCTTTGACCTGGGCAAGCTTATTCAAAATCACGACATTGGAATTGTAGATTTGAACGCACTTGTTTCTGAAGGAAGAGGACTACGTGCTGAAACAGTTCGTGCAAAACTAAGTGCAACCATCAACACTTTTACTTTAAAATCCTATTCCATAACTAACTCTGAATTCACTGGATCATTGGCGAAAAACAATTTTTCAGGAAACCTGTCCATTAATGATCCGAATATTATACTGCAATTAAACGGTGATTTCACAAAAGAAAATAATGAGACCCATATTAAAGCAAAATCTGAAATTGAAAAACTAAATCTGTCCGTATTCAAATTAAATAAAGCACCTGACCAGATAAAGGGAAGTTTCAGTGGCAATATTGTTATAAATCAAAATAACAAAATAAATGGCATTGTGGATATGTCTGATCTTATAATCACAGATTCAAACAAAACCACAACATTAAATAATATCTACATAAGCCAATATTATAAAGAAAATATCCGAACGCTACATGTAAACTCTGACATTATAGACCTTCAAGCAACCGGTAATTTTGAATTTCCGCAAATTAAAAATGAGTTGTTTTATTTCCTTGAAAGAAAGCATCCAGGCATAACCAGTGTCCTTTCAGATACATTGACACAAAAGCATGCTGCCTTTAGCATAAAAGGAAATATTAATCTAAAGGACGGGGAAAAATTTAAAAATCTAACAGGAATTCCTTTCAATATCTCCGGCTTGGATAGTGACTTTGATTTTGACCCTTCACTAGATAAACTTGAAATAAAAACAAACAGATTTGATATTTTTAGCGGAAACCTGATACTTAGCAAAATTGGAGTCAACATCCGAAGCACAGATCAATTCTATGTTGTGGCTACTATTACGAATATTATCAATAACAATAAATCAATTTGCGGAAATGGCAAATTTATTGCAACACTTGGAGGCACCTCGGGTTCTACACAAATACAACTTTTTGGCGCAGATAATTCAACTATTTTATTAAATGCATTTTCAAATCTGGAATATAGAAAGAACTACTTCAGGCATCAGATTCTCCCCAGAGACCTTTATATAAATAATAAACGCTGGACTGTTAACCCTTCGAATTATTTTGAAAAAACCAATCAAGTACTTCAAATAAGATTTACAGAATTAACAGATTCTGTTCATTTTCTAAGTGTCAGGGATTTTGACGAAAAGGGAATTGTATTTCAGACTGACGGTTTTAATATAGCTTTTGTAAATGAAATACTAAAAAGCAATACCGTTCACTTTGAAGGTCTTTTCAACTCCACACTGACCATACCATCACTCCAAACCTTGACCGGAACAGAACTTGGATTAAAATTTGTCAATTTTAAGTTTAACAAAAGTTATTTGGGGCCTTTATCTCTTCAGTTAAAAAATGAAAACCCTGAATTACCCTGGAAGGTGCAACTCCTAAGTAAATACAAGGACATTGTGCTCACCGGTGATGGAGGTTTAAATATTCCAAGCGGTTCAAAAAAGTATGCTTACCAGCCTTTCGATTTTGATGTCAATTTTGATATCAAGAATTTTCCATTTACATTTCTAGAGAATTTTGTGAGTTCAATTTCAAATTCAACTGGAGGAGGAAATGGTAAAATAAGATTTTATTCAGACCATCATGCGCTAAACCTTGAAGGCGATTTACAGATTTCCGAAGCTACAACATTTATCGACTACTTAGGTGTGCCCATACTGATTAAAAACCAACCTATACAATTGAAGAAAAACAGTATCTTATTTAATACTATAACCATACAGGATAAATTAAATAACGATATAACTGTTTCGGGGAGTATAAACCATCATAATATGAAAAACTGGGGTGCAGACGTCAGAGTCAAATCAAAATATGCACTCGTACTTGACACAAAGAAGAATAAGCAATCAAGCTATTATGGAAAAGGAATTGGTGCAATAGATGTCAGTTTTACAGGAAGTTTTGACCAAATGCAGATGAACGTAACAGCAGTTTCCAGCAAAGGCACAAAGATTTACATACCAATGAGCCAAACTGTTGTTAGTGACAAAAGTAAATTCATTCGTTTTAAGAATAGAAGCCTGGTACTTGCTGACACCATCGCAGCAGAACCCCAAAGCCTTTCCGGGCTTAACCTCAATATGCAAATGGAATTAAATGAAGATGCCGAAGTCTCTATTATTTTTGATGAAATCACCGGCGATATATTAAAGGGCAGAGGCAGGGGTAATTTGCAAATTAAATCCCTGAGAAACGGTTTGTTTAGTATTTACGGCGATTACGAAATTGAAGAGGGGCAGTATTTATTTACACTATATAATTTTGTCAATAAACCATTTACTCTTACCCGGGGTGGTGTTGCAAACTGGACTGGGGATCCATTGAATGCAAATATTAATGTTGAAGCCGTATATGAAGGACTGCTTGCTGCACCTTATCTTTTAATACAGGAATATGTCGGAGAGGATCCTGGATTAACCGAAATTGCAAAAAGGCGTACCGAAGTAAAAGTCAAAATGCTTCTTCGGGGATCTCTTCTAAAGCCTGACATTGAATTTGATATCGAACTCCCTCAGTTAACAGGCCAACTTAAAAACTACGTTGACAATAAAATTCGCTATCTGAAACAAAATCAGGATCAGCTAAATCAACAGATTTTTGGGCTTCTTGTATTGGGAACTTTTCTTAACACGACAACTCCATTTGAAGGAGGCCTTATCAGCAATTTGGGCACTACAACAATCAATACGATGAGTGAAATGTTATCTAACCAGTTTTCCTTATTCGTTACAAATCTGTTAAGCAATGCCTTTGATGATGTGAACTTTATTTCTGGAGTTGATTTTAATATAGGTTATGATATACAAAACAAAACGCTGGGTGGTGCAAATTTAAATGAAAGCGAAATTGTTTTTAGTCTCCGTCATCGGTTATGGAATGACCAATGGGTCGTAACGTTGGGAGGCAATTACAAGTCTAATTCCCAACTGGTAGGTAATTCCATATTTTATCCTGAAACTGTTATTGAATGGAACACTCCTATACAAGGTTTAAAATTACGAGTATACTATAAAGGGGACGAGTCCATTGAGGGATTAAAACACAAGATCGGAACCGGGATAAGCATTCGAAAAGAATTTGACAACTTGCTGGACTTTAATAAAGAATTGAAAAAGACCTCCAAATCCATTAAGGGAACAAATGGAAAAATTTAAGTCGAGATTTACTGAACATCATAAGAAAATATACGAACAACTCGAATTTGTCAAAATTCTGGAACTCACTGCCAATTATGCATGTCTGGATGATTCAAAAGAAATCATACTCAAGACATTTCATGAAAACCGCACCATGGCTGTTGAGAAGGAACTTTCCATATCGGACGATATATGTGTGCTGTTAAAAAACACGCATATTGGAATTCAATTTCTCGAGAATTTTCAAGCCCATATTGCGCATGTACACATAGAAAATTATTGTCTTTCTTTAGATTGTATAAAACAAATACGCATTCTTACTGAGAATTTACATAACTTCAAGACTATTCAAAATCAGGCAAAAAATTTACAATTATCATCCCTTTCATTTTATCTTGATAAGTTTCCTAATCTGTCAAAACTTAGAACATTTTTGCTTGCTCTTCTTACACCGGATTATGAAATTAAGGATAGCGCCAGTGAAAAATTAAACCTAATAAGAAAACAAATCCAGGAAAAGAAATCTAATCTATACAAGATATTCAAAAAAGAACTCGACAAGTATAAAAACATATCGATCCTGGCAGAAGGAGAAGAGTCTGTACATAATGGGAAATACGTGTTACGCGTAAAATCCGAGTATAAGCGAAAAGTTCCGGGAGTAATTGCAGGTGAGTCGGATAGTGGAAAAACAGCATTTATTGAACCCCAGGTATGCATAGAATATAACAATCAGCTTACAGAGCTTGAATTTGAGGAGCGCCGGGAAATCCACCGGATTCTGATTATGATTACAGAATTCTGCAGACCTTATTCCGAGGATCTCAAGTCAAGCTTCGCATATTTGGTTGAATTTGACATTTTACTTTCTAAAGCGAACCTGGCCTTAAAACTCCATGCCATTAAGCCCAGAATACAGGAATATCCAGTAATGAAGATCGAACAGGGCCGCCATCCATTACTCTATTTAAAGCTTGAATCAACAGGACATCCAATAGTTCCGTTGCACATTCAAGCAGATATAGACCACCGCATTGTAGTAATATCCGGGCCAAATGCCGGAGGAAAATCAATTGCCCTAAAGACCGTTGGCATATTACATGTAATGCTTCAAAATGGATATTTACTGCCTGTGGGCCCGGATTCCGCATTCTATATATTCGATACGCTTTTTATTGATATTGGTGATGGCCAGTCTTTAGATAATGATCTGAGTACGTATTCCGCCAAGCTTAAGTTTATGCAGGTATTACTAAAAAAGGCAAATAAGGAAAGTCTTTTCCTTATCGATGAATTCGGCAGTGGTACAGATCCTTCCATTGGAGGTGCCATTGCAGAGAGTGTGCTCGAAAGTTTAATTAAACAACAAAGCTTTGGAATCATTACAACGCACTACAGCAATTTAAAAGTTATGGCCCACAAGAAAAAAGGCCTTATAAATGCGTCAATGCGATATGACGAAGAGCATATGAAACCAAAATTTGAACTCGAACTTGGAAAGCCTGGAAGTTCGTATGCATTCGATATGGCAAAAAAACTGCGATTCCCGCCAGACATAATTTCCTCAGCAAAGAAAAAAATAAACACTGGTCTTGTAAGTTTTGAAAACCTTGTCAATAAGTTAGAGCTTGAGAAATCCCAACTGACGAAAAAAAATGAAGCTCTTGAAGAAAAAATGCATTCTCTAAATAAGCTTATCAAAGCATACGAAACACTTCAAAAGCAACATGAACTTAAGAGAGTCAAACTTAAACTGGATATCAAGCAAGCGGAATTTCAACAGGTTCTTGAAAGAAAACACGATATCAATAAAATGATCAATGAGATTGAATCAAAACTTGACATTGTTGCTGCAAGAAGACTTGCAGATGAAATGAAAACCAATATGCTTCAGCTTGAAACGGAAATTCAAAGCCTGGATAAAACTTATCATCAGTTAAAAAGGCCAAAAAAACAGGAAAAGGAATTTAAACCAGGAGACGCTGTTGTGCTTTATAAAAGTAATATCAAAGGAACTATACATAAAATCATTGGAGATGAAATTGAGGTAATTACTGACTTTATGACGATCCGGTTATCCAAGGATGAAATCTACCAGGAGGAAGTAAAAAATGAATTTTATAGAAAGCCAAAAACAGGATATGATCTCGTTGAAAAATCCTCCAATACAATGACTTCTGTTGATTTACGCGGTGTTGTCTTATCTGAAGCTACAAGGTCCCTGGAAGTGTTTTTCGATCAGGTGCTCGTATCAGGAGTTGCGGAATTTAAAATTGTTCATGGAAAAGGAACGGGAGTCTTACGCAAACTTGTTCATGACTATCTTAAAAAAAACAAATTCATCAAATCCTGGCATCATCCTGATGATTCAGAGGGTGGAATCGGAACAACAATAGTAGAACTCAGGTAACTGGGTACCTGGCCAATGCATTCATTTCCAGAGCACTGTACTCACTTTTTAAATATTTGGCATATCCAACCATAGCAATCATCGCAGCGTTGTCTGTACAGTAACTAATTTTTGGGGTGATTACCTGCCAATTGTGAGTTTCAGCAAGTTGAGCCAGTCCTTTACGCAATCCTGAATTTGCGGAGACGCCTCCCGCAATACCTATTGTAGAAATGTTACGATCTTTCGAAGCTTTCTGCACTTTTGAAAAAAGTGGAGTTAAAATTGCTAATTGGATGGAGGCACATAAGTCCACAAGATTTTCCTCAATGAAGTTTGGGTTTTTCCGTAGTTCTTCTCTTAAAAAGTAAAGGACAGATGTTTTTAACCCACTATAGCTAAAATCATAGTCTGCTAATTGAGCGCAAGGAAAGAAAAACCGTGGATTACCTTGTTGTGCTAAACGATCCATATGAGGACCCGCAGGATAGGGTAGTCCGAGCAACTTACCACATTTATCAAATGCTTCACCCGCTGCATCGTCCTTGGTCTGACCTAAAAGTTCGATATCAAATGCATTTTCAATTTGAAGCAATTGGGTATGTCCGCCACTTACCGTCAGGCAAAGCATTGGAAATACCGGCTGATGATCTATAAAAAGCGACAAGATGTGTGCATGTAAATGATTCACTTCAATCAATGGTATTCCCAGGCTTAAACTTAAACCCTTTGCATGGGTTATACCGACCAATAAAGCTCCCAACAAGCCAGGTCCCCGAGTCACGGCAATTGCAGTAAGATCGGTCAGGGAAATGCCGGCCTTTAAAAGGGCTGATTCCGTAAGTGGAATAATGGATTCAACATGCAGGCGGGATGCGGCTTCAGGCACAACACCTCCATATTTGACATGAATCCACTGACTGGCTGTCTCATTTGAAAGGATTTTCCCATCCCTCAAAATGGCAACAGAAGTATCGTCACAGGATGATTCAATAGCAAGTATCGTAACATGCATAGATGAAATTCAAAATATTTTTACAAATGTAGTACTTTTGACAAGGCTTAACTCCTTAGCAAGACCAATTATCGTGGATCATCTCAATCTGAATTTAGATATTGTACAAACCAATAATCAAGTAATAAGTTTTACAAGCTCATTTGTTTTAAAAAGTAAAACTGAAAATTCAAGTACCGATCTCTTGCATGTTCCTCCAGGATATAATTTATTGGAACATCCCATTGATACTTTTAATTACACGATTCTTTTCACATTCGATACTAAAGATGCCCCATTTCCTGTACAGTCCACTTCAATAAAGCATATTGTCGAATTTCTTCCAATCATACACTCCCGCATTTCAGCTAAAGTAAATACCTATGTCGCTGTTTTTGTTTACTTAAATCATATGTTTTATTTTGTGGTTCATTTGTCGGACCTTGTCTTTATACAAGTAAAGCCATTTCAAACAGCTGAAGAATTTTTATACCATATACGAAATTCATTCCTACTTAATAATTTGAACATTGACGAACATCCTTTATACATAATGGGAGAAGTTGAGGAAGATTCAAGATTGGTTAATAAAGTAAAAACGTTCGTAAGGCATTTGTTTCATGTTCCATTAAAATTAGATGCCCTGTAAATGAGAATTTCAGGTGGCATTCTTAAAGGCAGGACATTTTATCCACCTGCAGACAAATGGCCTACGCGGCCAACTACGGATATAGCCCGCGAAGGTTTGTTTAATATGTTAGCAAATTCACTTGACTTTGAAACGCTAAAAGCGCTTGATCTTTTCGGCGGCTCCGGTGCGCATACGTATGAATTGATTTCCAGAGGATGTAAGGATGTAACCTATGTCGATAAATTCAAGCCTTGCATTCAATTTGTTGAGAAAACGCTTAAAGAATTCAAAATCAGGGATTTTGTACAAGTTATTCAATCAGACTACCTGGTTTTCATTAATTCGACCGGCTTGCAATTTGACTATATCTTCGCAGGGCCTCCCTATAAGCTTGAGAATCTAGATCTTATACCAAATGCTATTTTTGATAAAGGACTTTTACTTCCTACGGGACTGTGTGTAGTGGAGCACAATCCTGAACACGACTTTAGCTTGCACCCTTTATATTGGAAATCAAGAAATTACGGTCAAACCTTTTTCAGCTTCTTTAAGCCTTAGTTTCTTAATTTTGCAAAGGAAATGGACCACTTTTCAGTTATTTTTAAAGAAACCTTTGATAGGGTATTTGATTACAAAGGCCCGCAAGATCAATTCGTAGTGCAGTCCTGCGCAGCGGAACAT
Organism: uncultured Saprospiraceae bacterium; assembly: GCA_964507535.1. GTDB lineage: Bacteria > Bacteroidota > Bacteroidia > Chitinophagales > Saprospiraceae > Vicinibacter. The sequence continues at coordinate 13,585 of CAZDQG010000002.1, forward strand.
GGAGAGGATTATACGTTTGTTTTGTTCCCATGGGCTAAAAAACTTGGAATAAGCCCGCAAATACTGGGCGAAAAAACAGGTGAATACCTTATCGAGAAACAACATATCACCTCATTTCAGGTCATTAAAGGATTTTTGAACTTTTCTGTTTCAAATAAGTATTGGGTACAAAAAAATGTAGATTGGGCTAATCTTTCCGTATCAGATCACCTTAAACGCAACAAGCCCAGGAAAAAATTCCTCCTGGAGTATTGTAGTCCCAACACGAATAAACCCCTGCATTTAGGTCATATCCGCAACATTTTACTTGGTTGGTCTGTGTATAATATTTTACGGGCTTCAGGTAATGATGTAGAAACAACCCAGGTCATCAATGATCGCGGAATTGCCATTTGCAAAAGCATGTATGCATGGAAAACGTGGGGAAATGGTGAAACACCTGAAGGCACAGGCCAAAAACCAGATCATTTCGTCGGCGATTATTATGTGTTATTTGAAACAAAATTCCGGGAAGAATATTCCATATGGCAAAGCAGTGAAGACGCAAAAGTGATTTATAATAAAAATCATAAAAATGATGAGTCTGAAAAATCATTCTTTGCACGCTATAAAAACGACTATTTCAATGCATGGAGCGCAATCGGCAAAGAAGTTCGTGAATTACTCCTGCGATGGGAAAATGGCGAACCTGATGCAATTGCACTTTGGAGTAAAATGAATCATTGGGTCTACCAAGGATTTGAAGAAACATTTAAAGAACTGAATGTCCACTTTGATCATTATTATTATGAATCCGAAACCTATTTACTGGGAAAAGATTTAATAAAAACGGGTATCGATAAGCATATTTTTTATCAGGAACCAGATGGTTCTGTTTGGGTAAATTTAGAAGACTGTGGTCTTGATAAAAAAATTCTAATGCGCAGCGACGGCACCAGTTTATACATAACACAGGATCTTGGAACGGCACATATGCGACATGAGAAGCATCGTGCTGACAGTTACATTTATGTTGTAGCTGACGAACAAGATTACCATTTTAAAGTGCTGTTTGAAACTTTAAGAAAAATGGGAGAACCCTATGCTGACCAGCTACATCATCTATCCTATGGTATGGTAGATTTGCCTGAAGGTAAAATGAAATCCAGGGAAGGCAATGTAGTCGATGCGGATGACCTCATTAAAGACGTTATCTTAGAAGCCCAGTCTACAGCAGAAGAACGTGGAGAAATAAACATACTTCCTCCGGGTGAACAAAAACGTATTTTTAGATTGATTGGCTTGGCAGCTATCAAATATTTTATTCTAAAAGTGAGCCCTAAAAAGCGGATGATTTTTGATCCAAAGGAATCCGTCGACATGCAAGGACATACAGGGCCTTATATTGTGAATGCATATGTCCGGATTCAATCCATACTTCGTAAAGCAACACCAGACAGCAGTTTAATCCAAAATCCAAATGTAGGAAAATCAGAAAGATTACTGCTTCGCCTGCTATACAATTACCCGGATGTGATACACGTCGCGGCTCAGCAACTGGATCCCAGCCATCTGGCAAATTATCTGTATAATTTGGCAAAAGAATTTCACAAGTTTTATCACGATTATAGAATTCTAACTGCAGAGACCGAACAAGTAATACAATTCCGGCTATTGCTCTGTAAAAATATTGCAAACGTCATTGAACATGGCATGAACTGCCTTGGAATAGAAATGCCAGAAAGGATGTAAAAGAAATTATGGAGAATCAGAATAAACAATTGAATTTTATTGAAGAAATCATAGAAGAGGACATCCGGCTTGGGAAACATGGAGGCCGGGTCCATACAAGATTTCCGCCTGAACCAAATGGTTATCTTCATATTGGTCATGCCAAATCCATTTGCTTAAATTTTGGACTGGCCATCAAGTATAATGGCAAGACCAATCTTAGATTTGATGACACCAATCCTGTCACAGAAGAAGTAGAATATGTGGAATCTATTAAGAATGATATTAAGTGGCTTGGGTTTGACTGGGAAGACCGTGAATACTACGCATCCGATTATTTTGAACAACTGTACCAGTTTGCATTTCAGTTAATTCAAAAAGGAAAAGCATATGTCGATGATTCCAGTTCAGAAGAAATTGCTGAAATGAAGAAATCACCAACAGAACCCGGAATTCCAAGTCCATACCGCAACCGTACCATAGAAACGAATGTAGATCTCTTTGAACGAATGCGAAAAGGAGAATTTGAGGAAGGGTCAAAAGTACTTCGCGCTAAAATAGACATGAGTTCTCCAAACATGCACATGAGAGATCCCATATTGTATCGTATTCTGTATCGTCCGCATCACAGAACGGGCACAACGTGGTGCATCTATCCAATGTATGATTTTGCACATGGGCAATCGGATTCTATTGAAGGCATCACACACTCCATTTGTACACTTGAATTTGAAAACCACAAACCACTATACAATTGGTTCATCCAGGAATTAGGCATATTTCCTTCAAGGCAATATGAGTTCGCCAGGCTTAATTTAAGTTATACCGTAATGTCCAAAAGAAAACTTCTTGAATTGGTTAAAGAAGGCCTGGTTACGGGTTGGGACGACCCCCGGATGCCCACATTAAGTGCTTTTAGACGTAAAGGTTATACTCCCGAATCTATCCGCAATTTTGCCACCATGGTTGGTGTGGCAAAAAGGGATAATGTCATCGATCTTTCCTTATTAGAACATGCCGTACGAGAAGATCTGAATAAAAAAGCAAAACGAATAATGGGCATTTTAAGACCTTTAAAGGTAGTTCTTACAAATTTTGAGAAAGGATTTGAAATGCTTCAAATTGAGAACAACCCTGAAGATCCTAACGCCGGTCATAGACAAGTTCCATTTGGAAAACACCTCTTTATTGAACGTGGCGATTTTATGGAACAGGCTCCAGAGCAATTCTTTCGCCTTGTACCAGGTGGAAAAGTCCGGCTAAAAGGTGCATATATTATCCAATGCGATCAAGTTATAAAAGACTCTGAAGGCCATGTTAAGGAACTTCATTGCTCGTACTTTGAAGAATCAAAAAGCGGTCAGGACAAATCTGGAATGAAAGTCAAATCAACCATACATTGGGTCGAAGAGTCCAGTGCGGTAACTGCCGAGGTTAGGCTGTACGATAGACTGTTTTCGGTCAGTGATCCGAATCGACAGGATGAAGATTTTAAAAAATTCCTCAATGCTAATTCACTGGAAATTATTGCAGATGCAAAACTGGAGCCTTGTATGAAGGATGCACGCATTGGAGAACCCTATCAGTTTATTCGCAATGGGTACTTTGCTCTCGATACAGATTCTAATGACACCCAATTGATATTTAACAGAACCGTTGAATTAAAGGATGCATGGCAAAAAGTGCAGAATAAGAAACAATAAGTATGCAAAATAAATTCATAATATTATGGTCTGATAAACACATGCAAATAGCCATAGACCGCATGTGTTTTCAACTTATTGAGCATCATGGAAACTTCGAAGACACCTGCATTGTCGGAATACAACACAAAGGGGTGCTTCTGGCAGAGCGTATCGTATCCCGCTTAAAACACATAAATAAGAAATTTCAAATCAAGCTTGGCAAACTGGATATCACCTTTTCACGTGATGATTTTAGGACAAGTCAAAAAATTAAAAATGCTTATCCTAATGAAATGGACTTTTTAGTCGAAGATAAGAAGGTGATTTTAATTGACGATGTATTATATACTGGCCGTACAATACAAGCTGCTCTTTTAGAATTACAGAATTACGGGAGGCCAAGAAGCGTGGAATTGCTGGTTTTAATTGACAGACGCCTTAACAGGCAATTGCCAATTCAAGCAGATTATTATGGAACAACTGTGGATGCATTGGATGAATCTTATGTGAAAGTTGATTGGAAAGAAGAAGATGGTGCAGACCGTGTACTTTTTTACGAAGCTGATAGAAATAAGTTATAAAAAATGGCAGAACCAAGTTTAAGTGTTAAACATCTCGTAGGAATTAAGGAATTAAACATTCGTGACATTGAATTGATTCTTGACTATGGAAAGCAATTTAAGGAAGTTCTACAACGTCCTATCAAGAAAGTCCCTTCTTTGAGAGATGTAACTATTGCAAATCTTTTTTTCGAAAATTCAACCAGGACAAGAATGTCTTTTGAATTGGCTGAAAAACGGCTGTCTGCTGATGTAATTAATTTTTCTTCCGGATCTTCCTCTGTATCGAAAGGTGAAACCCTGCTGGATACCGTTCAGAATATCTTAGCCATGAAGGTTGATATGATTGTCCTTAGACATCCTTCCGTTGGAGCTGCCCGGTTTTTATCAGAAAAAGTACATGCACAAATTGTAAATGCCGGTGATGGAACCCACGAACATCCCACGCAAGCGCTGCTGGATGCATATTCCATTCAGGAGGCATGTGGGAAAATCAAAGGTATCAAAGTTGCCCTTGTAGGAGATGTCCTGCACAGCCGTGTTGCCCTTAGTAATATTTTATGCTTAAAGAAACTGGGTGCACAAATTAAAGTATGCGGACCTCCTACATTGATCCCAAAATATGTAAGCAGCCTTGGGGTCGAAACAGAATACAAACTTGAAAAGGTGTTGTCCTGGTGTGATGTAATTAATGTTCTGCGCATCCAAACAGAAAGAATGGAACAACAATATTTTCCTTCCGTAAGAGAATATGCACAGTACTTTGGCATTAACAAGGAAAAACTGGATCGGAATGGAAAGAAACTGATTCTTATGCATCCCGGCCCAATAAATAGGGGAGTAGAGTTAAATACCGATGCCGCGGATTCTCCGTACTCTATAATTTTGGACCAGGTAGAAAATGGTGTTGCTATCAGAATGGCTGTCCTTTATTTACTTTCCAATTCACAAAATAAAGCCCGGACTTCCTCATGAGAGAGGGCTATATTTTGCATCTTCCAAAGTGGTATCCCAATCAACACGACGATTTAGAAGGAATTTTTGTACAAAGACATATCCAATCCACCAACCCTTATTTTAAAAGCCGGGTACTCTTTTTTAAAATTTCAGATTCTGTCCCGGAAGGAAAATATTACCATGAGATACATTCCGACGCAGCTGGAATCGAGGAGATCAAAATATATTATGCTTCAAAAATCTGCAGTATACCAGCATTAGATAAACTGTCAAAAGCCTTATTGTATATATTTCTGTTCATTAAATTCTATAAACAAATTCAAAAAAAGCATGGAAGACCCCTGCTTATTCATGCGCATATTTTGAACAGAACTGCATTTTGTGCGTGGATGATTTACATCTTTAAAGGCATTCCCTATGTTATCACTGAACACAATACGATTTTTACCTCAAATTCAAAACCAAATTCATGGAGTCTATTATACTGGTTAAAAAAAAGAGTAGTATCAAAAGCAGCAGCATTGATTACGGTTTCTAAGGATCTTGAACGTGGAATGAAACGATTTGGTCTTCAGAATGCTCATACCTACCAGGTCTATAATAATGTGAACTGCACGTCATTTACCTTCCGAACAAAATCTCCTGCTGCTACATTACAGATATTGCATGTTTCAGAATTTAAAGACGATCATAAAAACCTTACAGGAATCCTCGAGGCCTTAGCTCTGGCATGCAATAAGGGCCTCCAATGCCATTTTCATCTCGTAGGTTATGGACGTGACTTAGAAAAGATCCTGGCGATGATAGAAGACTTAGGTTTGGCGGATATCACATCCTATTATGGCAAATTATCGGGCCAGGATCTCGTACAGCAATATCAAGCTGCAGATGTACTCGTCCTCTTCAGTAACAAGGAAAACATGCCTTGTGTGATTGCCGAGGCCCTCTGCTGCGGAACGCCCGTAATAAGTACACCAGTAGGTGGAATTCCGGAAATCATTTCCTCGACAAATGGCAGGTTGACTCCTGTCAAAGATACCTTGAAGCTTGCGGAACTCCTGTTAAACTGGTCAACACTTCAAACTTCCTTTAACGGGCAACTAATCGCAATGGATGCGAAAAATCTATTTAGCGATGATGCCATAGGACTGGAACTACAACGGATATATCTGACTTATAAAAAATAAACCATATGGGTTAAATTTTTGTTAGAATCAAGCTCGTTATGGGTGCAATTTCCCATATATTATATATTTGCTATATTATTATGAGTTTAATAACACGATCCCTTTCCAACGCCCTTCTGGTTCTCATCGCTTCGGTTTGTTTTCATGCAAGTTCCTTGTCAGGCCAGTCCTATAAAATTAAAGTTCAAATTAACGGATACACAAATGACACCCTTTTACTAGGATATCACTACGGAGACAAACAGTATATACGAGACACCGCTTTCCGATCAAAAGGTGAATATATTTTTCAGAAGGATAGCTTATTGGAACCTGGCATGTATCTGATTGTAACCAAACCAGATCATGATTTCTTTCAAATTCTTGTAGATAAGGACCATCAAAAATTCAGTATCGAAACAGATTTTACCGCCTTGAATGAGCATTTAAAATTTAAGGACTCCAAATTGAATTCTGAATTTAATGCTTATGTCGATTATTTGTCTGCACGAAGGATTATAACTGATTCCTTGAATCACCTTTTAAACACTGAAAAAGATAGCCTAAAGTCTGCCCAATATAAAAGCCAAATCTCTAAAATTGATTCTGAAGTCAAGAGTAAGCAAGACCAAATGATACGTTTAAATCCTAAATCCATTTTAAGCCTTTTGATTAACTGGAGTAGGGATGTACAAATACCAGATTTTCCTGATATTGAAGCAGACAAAAAAAACCAGTACATATTTGATTATTATAAAAGCCATTATTTCGATTATGCAGATTTTACGGATGACCGGGCTGTAAGATTACCTTTATTCACACAAAAGATAGATCGGTACCTCCAAAAATTGACCATACAGCACCCGGATTCAATAGCAGAAGCCCTTGATTATTTATTTGGCAAAATGAGTCCTCAATCAGAAAATTATAAATTTTTACTGTCACATTCCTTAAACATGTACGCAAGTAGTAAATATGTTGGGATGGATGCTGTGTATGTACATTTGGTCGAAAACTACTATGCGAAAGGTAAAGCTCCATGGATAGATCAGGAGAACCTGGCAAAAATGGTGAAAGATGCAAAATCATTGAAACCCTTGCTGATTGACAGAATTGCACCTGACATTCAATTGTTTACAAAGGATTCCGTTCCCCTTAAGCTACATGACATCAAAAGTCCATTTACGGTATTAATATTCTGGGCACCCGATTGTGGTCATTGTAAAAAGGCAATGCCCTCTATTGTAGAGTTTTATAATAAATACAAGGATAAAGGGGTTGAAGTAGTAGCTGTCTGTTCGCAAATAGGAACTGAGTCGAAAAAAGCATGCTGGGAAGCGGTAGATAAATTGTCCATGCCTTCATGGATAAACCTATATGACCCAAGCCATAGTTCGCGTTTTAAACTTATATATGATCTCAAAACAACCCCTCAAATCTATATTTTGGATCACAATAAAAAAATATTAACAAAAAAGATTGCTGCAGAACAACTGGGAGAAATAATGGATAAACTACTGACTATCAAAGAATAAAATATAAACGAAAGCCAACTCAGAGGATTGTTATTAAGGATTTTTAATCAAATGCTTACATATTATAATTATTTATAATATATTTGCATGAAGCAGTACTTCTGCGCTTTATTATTTTAAACCTTTGAGTATGACCTATTCTAGTAACACTTTAGGGCGTTTACTATTGTTAACGAGCCTATTCATGATTGTTTCTTGTTCAAAAGAACCAACAACACCCGTTTCCAACAATTTTATCAACCAGAGATCGGCAACCATTATGACCGACTGGGTAGATCTCTCCCTCGATCTGACAACGAAATGCAATGGCTTCAACGATCCTATTGCGAGCCGATCCATGTACTACATTGCATTAACCTTGTACGAGTCTTTACTCCCGGGGCTGCAATCCTTTCAGACCTTACAAGTCCATTTAAATGGATTTAATACAACATTGCCTCAACCGGATCCATCTAAATCTTACAATTGGTTTATTGTTACAAGTTATGCAATGTATCAGGTCGCAAACGAAATGTACAAAGCTGCGGGGTCAGAAAATCTTAACAGGATTAAAGCATTGCGCGATGCATACGTACAAAAGGAGTCCGTTGAATTAGACCCTGAAATCATTCAAAATTCAAAGGATCTCGGAAATAACATAGGCTGGAAAATGGTTGAATTCTCAAAAACAGATGGTCTTTCTGACGCGTATCTGCAGGATTATCCTGAGTTTGTAATACCGCAAAAGGAAGGCAATTGGATTCCAACTTCACCAGATTATTTTGCAAAACCATTGATGCCATATTGGGGCAACAACAGAGTTTGTGTAAGTGACAATTTATATTTGGCTAATGTTCCAAATGTATTAAAATATTCTGCTGATAAGAATTCAATAATGTATGCAGAAGCGGTGGAGGTATACAATCTCTCGTCAAACTTAGATACGCATCAGAGAAATATCCTCGAGTATTGGAATTCAACAAATGACAAGCACGGCTCCCCGGTTTGTCATAATATGCTTTTAATGATCCAACTTGTAAAGGAAAACAAAGTAAGTTTAGACAAGGCCTGTTCCCTGTTTCTTCGCCTGGCTTTAGCACATTATGATGCCTATATCATCGCATGGAAGATTAAGTATGATAATTTGTTGCTGCGACCTTCATCATATATTAAGTTTCATATAGACAGGTACTACATTCCATATATATCAAGCATTCCGGCGCCTGAATTTGTATCTGAAAAGGCCGTTCTATATAGCGCAAGTTCCCGGATTTTCAGCGAAACATTTGGCTATCGTTTTTCATTTATGGATTATACACAAAGTTCAAGAACAGACCTCCGGGAAAATAGAAAATACTTTGATTCTTTTGAAGACATGGCTAAAGAGGCTTCGTATTCAGACTTATATGGAGCAGTCCAATTTCGGACAAGTATTGATGTCGGCTATCAAATAGGCTCCGAAATAGCTGCAAACATTCTTAAGGTGCAAATTCAATAAGGAGTAGTTTTCGAAATACCATTTTACATAAAATACATGAAGGCTTGCTTTACGCAGGCCTTATTTTTTAAATGGATTCCATCCCTTAATCTTGTTTTTTAAACTATCCAATTGCTTTTTGCCAGAGCCTTTTAGAAGCTTGTCCGAAATGGAATCCAGAGGTTCTTTAAGAACCTTCCCCAAATTTGAATCTACTTTTTGAATAACTTCTTTCTCAATAATATCCTTGGCTGCAGATTCCACCTTTTCCACATTTTTAGTAGCCATCTTGTGCAAGCTATCTTCCAATGCTTGCGCCTTATTAGAAACTTCCGACTTGGCTTTTTCCATAACAGATTCTACAGCCTTGCCTGCAGCATCTTTAGCCTGATCTTGTATTCCCGATCCTCCAATGTCTGTTCCTTGACCAATACCTCCATCCTTTAAATCAGGAACAAGCTTGATGCTGATATCTGGATTGGCAATGCTTCCCTTTAGTTTTACCAGCATGTTTAAATTTTTGGATAGCTCTTTCTCAATTCCAGCTTTTTTCAATAATGAATTAAAATGATTAAGGCCTTCATCTAAACCAATTCCCTTGGTATATTTTGATATTTTGGATTGAGGCAGTACTACAAGAATCGAATAATCCATTGGTCCGGAAATTTTATGACTTCCCTGCACATCAAGGGAAATATCATCTATTTTCCTTTTAAAATCTTGTATTTGCACTGTTCCATTTTGAAGAGTAAACCAATTTTTTGTATTTTTAATATTCAGCGATTTAAAGTAGTCAAGTTTAAGCTTTTGAGAAACATCAACCAGAGGTTTGAAATTTTTAATAGTACCATCAATCGTTTCTATTAAGCCTTCTATATTTAATTTATCGTAAACCGGAGATAAATCTTTTCCCAATTCACCTTTTAAAATCATACTACCATCGAAGTAACCTTCTATATAGTTAAATAGAGGTGCAATTTTAGAAATGGTCAAAAAATCTTGAAATGCCTTTCTGAACTGCATGCTTTTAATCTCATATTTCATGTCAAATTCAGGATTCGCGCTTTCTTTGGTACGCAATACTCCATTTAGACTCATTTTCCCTCCGGAAACTGTTGCTTCTGCTTCATGAAATTCGAGAACTTGATTTTCAAGATGCAATAATCCATTTACCTGATTCAATACCAATGGTTTATAATTTACTTTTGCAGCATTTACCCGGATATCCAAATTCATGTTTGATGGAAATACCATGTATTCATCCGTTTTTTCTTTTGATAGGTTCGTGTTACTCTTCGTATTAAAAAAGGTCTCTACATCAAAGATTGGTGCATTGCAGTTCAAAGTTCCGATTAGAGTCTTATCCTTATAGACAAAATCGACGATATTATCAAATTGTCCATCAGCATGAATCCTGTTTTGATTGATAAGTAAATCCGCAGATTGAATTTTAAAAGATCCATCGCCAAAACTACAAAGTGCTGAAATATCCTCAATGCTGTAATCTTCATACACACACTTTTTTGCCTTCCCCTTAATCTTTAAATCAAGCCTATTTATTATTGCGGGAGGTGAACCCGGCTTTATTTTTGAACTGTCCGTTTTACCATTACCCGACTGCGACATCAATTGATTAAGCTCAATCAATGAGGCATTCATATCCAGATTACATTTTAAAAGACTAGAACTGGTAATGGAAGTTAAAAAATCCGGAACATTCCCCGATACATCAAATTTGCTGTCGCCAATTGCTACATCACACCGTTGTATGGAAAACAATTTTGGGTTTGCAGAAAAGTCCAGTTCGGATACCTGCACAGGCAATGAAGCAGCATCCGCATAAATGATATCCTGAGCATGCACTACAGCATCAAAAAGAATATTTGAATAATTTTTATTCAAGGCATCAGCTTCCGAAAATGAAAAATTTAATCTGGCATCAGCTGAGCCGGACAATTGGGTACTTCCTTCAAGAGGATAAAATTTAGACAAGTCTTTAAAATTAAAATCACCAGCAAGTAGACCTTTGTAACTAGGTGCTGAAAGAAAATCATTGTAAAAAAGATGACCGCGAAGGTAATTCTCACCAATAGCTAAATTTAAAGTATCTAAATGAACAAATGCTCCAGATCCATCTGAGTTTGTATTTTTCGTATGCAAATTGAAATGCACATTGGATAAAGCCAATGCTTTTCCAGGGTATTTAATCTCACCATCAGTAACGTGCAAATTACAATCCCAGGAAGGGTATAATTTTGCAAGCTTATGGTACCAACCACTGCTTGTTGCGTGTAAAGTAAAGAAACCCTTTGATAATACATCCTTGTAGTCCTTGGTAAAAGCATTTGGGATGATTGAAAAAAAGTCTTTAAAATCAGTTTTAGGACATTGAACATTCAAACCCAACTCCGTACTGTCTCCTTGAAAACGAATGTAACCATCGAGGTTTACCGTAACTTTATTTAAGGTAATATATGCGCTTCTAAATACATACTTACCAATGTTATTGTCGGCTTCAAGTTGAATCGAACTGCTCAGCTGCACATTTTTAAAAAATGCCAGACCGGATTCGATATAATCCAAACTATTAATTGCAGTTTTTGAATCGCTGATGGTAATATTTCCATTGTTTTCAAAAGCACCTGAATGGTTCAAACCGCTGATAATCAGACTCCGGTCATTATGATAATCATAATATTCAAATTGCCCATCTGAAATAGAATAGGATTTTATTGATAAAGAAACTGACTTCTGATCAGTTGATGTTGAATCAGTTTGAATCAATCCGGAATAATTGCTATGCAAGGAATCATACTGAATTACTTGCAGGTTGGGCCTGTCAACATATAAGCCATTAATTATCAGATTTTCAGAATTAAATAACAAATTGGACACGTTTACTCTTAGTTCAAGATTATGAATGGCTAAAAAATCGGATGTATCAGAAGCCTGATACGTTTGAATCAGAATATTGGAAATTTTCAAACTGGCTTGCGGAAATCTTCGGATAAATGAAATATCCAGATCAGTAAAGTCAAGTTTTCCATGAATCCTTTTTGATCCATAGTCCTTAACAAGCTGAATAAGTTTGGGTTTTAAAACAATAGGTGTTATACACAGAAAAGCAATTATGGATATTAAAAGGACAATAATGGGTTTAAGAAATTTCTTCATAGAGTTATAATGTAAGATTTTAGCAAGTTTAAATTTATATCAAATTATCTGAATAGAGAAATCGAAATATTTTTTAATTTGCATTGTGAATTTGTTGGAAATAAAGGATTTAAAAATTGGTTTTAGACCTCATGAGCAATCCCTGGTTTTGAAAGGCATTCATCTTGAAATACCTGAAAAAAGAATCGTAGGGGTAGTAGGGGAGAGCGGATCTGGCAAAACATTAACTGGATTCAGTGTATTAAAATTACTGGGAAGCCAAGCTGTAATTCACAGTGGTGAAATTCTGTGGCATGAACATGGCTCCAAACTGGATCTATTAAAATTATCAGAAACTGATATCCGGAAAATTCGGGGAAAAAGCATCTCAATGGTTTTTCAGGAGGCGCTATCAGCTTTAAATCCTGTCCTTACCTGTGGATTTCAGGTTTCGGAGGTTATAAAAGCACATGCCCGGTTAAAGCAAAATGAAATCAAAGAACGTGTACTTGAAACTTTATTGAAAGTTGGACTCACCAATCCGGAAAGAATTTATAACGCATACCCATTTGAGCTTTCCGGGGGCCAAATGCAACGTGTATTAATTGCACAAGCAATAATAAACAAGCCCCGACTGATAATTGCCGATGAACCCACTACAGCGCTCGATGTAAGTTTGCAAAAGCATATACTGCGCTTATTTAAACAAATTCAGCTGGAAACCGACTGTTCGATCTTGTTTATCAGCCATGATTTAGGACTGGTCAGAGAATTGTGCGACGATATCGCCGTAATGCAATCCGGTGAAATAATTGAAAAAGCACCAGTCCACACCATATTCACCGCACCTGTAGCAAACTACACCAAAGGACTTCTTCATTGCCGACCACCATTAAGGGAAAAAGTAAAAAGACTACTTACAGTGTCCGATTTCAATAAAGAGGATAAGGAACATATTTCCAAATTTGAGTTTTATAAAAAAGAAGAATTAGATCAGCAGAGTTTACTTTTTGAAACCAGTAAAGTCCTCTTGGAATGCAAAGATTTAACAGTTCGCTATACCGTCCGCTCCCAGGATATATTTGGAAAAAAGGGATCATTTGATGCCGTAAAACGCGTCAATTTAAAAATTCGGGAGGGAGAAATAGTCGGACTTGTTGGAGAATCCGGATCAGGTAAAAGTTCAATTGGAAAATCTATCGTTAAACTGGTTCAATCCCAGGAAGGAAACATTTTCTATAAAGGTACCGATCTGCAAATTTTACGTACCAGTGAGCTAAAACAAATGCGAAAAGAAATTCAAATGGTATTTCAGGATCCCTACAGCTCTCTAAATCCAAAACAAAGAATTGGTCATGCAATTATGGAGCCCATGCAAATTCACAATTTATATGAAACTGACAAGCAGAGAAATGCAAGAACCCTTTATTTACTGGAATCGGTAGGACTTAAAGCAGAACATTTCAACCGATATCCCCATCAGTTTTCAGGTGGACAAAGACAACGTATTTGTATTGCCAGGGCACTTTCTTTAAATCCTAAATTAATTATATTTGATGAAGCTGTATCCGCACTTGATGTAAGCGTGCAGGCCCAGATTCTCAATCTGCTGAAACAACTGAGAGACCAGTTCCAGCTAAGTTATTTATTTATATCCCACGATCTAAATGTGGTTCACTTTATTTCAGATCATATTATCGTTTTAAAAGATGGCGAGATTGTAGAATCTAATGAAAGTACCACATTACTAAATCATCCCGTTGATGAGTACACAAAACAATTGATTGATGCTGTGCCTGACTAAATGAATCCTCTGCCCCTGGCGCCATTTATGAAATCGGCAGCACAAAGGACTCTTTTCCCTTCTTCCTGAATAGATCTGACATCAATACATCCCTTCTTACATGCCAGGTACAAAGAATTCTCTTTTACAAATAATGTTCCTACCTCCTGTTCATGTTCAACTTCAATACATCTTGCTTCGCATATTTTAAATATAAAATTTCTATATTCAAACCAAGCGCAGGG
>CAZDQG010000002.1:27934-45146 GCA_964507535.1 uncultured Saprospiraceae bacterium
AATGGGTATAGATTTCTGAGCTGCAACTTGACCAGTATCGATATGAGACTCCAGTTTAAAAACGGTAACTCCCGTCGTCGTTTCTCCAGCCATGATTGCTCTTTGTATTGGAGCAGCTCCCCGAAATTTTGGCAACAAACTTGCATGCACATTAACGGATCCTTTTGGAGGAAGACTCAACAACTCGAATGGTAGCATACGAAATGCAACAACTACAAACAAATCGGGTTTTAAAGCCTCTATCTCTTTTAAAAACTTCCTGGATTTTAAATTTTTTGGTTGCATCAATGGTATTTGATGTTCCAAAGCCCAAAGTTTTACAGGCGACTTCATCAGCTTATGACCCCGGCCTGCTGGTTTATCAGGTGCTGTTATAACAGCCACCAATAAATGATTTGCATGTATGATTTCAAGAGAAGGAATAGCGAAATCAGGGGTTCCCATAAATATGATCCGCATATACTGAACTAATTTTAAGCCAAATAACGCATAATTTTAAATATTCAACATAGTTTTGCTTTTCTTATTTAGACATGCCATGTCGATTTGCTTGATCCTGTTTCTTCATATCTGCAATGTAAATCTTTCCTGCTTCGGAAAAGACATAACTGCAAACCGCGAAATCTGCCATCCAACACAACAAAAACAGCTCGTTTCATCTTATTTAGATCAAGCACAATCACCCTTGCACCTTCAGGATACCCTCAAAGCCCTCACTTATATAGTGGCAGGCAGTTTTCTTGTACCGAAAAATGCTCAAAAACAGCAAGAGAAATTATTGAAAATGGGATTTCATAATGCATTTATGTATACCTTTCATGAATCGGAATACTATTCTGTTGTAGTGGACACATTGCGCAAGCCCTCAGATATTTCTAAATTGATTCATAAACTTCAATTGCTGAATATCGATTATTTTATCAAATACACGAATAATTAAAATTAATCAGCACCAATAAAAGTAGCATCGTAAAGTATAGCTAGAACATGAACATTCCTTTAAAAAGATTGGACCTGATGCTCATAAAAGGCTTTTTCCCACCTTTTATACTTTCTTTTTTTATGGCATTATTCGTTTTAATAATGCAAGTATTCTGGCTCTATGTCGATGATATTTTAGGCAAGGGCGCTGGAATTGCAATTATTTTAGAATTTCTCTTTTATCTGGGTTTTTCTTTAGTTCCTTTGGCGCTGCCCATTGGGGTGCTTTTAGCAGGAGTTTTTCTGTTTGGCAATTTAGGAGAGCGCTACGAATTGTCAAGCATGAAATCAGCCGGTATCTCTCTCTTCCGCATCATGCGTCCTTTAATTCTTCTATCTATTTCCATTGTGTTTTTTTCATTCATTTGTTCAGAGTATATAATTCCTATATCAAACCTTAAATATATCAGTCGTCTGCACGATCTTAAAAGGCAAAAGCCCACTTTAGCACTGGAAGCAGCTGCATTTAACAATGATTTTTACGGCTATACTATTCGAATTGGCGAAAAAGCGGGAAATGGAAAAGATATAAAAGATATATTGATTTATGACCACAGCAAAGCAGAAACAACAAAGGAGCAAACAACCATTTCCGCTAAAAATGGTAAGATGTATGTAACGCCGGAGCAACGATATTTGGTGATGGACTTGCAGGATGGCTATGTCTATCAAGACCCAGGCAGATCTGAACGAAACCTCAGCAATTATCCGTTTATCAAAATTCACTTTAAAAGCCTGATCAAAGTATTTGATTTAGGTGAGTTTGAGCTGGACAGAACAGATGAAGATCTCTTCAAAAGTGATAGAAAAATGAAAAATACTCCTCAATTGCTGAATGAAATCGATAGTTTTAATGCGTTAATGAACAGGAATGGACCCTATTTCTATTCCAATATTGGAAAATCACTTGATACAATTGGTTCTGCAGATACCCTGGAAGGAAAAAGTCTAATCGCTAAGCAATACTATTCCCGTATTGACACAAAGATGCTTGACAGCCTTTTTAATGTGGGCCACACAAGGAATAAACAATATTATGAAATTTTAAGCAATGCAGTTGTACGCAGCATAGATCTTGAAGAAGGAAAGATCAGTTCAAAATTTACAGAGAAAAAACATTATAAAAAGCAAAAGGCGAAAATCGAATATGACCTTTGGATAAAGTTTGCTTTAGCCTTTATATGCTTGCTATTTATCTTTATAGGCGCACCTCTTGGTGCCATTGTCAGGAAAGGAGGCTACGGCTATCCTTTGATTTTATGCATTTTGGTTTTTGTTTCCTACATTTTGTTAAACACCTTTTTCAAAAGACTTACAGAAGGCTTGCGGATTGAGGCGTTTTGGGGTGCCTGGATGCCGTGTGTAATTATGTCCATACCTGGAATCCTATTGAGCTGGTCTGCAATGAGAGACCGCAATATATTCGATGATCTAAAACTGGTATTAAAGAGGATCGGCAAACCTTGATACTCACAATTCCGCGTCTTTTAAGCTATTTTCTGCATTCCGCAACATATCGCTACAAATCTGAACCAGCGATTTTGCCCGCTGAATTACATCGGGAAGTTCTTCAATAGGAATTTCCTCATTTTTAATTCTCTGAGCAATCAGTTCAAGCTCTTCAAGAGTCTCCTTGTAATTTAATTTTCTTTTGGCCATTCGCTCTCCATTATGCTTTTTAAGTTACCAAAACTAAAACGCGAAACCAGTTCGTCTCCTTTTTCTATTATACTTTCGGTTGTAACCAATGAACCACGAACATACGACAAGCTGTACCCTTTTGTCAATATTAATTCCGGATCATTACTATCAAGGATATGATGTAAGGCTTGCAAATGAGCCCTCTTTTGTGCAATCATAAGTCTTATGACATTATGAAAGTGATTATTCAATTCAATAACCCTGTGATTATTCCGAAGAACAGACACATCTGCAGATGAATGTATTTTTTGTCTTAATGCATGTAGTTCAGAACCCGCTTCTGAAAGTACATTCTTTGTCTGACGCAATATATACTGGAATTCAGCTTTAAGCTTGGATTCAAAATCAGAATTCCATTGTAAAATAAATTCAGCTGCAGCAGTGGGTGTCTTTAAGGCTGTATGTGCTGAGAGATCTGCAATGGACTCGTTTACCTGATGCCCAATTCCTGTAAGGACAGGAAGCACACAGGTGGAAATAGTCTTTGCCAGTTCATAGGAATCAAAATCAAACAAATCGTGTTTTGAACCCCCGCCACGAACAAGCACAACGGCATCAAACTCATTCGATTTTCTAGAAACTTTATGAAATGCCTCTTTTAAAGATCCCGCTGCAGATTCTCCTTGAACAGTTACATCAAAATGCTCTATTTGGAATTGATATCCAAACGAATTGGCAGTCAGCTGATCTACAAAATCTGCATATGCTGCTGTTCCTGCACTTGTAAGTAGTGCAACCCTTTGAATTACGACCGGTAAATCTATTGCCTTGTTCCGTTGCCACAATTGTTCCTCGATAAGCTTAGCAATGGTCTTCTGCCTTGTAAGAGCCAGTTGACCTAAAGTAAAACTAGTGTCAACTTGTTCCAATAATAACTTTAATCCAAATCGGATATGATAATCAACCCGGACACAAACACGAACCTCAATACCAGTTCTTAATATATTCTCCAGATCCAATGGAATCCGCTCCTGGATGCTTTTACGCTGAGTACTCCAAAGCACAGCTGAAGCTTTGGCAACGATTGAATTTGTTTCATCTTTCTCAGCAAGTTCTAAATAGGTGTGTCCGGATTTAACTGTACAGTCTAATATTTCCGCTGTAATCCATATTGGATCTTGAAAATTAATAGCCAGAACCCTACGTACATAGGTATTTAACTTGCTAAGTGTTAATGTGGTCAATCAGGAATGTAATACTTGGCTAACTAATTTTGCGGCATCCTGCAATTCAATGGCACTATGCACTTTCAGGCCTGATTCATCAATAAGTTTTTTGGCTATTTCGGCATTTGTGCCCTGTAAGCGAACTATAATGGGAACCTTTATGTCACCCATATTTTTATATGCATCGACAATTCCTTGTGCAACGCGGTCACACCTAACGATGCCACCAAAAATATTGACAAGGATTGCTTTTACAGCAGGGTCTTTTAATATTATCCGGAATGCTTGTTCTACTCGCTGGGCATCGGCTGTTCCTCCTACATCTAAAAAATTTGCTGGATTTCCACCAGACAATTTTATGATGTCCATAGTCGCCATTGCGAGACCAGCGCCATTTACCATACAACCTACATCGCCGTCAAGCTTTACATAATTCAAATTAAATGCACGGGCCTGAACCTCTGTTGCATCCTCTTCAAATTCATCTCGTAAAGATTCCAAATCCGGGTGGCGGTAGAGTGCATTGTCATCGATGCTGATTTTACAATCTACTGCAATAACTTCCTCATTATTATTAATGAGTGTAGGATTAATCTCCGCTAATGTCAAATCAAGCTGTACAAATGCATTGTAAAGAGCTTTAGCAAAAGCGAGCATCTCTTTAAAAGACTTGCCGGATAGGCCAAGATTAAATGCAATTTTGCGTCCTTGAAAATCCTGAAATCCCAGAGCGGGATCCACGTACTCCTTATAAACAAGATGGGGCGTTTCTTCTGCTACTTTCTCTATATCCATTCCTCCCTGAGGTGAATAAATAATTACATTTTTCTGGGTAGCCCGATCTGTTAAAACAGAAAAATAGAATTCTTTACATTTGTTAAAATCCGGAGCATAGCTGTCCTCTGCAATAAATACCTTACGAACCAACTTTCCTTCTCCATCAAGCCCACCTGGAGTTTGAGGTGTTTTAAGTTGCATTCCAAGTATTTGCCCAACAAAATCCTGAAGATCGCTGTCCGTTTTAGCAAGTTTAATTCCTCCTCCTTTTCCTCTGCCTCCTGCGTGAATTTGAGCCTTAACAACAGCGTAGTTTGTGCCCGTTTGTTCCTTAAGTAATTTAATTGCAGCCGGAGTTTCTTCTACGTGATTTACAACTATGCCACGCTGTACTTTTATCTGAAATCGTTGCAAAAGTTCTTTCCCCTGATATTCGTGTAAATTCATATGTTAATTGCTCAAAATAATTTTTGAATTGTACGTACCCGTGTTGGTATTGAGTCTAATCGCATAAAGGCCTTCGGCACAAATTGGCAGCATAAAAAGCAAACTTTGTTCGCGAATTTCATAATTCTCAATTGGAACACGTATTCCATTTTGTGAAACCAGCTCCAAACCAAGCACGGAGTCAAAATTAGATGGAATTTTAAATTGCACCATGGAACCAAGCTTTGCGGGATTTGGTACAATGGATGTTGTATTCCCTGAATGTACATCATCAGATGCTGTAATCACTGCTTTTGAATAACAGATTTCAATTGGTGATTCTGTTCCACAAAAGTCAAAGTCTGAATAAGCGCGGACTCTCCACCAGTATTCTTTTCCTTGAATGAGAGAGTCGATTAATTCATAAGGCTTGGTCAATAAATGATTTTTTATGATCACGCTAAAATTAGCAGTTCTGCTGATTTGAAGCACGTAATATGTTGCATTTTCTACGGGTTCCCAGGAAAATAAAACATTCCGTGTATCTGTAATTTCTCCGGAAACAGGTGAACTAAGGCGAATTGGAGATTTCTCAATAAACTTTGGAACCACAGAAGACCTTTGCAGGTATTTGCGTGGACCATCTATGCTTTTATGCATTGCATTCATCTGATCATTGCTAAAACGATTCATACAATTATCACCGGCATAGGACATAAACAAAGTTCCATCAGCCCGAAACAAGGAATCATTTACGTCTTTAAGGATTAATGGACTTGTACCATCATTGTTGCAAGACCATCGGTTGCTAATATAATCGGGATTGGTGTCACAAAAGTTATCAGCTTGGGAGGTGCAATCGGTACGAGAGACATTTTCAATCTGAGTAAAAACCGAATTCTGATAGCTTGCAGTTTTTTTACTGCTGCTGTAGTTGATGCCTTCCCACCCAAAAAATGTATGCGGCAAAGAAAAATAATGCCCAAGTTCATGTGCCCATGTGTGGCTGTATTTACCTAAGCAGGATTTGTTTAATGCAACTGCATCACCGGTATACGTAAAATAACCGCAATTACCAGCAGGATTGCTTACTAGATAGCAATTCACAACATCTGGAAAATTGCTCGCTTTCATCATTTCCTCGCCTTTCCTAAATTCAGCATGGTCATTCCATGATGAGTTTTTTATGTAATTAAAATCACCATCCAGAAAAAATTGAATTCCAGATGCCTTAAAATCCTCATTCAAAGTGCATAATGTTTCAAATAGAGGCCAGGCTGCAAAAAAGCTCGTTGCATTATCATTACTTACATTGTGTACCTTAATTGGAATGTAACGGATTGCCTGATCCGGCCTGTTTCCTTGGCTTTGGTACTGGATAGAAGCTATGGCTTCCTGCTGATCCTTCTTTGTAGTGCCGCAGAAGTTCGTTTGCCCAAAACAAAATACGGCATAAACGGTACATATGACCGAGCATATAAATTTCATAATTCAGATCGAATTAAGGGTGGAGGAATTTTCCTGTAAATTTTAATTCATTTGCGTCCCATAAACGATAAAAATAAAAACCACTTGGACATAAAGGAAGATCTACTGCATTCATTCCTTCGTTTGCCATAATTTCAGAACTGGCAATGAGCTGTCCATGGACATTCATAAGCTGAAGTATATAAGATGACTTTATCTCGGAATTGAAAAACAATTGCCCCTGTTGCTTTGTGGCAAAAGTAACAAAACTCTTATGCGCTACATCAAGATCTTCAGATGCAACAGTCCATGAAGGTGTTGTAAAACTGGCAAGCTTAGGTACCGCACAAAAACTGTTTCTGTTGTATGGTGTAACCCTCCAGAAATAGGTTTTTTTAGCCTTTAATGTAGTAAGGACTGTATCCGAATGATTTAAAATATACACTTTTGCATTGATGTTAAATCCCGTATTTTCAGCAACTTCAAAAATGTAATACTCGGCATTGGGCACATCTTCCCAGTCAAACGAAACCATATCATAACCACTGGGTTGATTCGATGTGGTTGGTTTAATATAAACTACAGGATCCGTTATAAGTGGCAATGGATTATAGGCTTGTGAAGGACGTAAATAATTTCGCTTTGAGGACAGGTAATCTTTAATGATAGCATCCTTTTGCTGTGGTGTAAACACGGCGATGCAATTAAGAAAATAGCTCATAAAGTTGGATTCCATGGGATCAAGTTTTACATTATCCGGATCCTTGGCACAACCATCATAATTACACCCACCTGTCCAACCGTATCCCAAATTATAATCCGCAGGGGTATCGCAAAATCCATCTGCGGATACCTCGCAATGTTTTTTGCCATTTGGCCCAGGGCGATCGCGATCTACATATTCCACATCTACCGGAAAGCCAATACCTGTTAATACAGTAGGAGTTGGTTTTATACACTTCTGTGTAATATCATCATAAATAGTTCCTTCCCATCCATAAAACGTATGTGCCAGGCTGAAATAATGCCCCACTTCATGCGCGATGGTCGTACCATCAGAATTTATATAGTTTTTATTGGAGACGATATAGTCTCCCTCGCGATTATAAAAAGCAAGTACGTTAGGATCTGAGGCATTTGCGATGCTTGCAGTGAATATATTTATGGCATTTTTATTTGACAACATAATTTGGTTTATGTATGCCTTGCCAAGAGCACTGCTTGGATCATCATAAATGTAATTGTTATTGACATTCGAAGCGCTGTTGAGGTAAAAGACAATGTTTAGATTTTCATAAATCTTGTTCATAGCACACAAATGGTCTATCACATTTTTAAAAGCCAATCTGCCACTGCCATCTGATTTAGCCACTAACCAATAATTTACTGGGACATAATAGGGGCCGCCACCTCTTTGCAATATTTTGCCTGCCCATTCTTCGCGGTTTTGGAGCATACGTTGCTTGATGTAATAATTATCATAAGCCGAGGTACCACAAAACCCACCCTTACCCTGGCTAAAACCGAAGTGGGTAAAGGCAAACACTAAGGCGAACGCTTTGAAAAATTTATTCATATAATTTTTATTAAATATGTACAAAAAGGCATGCAAAATTAATACTTCCTATTTTAGTTTTGCGTTTTTAACTGTATAACGTATAGAAAATGAAAAAAGTTACGGTAGTAGGTGCGGGGAACGTTGGCGCAACAGTTGCTAATGTGCTGGCACACAAAGACTTCATTAAAGAAATCGTATTGGTAGATATAAAAGGGGACATGGCCAAGGGCAAGGCTTTGGATAGTTTTCAGCAAGCTCCAATAGATTATTACTCTACAAGGCTTATTGGAACAGAGGATTATGCCCTTACGGCCAATTCAGATATTGTAGTTATCACAGCGGGCTTGCCAAGAAAACCAGGTATGACAAGGGATGATCTGATCAGCACCAATGCAGCCATTGTAAATTCCGTAACCCGCTCGATTATGGAACATTCAAAAAATCCAATCATCATCGTGGTGTCCAACCCTTTGGATGTCATGACCTATGCCGCTTACAAAGTTTCCGGCTTGGCTCCAGACCGCGTTATTGGAATGGCAGGAATACTAGATACTGCCCGTTATCGTGCATTTTTGTCTCAAGCCCTGGACGTTTCACCAAAGGATATCCAGGCTATATTAATGGGTGGGCATGGCGATTCCATGGTGCCCTTACCGCGATTTACTACTGTTTCAGGTATTCCTGTAACTGAACTAATTGACGAGGAGCGTCTGCATGCCATCGTGGAAAGGACGAAAGTTGGCGGGGGAGAGTTGGTTAAATTAATGGGTACCTCCGCATGGTATGCACCAGGAGCTGCAGCTGCACAAATGGTAGAAGCTATCATTAAAGATGAAAAAAGAATTTTTCCTTGTTGTGTCTTACTTTCAGGACAATACGGACTGAAAGATGTTTTTGTGGGGGTTCCGGTGAAACTTGGACAAAATGGGGTAGAATCGATCTTAAGTTTACAGCTTTCTGATTCCGAAAAGCAGCTGTTATCTCAATCTGCAGAAGAAGTACGCTCTACCATGCAGGTGTACGACCGGCTACCCGCCTGATAGCGTTTAAACAAAACCAAGTGTTTGCTGTTTGCCTTGTATGAATAAAATGCGGGCAACTTTACAGCAGATGTCTACTCACATGGGGGCTACTGTGTATGAGTTGAGTTTTCACAAGGACGTGTTACTTGTTTTCTTAAGACATTTTGGATGTACCTTCTGCAGGGAAGCTCTTGAAGAATTATCCCGTTTAAAAAGGGAACTATCAGATAAAAACATAAGCCTAGTGCTTATCCACATGTCCACTGAGGATATTGCAACCAATTATTTTCAGAAATATGATCTTTTAGATGTAGATCGGATTGCCGACCCGGATTGCCATTTATACAAAGAATTTGGATTGTTGAAAGGGACTTTTAATCAGTTATTTGGATTCCGCTCGTGGGTGCGCGGGATAGATGCTGGAGTCATAAAAGGGCATGGATTCGGCATGCAATTGGGAGATGGCTTCCAAATGCCTGGAGTTTTTCTCGTTCGAAAGGGTAAAATTGCCTCTGAATACCGACACAAATACGCATCTGATAAACCGGATTATATGAAATTGGTCCATTGCCCTACCATGCAATAAGCATGCATCCTGTTTGCGTTATTTGCTCATGAGAAATACCATTATCTTAATCCTAAATTGCATTTTGATTACTACTTTGAGTAGCCAAAATCAGAGCAGTCTGGACAGCCTGAAATTTTGGGGGGATGCGATGATCTCTCTAAAAGATAAAAAGCACAGGGTATGGGCTGAAGAAGCTTTTTTAAGCTGTTTTAAAAGAGAAATCCAAAGTGCCAGTGATAGCTCTAAGCTCGAATTTCACCCTGCAGTAGTTCATATTACATCTCCAGACGGCCGCTTTAAAATGTATAGTTGGCAAGTAGAACATGCAGCTTCTGAATTTCTCTATTATACTTGCATCCTGCCAAAATCCGGAGATGTACTGCTCCTCAAATCAACCCAAAGAAATTTGCGTAAAATCAACTTCGAAGAATTCTCAGATAAAAATTGGTATGGGGCCCTTTACTATCATATTTTCCCTGGAGATTTTGAGGGTCATTATTTGTTGCTTGGTTTTTCCATTTCGCCGGACGGCACGAAACATCGCATTGTAGAACCCTTCCAAATTAAAGACGGGAAGCCCCGTTTTGGAGCACCCTTGTTTAAAAAGCAAGTAGACGAAGAAGAAGTTACTGTGCATAGGTTGGTATTGTCGTATTCACCCAGTGCAAATGCTGTTTTTGAGTTTGATCCGGCTACAAAGCAGATTATGCAAGATCACATTACCTCCTTTATAGACCCGAAAAGCGGTGAACAGCTTGAAGTTCCGGATGGCACCTATGAAGCTTATGAGTGGAAAAATGGTGCTTACAAACACATCCCTTATGTCAAGGCGCAGATTATGGAAACCGCCCCAATTGAAAAACCGGTGCTTGGACAGGGTAACAAAGACTTGTTTGGACGTCCCAAATCACATTAATTCCTAATCTCCAATTGGATCCGAAGTACCTTTTTCGTAGTGTTTACGACTACTGCAATGTTGCTTCTTACCAGCCCAGGAACCCATATGATTTCATTGCCTGAACAAAACACAGGAATGCGTTTTTTCGAAAGCAGGTCTATTTTCTTGTCTGCAAAAACATCTTTAAGTTTTCGGGTGCCCTTCATTTTTCCAAATGGAGAGATCCGGTCTCCATAATTCCAATGCCTGATTTGCAATGGAAACTTCAATTGATCTGCATCAAAAACCGCGGCTTCTTGTGTCGCCAATTCTTGGACACAGATTTCTTCAGCCTGGATATATTCAAGCTTAAAATTTCCAAATAAAGACTGGACGGATCGATCGCCAAGATGTATTTCCTGATCCATCTGGATGTCCTCTGTGGAATTGTATTCATAGATCACCTTCTCTCTGTCTATTACTATTTTACCATTTCTGTTATTATTGAAAATGGAACCAACAGGATGCATGCCCCGCAAAATATCTTTAACTGTGTTTGGATGAAATCCCTCTTGAGAAAGAAAATAGCTCAAAAACGCAGGAGTTTCCAGCTCCTTTTTTGAAAACTCAATGCGGTTCAAGCCTTCGGCGATATGCATTTGGTGCCATGTTTGATAGTGTTGTTCAAAATAGGTGTGGAGCACCTGCAAATGATCAATACTTCGCAGGACCATTTCATCAAAAGATGGGAATCGCCGGATGCAAAGTGGCAAAATCTCATTGCGAATGAAATTACGGTTATAAGTGGTTTCCAGATTAGATTTATCGTGTCTGAATGGAATTTTACAGGCGATGGCATATTCAAGAAGATCCTCTTTCCTAATTGCAAGGAATGGACGAATGGTATTTCCGGACTGGTAATACATTCCTGAAAGGCCCTTTATGCCTGATCCCCTGCTTAAATGTAAAAAGAAGCCTTCTATGCGATCATCTGCATGATGCGCTGTAAGAAGAAATTGGTATCCAAATTCAGATTTTAATTGTTCAAAATAGTCGTAACGCACCTTCCTGGCTTCCTCCTGAATATTACTTGTTTTTGTTAATGGATATTCTTTATAGTGGAAGGCTACATTATGCTCTAAAGCGAAATCACGAACAAGATTCGCGTCAAGATCACTCTCTTCCGCTCTTAACTTATAATTGACATGAGCCAATCCAACTTGATAGCCCTTATCAATCATAACTTTACTCAAAACCATAGAATCGACACCGCCGCTGACAGCTATGAGTAGTTTTTGATCAAAACGAAATAAAGCTAAACTTTCAATAACTTTGCCGGGATCAATCATGATATCAATTTAAAACATATGAGACTCTTCATTCTTTTTATTTCATTCCTACTGCTTTCCTCCTGTAAAGGTAAGACCACCAAACCAACTCCGCCTGCAGGTATTCCAGAAACCACGGCTACTGCTGAAACCCCTAAAGTGGAGACGGTTCCACCTCTTCCTGTAGCGCATAAACTTCCGGATGCAAGTTTTATTTCGAGCTCGAAAAGTCAGAAATATCCTCCACTTTTAGTAGACCAAATCTGGCATTACAGTTTCGCCCTGTCTATCAAAGATGAAGTTCCAAAGGAAAACCTCTACAAGGGACAATGGCTGGACCTTTTGCCGGATGGTACATTTAAACAAGGTTTATATGACGCGACCACAGATTCCGGGTATTTCACCTATAACGAAAAAGATGGTCTTTTGGAGTTGCGATCTGACAAGGCATCCTCAGAATGGAAGGCAAAATTTGATCCAACCCATATGATTCTGATCGGTACCGCAAAATATGGAAATAATCCCTGGCAAATGAAACTTGCAAGAAGAGCAAGTCTGCCAAAGAAAGAAGGAAGCGAAAAGGAATAATTAGCCTTATCGAATATGTTGTTGGTTAAGCCACTGCCGGTAGATTCGTGCACATTGATAATGCGCATCGATACTTTCCGAAAAAGCATGTGAGCCATCGTAACCAGGTTTTGCGCAAAAGAATAAATAATTGTGAGGTGCCGCATTTAATACAGAGTCCAGAGTAGATGTTGAAGGCATCCAGATGGGTCCTGGTGGCAAACCCTCATACATATAGGTATTGTATGGAGAATCCACAATCAAGTGCTCATGCAAAACCCGTTGCAAGCCCTGAACACCCAGAGCATAAACCACCGTTGGATCCGCTTGTAATTTCATGCCCGATTTCAAACGATTGAGATACACTCCGCTGATCAAGCCTTTTTCCTGTTCCACATTTGTCTCCTTTTCAACAATAGAGGCCAAGGTATAGACTTGTACAGGATCTAAATTAAGTGCCCGTGCTTTTTCAAGCCGGTCCTTTTTGCTCCAAAACAAATCCTTTTCCTGAATCATTCTTTCCAACAGCTTTTCTGCGCTTACGGTCCAGTATACCTGATAGGTATTTGGAATAAAAGCACAAAGTATTGTTTGCGAAGTAAATCCCAGGTGGCTATAATTTAAAGTGTCGTTTAAAAAGTTTAGTAAGCTCAGAGAGTCGAGCATGAGTTGGCCTCCCATTTTACCACAAAGCTGAGGCACATCCCGTACATTATTTATGGTGAGCCGTATGGGATCCTGGTCACCAGATCGAAGTTTACGAAGTATACAAACGTTATCCATATCTGGCCTTAACACATATCTCCCTTCCTTCAAATGATGCAAGCGTATAAAGTTTCGCAGGGTATAAAAGCTGGTTTTATTGATCAAAATGGTATCCAAAATGGGCTGAATAGAATCCCAAGTAGCGTTCTTTCTTATTAAGAGCTCATAATAAGGCTGGTCAGACCGTATGTTAGCACGAAAGGCGGAATGATATACCAACCAGGCAAGAAGAATTGCACCCAACAAAGTAAAACCCAATAATGGGTAAAAGGCTCTTCTCAAATGCATTAATACTGTTCGTTTGGATTTGGAAAGTCCACTGCTTTTACGTCCCTGACATAATGTTTCACCCCTTCCTCAATCACCTCCTGAAGATTGGCATAACGCCTTAAAAAACGCGGGTGAAAATCAATATTGATTCCTAACATATCATGACTTACCAACACCTGGCCATCCGTGCCTGCTCCTGCACCGATGCCTATGGTAGGAATGAATAGACTTTTACTTACGATTTCTGCAAGATGTGCAGGTATTTTTTCAAGAACCATGGAGAAACATCCAGAATGCTGCAAGAGCAAAGCATCGGATTTAAGCTTTTCTGCTTCCGCCTCTTCCCTGGCACGAACGACATAAGTGCCAAATTTGTAAATAGACTGGGGAGTAAGCCCTAAATGACCCATAACAGGAATCCCTGCAGACAAAATCCTCTTAATGGATTCAACAATCTCCTCTCCACCCTCAAGTTTAACAGCATGAGCACCACTTTCTTTCATAATGCGGATCGCAGATTCCAATGCGAGACGGCTGTTTCCCTGATAGGAGCCAAAAGGCATATCAACAACCACTAATGCTCTTTTTACAGCACGTACGACCGATTGGGCATGATAAATCATTTGATCTAAGGTAATGGGCAGTGTCGTTTCATGGCCAGCCATCACATTTGATGCAGAATCACCAACCAATAACACGTCGATGCCCGCTGCATCCAGCAAACGAGCCATGGAGAAATCATAGGCGGTAAGCATGGCAATTTTTTCCCCACGTTCCTTCATTTCCTGAAGCGTGTGGGTGGTAATGCGACGGATTTCCTTTTGCACGGACATACATCAAAGGTACTAGAATTGATCCAGTTTGCAGAGCACAGCGGGGTATTTGTAGCTGAAATAAAAACTGCTGGCTACGATCCCTATGAAGTAAAGAAAATTGGATTTAATCGTGAAGGAAAGCAGCTATCTTTGCGGCATGAAAAGCTCTTTAAAATTACTTCTGGCACTTTCTACCTTACTCAGTATCCATGCCTGTACTGAAGATTTTCAGTTAACGGAACCCTATAAAGACATACCGGTAATTTATGCCCTTTTCAGCAGAACAGACACGGCCCAATACTTTAGAATTCAAAAAGCATTCGTAGACGAAAATCTGCCAGCGTCTCAAATCGCAATGAACCCAGATAGCTTGTATTACATGAATCCAACCGTTAAACTTATAAACAGCACGCAAAAAAAAGAATATGAACTTCAACGGGTGGATGGAAATCTTGAAGGATATGTACGAAATAGTGGACCTTTTGCAAAATCCCCGAATTACCTCTACAAAATTTTAACTAAAAATATCCAGGTCAACGGTGGAGACAGTCTCTTACTGCTGGTTAAACCAGGGGAGGGTTTAGAAGATGTAACCAGCAGGATCGTTGCCGTTTCGGATTTAAAATTTACAATACCAGACGACAATACCCGTCAGCTTAAATTTTTCAGTATCAGCTCTTATGATTTCCAATGGAAACATAAATCCAACGCACGGATATTTGATCTGAAGGCGGTAGTCTATGTGGATGAATTCAATATTACGACACAAGCAAAAAATATGGTTAAGATTGAAATTCCCTTGGCAGCAGGCTTGCCGGGAAAAGATGGAACCGGAGATATTTTTACAAGTGCCAAGGCATATGGTGCAAGTTTTTATAATTTCTTGCATGACAATTTGGTTCCTGATCCTGCCATTGAAAGAAGCTTGAACAAAATAGAATTCATTCTGACAGGCGGAGGACCTGAAATAAAAGAATACCAGGAGCTTCTAAATGCAAATACGGGAATCACAGCATCCCAGGAAATACCCAGATATGACAATTTATCCCGCGGATTCGGCATATTCAGCTCCCGCCATACGATCCTAAAATCTGTAACCCCACAGCCTCCAACCCTTGACTCTTTGCAAGCGCACCCACTGACAAAAGACCTTAATTTTAAATAATTAAGTCTGTTTTACTGTCATTTTTACATACAGATTTTGTATCATCTCTTCTGATTTTGTCAGTTTTCTGCCAAAATTTCATAAAATTCATGGTGGCACAACAATTGACGAAAATTCTGTAAAAAACTCAAATGGGAAAAATAATTGGTATAGACTTAGGTACTACAAATTCGTGTGTTTCCGTCATGGAGGGTAATGAACCGGTGGTAATTGCCAATGATGAAGGAAGAAGAACTACACCATCTGTGGTTGCATTTCTTGATAATGGAGAAAGAAAAGTGGGTGACCCTGCTAAAAGGCAGGCGATAACCAATCCAAAGAGAACAATCTCTTCGATAAAGAGATTTATGGGTGGAAGGTTTGACGAAATGCAAAAGGAAGCCAGCAGAATGCCTTACAAAGTTGTAAAAGGCGATAACAATTCCTGCAAGGTGGATATAGATGGCAGGCATTACACAGCTCAGGAAATTTCCGCTATTGTCCTTCAAAAAATGAAAAAGACTGCTGAAGATTTTCTGGGCCATGAAGTAACAGAAGCAGTTATAACAGTTCCTGCTTATTTCAATGATTCACAAAGACAAGCCACCAAAGAAGCAGGCGAAATTGCGGGATTAACTGTCAAAAGAATTATCAACGAACCCACCGCAGCCGCATTGGCTTATGGGCTTGACAAAAAAACAAAGGATATGACCATTGCGGTTTATGACCTTGGTGGTGGAACCTTTGATATTTCCATTTTGGAATTAGGAGACGGTGTCTTTGAAGTGAAATCAACAAACGGAGACACCCATTTGGGAGGAGACGACTTTGATCAGGTGATTATCGATTTTCTGGCTGATCAGTTTAAATCCCAGGAGAATATGGATCTCCGCAAAGATCCTATGGCCTTGCAGAGATTAAAAGAAGCTGCTGAAAAGGCTAAAATTGAACTCTCCAGTTCAAGTGAAACGGAGGTTAATTTACCATATATAACTGCAGTAGACGGAGTTCCTAAGCATCTGGTTTTAAAATTAAGCCGTTCAAAATTTGAGCAGCTGGCAGATGATCTTGTTAAGAGGACATTGAAGCCTTGCGAGGATGCGCTTCGGGATGCCGGTCTGAGTAAAAACGATATCGATGAAATCATCCTCGTTGGTGGATCTACGAGGATACCAAGGATTCAGCAAGTTGTAGAAGAGTTCTTTGGAAAAAAGCCAAACAAAGGAGTAAACCCTGACGAAGTAGTTGCAATTGGCGCAGCTATCCAGGGAGGAGTACTTACAGGAGAAGTGAAAGATGTCTTATTACTCGACGTAACGCCATTATCCATGGGTATTGAAACCTTAGGCGGTGTTTATGATATTGTGATTGAATCAAATTCCACCATCCCTACAAAGAAATCCAAGGTATATTCAACTGCCGCGGACAACCAGCCATCTGTTGAAATACATATTCTTCAGGGAGAAAGACCTATGGCGAAAGACAATCGCTCTGTTGGACGTTTTATTCTGGATGGCATCCCGCCATCTCCGAGAGGTGTGCCTCAAATTGAAGTTTCATTCGACATTGATGCAAACGGTATCCTGAATGTAAGTGCATTGGATAAAGGCACCGGTAAGAAGCAGAATATTCGCATTGAAGCATCTACTGGATTGTCAAAAGAAGAAATTGAGCGCATGAAAAATGAGGCCAACCTCAATGCAGAGCAGGATAAGAAGCTTCGTGAAAATATCGAAAAAATCAATCAGGCAGACTCCATGATTTTCCAAACAGAAAAACA
>CAZDQG010000002.1:45246-150962 GCA_964507535.1 uncultured Saprospiraceae bacterium
AAAATATCGAAAAAATCAATCAGGCAGACTCCATGATTTTCCAAACAGAAAAACAACTGAAAGAATTTGGAGATAAAATTCCAGCTGACAAGAAATCCGCTATTGAGTCTGCATTAGAAGAACTTAAAACAGCTCATAAGTCGCAGAATGTCATGGAAATAGAACAAAAACTTGATGCATTGAATACCGTTTGGCAGGCGGCTAGTCAGGATATGTACCAGGCAAGTCAATCACAAAATGCATCTCAACCAGGCAGCTCTTCAAATGGCAATGATGAAAAAGTGACCGACGTTGAATTTGAGGAAGTCAACAAAAACTAAGAAGTCTTAAAGTTCATCCCTACATAAAGCCTGCCAGCGATTGCTGGCAGGCTTTAATATTTTATTCGGCAATGTTTTTAATCTGTATATTTACATGGGTTAAATCAAGAGAATATGCCAAATAATAACTGCCTTACGGGAGGACTTCAGGAATACATACCTAGTCCTTCCAAACCTTGGAATGAAAGGCGAATTCATCATCTTTATAATAAAATCAGCAATGGAGCGCCCCTGTACCTTATCAGTGCAGCAAAGGCGAACAGCCCTTCTGTCCTTGTCGATTATTTGATTAATACAGCAATTTCACATCCCCTTCCAGGTGAGAAAAAATCCGGTGTTCGAACCTATGATTACACCTATCAATGGAAGGAGCAGGACATAGCGGAAGACCCAAATGCATATTATAAATATTTGGAGCTGGTCCACATGTGGTTTAATGGCATGATCAGCGAGGGTGTGCGTCATAAATTGGTACTTTTCTGGTCCAACCACTTCGTGGCTGCAGCAGACAATGCAGGCAACAGACCAACCTGGGTTTATCAATATTATTACCTATTGCATAAATACGCTTTAGGCAATTTTAAAGACTTTGTAAAGGCTATTGGCCTAACCCCTTCCATGCTTATTTATCTGGATGGCAGGTACAATACCCGGTATGCCCCTAATGAAAATTACGCCCGTGAGTTGCTCGAGTTGTTTACCATGGGTGTTGGGAATTACACACAAAAGGATGTGGCTGAAGTAGCCAGGCTCCTAACTGGATGGAATATTAAATATTATGAATCGCCAGTTGGCAGTGGTAATTATTACATAGGACCGACCAAAGTCGATGAATTTGTTTTTTACCGGAATAACCATGATTGGAAGGGTAAATTCATTTTCGGACAAAGCATTGGAAATAATGGTGGGGTAGTTCCCTCAACCGATGCAGAAGCTTTTACAAAAGCAAAATTGGAATACGACTTACTCCACGATGAGCTGATTTTCAAAATCAAAAAAACAGAAGTTGCAAAATTTATATGCACAAAACTGTACAAATATTATGTGTACAATAACCCACCTCAGGAAATCGTAGACGGACTTGCCCAGGTTTTTATCAATTCCAATTTTAATATTGCCACTGTACTTAAAACACTTTTTAAAAGTGAACATTTTTATGAAGATGAAGTAATGGGACTTGGCATCAAAAGCCACATTGAGAATCAAATTCATTATTTCAGAAGCCTTGACCTTGAGGCAGGAAAAGATTTCTACAAATACAAGTGGATCAATAATTCTTTTCAGGCTGAAGTCTCTGATCCCGTCAATTATCCAAATACGCTTAACCGCGATACCATGAGCCATGTATACAATTCCACAACCAATTTGGGACAAAGGCTATTTAATCCGACAAACGTTGCCGGCTGGCCCGGATATCGAACATGGCTGAATGAATTTACTCTTGTAAACCGATGGAGGTATAACCGCGATCAGTTTGGCTATTATCTGCAATATGACCGGACGAAGGAAAAGTATAGAGATTTTCTTAAAACACTTTCAAACAACAGCAAGGATCCTGATCAGATCGTACGCGCTGTGATCTCCTACTTTTTTACACAAGAACTACCTGAAGATATTATTCAATCCTCAATTGGTGTATTTAAAGCATTGGTTCCATTGAATTATTATCTTGATGGAACATGGACTTTAAACTACGCAACAGTGCCCAACCAGTTTATCAATTTAATGAATTATCTGGTAACCTTACCGGAATTCCAATTATTGTAAATTCCAATTTGAAAAAAAATGAGCAAAGAACATAATCATAACGGAACATTATTCCAGCAAGATTTAGGAGAGCTCCACAAAGAGGAGCATATCATGTGGAACAGAAGGCAATTTTTGCTTACCGGTGGAATTGCAGGTCTTGGCTCCATGCTTTTAGGTGGATTACCGGTAAATCCGATATTTTCAGGTAGTCTCTCACTTCCAATGTTTATGCAGGGAGGTGACTCGATTTTGGTTTTATTAAAAATGTTTGGAGGAAATGATGGCTTAAACATGGTTTTTCCACATAGTGATTCAGCAGGACGTACAGAATATTTAAACTACAGACCCAATCTGAGTCACAAATTCGGAACCGATTATGACAACAATACGGTCCTTTCTGGATTTGGCGCTAGCGATTTTGCATTACCTTCTACGATGGCTTCACTGATGCCTATGTGGAATGAAGGCAACATGGCTATACTCCATAATGTGGGATATCCTGATCAGGATTATTCGCATTTCAGCAGCATCGATAATTGGTCAAGTGCTGCAGATAATATTTACGATGTGCGCTACAAATCGGGCTATTTGGGCCGTTACCTGGAGCAGGAATTTCCTGTATTCTCAGAAACACCTCCTACTGTGCCGCCAGCATTGCGGATAGGGTACAATGCTGAATTGATTTTCAAATCAAAAAACAACCAGCAATTTGAACTCGTTTTTAATGACCCGAATGAATTCTACCGTCTTGCTCAATATGGAAAATTATATCCTACGGATGGATTGAGCGACTGTCCCAGTGGTAAGGAAGTTGAGTTTCTACGCCAATTAACCAACAATTCTCTACGCTATTCTCAATCTGTAACACAGGCATATAACTCCACCAGCAATAAAGTAAATTATCCATCTAATACTACGAGCAGACTAGCGGAGCAACTCAAAATCGTTGCACGTCTGATAAAAGGCAATCTCGGTACCCGAGTTTATATGGTGTACATGGATGGATATGACACACATGCAGACCAGAAAGCATATCACAGTGGCTTATTGAGGAATATTGCAGACTCCGTTTCCGCTTTTTTCAACGACCTGAAAGCAGACAACATGGCTGAAAAAGTATGCATGATGAATTTTTCAGAGTTTGGTCGTACAATCCGGGAAAATGGCTCAAATGGAACAGATCATGGAAACATGTCTCCCATGATGTTGTTTGGCCCCGGAGTAAAGGGAGGATTTTACGGATCTCCAA
The DNA here is from genome assembly GCA_964507535.1 of uncultured Saprospiraceae bacterium. Classification (GTDB taxonomy): domain Bacteria; phylum Bacteroidota; class Bacteroidia; order Chitinophagales; family Saprospiraceae; genus Vicinibacter. The sequence goes on from CAZDQG010000002.1 coordinate 48,565, forward strand.
TAAATTTAAATGACGCGACACTCAAAGCAGGCGATACCAGGGTATATTTTGAAAAACAGAGTTCTTTAGACTTTAGAACCATGTACGCAAGCGTAATGGAACAATGGCTTTGCATGGACCGCGAACTAGTGGATTACAGCCTGGGGTCCAATTACAGCAGATTGAATTTATTCGACGCTCCTTGCAACGGCCTGCCATCCGGATCCAATAATTACACCATATTGCTTGGACACAACCCAAATGAAGTAAATGAGAAACTGATTGAAATCAAATTCTCACAGCTGAATTCCAACGAGGTGAAACTTTTTATTAAAACCTTAAATGGCAAAACCCTGGCAGTACTCCATAATGCATATACCACCAAGGGATCTTATACCGTAGTATTAGATCCTCAAAAATGGAAAATACCTCCAGGTGAATACATCTATCAGCTTGATAGCGCAGGAAAAACTTTTATGAGACGGTTTAACATATTTTAATTTGAAGCTCATGAGAAAAATATTTGCTTTGGTTATTGCAATAACCAGCTATACAATATCTGCTCAAAATCTGATTACCCAGGAGCAATTCGCAGCTTGCAGTCTACCCGGAAATTGGTCATTGGCAAAAGAGAGTGGGGCCTACAACTTCAGTATTATAAAGAGTAGTATTTTCCCCCAATCGGATGCCACGTGCAGTATCGTATACCAGCAACAGGATAAATCAGATGCCAGTTTGCGTAAGTTTTCGATCACCTCACAAGAGTATACCTTATACTCTTACGATCAATACACTTTGGTATTTGGTCTACGGTACAACCGCCCTACAAGCAATGGCAGCTTAAAGGTATTCAGCATTGTGGACGGAAAGCGTACTCTTTTGCAGACCTATACTTCAGAAGTCTACCAAAGCGGTCAAACCCTTATTAATCAAACTCTCACGCTGAATGGAATTTCAGGCAGTAAAAAACTTCAATTCAGTTTTGAATATGAATCCGGTGGAAATGATTACAATACTTTAATAGTAATCGACAACATTAATCTTACAGGTCCAGATAACGACGATTGTTCCAGAGCTGTTTCTCTTTACTTGGACAAGCCCTGTCTTGGCGGCAATTGCTTAGGAGCCCTAATGACAGGACCCAAACCATCCTGCAACGGCACATTTATTCAAAGCATGTGGTATTCTTTTTCAAGTAATTATTCAGGCTTGGTAAAGATCCAGACTTCAGCTGCATATAATGACGCTCTGACTGTGTTTGAAGGGAATTGCCAGAACCTTAAAGAAACTTCATGTTTTGACGGTGACCTATATGGATTTGAAGGTGAAAGAAATTATATGTTGGTCGAGGCGGGAAAAAATTATTTTATCAGAATTACGAAACAGATCTCATATTATGGCCGGGAAGATCTTGGAGATTTGTGTATTTCCATTTTAAAAGCGTCTCCAAAATATCCACCACATGATTTGTGCCTCAACAGTATTCCAATTACTATAGGAGCTACTTGTATAAAACAAACGAATATCGAAGCACAATTTGAACAAAATATTCCTAGTCTGAATCAGAAATCCAAGGCAGACGTATGGTATAATTTCACCACATCCAGCAACAAAAATCTTGAAATAATATCGCACGCTGATTTTGCCGATGTACTGACCGTTTATTCAGGCACATGTAACCAACTTCGCGAAGTACAATGTGAAGACCTTGGTGGAAAACTCATTTTAAATAATCCAAGCCCTAATACAAGCTATTATGTACAAGTTTCAGGTTACTTTTCAACTATAGAAGGACATCTTTGCCTTGAAGTAAAGGAAAAGTCGAGCCAGAATCCCCAAAATGACGATTGTATTCAGGCAAAACAAATTATTCTAAATCAGGCATGCACGACTGTTAGTTCCATAAATAGTCTGCCCTCCGGAAAAAAGGCAAGCTGTATGGTCTACAATACTCCGGATCTATGGTTTAGCTTCATTGCACCACCAGAAAAAGAGGTAGCCCTTAATATAGCTGCAGGTTTTTTATTTCAATACGCAGTGTACAGTGGTACTTGCACAAATCTCGTTGAGGAATTTTGCGGAAAAAACCCGGATCCTTGTGAGGGAAATATTGTCCTCCGCGGACTTACTCCAGGCAAAACGTATTTTCTTCAGGTTGCCTCAAGCTCATTCCCACTCAAGCCTTCGGAAGCCGATGTTTGCGTGACAATTTATGAGTTAAGCAAAGCCCCTGTTTTTAACCCTTTGAAATTGATTTTGAATTATGAATGCCTTCATGGGGTATTGGGAAAAGTGAGCTATCAAGCAACCGGTGGAATTGGACAATACCAGTATTCGGGACCGGATCCAAATCAAATATTGCTTCCCGGAACAAATATTGAAGCCTTTATAACAGATGAGGCTGGATGCAGGGATTTTGAAAGTCTTACCATAGATTGCCAGGCTCCGGCAAGATGCAAAGGATCAAATCTTGATTTGTCAATCAATTCAGAATGTATCGTTGATAGTATCGGCCGCCAAACAGGCGAGGTGATCCTTCATTTTACTGGAACAGGTGGAAGTGGAGCTTATTATTATTACGGCACCCCAGAGGGAAGCCGCCTTAAAGACGGCGATGATTACCAAATTATACTGATTGACTCCGATTCTTGTTACATTATCGAAGAAGGTCGTATCAATTGTCCTCCTTTTGATTGCAGCCAGTCAAACCTTAAACTGGAAGTCAGTTATACATGTATTGATACACTTTTAAAGGCCGAGTTACATGTGGCTGTAAAAGGAAACTTGGGTCGCTTCAATCTCAGCGGCAACCAAAACGGCGAACTACTTGATCAAGGAGCATCAGTTCAAACAATTGTCGAAGATCAGGCGGGTTGCAAGGCCGAGTACAAGGACGAAATCAAATGCAATTTTGATTCCTGCGCATTCGCCAGACCCAACCTAATTGTAGATTATGATTGTGTGCTTGATAGTTTTGGAAACAGAACTGGCAAGGCTATTCTGCATATTTCGGGTGACAGCCGTGCCGGGGGTTTGATTATATCAGGCGCTAAGAATGGCGATACCCTGTATCATAAAGATTCTTATGAAATTGTACTCACTGATGCATTTGGATGCACACTTACGAAAAAAGGAATTGTGTTCTGCGAACCCGTTTCAAATAACGAAGGTTCTGCTCCAAATGAACTCCTTTTATACCCTAATCCAACAAATCAATTCCTGCACATTGTTTTACCTGAGTCATTGCAGAATTTACATAGCATTCAATTGATTTTAAGTTCAGGAATCTATAGTCATACTCTAAAATTTGATCCTACAATTTCATATAAAACAATTGATTTAGATTTGCATGATTTTCCTTCAGGTTTATACTACCTCAAAGTCGAAGGAATAAACAGCTATGATATTTCACGATTTGTAAAAGCCAATTAAATTATATGCGCATATCAACCTTACTTTTTATTTTCATTTTTTCTTCAAGCTACTTATCAAGTCAAACACAAAGTGCACAACTTAAACTGATCAACCATCCTTCTGCAAATCAATTTTGGTATAAGGCAGAGGAAGATGCTGCTTTAAGGCCTGGTGGATTTTTAGATATTCTGAAAGCAGGCTTCCGAGAGCCTCTTTCAAATAGTTTTAAATCCATCGGAGTAATCCATGACAAAGATGCTTTGGAGCATCAGAAATTTCAGCAATATTACAAAGGCATCGAGGTTCTGGGCGCAGAACTCATACTCCATCAAAAAGAAAATGATCTCCTCTCTGCCAATGGATCAACGATCCCGGAATTGCAAATGGATGTCCTTCCAAATTTAACATCTGATGAGGCCATTAAACGCGCTAAGGAGTTTTCCAAGTCCTTGCAATTCATGCTTGATGAACACGGAAAAGAAAATATCCAAAGCAAACTTCTTATTATGGATAAAAGCTATCCTGAATATTCCGGAGAATATGTGCTTGCATATCAAGTTGACATGTATAGTCTGAATCCTTTTGGGAAAAAGAGATATTACATTGAGGCAACATCAGGCGATTTAATATTAAGCCATGATTTGCTGATGACTTGTTTTTCAGGACCTGGAACTGCACATACCCTTTACCACGGACAGCGGATAATAGAAACATCTCCGGTAGAAAATCATTTTGAATTGTTGGATAATACTCATGGCGGAGGCATTGAAACCATTTCAGCCACAGGACGTAAATACTCAGACGATGACAACAACTGGGAAGCAGGAAGTTTTACGCAAAAAAAAGGCGCGCTCGATGTTCACTTTGGTGCTATAAGCACCTGGGACTTCTATAAAAAATATTTCAACAGGGATGGGATTGATGGAAAAAATGGAAAACTCCTGAATCGAGTTATAGATACCACATTTTACGTAAATGCATTTTGGGATGGCAATGCTTCAAATTTTGGAATAGGCGATTCGGTAGTAACAAATCCCTTGACCTCATTAGATGTTGTTGCGCATGAACTCACCCATGGAGTTACACAGTTCACGTGTGGCCTGGAATATCTTTATGAATCCGGGGCATTGAATGAAGGCTTTAGTGATATTTTTGGAAAGGCCGTAGAGTTCGAATACGATTCTGCAAATTTTAACTGGCTTTTAGGCTCACGCTTTTTCAATAAACCTGATACGGCTTTCCGCAGTATGGAAAATCCAATCCGATTCGGCAATCCAAAGAATTACAAAGGAAGCAAATGGGTAAGCAACTCATCGGACAACGGAGGGGTTCATTCAAACAGTGGCGTAGTGAACTACTGGTTCTATTTGCTTTGCGAAGGTGGACAGGGCCAAACTGAAAAAAACGTCGCATTTGATGTTAAGAAAATTGGAATACGTGCAGCAACGGCCCTGGTATACGAAGCCATGACGAAATATCTAACAAAAGCATCCAAATACTACGATCTAAGGCAGGCAACGCTGGAAATCATTTCAAATACGTACGGAAAGTGTTCAGATGAATACCGCAATATGATTGAGGCCTGGGTAGCTGTTGGGATGGGTGCGCGCAATTCGGACAATGATATCATGGTCGTAAGTGAAAAAATACCTCAAATTGCCTGCAAAGAAGGACTTTTTCCAGCGCAGGTTCGCGTTGTAAATCTGAGTTGCGATAAACCAATTGCAAAAGGAACGGAGGTAAGCATGTCCATAAAAGTCCCTCAAAAAAATATTATTCTTGAGAAATTTGAAATCGCCGATGACCTCGGGCCGGGATCTTCTTTTATTTATAAATTTAAAACACCTGCTAGGATAGATAAAACCAATACATTGATTCATATCGAAGCTCAAATTGCGGGAGACCCTGATACAACAAATAACCGTGTTCCATTATTGATATCCAAGAATGGTAGTGCTGAATATGATTTTCGAGTGAATTCAGTAAGTGTTACCGGATCATCCTGCAACGGAAATTTACTTCAGGCACAATTGGTAACCAATTATGCAGGCTGTGACCCCATTCCACCAGATTCTGAATTAAAGGTCATTCTCAGTTATGATCAAACCGTGAAGGAAATACGCGTTACGAATCCAACGACCATTTACCCGGGTGCCAATTTCAGAACCAGCAGATTTGACATCGACCGCAATTTTTTGGGCCCTAAACTGATTCTTGCTCAAATGGTATATCCAAGTGATACGTTGATCACAAATAACTTTAAAGCCTTCAATGCTATTTATATTGATAATGTTGAGATAGGGTATCTGGAACCTTTCAATGATCAGCGTTATGATTCAACGCGATTAGCCATTAGAACTGATTCCTTTCAATTTGCATCTATTCAAAATAATTTGACAGGTTCAGATGCATTGATTGTTACTGGAGGAAAAATTTTTGATTCACAGAATCGCTTTATTCCTGTAAACAATGGTGCGATCAATAACTTTTTTACCAGCAATCCAAAATTCACAACAACCAGTTATACCTGTCTGGAAACTGATCAACTGAAAAAAGCATTTATGTCCTTTGATTACATTCAAAAATTTGGAAATCCTGTTTACGATACGCTATTAGTCAATCCAAGCTTTGCAGCTTCAACCAGAATAATCTTTAGAAATGCTGCAGGCCAGGCACTTGGAAATCCCGTATTTATTGCGAATGGCTCAAGAACTGCTGAACTTAAATCCTTTGAACAGGAAATTCCGTTGGCACTCGGACCTGTAACAATCGAAATAAGCCACATGGTGTTGGAAGGCACTGTAGACAGCACCTCACAGGTAATTGATACCTCGAAAGATTATATAGTGCTTGATAATCTTAAGATTTACGGAGAACTTATCTCCAGCACCCGAGACGAAAGCACTACTACCTTGTTTGCAGTCCATCCAAATCCAATTCACGAATCCTTTGTTATTGAACTTAATCCATCAAATATTTCTAAAAAGATGCGTTATGAATTGTTTAACTCTTTGGGTGTTCTTATTTTAAAAGGCCAATCACAGGGGGACGCAATTACTGTTCATTCATCTGATCTGCCCAGTGATACCTATATTTTGAAATTATCCAATGCAGATGGAAAGATCGAACGTCATAAGTTAGTCAAACTATAAATTAACAAGTTCACTTTAAAAAGGCAGCTTCATTATGATAGCTGCCTTTTTTATTTCGGATGCTCTAAATCCATATCCTGAAATAAGAGATGTTCGCGTAGCTTCGCATAAAATTCATGCTATGTACGATAATTTTAAGACCATAATAGAACCCTTTAAAATAAAAGTCGTTGAGCCAATTTCGCTTAGCACAGAAGTCCAACGACGCGGTTTCTTACACGCAGCACATTACAATCCTTTCCTATTATCATCAGACCAGGTAATCATCGACTTTCTGACAGACAGCGGAACATCTGCAATGTCTGCTGCACAATGGGCAGGCATCATGATTGGCGATGAATCCTATGCAGGTGCACGAAGCTGGCAAAAAATGTATGACGCCATTTTCCGGCTAACAAGTTTACCGTATATCTTACCTACACACCAAGGCAGGGCAGGAGAGCGTATTTTATATGGGCATCTGGGAGGACCCGGAAAAGTATTTATTAGTAATACTCATTTTGATACAACACGCGCCAATATTGAATACTCTGGTGCCACCGCGATCGATATTCCTGTGCAGGAAACTAGAGAAACTGGAACATTTTATCCCTTTAAAGGGAATATGGATGTAGGTAAACTTGAAGAGATGATTGAACAAGTCGGAGCACAAAATGTGGGAGCAGTTATCCTTACAGTTACCAACAATAGTGGTGGCGGACAACCCGTAAGCATGGAAAATGCCCGTGCTATTAAACATATTTGCAACAAGCACAAAATCTTGTATATCCTTGACTGTTGCAGAGTTGCTGAAAATGCGTATTTCATAAAAGAACGCGAACCTGGCTATGAACAAATGAGTTATGAAAAAATAGCCCAGGAAATGTTTTCATTGGTGGATGGGGCTGTCATGAGCGCTAAAAAAGATGCCCTGGTAAATATGGGTGGTTTTTTGGCTTTGCGTTCGGCTGAGCTCGCAGATGCTTGCAAGAATTTGTTGATCATTACAGAAGGCTTTACCACCTATGGAGGTCTTTCCGGTAGAGACATGGAAGCCATTGCAATAGGGCTTGAGGAAGTCTTCAACCCGGATTATTTGTTGTATCGAATAAAGAGTACACAATACCTTGGAGACCGGCTGAAAAACATGGGTGTCCCTTTAATTTGGCCTATTGGAGGGCATGCTGTATACATAGATGCCGGAAGTTTATATCCGCATATTCCATCTGAAAAATATCCAGGTCAGTCTCTTGTATGTGAGTTATATATCAAAGGAGGTATACGCTGTGTTGAAATTGGGTCTGTTATGTTCGGAAAGTACGATGAAACAGGTAAACTTATCCCTGCACCCCAGGAGTTGGTGCGTCTTGCCCTGCCCCGAAGGGTTTATACACAAAGTCATATTGAGTATGTTCTTGAGGTATTTGAAAAACTTATGGAAAGCCGTGATTCGGCCAAAGGCTATAGAATTGTAAAAGAAACCAGGTTTTTAAGACACTTTACTGCTGAATTTGAACCTCTCTGATTACACTAGCCCGGGTTCAGGGAGGGCATATATTCCAAAGTGTACTTTATTTCCGGATTTTCTATGCTTTGATAATGTCTTTAGTGGCTCTTCCAGAAATATAGCAGAATTGGGCTGCAAATTGACCATAATACATCGTTCGCATGGTTTTAAACTGCGAAAAGCCATACCATTAATTGCAAACTTTTCAAGATGATCTTCTGCAAATGGTTGGCCGAAATCAACATATAAATTTGCTCTGAATTGCAATGGATCAATCTGTAAGCCACATTTTTCAGAAAGCCACTGGACCGAACGAAGATTTACAATATGTACAGGACCTCCATCCTGAAATGCCAAAGGTATTTCAAAAGCCCTGTTTGCAATCGTAAATTGCTTACTCCGCCTCGGGGAATAAACAAGCCTGACTTTGGTACTTAAGTATCGGGAAAGACAGGTGGCAACTTCAGAGCCCGGATGTAATGCATAAAATTTCTGGCTCCAAAGGCTCACCTGGACAGCTTCTTGAGTTTCTATTCCGATTTTGGTAAGAACAACGGGAACATCCCCCTGACCGGGCACTGATAGTTTAAAATCAATACCATTGTCAAGGCATTTTATTTGATTTAAGGCGGGAAAAGTACGTTGTGAAATCATCTCTCCGACTTCATTCACGAGCATCCATATTCTGTCATATTCCAAGCCTGTTTCACAAATGCGGATATTAAACTGACGGACTGCACCAAGTGATTTTACCGGATAAATATAAATTTGATCTGTTTGAAAAGTATCCATAAAAAGGAAATCTACTAAAAAGAAACTACCTTTACATCCCGTAACAAAGTAAACCAATTCATCTATGGCTGCAAAGTATGTTTTTGTTACGGGCGGCGTAACATCATCACTTGGGAAAGGTATTATAGCGGCCTCGCTGGCTAAATTACTTCAAGCCCGTGGCATAAATGTCACGATTCAAAAGTTTGATCCTTACATAAACATTGATCCGGGTACTCTCAATCCATATGAACATGGAGAATGTTATGTAACTGATGACGGGGCTGAAACAGACCTGGACTTGGGACATTATGAACGGTTTTTAAACAAAGCCACTTCCCAGTCTAATAACATCACCACAGGAAAGATTTACCAAACCGTTATAAACAAAGAGCGCACAGGCGATTATCTTGGTAAAACGGTACAGGTTATTCCGCATATTACAGACGAGATAAAGCACCGTATATCACTATTGGGAAATGCCGGTTTTCAGTTGGTTATAACTGAATTAGGAGGCACCGTGGGCGACATAGAGTCCTTACCTTACCTTGAGGCTTTAAGACAGTTTAGAATGGATGTTGGGCCGGAAAACGTAGTGACTATCCATTTGACCTTATTACCTTATCTGGCAGCAGCGAAAGAATTAAAAACAAAACCAAGTCAACATTCCGTGAAGGAGTTATTGCAAGCCGGAATACAGCCGGATATATTGGTTTGCCGAACTGAAAGACCCATAACCGAAGAAATTCGAAATAAACTTGCACTTTTTTGTAACCTAAAGCCTGAAAATGTCATTGAGGCAATAGATGCGGATACCATATACGATGTCCCGCTTTTGATGCTGAAGGAAAAATTAGATATAAGGGTGCTTGAAAAGCTCAATTTATCGACCAAAAATGAACCCGATCTCAAAAATTGGAAAAAGTTTCTGGGCCATTTAAAAAATCCAAGCGAATCCGTTCATATTGGCTTAATAGGAAAATACAACGAGCTCCCAGATGCTTACAAATCCATTTATGAGGCATTTGTACACGCAGGTGCAGCAAACGAATGTAAAATAATAGTAGAAGCCATACATTCTGAAGATTTGGAAAATGAGGCCGATTTAAAAAAAGTCCTAAAGGATTTGGATGGAATCCTTGTTGCACCGGGATTTGGAGAGCGTGGTATCGAAGGTAAAATTAAAGCCATTCAATTCGCAAGGACTTCCAAAATGCCTTTTTTTGGCATTTGCCTCGGCATGCAATGCGCTGTTGTAGAGTTTGCCAGGAATGTGATTGGTTTTGAAGATGCTGCTTCCACAGAGGTAAATACAAAAACCACGCATCCTGTTATCGATATGATGGAAAGCCAAAAAACAGTGAAGCGCAAGGGAGGCACCATGAGGCTCGGCGCTTATCCTTGCCAGCTTTCTGATAAATCCATTTCAAAAAAATGCTATAAAACAGATTTGATTTCCGAACGACATCGCCACAGGTACGAGTTTAACAATAAATTCCTTGAAATCTTCCAGGAAAATGGACTCATAGCTACGGGAATAAACCCCGAGCAAAACCTGGTGGAGATCGTAGAGCTGAAAGATCATCCATGGTTCGTCGGTGTTCAATTTCATCCCGAACTTAAAAGCAGGGTAGAAAGCCCACACCCTCTGTTTGTTGGTTTTATTAGGGCCTGTATGCAACGCAAATCGAAAAGATAGGGTGTATGCAGAAGAAAAGCCTGGAATCTATGAACCGATTGGATCCCAACACCTTTCGTTCCATAGTAAAAATCCCGATTGTATTCTGCGCGGATAATATTCGGTCTGGACATAATATTGGTGCACTCTTCCGAATTGCAGATGCCTTTCGCTTTGAAGCGGTTGTACTTGGATCAAAGTGTCCTAAGCCGCCAAATCCTGAAATACAAAAGTCCGCACTGGGTGCCCAAGATCATGTTTTTTGGGAAACCCCGCAATCCTTAGTAGATTATATAATTGCCAAAAAAAAAGAAGATTATACCATTATTGGCGTGGAACAAACGGTTGAAAGTCTATCCATTTGCGACTTTAAACCGAATGTGCTCAAAAAGTATATCTTGGTACTTGGTCATGAGATTACCGGGATTTCAGAAGAATTATTAACGCATCTAGATGGCTGTCTTGAAATTCCTCAAATAGGGGTAAAACATAGTTTAAATGTAAGCGTTGCTGCTGGAATTGTAGCCTGGCATTTTTTTCAGCACTGGACGCTCTAGCGCCTGCCTTTGTACCAGTTTAAGCGCAAAGCCAACTGAAGATACGTCCTTGATGCGTCACTATTATTGATTTTGTCTTCCGCAATAAAATACGAAAAGGAATCCTGAAATGTCTTATGAAAACTTAATGATGGGGATAGGGTAGTGTACCTATTGATTCCAAAGTCCATTCCAATTCCAATACCAACCGAATACCGAAAATAACCATCCTTAATTTCCGGTTTCTGTAATTTCTTTTCGACACGTATTTGACTATAACGAAGTGCCGGCAGAACAAAAAAGTAGAAGCCTTTCCTAAACTTTTCGCCTTCCTTGTTGAAAGTCGGACAATTGCAATCATTATTAAAATCCATCGGATAAATAGCTATCGGAAACTGCAATTCCGATCCCAGTTCCTTGAAATTTCGGTCCAATTCCTTGTAATTTCCAACAATTCCAGTTAGCAAAATTGCAGGATCCATCTCAATCCGTTTAGAACGAAAACGAAATCCATAAGACGGACCAACTCCCAATCCGTAGGCATATTCAGGAACAACATAGTTGGCACTGCCTGTTCCAAAAGAGTGATATTCCGTTTGCATGAGGACTCCGATTTGAGCATAGGAAGCACTACTTACAAGAAATGCGACCAATATGGGCATAATATTCAAGCGCATTACTTTAAAACAGGCAAGTAAAGAGAATGTTATCTTTGCAAAAAGAATTTTTCTGAAAACCAAGAACAATATTGCAAATAGGGTCCAGCTTATAACCTTGGGCTGCTCTAAAAATTGGGTTGACTCCGAGAACCTTATTACCCAACTCGCACACAACCAGTTTGAAGTAGAACATAATACTCAAAAAATTGGCCCTGAAGTAGTCATAATTAATACCTGCGGATTTATAGACAGGGCTAAAGAAGAATCGATCAACACGATTCTCGAATACGCAGATTTGAAAGTAAAAGGTAAAATTCAAAAACTATATGTAACAGGTTGTCTCAGTCAAAGGTATAAGGAAAACCTTGAGCAGGAAATCGCTGAGGTGGATGCATTTTTTGGAACCTTTGAAATGCCAGCCCTTTTAGCAAAACTGAATGCAAATTACAAGGAAGAATTAATTGGAGAAAGACTCACCCAAACCCCGAGCCATTTTGCCTACCTCAAAATCTCGGAAGGATGTAACAGGACATGCAGTTTCTGTGCAATTCCACTTATGCGAGGATCTCATGTGTCTGTACCTATTGAAAAACTTGTTCTGCAAGCAAAACACCTTGCCAAACAAGGAGTAAAAGAACTTATCCTGATAGCCCAGGAATTAACATACTACGGCCTTGATTTATACCAACGCCGTGCGTTACCGGAACTTCTCAACCAGCTAAGCAACGTTGACGGCATAGAATGGATTCGTTTGCATTATGCGTATCCTTCAAAATTTCCAACCGATATCCTGGAAGTTATGAAAAACAACCCCAAAATTTGCAAATACCTTGACCTGCCTTTGCAGCATATAAGTGATGCGGTATTAAAATCGATGAGACGCCAAATTACAAAGTCTCAAACATCAGACCTCATTGAAAAAATAAGGGACACAGTTCCCGGAATACATATCCGGACTACATTTCTGGTCGGATACCCTGAAGAAAGTGAAGCTGATTTTAATCAGCTTATCGATTTTGTTCTAGAAAAGAAATTTGAAAGAATTGGGGTTTTCAAATATTCGCATGAAGAGGATACAAGCGCTTATCAACTGCAAGATGTACACTCCGATGAAGTTAAAGAAATACGGGCAAATACACTGATGCAAATCCAAGAAGGTATTAGTTATGATTTAAATCAAAAGAAAATCGGTCAAACCTACAAAGTACTTATCGATCGAAAAGAAGGTCCGTATTATATTGGCCGCACCGAGTTTGACAGCCCTGAAGTCGATAATGAAGTGCTCATCTCCCCAAACAATACTAGCTATACACGCATCGGTGATTTTTACACTGTTAAAATTGATTCAGCTGATTCCTTCGACCTGTTTGGATCTGTAATTGAACGTTAAAAAACGACATATGAATAAGACCTATCACATTTCACCATTAAAGCAAGGTATTCTTATTCTGATATTATTTTCTGCAACAATAATGTATTTATGGGTTGCAGTCCCAACCATTCAGGAAGCACAGGAACTTCGAAGTTATTTGTTTGCATGTTCCTTCTTGCTTTTTTATATAATCATGAATTCCTTTTTTAGTTTTGGCGCAGCCAATCGCATGACTTATTATCAGCATTCCATATTTACGTATCTTGGACTTCTGATACTGTTTGTTATTATATGCCAAATAATAAGTACGGTTAAGCTTAATGAAGCAAAAAGTTATGCATGGTTGTTTTATGTTTTCAGCCTGGTTTACCTGGTGTTCATGACCATCATTTCTTTGATTCGAAAGATTGTTGATATTGCTATAAAACAAGATAATAATTTAAATAATGAATTATAGATTGCTAGTATTTGTAAGCTTTTTTCTATTTCAACATGCGACATGCCAATCTCATAAAAAATCTCAAGGAGAAGAAAAAAGCGTCCAGGCAGCCAACGAGGTTTCTGAGAGCACGATTGTTAAAATTCCAGAGCGCATTGAAAATATTTCTTTGACAAATGAAGAATGGTCAAATAAATTATCGTCTGATGTATTTTATATTATGCGGCAAAAAGGCACTGAACGGGCTTTTACAGGTGCATACTGGGATAACCATGTTAACGGAGTGTATCTATGCAATGCGTGCGGCCTGCCGCTTTTTAACTCATCAGATAAGTTCGATTCCGGAACAGGCTGGCCCAGTTTCACACAACCTTTGCGTAAAAATTTACTTCAAGAAATTCCAGACAAAAGCCATGGCATGATTCGGGTCGAAGTTGTTTGTGCACGTTGTAAAGGTCATCTTGGCCATGTATTTGAAGATGGCCCAGAGCCAACAGGTCTTCGATATTGCATGAATTCAGGTTCACTCCAATTTATAAAAGGAGCCCGCGCAGAATAGCATTCCATTGTTCCAGCATTCGCTTCTTATCCTCTGAATTCTAGAGCGAAGAGCGCAAGACATACCTTATAAAAACTTGAATTAAATTACTCCGTGTTCTTTCGGACGTGATTCGAAGTAATATCTTCAATCCTCGCACATCCGCACAAACTCATAATAGTATTTAATTCAGAAAGATAATTCATCATCAATTCTTGTATACCCTTATAGCCCGCAAGGGACATCGCATATACATAAGGTCTGCCAATACAGACAGCAGAAGCACCTGCTGCGAGTGCAATAAAAATATCCGCCCCGGAACGAATCCCACTATCTAATATAAGTGGATAAGAAGGAGGAACAACAGTTTTAATATTTTGCAAGGCCACAATGCTAGGTAAAACCCGGTCAACTTGCCTTCCTCCATGATTGGAAACGATGATCCCATCCATACCAGCCTCTACTGCTTTTATGGCATCTTCCTCATGCAAAATGCCTTTTATGAACATTGGAAGTTTTGTCACCGAACGCAACCACGCAACATCCTCCCAACTCAGTTCAGGCCTTGAATATATTTTTACAAATGTTCGAACAGCTTTAATCGGATTACCGGTAAGTATATTGTTCAAAAAACTATCTGGATAGGATTTGTAAAGATGTACTAAGGACAAAATAGAAGGCCATTGTTTGGTTGAAGAGGTCGTACTTTCTGCTTCCATTAGTTCCTGGAAAACGGGATCTGCAGTATAATTTGCAATTCCTCTTCCTTCCAAAAAAGGAAGGTATCCGTTTTCCAAATCCAGATTTCTCCATCCAAGTGAAGTGGTGTCTACAGTCAAAACAATGCCCTTGCAACCGCACCGTTCAGCCCTTTTAACAAAACTTTCTGTTAGTGAATTTGAACGGCTAAAATACAATTGGAAAAAGGAGTTCGAACCTTTCAGGGTGGTGCATATTTCCTCCATTGCAAAGGACGACTGGTTGGAAATAATCATAGGTATTTCTGAATTCAGGCTCGCTCTGGCTACTTCAAGGTCACCAAAAGGATGCGCCAACTCGAGAACGCCAACCGGGGCAAATAAAACTGGAAACTTCAACCTCAGGTCCAATAATTGAATCTCAAGGTTTGGCTCATGCACACCAGATAACATTCTGGGAACGATTTCATATTTTAAAAATCCCTTTCTATTATTAGAGATCCCTGTATTTCCTCCGGCTCCAGTGTAGATATAATCAAAATGTCTTTTAGGTAATTTACTCTTGCCAAGCAATTCAAGTGATGAAAAATTTTGAGGAATCAAGGAATTTTTACCATAAAATCCGGTTTCATAAACGGAACGCTGACGCGATGGGCCTACCTCAAAAGTTGATTTCATTCCTGAACCTTAATAACAAACTTATTTTTTTTACCATTCTCTACAAATACATAAGATCCGGTTAGAAAATCCTCATAACTCAATTTTGCATCCAAATCAGATATCTTAGTTTTGTTGACAGTTATTGCATTGGATTGAATTGCTCTGCGTGCCTCAGATTTTGAACCGAAAATACCAGAATGTTCAGAAAGTACATTTATAAGACTCACCGGTTCCACAAAAAGGGATTTGGGTATTTGCATACTTGGCAATTCAGAGTAAAGCTGTGACAATGTTTCTGCATCCATGGATTTTAAAAAAGCAGCGGTGCACTCTTTATTAAATATCAGTTCAGAGACTTTCATCGCACTTACAAAGGCTTCCGCACCATGAACCCTTTGTGTTATTTCTTCTGCAAGTAATCTTTTTAGTTCAGATGGCTTCTCAGAAAAGCTTGCTTCCAGATGTTCAATTTCATCTTTACTTTTTAAACTAAAATAACGGAACAGTTTTTGAAGGTCGGCATCATCTGAATTAATCCAAAATTGATAAAATTTGTAGGGACTTGTAAGATTTTTATCCAGCCAAATGTTGCCTTCTTCTGTTTTACCAAATTTCTTACCATCAGATTTTGTCAGCAGGGGAGTAGTGACGGCATAGGCTTTAGCTCCCTCAATAGTTTTGCCTATGTACTCGGTACCAGAAGTAATGTTGCCCCATTGATCGGAACCTCCCATTTGGATCCGGCAATCCATATTCTTATATAAACAATAGAAATCGTAGGCCTGAAGTAGTTGATATGAAAATTCAGTATAGGAAATGCCGGTTTCCAGCCTTTTCTTAACTGACTCTTTGGATAACATGTAATTCACAGTCATATGCTTCCCGACATCTCTTAAAAACCCAAGCGCACTCATGTCTTTGTAAAAGTCAAAGTTATTTACAAGAATCGCCCTATTTGCTCCATGTTCAAAATCGATCAACTTTCTGAGTTGAAGTACTTGAGATTGAATATTGAGTTCCAACTCTTCGATAGACTTCAGGTCACGTTCCTTGTCCTTTCCCGAAGGATCACCTATCCGGCCTGTGGCTCCGCCCATTACGATTATAGGCTGATGCCCACACCTTTGAAGGAGTGTCAGCAACATAATCTGTACATAATTGCCAATACCTAGTGATTTTGCAGTTGGATCAAAACCTATATATGCCCGTCTTGAACCGGAATTAAAATAGTCTTCCAGACCCGGTGTAAAATCCTGAAGCATGTTGCGCCATCTCAATTCATTCAAAAAACCAATGTTTTCCATAAAGAATTTTCATTGTAAGTTTGCAAAATTACACGTTTCAGCGCAAATCAGCCGTTCTGAGTATTGTAATATTAGTCATGAACTTAACACAATTTATAGCATCAAGATCCTATAACAGCTTTAAAAAATCATTTACAAAAAGTATCATTCGACTTTCCATAGCCGCGACGGCCTTGAGTTTGGCGGTAATGATCATATCACAAAGTATCTTTAATGGTTTTCAAAAAGAGATTGCAAAAAAAGTTTTCGGCTTTTGGGGTCATATCCACATTACAGACATTGCATCGAATCGTAGCATAGAACCGATTACTATCCACATTAATGATTCACTTCGAAATGCAATATTGCAGTCCGGACTTCTCTTGCAACAGCCCGATCTGATACACCATATCCAATCCTTCATAATATATCCCTCCATAATAACAGGAAAAGAGAATAATGAGGGCCTATTCATAAAAGGAATCGGCAGGGATTTTGATTGGGGGTTTTTCAAGCATTTCTTAATTGATGGCAATACCATTGAATTGCCTGATAGTGGGTATTCCCGAACCATCATGATCGCTGAAGAAACCGCAAACAGATTAAATATTGAGGTTGGCAAATCACTCATTCTTAACTTTTTCATCAACAATGAATTAATAAAACGGAAAGTGACCGTTGGGGGTATCTACAACACAGGTTTGGCCGAATACGATCGTAAATTTGCATTAGTGGATATCAACTTATTGCGTAATGTATTAAAGAAAGAACCAGATGAAGTGAGTGGCATTGAAGTATTTTGTGATGATGTATTGCACTCTGAAGTTGCTAATAATTTATTGTACGAAAAAATTTTACCTGCACAATGGTATTCTGAAACAATACGTGAGAGATTTCCAAATATATTTGAATGGCTATCCCTTCAGGATCTTAATAAAGTCTTTATCCTCAGCTTAATACTTGCAGTGTGTATAATAAACATGTCCACAACACTGATGATACTGATTTTAGAGCGTACACATATGATTGGTGTGCTGTCCGTATTAGGATTGTCAAAATGGAGGCAACGAAAAATTTTCATTTTTTATGCTTCCCGCATTCTTTTTTGGAGCTTGTTTATTGGCAATATACTCGGCATGGGATTGTGTTATTTACAATACCATTTTAAACTCATCAAATTAAGTGAAGCGGATTATTACTTATCATATGCTCCTGTTGATTTAAACTGGGGACCTGTGCTTGCACTCAATTGTGGCGTATTTGTGCTCATCCTGCTTTGTCTTTTACTCCCAAGTTGGCTTGTCAACAGTATTAAACCTGTATCAGCATTGAAATTCAGATAAATGATTTTCAATTGTGATTTTTAACAATGTGTAATTCACTTGCATCCTAGCACATATCATTGCGCTACGTCAATAGTAAAAAATAATACTGCCTTTGCATAAGAAACCACAGTATACTAATGATCATTGGCCTATTTTTTGTTAATTTTGCATTGAACATTCGGTCTTTAACATGAAATGTACATCACAAGAGCAGAAATCAGATGATCCGTTTTTATGCAGCTGGCAACAAGGCATTTCAGGAGATCGATTCTGTAGCACATGCCTCATGGATTAATATAGCTCCTCCATTCCAACAAGGAGAGTTGGACCAATTTGCCTCTATTTTAGGAATTGAAAGCGATTTTCTTACTGACCCCCTCGATATAGAAGAAAGGGCCCGCTATGAGCGCTATGAGGAAGCGAGAAGCATTATTTTAAATACTCCCGTATTTAATGATACGGAAAAGGAGAATGACCCCATTTTTATAACAGTTCCATTAGGTATCATTCTTCGCGACAATAAAATTATTACAATCAGTAGTGTTGAAAGCCCTGTAATTGAAAAATTCCTAGATAATAAAGTAAAAGGATTTGATCCTAAAAATGAAACCCTTTTTATACTTCAAATTTTTGAACAAACCGTGAGACTCTTCCTTGAGGATCTAAGAAAGCTAAACCTTCGAAGGAATTTAATCGAACAAGAGCTATACCACTCCGCCCGATCTGAAGAATTGCGAAGCCTTCTGAGAATTGAAAAATCACTGGTTTATTTTGTGAATTCGCTAAATGCGAATGAGCTTCTGAAACTAAAAATGAAGCGAACGGATTTTCTGAATCTTAAGAATAATGAAGACTTTAATGAATTATTTGAGGATATTATCGTTGACAATAACCAAGCCCGAGAAGTTGCACAATTGTATACAAACATCCTAAATGGCACGATGGAGGCTTATGCTTCAATCATTTCCAATAATCTTAATAAATTCATCAATCGCCTTACTGTTGTAACCATTATCCTGATGGTTCCGACACTGATATCCAGCTTTTTTGGCATGAATGTTCCAATGCCTTTTAATTTTGAAAACAAAGCAACGGCGTTTTACCTTGTTCTCTTTTTATCTTCTATATTAAGTTTGCTTTTAGCATGGATTTTCAAAAGGAAGGAAATGCTGTAATGCAATTTTAAATTTTGAAACTCACTACCTGGAGTTTATAAAAAAAACTTCATCAGATAATTCACATTTTTGGCAGATATGCATTTGGAAAGGGAGAATCAGCACTCTTAAAAAAGACCATTTAATTGGACATTCACTTGCTCGATAATTCCACCCAAATGGGAGGCATCGCTTATAAAATCCAATTCGTCCGTATTTATTACAATCACCGGACTATGATTATAGGTATCGATCCAATCTTCATAGCGTTGATTTAACTTTTTCAAATAGTCTAAACTCATATTGCCCTCATAGTCCCTACCGCGCATTTGAATATGCTGGACAAGCGTGGGTATAGATGCTTTTAAATAAAGAATTAAATCCGGTGGACGAATTGTACTCATCATGATTTCAAAAAGGGAAAAATAATTATCGAAGTCTCTTTTGGACATCAGACCCATCTCATGAAGATTTGGAGCAAAAATGTGTGCGTCCTCATAAATCGTACGATCCTGAATAACACTCCTGTTGTTTTTTTGAATTTCTACAATCTGCCTGAAACGACTGTTCAGGAAATAGACTTGTAAATTAAAGGACCAGCGGGTCATATCATAATAAAAGTCACTCAGATAGGGATTTGTTGAAGTGTCTTCATACAATACATCCCACTGAAAATGTCGCGAGAGTAATTCACATAAACTTGTTTTTCCTGATCCTATATTTCCTGCAATTGCGATATGCTTCATCTCTGCTGTGGTCCTGATGTAAATAGGTTGGAAAAATAAGAAATCTTTTAGTTCTTCATTCATCGAATAAAGTGGATACCTAATCTGATAAAAATACCAGCCAGGCTAATTGGACGCGTTAGAACGCGAGAATGTCCTATTTTTACAGCAATTCATACCAAATATGGGGCAACATATCATTGAAATCCGCAATTTAACAAAGACCTATAAAATGGGGGATGAAACGATCGATGCTCTTAGAAAAATTAATCTTGACATCTCTAAAAATGAGTTTCTGGCTTTAATGGGACCTTCTGGCAGTGGAAAATCCACTTTGATGAATGTCATTGGATGTTTGGACAGCCCCACATCAGGCACTTATAAACTCAATGAAAAAATGGTTAGTGAGTTGAATGACAATGAATTAGCTGAGATTCGCAACAAAGAAATTGGGTTTATTTTTCAAACTTTTAATTTGTTGCCACGTATTACTGCCCTGGAAAATGTCGCGATGCCCCTGATCTATGCAGGTAAAAGCCGTGAGGAACGAGAACATATCGCTTTGGAAAAGCTGAGTTCTGTGGGTCTTGCTGACCGGGTGAGTCATAAACCGAACGAATTAAGTGGTGGGCAACGTCAACGTGTAGCAATTGCAAGGGCCCTGGTAAATAATCCCTCCATCATATTAGCTGACGAACCCACTGGAAATTTGGACACCAAGACGAGCGATGAGATTATGGCCATTTTTAAGAAAATTCATGAGGCAGGTAATACCATAATCCTGGTTACCCATGAAGCCGAGGTGGCGCAAAATGCGCATCGGATTGTACGCTTACGGGATGGAATGATAGAATCAGACACATTGACCCGATCATGAAAATATATACTAAAACGGGGGATAAAGGGGAAACTTCACTCTACAGTGGCAAACGCCTGCCAAAAGACGATATACGGATTGAAGCATACGGGACTATAGACGAGCTTAATGCCCATATAGGGCTATTAACAACATATGTAGAAGATGGATCTTGGAGAACTTTTTTATCTCAAATTCAGTCTCAATTATTTGTAATAGGTTCGCACCTGGCTTGTGAGTCTGACTTTAATAAAGAGCGGCTTCCAAAATTGGATGCGAAATGGGTTAAAAACCTTGAAGACGCTATTGACGAAATAGAAAAACAGCTGGATCCGCTCCGGCATTTTGTCCTTCCTGGCGGAAGCGTTTCCTCTTCACAATGTCATATTTGCAGAACCGTTTGCCGACGCGCAGAAAGGAGAATCGTTAGTCTTTATCAAGTAGAAGTAAATGAGCCTTTTATAATTGAATATATGAACCGTTTATCCGATTTTCTGTTCGTGCTTTCAAGACTCCTCAACAAGATGGAAGGCCAGCCAGAGTCCTATTGGATCCCATAAAACTACTTTGGCATTACTGTTATTGGCTTTTCCCATAAGGACAATGCCTGCATCCAGATTGGCAACAAGTTCCTCTGCTTTTTAAAAATGAACTTGTAAATATCCATTTGCCGTCCTCTATGTAATAATCTGAGCCTTCCTTAAGGACCGGGGACTGTAATTCATGTTTACCTTGCATGTAGTAGATTCCAATTTCTACCAGAAATGGGACTCAACCAGTAAAGTCCGAAGAGCAAAGAACCGTAAAATAGGCTTCCTGCACATTCATACCCAAGAAAAGGGATGGCATTGATATAACAAGCTACAATACCGTATATATCTTTAGAATAACTAACTGAATTGATCCAAACAAGGAAATTACTTAACAAAAAGAAGATCAGGGAATTTAAAATAGACAGGTACAGTAGTCTAAGCGGCCGTTGTTGTGTAGATGAAAATTGTTTGTTTAAGAAAAATATGAACGCATAAATACCAATCATCCCTAGAAAACCTTTACTCATCCAACGAACTTCTTCTTCCACATAAATTGTGTTGTTGATGATAAGATCAGAAATCCAATATGCAAAAATCAGTACTCCAAAAATCCAAAATCGCCTTAGAACTACAGCGCCAAAAATTAATGCTGCTATAGAAGCAGTAAAATTGGGAATATGTGGCAATACACGGCTTAAAACCAAAATCAGGCTTAAGCCAATCACCATGATACGGGTATCCTTATTATTAAATGTTTGCATGTCACAAAAATAAGTATAAAACCATGAAGGTTCAGGGGCTTTTAATGGCTTATTTTTGCCGCCGATGATTCAGATTCATAAAATTGCCGGCCTCCTTAGGAGCCAAAAAGGTCGTCAGGATCCTGTATCCCTAAACATGAGTATAATGTCCAAAACATCCATACTCTTATTAATTTCTAATATATTCTCCTCTATACCCCATACCCGTCTTTTTAAGAAAGATTGTGAGTACCCGCTTTGCAAGACCTTTTCTCTCAGTACGACTACTCAAATTTCCCGGCACCTCTCTGCAGCATTATTGCTTCCAGAAATTGCACACATTCGCAGTAGTTTTAAAATGCCAATAGGGATTCATCCAGCCAGAAATTGGTATGGTGTACCTTTTGTTAATTCTGATATCAGTTTTCACAAATCAATTCATTTTTTTACATTCCTAAAAAGCATCGTACATATTCTCCTAACTGATCACGTTATTTCTTTTACTTGATTTCATTTTATATATAGTTAACATAAAACAACATGCATTATATGCTCTTTATAAAAAATCCTCATCCTTCAATTTTATTTCTGTTATTCCTTTTCGCAAGCCACTTAAATACCATATATGGACAAGCTGGCTATTGGCAACAAAAAGTCCAATACGAAATGCAGGTGGACATGGATGTACATACACATCAATATGAAGGAAAACAACTAGCCAAATTGTTTAACAATAGTCCGGACACACTATACAAAATATATTATCACCTCTATTTTAACGCCTTTCAACCAGGCAGTGAAATGGATATTCGCTCCCGAACGATTATCGATCCAGATCCACGAATTGGAAATAGAATATCAAAACTTGACGTAAAAGACCAAGGCTTCATACATATAACAAAAGCTTTTCAAAATCGTCTATCATTGAAATTTGAAGAGGAAGGCACCATTTTAAGTGTTCATTTAATAAAACCCTGCCCACCTGGAGACAGCGTGAATCTTGAATTACAATTTCACGCACAGGTACCCCTGCAGATCAGACGATGCGGGAGAAATAATAAGGAAGGAATCAATTATTCCATGTCGCAATGGTATCCAAAAATTTGTAACTACGATCGAAATGGTTGGCAGGCGAACCCATATATAGCGCGTGAATTTTATGGAATATGGGGAGATTATAAAGTACAAATACGTATTGACAGTAGCTATTGCCTTGGTTTTACTGGTCTTCTGCAAAACCCTGGAAATAATCCATGTCAAAAACCGAATCAAATCAATGACTTTGCAAAGCGGAGCTGGATTATAGAAGCAAAAAATGTACATGATTTTGTTTGGGCAGCAGATCCTGATTACACGCAAACAAGTTATACCAGGGAAAATGGTACCTTATTGAAATTTTATTATCAGGATGAAGAAGCCTACAGGGATGCTTGGAACAAACTTCCTGTCATAATGGATACGGTAATGCATTTTATAGAAAGGCGATACGGTCCATATCCATATCCTTGTTATTCCTTTATTCAGGGTGGTGATGGTGGAATGGAATATCCTATGGCTACACTCATTACAGGCAGGAGACCACTCAATAGCCTGATCGGGGTAGCAACTCATGAACTCTCGCATAGTTGGTTTCAGATGATGCTCGCAACAAATGAAGCACTTCATCCTTGGATGGATGAAGGTTTTACATCCTATATAGAAGCAGAAGCCATTGAGTACCTAAAGGAATTGAATATATATCCAGGCATTCCATCTGGAAATCCTCATAGCGAGCATTTACAGGACTATATCATGTTTACTAAGACAGGTCAGGAAGAAGCACTATGTACACCAGCAGACTATTATACGACCAATCGTGCATATGGCGTTGCATCTTACGTAAAAGGAGCTGTTTGTTTATCTCAATTAAAATATATCATGGGAGATACCATATTCAGCAAAGCCATGCTGAACTATTATTGGAAATGGAGATTCAAACATCCAGATCCGGATGCATTTTTCAAAGTCATGGAAACCACTTCTGACTTGGATTTAAAATGGTTTAAATATCATTTTATCCATACAACACATCATATGGACTATGCCATTGACAGTGTCCAAAGTCAAGACAAGCAGAGCCTTTGCATGATTCGAAATAAGGGGGACTTTCCAATGCCTGTGGAATTAATAATTACCTTAAAAAATGGCAAATTTTACAGACACTACATTCCATTGAGTGAAATGAGGGGTGTCAAAATATTTTCTTCAAAAATTTCTGTAATGACACAAAAACCTTGGGATTGGGTAAATCCAATGTATACTTTACAATTAAATATCCCTAAAGAAGATATTCTAAGCATACAACTGAATCCTGAAAGTAAAATGGCTGATGTGAATCCAAGCAACGATCTCTGGCAAGCTGCAAGTGAATAATTATATACTAAAAAAGAAGTATGGAAATAAAAGATTTTCTGTTAACCTTACCGGAACGAATAAACACGAATGCATTAGCTGGCATGAACACGTGTTTTCAATTTGATATGGAATTGGACAGCGGGGGCCAGGTAACAATCCATGTCCAAAATGGCGTTATGACAACACAAGAAGGATTAGTAGGGGAGCCAAGTTGTTTGATACGCGCTAAGGCATCGGATCTGAAACTTGTTTTTAAAGGCGAAATAAACCCATTGCTTGCCATTCTAACTGGTAAAATGAAAATTTCAAATCAAACAGAGATGATGAAATTTGGAAAGATTTTAGGCTGGCTTTGATTTTAAAAATGCAAGGTTAGCGACAAACCAGCGGAAGCAGATCCTTCCATCGATTGCAATTTAATACTTAGATCTTTTGAAAGATCAAAATCCTTTAAATGCCGGTCTACATAAGCTTCTATGCCATTTAGCAAGTACACCAATCCAATACCGATATAACTTAACTGCAAATTTTTATCGTAATACTTGCGATAACTATCAATGCCGGAAGTACTTAGTATACCTACAAATTCATCCTGTGGATTGTCAGGATGATCCACGCGCTCATGAAGTGCTTTATCAAATCTTTTATACTCTTTGGAATTAAAATAAATAGAATATCCCAATGCACCAAGTCCCGCGTAAATAATGGGAACCTTCCATATACTTTTGTTATAAACTTGTCCCGCACCCGGCAAAATCAGAGAATATGCTAGTGCTTTCCCAGGTCTTCCTTTGAACAAAACTTTTAGGAGACCCGTATTTGGAGTTTCCGACTTAGAAAGGGAATCGGTTTGCTGTTGACAATGGGCGGATACATTGAAAACAATAAAAACAAACCACAATGCAATACGTATTCTCATTTATTCATCCAAGCGGTCCAAGATCTCATTTAACTGCCGATCATCTTTGAATTTTATAATAACCTGTCCTTCACCTGTGACCTTTCGTTGAATTGTTGTTTTGTACCCAAAAAAGGCACTAAACTTTTGCTCAAGTACGCGGATATCCGACTGCACTGCAGAAGACGTTCCGTTTTGCACTGGTTTTCTGGCCTTGGCTTTTTGAAATCCTTGTACCATTTTTTCAGCTTCCCGAACCGAGAGGTCCTTTTTTTGAATATCCTTAAAAAGTTGAAGCTGGAGCATTAAATCATCTACTCCTGCAATAACCCGGGCATGTCCCATTGACAGCGATTTCGCTTTTATGGAATTTTGAATTTCCACAGGCAGTTTTAATAAACGCACATAGTTACTAATGGTACTTCTTTTCTTTCCAACTCGAGTTGAAAGCTCTTCCTGGGTATATCCACATTCGTCGCTCAGTCGCTGGTATGAAATTGCAATTTCAACCGGGTTCAGATCTTCACGTTGAATATTTTCTACCAACGCCATTTCAAGCATTTCATTGTCATTTGCAGAACGGATATAGACCGGCAATTCTTTTAATCCCGCTCTTTGGGAAGCCCTGTATCGACGTTCTCCACTGATAATCTGGTAATCGTTGGGACCAATTTCACGAACTGTTAATGGCTGAATGATACCATATGTAAGAATAGATTCAGAAAGTTCCTGAATCAGCTCATCCTCAAATACATGTCGGGGTTGTTGCTTATTCGGTCTGATCTGTTCAATAGGAATCATACGAACTGCATTGACAGCTGTAGAAGGTTCATGCTCTGTTTTTAATCCAGGCTCTGTATTAATACTGGATAAAAGAG
This sequence comes from uncultured Saprospiraceae bacterium, assembly GCA_964507535.1. Classification (GTDB taxonomy): domain Bacteria; phylum Bacteroidota; class Bacteroidia; order Chitinophagales; family Saprospiraceae; genus Vicinibacter. Next base: position 74,733 of record CAZDQG010000002.1, read on the forward strand.
CTCTCAGACCCTTTCCAAGTTCATTCTTCTGACTCATGTACAGTAGTTTTATTCTTTCTCATAAATTCATCAGCGAGATTCAGGAAGTTATGACTTCCCTTACTTGAAGCATCATATAACACCACTGGTTTTTTTACTAATGGGGCTTCTGAAATTTTAGAATTGCGATGGATGATGGTCTCAAAAACCGGAAGATTGATATTATTTTTAATATCCTCAATTACCATTGTAGACAATCGCAATCGCTTGTCATACATACTTAATAAAACCCCTTCAATTTCAAGCTTGGGGTTCAGTACATTTTTAACAAGCTCAATAGTATTTTTGATTTTAGACAAACCTTCCAATGCAAATAATTCACATTGAACAGGTATGATGACGCTGTCTGAAGCTGCTAACGCATTTATCGTTATTAATCCTAAAGAGGGGAGGCAATCTATAAAGATAAAATCAAATTCATTTTTAATTTGATCTAATACAGACTTCATTACCCGCTCCCGGTTAGGCATACTAACCAATTCGATATCGGCCCCTACCAAATCAATGCTTGAAGGTAAAATAAAAAGATTTGGTGTATCTGTTTCAAAAATAGCCTTATGTGGGTCTTCTCCATTCACCATGCATTCATATAGGCTTATTTGACCATCCTGTACAATGGCTCCGGTTCCTGAAGTACTGTTCGCCTGAGGATCTGCATCCACAAGAAGTACACGCTTTTCAAGAATAGCAATACACGATGCAAGGTTAATCGCTGTAGTGGTTTTCCCAACCCCTCCTTTCTGATTTGCTATTGCAATTATTTTTCCCATTAGATATTAAAAATCTCGTTTATAGAAGGAATTTTCAGATTCTTTCCCTGCAATGAAAAGGCTTTCTGAACAGTTTCATGATGAATTTCAATCGGAGGAAATGTATCAAAATGACAGGCAATAATATGTGGGCAATTAATAAAGTCGCTTGCAATTAGTGCATCTTCATATCCCATGGTAAAGTGATCGCCAATGGGCAAAAATGCAAAATGCAATGCAGGACAAGTCATAGGAATTAATTGCATGTCTTTTGTTAATGCGGTATCTCCTGCAAAATAAAAGCTGGTTTCCTCATTATAAATGCAAAATCCAACGGGATTTGCAGCATAACTTCCATCCGGCAAGGCACTCGAATGAACAGCAGTAACTAGCTTAACAGTTCCAAATTCAAAGCTTTTCTTTCCTCCGGTATTCATTGGAATTCCTTGCAGCCCTTTGCGTTCAAACCAGCTTACGATTTCATAGGTGGACACAAGTTTGGCATTGGTTCGCTTCGCAATGCGCTCGACATCAGCTACATGATCAGAATGACCATGTGATATAAATATATAATCCGCGCGTATTGACTCTATGTCTATTTTTTGAGCCAAAGGATTGCCACTAATAAATGGATCAAATAATAAGCGTTTACCTTTCAACTCAACAGCAAAACACGAGTGACCGTAGTATTGGATCAACATATGAAATTTTCCACAAACCTACATATAAACTAAGGATATGTAAAGTACCCAAGCTCACCCAAAGGGTTTTTCAATAGTCAACTGTAGTTTGGCATTCAATTTTTAACTACTTTGTATATTACTCTATAAACGCAGATAAAATATTGAGTAATATTAGTTTAACATACTATAAATGAAGTTTTTACGATTTTATCTTCCATTCATAATAGGGGCATCATTGATTCAGCTTTTTTGTTCTGCTTGCAACAAGTCAAGATCAGGAACGGAGGTTAATATACCCATTTTTCATTATAATCAGCCAAATTTCATAAGCTCATTAGACCCCATTTTTGCTAAATCACAGAATAATATTTGGGCCATTGACCATTTGTATAACCAGCTGGTTGATTTAGACGACAGTATGCAGGTAAAACCAGAACTGGCAGAATCCTGGGAGTTCAGTCAGGATGGCAAAACAATTCGCTTTCGAATACGAAAAGGCATTTTATTTCACAGAGATCCCTGTTTTGGGAATAATCAGACCAGAGCACTTTCAGCACGGGACGTGGTTTTTAGTTTTCAGCGTCTTGTAGATCCAAATCTGGGCTCTCCGGGATCCTGGATTTTCAAAGATAAGCTTGTACCCTCCCTAGGATTTGAAGCATTGGGTGACAGTATTTTTATCATCCATTTAAAAAAGGGCTTTTCTCCTCTCCTCAAACTGCTCACCATGCAATATTGCAGTATTGTTCCGGAAGAGGCCGTTCTTTATTACGGATCCGAGTTCTCCCGCAATCCTGTAGGAACCGGTCCGTTTCAGTTGAAAAAATTTCTTGGACGGAAAGGACTGTTTTTGAAAAGGAACGATTTCTACTTTGAAACCAAACCAGTACTGGAAGGCATACGCATCAGTTTTATTGAAGATCGTAACACCGCATACCTTGAGTTTTTAAAACATCAGATTGATTTCTTTTCCGGAATACAGGCAGGATTTGCTTACCAAATACTGGATCCTGATGGCCAGCTAAGACAAGACCGAATTGCGGATTTTAAGATGCAAAAAGGCAACTATCTCAATACTGAATACATAGGGATCAACCTAAATGCTTTGCCAAAATCGCACCCTCTCCATGTCAAAAAAGTTCGCCAGGCATTGAGTTGCGCAATAGATCGCCAAAAGCTCGTGGACTTACTGCGATTTGGCATTGGCACACCCGGAGAAGCAGGATTTATCCCAAAGGGATTACCTGCATACTCTTTATTCACGGACCAGCAAACTCAAAAATATGATCCGGATAAAGCGCGAAAATTATTGAAGGAGACCGGATATTCAAATAGCAATTCATTTCCTGCACTCAAGCTCTACACGAATAAGGATTATGTTGATATAATGACTTTTGTTGCAAAGCAATGGCAGGAGATTGGCATACCGGTGGAAATTGAACTTGTCGAAACTTCCAGTTTAAGAGAACAGATGAGCCAGGGATCGTTAGCCCTATTCAGGGCCTCATGGATAGCAGATTATCCCGACGAAGAATCATTTCTAAATGTCTTTTTAAGCACCAATCCAGCTCCGCCAAATTATACAAGATTTAAAAATGAGGCCTATGATTCCATTTATGAACAGGCAATTCTACAACCTGACGCTTTAAGAAGAACGAACATGTATCACGCAATGGATCAAATTCTAATGGATGAACTACCTGTAATCGTGTTATTCTATGATCAAACCGCTTGGTTTTCCCAGAACCAGATCCATGGACTAAGAACAAACCCATTGAATCTGTTGAAATTGCAATATGTCAGCAAACAACTTTAATTGAAGGAGACCAGTATCTTCCCGAGCGCTTTTTTTCCGGCAAATTTTCCGTCAAGAATAAAATAAATACCTGGTACTACATTTTCTGCTTTATAATAATAGGTATCACCAACAGTAAATGATTTCGCCATTTTCAATTGTTTGCCATCCAATCCCATACATACAATGTAAGGACCTGGATCATAATTCATTACTGCGACTTCTTTCAAATCAGATTGATAAAATGTTATCGCATCCTGTATTTCATTTTTTATCAACAAACCTCCAATATGAAAATTATGAATAATCTCATGTTCGTCTATTACCATCTCTGGCTGGATGGAAGATGTTTCATCAAGTAGCGTAATTTCTCCAACCTGGTTTGTGATAATTTCAAAATATAGATCTTTTTGAATGCTTTGAGCCAAACTATTCTTTGTAATTGCACTTAATCTTGCCTCAGAAGCCTTTCCTAGGATATTGTATTCAAAATCCATCAAAGCAGATACTTCATCAGGAAGCCGAATATCTAAAACATAAGCTCCAGGGCATTTGAAAGCAAACTGAAAAGCAGTCAATCGCTTAATGTTGTCAAAAGTGAAGCGATGGCATACGTTACCATTTTCGATGACCCTTGAAGTATATTGAATATGCAGCTGAGAGGAATTGCGGGTTTCCGAAATATCCTTTCCAAATAATGCTGCTCCTGTGACATCGCCATATTTACCTACGCCGAAATCACCGGTTTTAGATTTATTGATCAGCTGTGATACTAAAACTTTATTGTTGAGATCTACGGGATTTGTAGACTTTGGGTTGTGAACGACAGCAAAGGATTCCGATAATTTTGAAAATTTGCTTGTAACTCCCAGAATAAGCCTTCTTAGCTCAGAAACATCGGCAGCGGTAACACTTCCCGAATTGTTTACATCAGCCAGGCGAAATTGTAAATTATTAAATGTTCTAAGCTTTAAAATATATTGCTGCAAATACACGACATCCGCTGTAGTAACTCCATTAATAGCTTCTTCAAAAGCAGTTTTTGAAGGAATAACGTAAATTTCATCCAGATTTTGCGGCAAACTAAATTGACATTTGTACACTCCGGAGTCTATCACCTGAGTAGGATTTCCATTCTGAAGGTCTACCACAAAATATGCATCTGGCTTGATCTTGGTAATAGTATTCACGGAGAATGCATTGGTACATTCTGACCCACCGCCACCTCCTCCAGATGAAAGTCTTAATGCTCTTGAGATAGAGGTATCCAAGGCAGAGGGGTTTCCCGGACTCATTGGAACATTATAGTCTACTTCTCCGTTCGGCGCGATAACTACAAACGTCGGAGTACCATACCAGGTACCAAAATTACCGGCCTTGTAAGGAGCTAACACGTTCTGTGCTCCTCCATCAGATCCTACACCTGGAAAGGTCAAACCTTTGGATTGCTGATAGCTTTTAACACTTGCATTCTTGTCGCCTGAAAGGGTACTTACTTCAAAGAATTCAACTTTGCCGGAACCAGAACCCCATTTAACATACGATTGCTGGACATAAGGAGCGACACTTGCACACGGCGGACACCCTATAAAGAAAAACTTTATTACAACAACTTTGTCTTTATTTAAATAATCTTCATAAAGCTTATGAACTTTGTTGTTATAATCGGTTACTGTAAAGTCAGGTGCTTTCGCCGACCAGCCTAAAAAGGGCAATAGGCATACAAATACGATGCATTTTAAAATTCGATTCCCCATAGTATATTTTTTTCAAAATTAATGACATTTGCTTGATAATCAAATAAATTTAACTAAAAAATTCAATCAAATCCACGTCTTTGATATGGGTTTGATTGATTTTAAATCTGCCTGGGACCGGCAAACCGAGGTACATAATCATTTGATCCAATTAAAGCGCAGTCAACCGGATGGAAGCAGCTTTTTGTACCATTCGTTGCTTCTTTGTGAACATCCTCATGTTTTTACACTTGGAAAGTCAGGAAAAGAAACGAACTTATTGCAGCCTCTTAACATGATGAATGAAATTCAGGCGGAGTACCATCGGATAAACCGCGGAGGTGACATTACGTATCATGGCCCGGGACAGCTTGTTGCGTATCCCATCCTGGACCTTGAAAAACTATTTACAGACGTACACAAATATGTACGACTTCTGGAGCAAGTTATCATCGACCTTCTTGCTGAATATTCGCTAATTGCCGACCGGATTCCAGGCCTAACAGGTGTTTGGCTGGACACTAAAAGTGCACGACCAAGAAAAATATGTGCAATAGGGGTTCATCTGAGTCGTTGGGTTAGTTTACATGGACTTGCTTTCAACATAAACACAGAACTCAATTATTTTAATTACATCATCCCATGTGGCATACCTCATGATGCGAAATCTGTGACTTCATTGGCTGCTGAACTTGGCAGTCAACAAGATATGGAACAGCTAAAACTGAAATTCATTGAACACTTTCTAGATAAATTTAATTTATGGCAAATCAAGTAATGGAAAAAAGTAAAAAAGTAAGTGAATCCCTGACGGAAATGAACGAATTGGTCATGCCCAACGACACAAATATTCTCGGCAATCTTATGGGTGGGAATTTAATGCGATGGATGGACATTGCTTCTGCCATATGTGCCAGTAAGCATAGCGATGCATACGTCGTTACCGTATCCGTCGATCACCTCACTTTCCAGGAACCCATTAAACTTGGAGATGTGGTAAATATAAAAGCCTGTGTAACCAGAGCTTTTAATACTTCTATTGAGGTCTTTCTGGAAGTTTTTACCAGGGGTGTCTTGCAGGATGAAGCACATAAATCCAATCAAGCTTATTTTACTTTTGTGGCACTGGACCATCGCTCCATGAGACCTAAATCCATACCGCATGTAGTGCCTGAAACGGAGGAAGAAAAAACCCGGTTCGAAGAAGCTGCAATTAGAAGAGAAATGCGATTGGTGTTAAGCGGAAGGATAAAACCTCACGAAGCCTTGCAATCCAAAGAATACTTAAATCAAGAAAACAATTCATGAAAACGGCTGCACTTTTCCTGCTTTCTTTTGGTGTGCTGTGCTGGGTGGCTTCTCACATTCCTAAAACTACTGAAAGGCGTGAAATTGCCGCACCTGCACCTCCGGATGATTTATACCTTCTGGATAAAATGGGTATTCCCGATGAAGAATTTCTTACTAAACGAGCAGATGAAATCAATTCATTTAAGCGGCTTCAGTCCGTATATCGCAATGGAGTTGTGACTTTTCCCGGATTATGGACCACCCAGGGCCCAGGCAATCTGGGAGGTCGAGTAAATGCGATTGCTGTACATCCAACCAATGAAAAAATTATTTTTATCGGATTCTCACATGGAGGAGCTTATCGTACGCTGGATGGCGGTAAAAATTGGGAACCTGTATTTGATCAGGAAGTCAGTTTATACATCAGCCATATAGCATTCGATCCTCAAACTCCAACAACGCTCTATATTGCCACAGGGGATGATTCAGGTGGATACTATTGTGGACAAGGTAATGGCATATACAAATCTATTAATTTAGGTAAGACTTGGACCTATATTGGACTAAAGGAAACTCGTGTAATCTCAGAAATAGTCGTAGATCCTAAAAATCCTCAAGTCCTGTATGCAGGTGCTCTGGGATACAGTTATGGCAAAAATGAAAACCGTGGTTTGTATAAATCCAATGATGGGGGAATGAATTGGAATAAAATACTCTATCTGAATGATTCTTCCGGTGTTACGGACATCGCAATGAATCCGGAAGACCCCAATATACTTTATGTAGCCTTTTGGAATAAATTAGGAACCAACAACAGAGGTTTAGTTTCAGGTCCTGATGGACAAATTTTCAAAACCGTAGATGGAGGACTGCATTGGAAGAATTTAACGGAGGGGCTACCAAGTGACAGTCTCAATGGAAGAATTGCAATAGCGTTGGCTGAAAGCAATCCGGATATTCTGTACGCGAGGTACATACGCACCTTCAGCTGCGAGGGAAAAACAACTAATAATCTCTACGCAATTTATAAAACTACCGATGGGGGTGAACATTGGGAGGATCTGGAAGCAGTTAGTCCTGCCACGGGATTAAACTGCGATGTTACAGGTGGCTTTGGGTGGTATTTTGGGAACATTAGTGTCAATCCGACAGATCCTGATGAGCTTTTCCTCCTTGCCATCGATCTGTACAGATCACAGGACGGTGGAAAGAATTGGCAGCCAGCTGCCCCAAATTGGGCTGGATATGAAGTGCATGCAGATAAGCATGATTTGGTATTCTTAAAAAATGGCAATATACTCCTTGGGACTGACGGTGGACTTTATGAATACGACGGACAAACGGATGAGTGGGAAGACATTGAAAATATAGCAACCAACCAAATGTACAGAACCGCATTTAATCCCAACGAACCAGATCTCTATTACGGAGGTGCTCAGGATAATGGCTCGACAAGCGGGAATAAAAATGCAATTTCTTCATGGGATCGCATCTTTGGCGGTGATGGGTTCCAAATGGCGTTCAAGCAAAGTGACCCAACCATATATTATGCAGAATATCAAAATGGTAATATCTGGCAATATTATCATGGAGATTGGCGCCCATTTACACAAGGCCTTGGTGGTAATAAAAACTGGGATTTCCCATATCTCGTATCCAAACACGATGATTCAAAATTACTGGCTGGATCTACTTCCGTTTATTACAATGCATCAGATACCATTGCAGACTGGAAAAGCATCAGCCCTATACTCGTAAATAATGGCCCCTATCCTTCGCGGTCCGGTCCAACGATAACATCACTCGATGAATCGCCCATTGACCCAAATGTGTTGATCGCAGGCACGACTAATGGGAATTTATGGAGAACGTACTCCTTTGACTCTGCCTGGACAAACATCACCAAAGGTTTGCCAAATGCCTATATTTCTTCTGCAAAATGCGCTTACCAGAAGCGGTCACATTTTTTTGTAACGCTAAGTGCTCATCGCAGCAATGACTTCAATAGTTATGTATACAAATCGGAAGATGGCGGTCTTAGCTGGAAGTCTATACAAGGAGATTTACCGCAATTACCCGTATACGACATTTTAGTTTATCCGGAACGCGGTGATTCTGTTCTTTTTGTCGGAAACCATATCGGAGTGTATGCCACACTTGACGGAGGAACGCATTGGAAGCGGGTAGGGGACAATATGCCATTTATTGAAATCTACGATTTGGAATTCAATATAAGCGAGCAAACTCTCATTGCAGCCAGTTTTGGGAAATCAATTCTTAGCTTTCCTTTAAGGGAAATTTTGAAAACCACAGTAAACTCTAATCATGTTTTACTTTCACGCCCTGTTTCCATTTTTCCAAATCCCTGTCACCAGCTGTTGCACATCAAAAATGAGGCTTATGCTGATCTCAAATCGAATACGTATGTTATTCGAAATACATTTGGAAGTATTGTTCAAAACGGGTCGCTTTCTTCAGCAGCAGAAAACGTGCTTGATGTCTCCGAATTGACACCAGGAATTTACTATATTCAAATGAGCAGATTTGAACATGTACCTGTTGCCTTTCTGAAAATGTAAACAAGGACAAGTAATGGCATATTCAAATATTTTACTTTTATGATCCTTCATCAAATATTCTTCCTGATCGGTCTATGAGCGTTGATCCCGCCTGATGCGTCCCCATCAAAAGTATGTCTTGGATGTTTACATGCGCGGGTCTCGTAATCATATAGCAGATAGCATCCGCCACATCTTTAGCAGTCAGTGGATTAAAGTCTTTGTAAATTTTAGCTCTTTCAACATCTCCATCAAATCTGTTCAGTGCAAATTCCGTTTGTTCAACATGACCAGGGGCAACCTGACCTACACGTACATTAAATTTATATAAATCCTGACGAAATGATTTCGTCAAAGCATCGACTGCAAATTTCGTTGCGCAATACACATTACCCATGGGATAAACTTCCTTTCCAGCAGTTGAACATACATTGACTATATGACCAGATTTACGAGATACCATTCCCGGTGAAATCAATCTCGTGATATAGAGTAAACCTTTTAAATTAGTATCAATCATTGTTTCCCAATCCGACAATTTGCCTTCGTGGATATAATCCAGACCTTTCGCCAATCCCGCATTATTAATCAGAATATCAATATGATCTTTAAGTTCTCCAAGGGAGTCAATCGCCGCAACAACCTGTTCATATTGACGTATATCAAATACAAGAATGCGAACTGGATGAGTCGTCAACTTTTCCAATTTTTCTTTTAACAACTCCAGAATATCCCTTCTTCTTCCACACAGAATCAATGCACCAAGGTTTTCAGTGGCAAGCCGCAGTGCGGTAGCTCTGCCAATTCCGGAACTTGCTCCTGTAATTAAAATAGTTTTCATTTGGCCTTTCTCATTTGTTGAATTGTTTCCTCAAATTCCTTTTTAAAATGATCATAATAAGAGGTCGCGGGACCATCAAATCCTGTATGTACTTTGAAAATATGATTTGAAGCATCGATAAAAATCATGGTTGGGAATGCTGCAACTTTGGTCAGTTGTGGCAATACACGTGATGCGGAATCTTTATTGGATCTTCCACCATAAGCAATAAGATAAGGCAAATCAAGTTTATTTTTATATCTCAAAATTTGGTCCATCGCTTTTTCCCGTTCTGCATATCGCTCGAATGACAATCCAACCACAACCAGATCTTCAGGTTTATTTTGATTCAAATAATCCTTTAAAAATCTAGCTTCATCCAAACAGTTCGGGCACCAACTGCCCATAACTTGGACTATTTTAATTTTACCTTGATAAAAGGGTTCATCAAAATCGATATGACCTCCATCGGGAAGTTGAAATTTGAATTGAAATTTATCAGCACTTTTGGACATCGACAGTGAATCCGATGATTTCAGTTTGCCATTCTCAGTCATCTTCCCTCTAAAATCTGTCTTGTAATGCATTCCAGAATAATACTGGCCATATATAGAATCTCCTTTCAAATAAGATTCAAATAAATAGGCATGGGCACCATCAAAACATGAAAGCAGCATGCGATTGGAGTCCAGCTCTCCTTCCAAATACCTGTAATCTCCTGTTTCTGTACGAAAGGTGCCATATACCTTTTGTTCCATTTGCTTGAATTCTCCTATAGACGCGTATGCATCGGAGGTCTCAGGAGAAAAAACAACCTGATATTTTTCGTAAAGTGTAGCACCTGGTTTCCTTGGAAGTTTATGAAACCGATGCTGCTGACCAAAACGAGCTTCGAATGCCATCGTATAATTCGGCTTGTCCCGCACGATCCAATTTCCTTGCATTTTGTTCCCTTCGTAAATCCCTTTCAAACATGCATCATATGGACTTAAGTCAATATAAAATGTATCATCTCCTGTGCGTATATCCCGTCCTATAATGATGGGCCCAAATTGAATGCGTTCTTCTCCGTTGCGAATGACGATGTATTGTGAACTATCCTCCCTGGTCTGAATTTCAAAATTAAAAGGAACATAAATGGATTTATCTTCAAACTGGACATCCCGCTTTACATCTTTTTTGCGTCCTTCTGTTACAATTAATTCCTTATATTCTGAAATATAAAGTACCGCCCTCCAATTTCCCGGAGCAATTCCTTCATACTGGTTGGGGATGGTAATACAGGATGTTTTAAAAAGCAAGATACACAGCACCGTCGTGGGTACCATATATTGCAACAACCGATATTTGTTTGCCAAAACGAGTGACATGGATTTCATTGGCATTTCAGGAATCGGACTTTTCACCTACAAAATGATGTTCTTTGTGGCGAAACATTACATTGAAGGTCGTGAGACTTCCATAGATTCGTGTAATGTACTGCTGAAGATTCACTTTATCTTCATCGCTCAGTTTGCTGCTGTTGATGCGTTGTTCCATAACACGCAACCGATCGCGCACCATGACAATTTTGTGAAAAAACTGATCAATGGGAATTTCCTTTTCTTTTAAACTGGAATCTCCCGGACGCAATATCATCATTCCATTTGACCAACGATCGCCCAGTGGAATTACTTCAGAAACATCGGACCATGCGCGAAGAATTTTGGCAAGTGATTTTTCGGCTTCTGTAAAGCTAACTGCTTCCTCTGGTGGAATGCGTTCCACAACTTCCCATTGCTGATAATCCTTTCCGACCAGTTTCATCCCAAACTGTATAAAACAAACCTGATATGCTGCCACATCAACGAAAACAATGACACCATCTCCAAACGCAGGATGCTTAACCCGTGATCCCGGTCCAAGTATTTTATCTGTACTCATACTCCATGATTTCTGCAAAGATATTGGAAAGGGAAGGAAATCAACGATAGATTACATGATGATTCTTTTTAATGAGAAACGAAAACGTATCAGAACCATCTTAAAATTTTAGGAGTTTTCCAAAAAGTCAATCTGTAAGAGGAATCATCCTCGAAACCATGCTCTTGTCATTTCCCTTTTACCAGGAGGCCCTGGCACCTTTTCTATATCAAATCCCAGGGCTAAGAGATTGCGCCTGAATGCACCTCGCGCACAATAACTTACCAACAAACCTCCTGTGTGCATCATTCCTGAGATTTTTTCCAAAATTTCCGATGTCCATAAAGAAGCCTGATGTGAAGGTGAGAACGCATCGAAATATATAAGATGGTATTTCTCATCCGGAAGATAAGACTCCAACGTTGTCAAGTGCTTGAGGAAAGTAAAACTGGAGCTGAATGCATGCATTTTACCCCATTCGATATTATGAAGCTGATAAAATATAGAGGACTTGGTATCTCCACCAAGAAAATCGGGATAGTTTAACTGCTTTATCAATTCAAACTCCAATGGGAATGCATCAATGGTTGTATACTGTATACGGAGATTCGGAGTGGATTCGGTTTCAAGATATGTCAGCCATGCATTTAATCCAGTTCCAAATCCGATTTCAAATACCTTCAGCTTATGAAGCGATTGGCTAATGCTTTTCAGGCCTTCCTGAATAAATACATGCCGACTTTCAGTAAGCGCTCCAAAAACAGAATGGTAGGATTCTCCAATTGAAGGATCATGAATTGTATGCGAGCCATCTTTGGTTAGAATGATATTTCTCATATACGGAAATAAAAAAACCAGCTTGGTAAAGCTGGTTTCTATATTCGTTTAAGCAGGAATGAGGGTAAATCAGAAGAGCTTGGCCAAATCCCCAATACCATTAGAAATAATGGTTCCTAATGTTTTACCTACACTAAAATCATACGGACAACCATAACCCCGGCTGCATGAGCTCAAGCTAAAAAGCAGCAAAGCGGCTAAAACCGTATAAAAACCCTGTTTTTTAATCGTTTTCATTGCAATACAGTTTATTATATGATCTAATAACCAAATAACGACCCGCAAAGATAAAATATTATTAGGAAATTATTTCTAAGTTTAAGCCTTCTAGTTTCTTTACGTTATGGCAAGAATACATATGATCGCGGTGGGTGGAAGTGTTATGCACAATCTGGCTCTGGCCTTGAAGGATCAAGGACATGAAGTCAGTGGCAGCGATGATCAAATCTACGAACCGGCGCGTAGCAGGCTCACGCATGCTGGCATATTGCCTAAAGAGGAAGGATGGGATCCGCAAAAGATACATCGCGGAATAGACTTTGTGATATTAGGCATGCACGCCAAAGCAGGAAATCCCGAACTCGAAGCAGCTCAGTCAATGGGAATCCCGGTGTATTCCTTTCCGGAATATGTAGGCAAGGTCTTTCAGGGAAAAAAGCAAATTGTAATAGGGGGCAGCCACGGCAAAACGACTACCACTGCCATGCTCATGCATATTTTTAAATCACTGGACCTGGATTTTGATTACCTGGTAGGTGCCCAGCTCGATGGATTCCGGACCATGGTGCGGCTGTCAGATGCTCCTTTTGCACTCATAGAAGGGGATGAATACCTTAGTTCATGTCTGGACGTACAGCCAAAATTTATGCATTACAATCCTACTGTATTAATCTTAACCGGTGTTGCATGGGACCATTATAACGTCTTTCCAAAATTTGAACTGTATTTGGAGGCTTTCCAAAAAAGAATTGACTCCTTGCAGGAAGGTAGCCATCTTGTGTATTATGCCGGGGATCCTCATCTTTCAACTATGGCGCAAAGGGTCAACAGCAGATACCATGTACACCCATATCGCGAAGCCACCGCGCATGTTTCTCCGAACGGCTATTCCCTGCACAGTCCGTGGGGTGACATCCCACTGGAAATATTCGGAAACCATAATTTACAGAATTTACAGGCGGCATTCACTGCCTGCAGTATTTTCAATTTAAATCTTAAAGAGGCCTATTTCGCAGCCCGAACTTTTAAGGGCGCTGCCAAACGATTGGAGTTGATTCACAAATCGGACCGTCTCATTGTATACAGGGATTTTGCACATGCACCTTCCAAACTTCAGGCTACCCTGGAGGCCCTACGGCAAAGGTATCCGACCAAGCGAATTCTTGCAGTCGTGGAATTGCATACGTATAGCAGCTTGAACAAGGAGTTTTTGCCAAATTACAGCGGAACTGTGGACCAGGCAGATGCATGCATTGTATTTATTGATCAGAAAGCCTTGGAAATCAAAAATTTAAATCCGCCTGATCCCAATTTCTTAAAAGAGGCTTTTGGATTTAAAAATCTAATCGTATTGCCAGATCCCGTACAACTTACGCAGGAAATCAAGCAGCACAATCAACAATTTGATATCCTGTTATTTGCAGGATCGGGCCAATTCGGAGGGATGGATCTCCACGCTTCCTTTTCGGAAGTTGAGCCTCTTCCTTCGGATTCAGAAGAACTCCATTGAAAGCAATCCAAACTTTAAAATGGAGCTTCAACAAGCTGTCAGGCCGTATCTTGTTTGAAACAAGGTACACTTCCTCAACATGTGAGTGCATGAACAGCATTGCATCACAAGGATGCTTTAGTGTCCGTAAATAATTAAGTACTTTTGCGCCATCATCTGAACCCACCATCATGAGTAGAATCATCACATTACGAGATGCCTTACGGGAGGCAATGAGCGAAGAAATGCGCAGGGATGCGAATGTTTTTCTTATGGGGGAGGAAGTTGCCCAATACAACGGTGCTTACAAGGTCAGCAAAGGTATGCTGGAGGAATTCGGTGAAAAACGCGTGATCGACACCCCAATAACGGAATTGGGTTTTGCTGGAATTGGCGTTGGAGCTGCAATGAATGGATTGAGGCCAATCATTGAATTTATGACCTGGAACTTTGCAGTTCTTGCTTTTGATCAGATTGTCAACAATGCGGCAAAAACCCTGTCCCAGTCCGGAGGGGCATTTGCGTGTCCGATCGTTTTCCGGGGACCTAGTGGTTCCGCAGGGCAACTTGCACAGCAGCACAGCCAAACTTTTGAAAGTTGGTTAGCTAATTGTCCTGGATTAAAAGTGATTTCGTGCATCGACCCTTATGATGCAAAAGGCTTGTTAAAATCGGCCATTCGCGATGATGATCCCGTATGTATGATGGAATCTGAAATGTTGTACGGCTTGCAAGGCGATGTTCCAGAAGGGGAATATACAATTCCCATTGGAAAAGCTGCCATACGGCGCAGTGGAAAGGATGTAACCTTGGTATCTTTTAATAAAATGATTGAAGTGGCTAAAGCTGCAGCCACAGAACTGGAAAAAGAAGGCATACAGGCAGAAGTCATTGACTTGCGCACCATTCGCCCGATGGATTACGAGACCATTATCAATTCCGTTAAAAAAACGAACAGGCTTGTTGTGGTTGATGAGAGTTGGCCTTTTGCTGGAATTTCCTCAGAAATCGCATATGTAGTTCAAAAGCATGCTTTTGATTATCTCGATGCACCTGTTGTTCGTGTCAATGCAGCGGATACAAACCTACCATATGCTGCCGTTTTCGTCCAGGCTTATGTACCCAATGCGGATAGGGTAGTGCGGGCTGTAAAGGAGACCATGTACATGAAAAGATAAGGCAAAAACATCTGCCTTAATACTGGTCATACGCTTACATTTTAAATAAAGATGATGATATGGCCTGATGTTCACCTGGCATCAAGCCTTCCAAATTAAGGTTTCCAATTTGCGTTCGAACCAACCGCAGCACAGGAAAATCCAAGGCTGCACACATCCTGCGAATTTGCCTGTTTTTGCCCTCAGTCAGGCAAATTTCTACCCAAAAATCTGGAACATTTTTCCGGAAACGGATTGGAGGCACCCTTTCCGGAAAATCAGGAGCTTGTTCCAAATAACGAATGCTGTGGGCCTTTGCGCGAAATTCTTTGCCCTGTATTTTGATCAGAACGCCTTCTACCATAGAATCCAAATGTTTTGCTTCTTTCGGATCGCCTTCCAGCTGACAAGAATAGTATTTTAGAAGTTTTTTAGCGGGGTGCAAAAGTTGATGGTTCAAGCGGATGTCATTGGTAAGAAGGAGTAGACCTTCAGAGTCTTTATCCAACCTGCCTAAGGGATAGACATCTTTTGGCAGTTGAAGGAAATCCGACAAACATAGTTGACCAGGATGGTCCGGTGTAAATTGAGACAACACACCAAATGGTTTATAGAAACGATAGTATAGCAGTTTTTTCATTGATTTTCAGTATAGTATAAAACATTTAGTGCGCATCCGCCTGTAGGTAATTATATCTCATATTTAAATTATTTATTGCACGTTGGGGATCATAAGCATACGTCTTTAAACATTTTTTTATATGTTTTCCACTATCCGCCTTTTTATTAACACTTTATAAGACATACGAATTCACCAACTTATTAAAGTTTTCCACAATATGTTAATAAAATTACTGATTTCACCTCCCTGGACGCGTTATTTTTGTTTCATGATATATAAATAATGTATAATATGTATAACAGAGGCTTTGGATTGCATATTTATCAATTAATTAATTGTTTAATATATATATACATATATTATATAAAAATATATCTAAATTTTTGTTATATAATATCCCCTAATTTCATACATTTGAACCCCGTTTCCAACAAAAGTACCTTTTCGTTCAAACAACCTTTGCCATGAATTACCAACAAGAGCCTATTTTGACAGAAAACCCAAACCGCTTTGTCATTTTTCCTATTCAGCATAGTGATATATGGAGTTTTTATAAAAATGCGGAGGCTTCTTTTTGGACTGCCGAAGAAATTGACCTGGCGCAGGACTTAGATGATTGGGAGCATAAACTCAATGCAGATGAAAAACATTTTATAAAACATGTTTTGGCCTTTTTTGCAGCTAGCGATGGTATTGTCAATGAAAATCTGGCTGAAAATATGGTACGCATGGTTCAGTATCCCGAAGCCAAGTTCTTCTACGGCTTTCAGATCATGATGGAAAATATACATTCAGAAACCTATTCCTTACTGATTGATACGTATATAAAAGATCCAAAGGAAAAAGATTTCCTTTTCCATGCCGTTGAAAATCTGGATTGTGTAAAAAAGAAGGCAGAATGGGCATTGCGTTGGATTAAAAATGGAAACTTTTGCGAGCAGTTGATTGCTTTTGCAGCCGTTGAGGGAATCTTTTTCAGTGGTTCTTTTTGCAGCATATTCTGGCTCAAAAAGCGTGGGCTTATGCCCGGGCTGTCGTTCAGCAACGAGTTAATATCGCGAGATGAAGGTATGCACTGTGATTTTGCTTGTTTGCTCTACAATCAGCATATCGTGCACAAACTACCAAAGGAAACTATTGAAAATATTATAAGAGAAGCGGTTTCCATAGAAAAGTATTTTATTACTGAAGCCATTCCTGTTGCCTTGATAGGAATGAATTCGGATCTTATGTGTCAGTATATTGAATTTGTAGCCGACCGCCTCCTCGTTGCACTCGGCAATAATAAAATTTACAATGCACAAAATCCATTTTCATTTATGGAAATGATTTCCGTTCAAGGCAAAACCAATTTCTTTGAAAAGAGGGTATCAGAATACCAAAAAGCCGGCGTGAGCAGCCAAAACACAGCACCCAAGGTATTCACCATTGACGAAGATTTTTAAACCCTTTTTTTAACCTTAACCGAACCGTAAAATGCAAGTTATCAAGCGCAATGGCAAGCGTGAAGACGTCAGCTTCGACAAAATCACCGCCCGAATACGTAAATTATGCTACGGACTGGATGCCCAGTTTGTTGATCCTATAGAAATAGCCAAGAAGGTCATTCTTGGTTTATATAATGGTGTAAGTACCTCCGATTTGGACAATCTGGCCGCTGAAACAGCAGCCACACTTGCCACAATTCATCCGGACTATGCCATACTCGCTGCACGAATTGCTGTTTCCAATTTACATAAAAACACGTGTAAGTCCTTCTCTGAAACCATGGAAATCCTGTATAATTACATCGATCCCATGACGCAGAAAAAAGCGGGACTTATCAGTGATGAAACCATCGAGGTCATCCGCAAAAACACCGATCGATTGGATTCGGCGATCATCTATGACAGGGATTACAATTTCGATTATTTCGGATTTAAAACCCTGGAACGGTCCTATCTGCTGAAAGCGAATAAACAAGTCGTTGAACGTCCCCAACACTTGCTCATGCGCACAGCAGTTGGGATCCATGGAGATCATATCGATGCTGCCATAGAGACCTACAATCTCATGTCAGAAAAGTGGTTCATCCATGCAACCCCTACATTATTCAATGCCGGGACTCCCAAGCCGCAGCTTTCTTCATGCTTCTTGTTAAGTATGGTGGATGATTCGATTTCAGGTATTTTCGAAACACTAAGCCGTTGCGCAAAAATATCCCAGTCTGCAGGGGGAATCGGTTTAAGCATTCACAACATTCGTGCAAAAGGTAGTTACATCAAAGGAACAGGCGGTACCTCCAATGGAATTATACCTATGTTGCGTGTCTTCAATGACACCGCACGTTATGTAGATCAGGGCGGTGGAAAACGCAAAGGAGCCTTTGCCGTATATCTCGAACCATGGCATGCAGATATTGAAGACTTTCTGGAATTGAAGAAAAACCATGGTAAAGAAGAAATGCGTGCCAGAGATCTCTTCTATGCATTATGGATCCCCGATTTATTCATGGAACGCGTCATGGAAGATAAAGAGTGGTCTTTGTTTTGTCCAAACGAAGCCCCTGGTTTGTACGATTCGTACGGAGAAAAATTCAATACCCTGTATCTTACTTACGAACGCGAAGGAAAAGCACGCAAGGTGGTTCGCGCCCAGGAGCTGTGGTTCCAGATTTGTCAAAGCCAAATCGAAACAGGCACTCCCTACATTCTTTACAAAGATGCCTGTAACGAAAAGTCAAATCAGAAAAATTTAGGCACGATACGGTCATCCAACCTTTGCACAGAAATTCTAGAATACACCTCTGCAGATGAGGTTGCAGTATGTAACCTGGCTTCCATTTCCTTACCCAAATTTGTCAACAACCGGAGCTTCGATTTTGAAAAATTAGCAGATGTTACCCGTGTAGTCACAAGAAACCTGAACCGTATTATCGATATTAACTACTACCCGATACCTGAAGCGCAACGATCCAATATGCGCCACCGTCCGATAGGCATTGGAGTTCAAGGTCTGGCAGATGCATTCATTTTAATGCGCATGCCGTTCGATAGTGCGGAAGCTCGACAACTCAATAAGGAAATATTCGAAACGATTTATTATGCCGCAGTCTCTGAAAGTTGTGAACTTGCGAAAATTCATGGCAGTTATGAAACCTATCAGGGCTCCCCAATAAGTCAAGGCTTATTCCAGTTCGACTTATGGAACGTTAAACCGGAATCCAACCGTTGGGATTGGGAAGGTTTAAAAAACAGTGTAAAGCAACATGGGATACGAAATAGTCTTTTACTTGCACCAATGCCTACCGCAAGCACGTCACAGGTACTAGGCAATAACGAATGTTTCGAGCCTTATACTTCCAATTTCTATACACGACGGACCTTATCAGGTGAATATATAGTAGTAAACAAACACTTGTTAGAAGACTTGGTAGCCCGTAATTTATGGAATCAGGAAATGAAAGAACTCCTGATGTTACATAATGGATCCATCCAAAAAATAGATATCATACCACAGGATTTAAAGGACCTTTACAAAACTGTTTGGGAACTGAGTCAAAAGGCAATCATCGACATGGCCGCAGACAGGGGTGCTTACATCTGTCAAAGCCAAAGTCTCAATTTGTTTTTGGAAAATGCCAATCTCAACAAATTAAGCAGCATGCACTTTTATGCCTGGAAGAAAGGCCTAAAGACTGGTATGTACTATTTGAGAACAAAAAGCGCTGTCGATCCTATCAAATTCACCTTGAGCGACAAACATCAACGAAAATTTGTAGATCAATCTGAGCAGCAGGCAGTCAATGATGTCGAAATGATCAACCCAAGCAAATCTTCTGAAGAACATAAAGTAGCTCTTCAGGAAATGCTTGAGGCCAGTAAACTTGATGAAAATATAATAGAGGGTCAGGTTTGCACAATGGAGGATGGTTGTATTTCCTGTCAGGGATAAATACTATTGGCAATAGCTCTTTTCTAAGGCCTCAATTTTAACATTTGGCCGTAAACCTTTTATTAGATTTGAAGTCTAAAACAAAGGCCTGAAAAGCTTATACCTATTTATGTTTGATTTTTCACTAACAGATTTAAATGCGGACCACCTATCGCCATTAGCCGTAGTGTATGCCCTGTTTTTAAGTTTTATCCTTGCCTGTCTGATTTCATTTACTTATCAACGTACGACAAAAGACAATCAGGCTCCTGGACATTTTATCCAGGCTATGATTCTAGGATCCATTATTGCTTCTATAGTTACAATCGCTATTGGAGACAGTATTGGACGTGGCCTGGGGATGTTGGGGATCATGGCTATGATCCGGTTTCGTACAAATATTACCCAACCAAGAAACATGATATTTATGTTTTCTTCCCTGGGCGTAGGAATCGCATGTGGGGTATTTGCATTCAATATCGGAATTTACGGAAGCCTGTTTTTCTGTTTGATCGCTTTTGCATTGCACATCAGTCCCTATGACCGGTACCCAAGAAAAAACCAGACACTACGCATTAGTTTTAGTGAACCATCTCTTGAAGCTGAACATAAAATAAAAGTTTTATTTATGGATCTAGGCATCCATTCACACCTTGTTCGCGTAGAGAAGAAGAGGGTAGGCGACAAATTTGAAAAAGAATGTCAATGGGAACTGGAACGATTATCGGAATCCGATTATGCAATGGTATTTCAAAAGCTTGTTGAAATCATCCCTTCTGAAGCCATCCGACTTTCTATGAGGTACGAGGATCAGATTATTTAAAATACACAACGCATCAATCATATGAAAGCCTTTGTACTGTTCAGCTTTTTATTTGTTCTGCACGCACATGCGCAAAAGCTACCTTCTGAAATGCATTTTTCTGCTGATGGCAAAAGACTTATTTCCGGAGACATCCCAAGCGATGGATTTTACCAATTGGACAAAATCAGAACCTTACACTTGCAATTTGACCAACCTAACTATTGGTCGTTACTGATGTCAAATTACCAATCGAAAACAGATCTTCCAGCAACTTTGACTTATGATGGCAAATCCTATCAGAATGTAGGTGTCCGATTTAAAGGACAAACTTCTTATCAGAGGGTATCCACCCAAAAGAAGTCCTTTAATATTACACTTGACTTTTCAGATAAAACTCAAAACATTAAAGGATATGAAACTTTGAATCTCAACAATTCTTTTGAGGACAACAGTTTTATGAGAGAGGTATTCTATGAAAACATCACCCGACCGTTTAGTCCCTCACTTAAAGCCAATTATGTACATCTCTTTATAAATGGGCAGGACTGGGGACTGTATCCAAATGTCCAGGCTTTAGATGGAACATACGAAAAGGAATGGTTTCTGAGTAATGATGGTACACGATGGCGCTGTGAACGAAGTAGCGGTGGTGGCGGTCCTGGTGGATTTGGAGCAGGAACTTCAACCTTAAATTATTTGGGAGATGATACCACAAGTTATAAACCTAATTACACGTTAAAGTACACCAGTGTCGAGAATCCCTGGAGCGATTTGGTGCGGGTTACGAAAGTGCTGAATACCCTTCCTTTGGACCAGCTGGAAGACAGCCTCAATAAAGTACTCGATGTGGATCGGGCACTCTGGTTTTTAGCAAAGGAAATTCTATTTGGCGATGACGACAGTTATATCAATAAAGGCGGAATGGACTACTATGCCATTTATCAGAAAGACGTAGAACGACTGATCCCCCTTGAATACGATGCAAACTCCGTGATGTCCGGACAAACCAGTTCATGGTCGATCTTTTTAAAAGAGAATGACACAAAGTTTCCACTTGCTAACAGACTTTTTAAAGTACCATCCCTACGGCAACGATACCTGGCCCATTTCAGAACCTTGTTTAACAACGCATTGGACAGTACTTATTTCGTCAAATCCTTGAACCAATTGTATGCACAAATTGATAGTCTGGTGCAGTCTGATCCCATTAAATTAATGACCTATACTG
Organism: uncultured Saprospiraceae bacterium; assembly: GCA_964507535.1. Classification (GTDB taxonomy): domain Bacteria; phylum Bacteroidota; class Bacteroidia; order Chitinophagales; family Saprospiraceae; genus Vicinibacter. The sequence continues at coordinate 96,574 of CAZDQG010000002.1, forward strand.
CTTTTCAAAATGAAAAAACGATATTGATCAATTGGATGAAAAGCAGACGCTCATTTGTTTTAAATAATACAGAGTTCAAACAAACGGGAAATACGATATCCCAGGTACATCTTGTTACAAATGGAATTATTGATCAGAAACCTGATGAAAACCAGCTAACTACTATCCGTTCCAATATTTCTGGTGGATCTGGTGTGAAACGTGCTAATTTATACTACAGTCCAGGATATGATGGATATTTTTTTAAAAAGGAAATGTTTGACGATGGCCTGCATGAAGATGAATTAGCAGGGGACGGTATTTATGGTGCTCAGGTTCCCGGTTTTCCTTCCGGAAGTTTTGTCCGATATTACATCGAATCAGTTGCTGCCAATTCCGCTGGCACTGCAACGTATATGCCTGAAGGTGCTGAACATGATGTATTCGTATATCAGGTCAATGTAAACCCATCTTCGGAGCATCTCGTTGTTATCAATGAAATAATGGCATCGAACAACATATCCGTTAGGGATCAAGATGGGGAATATGATGATTGGATAGAGTTATACAACAATGGTTTAATTCCTGTTGACTTAAGTCAGTACATACTTACTGATAATCCTGCAAACCTCGACAAATACAGAATTCCAGAGGGCACAATAATGGAACCAAAAAGCTATCTTATTATATGGGCAGATGAAGACGGAAAACAATCGGGTCTTCATTCAAATTTTAAACTCTCCTCTTCCGGTGAAGAATTAATGCTCCTTGACCGCAATGGGTATTTAGTAGATAAACTAAGCTACAACGCAATAAATGACGATATCTCGTATGCAAGAAGGCCCAATGGAACAGGAAATTTTGTATTTCAGGAACATACTTTTAATGCGAACAATGACCTTATCAGCAGCAATCAGAATACAGAAATAAAACCAAAACATATATTTCCAAATCCGGCAGACCAATACGTTTTTGCATCAACTGATATTCCAACTCCGGCTACCTACCAGATCGTGAATACGATGGGAGTTTGCATTCAAAAAGGATATCTGAACTCCAAGAATGCAATTCCTCTTCAAGATATTCAATCAGGTCTTTACCACATAGTCATAGGTGCAAACATATTTAAACTGCTTGTTCTCCATTAACAATGCTAAAACGGATCAATATCATTTACATTTTTGCATTATTGCTTGCAATAATCGCCATTCCATTACTTCATAATGAACTATATAATTTAAGAGAATTTTATGGAATTGCTGAAAATCCTGTAAGGACGATGAACCTGGATTATCCCGTGGAAATAAGTCACATACTAAAAAGGCAGGGGGAATCTATACGAAAAGGGGACACCATATTATTGCTCAGAAGGCTAGATTTAAAATCCCGTACTGCAAATCTAGAATACGAGATACTCGAAAATGATTTGCGCAATAAAATAGATCATGCCCAGTTGCTAAATGAAATAGAACAACTTGAAAAAGAAAAACTCGATGCAACAAGTCAGTTTCAATTCAAATCAAACGCAGAACTTTATAAAATTACTCAGGCTGAAAAACTGATACATATAGTCAATGAAAAAGATACGGGTTTTTCAAAATCACATCCAATCTACAATAGTTACAATAGTCTACATGACGAATATCAGCGATCCCTGGCTGATTTAAATTTAAAAATACTCTCTAAGAAAAAGGAGGCAGTGCGAATACAGGAAAGCTATGCGCTCAAACAAAGAAAACTTGAAAACGAAATGCATGATTTAGGTCTATCCACTTCAGAACTAACGATAATTAGTCCTGAAGATGGCATGGTAGGTGAATTAGATTTTGCTGAAAAAGATCGCGTCCCATCATTCACCCCTTTGGTTCGGATATATGGATTGCATCCAAATATTGTAATCATGTATATAAGTGATCAACAACTTACCAAATTTCAAGTAGGTAATATGGTAACCATCCGCCCAATAAGCAATCCTTCCTATAAAATCCAAGGTATCATAAATGCATTAGGCACCAGGATTACAAGCCTGCCGGAAAGGCTTAAAAAAATACCGGAAGCGCGGGTTTGGGGACGCGAGATTCAAATAAAAATTCCCGATGAGAATCCTTTTCTGCAAGGCGAAAAAGTTTCTGTTTCATTACAATGAATCGCGAATTCCAATTTAAAATCAAATCAAGAAACACATCTAAGGTAATTTGTGTAGTTCTTTCAACTCTAATTGCATATGGGCAACCATTACTGCACGCTCAGGATCTTTTTAAAAAATATCTGACCGATTCCACATTAACTGATTTTACAGAGATCGAAAGTCAATTATCTGATATTTCACAAAATTCACCAGGATCGCTATCCATTTTAGATCGCATTGAATTCAGAACACAGACAAACAATTTCAGACTGGATCAGCAACAATATAGTTTTAGATTAGGATTCCATTCATGGCAGCAAAACAGACTTAAGAACAGGATAGACAAAAGCAATGTGGCGCTGCTGGATAATAGGATAAATGAAATAAAAAGCCAGGCATTATTCTCTAAGTATCTTGATATCATCGACTTTATTTTCCTTACACAGAGCCTTATGGTTGATCAAAGAAAGCGATCATCCCTAGAGAAAATAATGAATGTAAGTAAAGAAAAAATACCCCAACTTAAAAATCCAATACTTTCCGTTGCGAAACTCGAAATACAACTATCTGAGGTAGAACGAAATATTTTAAGATACGAAAACGGTATACGTAAGTTGAGTACATACATGGCCCTGAATCCAAATGGAAGAAGCTCAGACGATCTCTCCCTTCCTGAACCTAAAAGCATTCTGGATTTCATAAGCCATTCAAGTGCTTTTTTAGATAGCAGCAGTTATGAAACCAAAGTACTAAGGGCAGAAAATAAATATCTTCTGAAGCGCTCAGATGACAAGAAAATACTGGATTTCGTTCAATTCCGATACAATTCAGATCCAAATGACCTTTTCAGAGAAAAAGCATCCGTTGGACTTGGCTTTAAAATTCCATACGAGCTTATTTCAAATAACCGTAAACAAGATTTAAGAATCGAATTAATGGAATTACAAGTAGCCTATAAGGCTGAAGAACAAGTTTATTCACTTGAGGTGGGTCGAATTAAGGACGAGCTGTTACAACAAATACGGGATATTGAACATATTGAATCAAATTTTAAAATAATACAGACCAAGTATGATTTTTTGAATCTTACTCCCTTATTAAATGAAGATCCGGAACAACTTATGGATATTCAGATCGAACTCTTTAAAATGGAAGAGGAGTATCTGAACAAATCCCATGATTTATACGTTAAATATGTCAAATACCTCTTCAAATCGGGTACATTATATCAACAGCCGGAACTCTATTATTTAAAATTTCCATTACAGAAATTATGATTGTGAGAACTAAATTACTGTTCGTAGGTTTATTTCTCGTTATTTGCTTCCAAAGCAACGCACAAGGCAATTCCCGTTTTTCCTCACCAGAGGAACGTGCCCGACAACTCGATAGCATCCTACATGAAAAATTAAGCCTGTCAGACGAGCAATTGAGTTTGGTAAAAGAAATCAATTTAAAATATTCAAATCAGATGAGACAATTACGCGCTGAAATGTCTGAATACGTTTCCCGTGATTCAATTCGGATTAAAATGAGACAAATTGATGAAAATAAAACAATGGAGATGAAGGGAATTCTGACTTCAGAACAATATGCGTTATATCTACAGTGGCAAGAAGATCAAATGGCAGCGCGCAGGGCCCGTTTCAAAGAAGATAAAAATTAAAATGACAAAAATCATACAAGCATTTCTTTGTATACTGTTATTTGGAGGGACCGTTTATGCCCAGAGTTACAAGATATATGGTACGCTCCTGGATGATAAAGAACTGCCTCTTCCCCATGTGCTTGTCCAGATAAAACATCCCTGGGGTGCTCCCTATAAAACTACGCTTACCGATGAAAAAGGAGCATTTATTTTTGAAAATTTAGGAAGAGGAGGATTTAAGCTTTCTATTTCATTTCTTGGTTTTGCACCTTACGAGAAAGAGTTTATCGTAAGGGATTCTGATATTCCATTTGGACTAATTACGCTTCAGACCTCATCAAAGTTACTTAATGAAATTACCATAAAGGATACAAAAGCACCTGGAATGGTACTCAATGATACCGTTCAATATAGTGCCAATTCTTACAAAGTGGCTAAAGATGCAAGTGCAGAAGACCTGATAGAAAAAATGCCTTCTGTCACCAAGGAGAATGGTACCATTAAAGCCCATAATGAGGATGTAAAACAAATTCTGGTGGATGGGAAACCCTTCTTTGGAAATGATCCCAATCTTTCGCTAAAAAGTTTACCTGCAGAAATTATTGACAAGGTTCAAATATTTGATCAACTAAGTGAACAAAGTCAATTTACTGGAGTAAATGATGGAAATACCGTTAAAACCATAAACATTGTTACAAAATCTGGAATGAACAATGGACAATTTGGAAAGGTGTATGCCGGCTATGGAAACGACCAAAGATATCAGACGGGTGGAAATTTCAACTACTTCGATGGGGATCGTCGAATAAGCCTCATTGGGATGTCAAATAACATCAATATTCAAAACTTTTCTATTGATGATATACTAGGTGCCATGGGAGGATCCGGAAACAGACCACGCGGCGGCAGACCCGGGGGTGACATGGGAAGAGATTTTAGAGGCAATTCGGGTCCCGGTGATTTCCTGGTTTCACAATCCGGTGGAGTCGCAAAGACCCATGCATTGGGATTCAACTATTCAGACAGATATGGAAGCAAATTGGAATGGAATCTTTCATATTTTCTAAATTATTCTGAGAATGCAATCTCAAATGAACTTGAACGTCATTACTTTAATACCGGCAACATAGATCAACTTTATACTGAATCGACAAACAGTGCTCCACATAATACCAATCACCGTTTAAATGGGCGAATTGAATGGAAAATCGACAGTTTTAACTCCATCCTGATTCGGCCACGAATTACCTTTCAAAACAACAATAATGATATTGTAAATCAGACCGAATCATTATTTAACTCCGTACCTGCAAATCGAGCTGAAAATGATATCACATCGAATTCAAGTGGCTCTAATTTTTCAAATAACATCTTATTTCGTCATAGGTTTTTCAAACCTGGTAGGACGGCATCAATAGAATACGGTTTGAATTCTGCCCCTAAAGATGAAGACCTAAGCCAAAACTCATTTGTATCGTATCTAAACCCGGGCAATTCTCAAAATGATACGCTTAATCAGATTGAATCTAATCGCATTGAAAAAACCAATTGGTCCCTAAACTTTGAATACACGGAACCAATTAACGACAAGCATTCTGTCCTGGCAAGTTACCGTTATGAAAACAAGAAGGAAGATACCGACATACAAACATTTGAGATCCCACAAGACAGCAGTCTAAGTCCTATTTTAAATACCGCATTAAGCAACCAATTCCAATCACAAACAAACATTCACAGATTTGGACCAGGTTATCAGCTCAATATAAATCAAAAACTTAATGTATCGGCTCGCTTAACATGGCAAGCTGCCTATTTAAACAATACGCAATACCTGCCCTTTTCAAATTCCAATTCAAGAGGTTTTTACAACTTTACCCCCTCTCTTTTTCTTCGATACTCCGTAGGACGGACTAAAAACCTGATGGTACACTACAGAACATCAACACAGCTTCCAACAATTGAACAATTGCAAAATGTGCTGAATAACTCAAATCCCGTACAGCTCTCGATTGGAAATCCAAATTTGAAACAGTCCATTCAGCATCAGATGAGCATCCGGTACAATGTGACCGGTTCAAATTCAACTCTTTTTTATGCTTCTGTTCGATTTGCAATTACCGATAATTATATTACCAATCATAATTACATACGCTCCAGGAACAATCCAATCTTTAGCATTTTGGATATACCTCTTGGATCCCAGCTTTCAATTCCAGAAAACACCAGTGCTTCGTATTCAATCAGAAACTTTGTTTCCTATAGTCTTCCAATTCCTGCTCTAAAACTTATCTTTTCAGGGGATTTATCCTATAATTATAGCCGCACACCTGGGCTCCTGGATGATACAAAGTTGGTTTCTAATTCAAACAATATGGGAATTGGCGTTTCTGTAAGCAGCAATATCAATGATAAAATAGATTTTAATATTCAATTCCGACCATCCTACAATACTTACGAAAATTCTAATTCAAGTGATGAGTACATTCTATACAGTGGGGGAGTGAAATTTAATTGGCAGTTTATTTCAAGGTTCATCTTCCGCTCCCAGCTGAATTATTCTATCAATGAATCATTATTGGACAGTTATTCACAAAACATATGGCTATTAAATATTGCTCTTGGATGTAAAGTATTTAAAAATGAAAGGGGCGAAATTGCATTTGGAATAAACGATGCATTTAACCAGAATAAAAATGTCCAACGGAATGTATCTGATATTTATTACGAAGACAGCAGGAGCAATAACCTAACGCGCTTCTTCATGTTGTCCTTTACCTATCAGATTCGCAATTTTAACTCCGGAAAAAGAAGTACTCCTAATTCCTTTGAAGATCCAGGAATGAGAGGCCCATGGGGCGAAAGGAGGTTTTAAGATATAATGGAGCGTAATTTTTCGCGAAAGCGCTTTAAACCTTCACTTGCTGTTTCCTTGTAAATCGTCAAATTATTGGAACGAGACAATTCATAATTTATCTGTGGATTGGGATCAATATAAAATACAGGAATCCCTTTTGGAGCATAGCCGATAAGTCCTGCAGCAGGATATACCTGAAGCGAACTTCCTATAATGAGCAAAAAGTCAGCTTCCAACAGTATCGGAATTGCGCTGGATAGTGCCGGAACTTCTTCGCCGAACCAAACTATATGTGGTCTTAATCGATGTCCATTTTCACAAAAATTATTCAAAGACAAATCTTCATCCCAATCATATATTAAACCGGGCTCTATGGTGCACCTTGCCTTGCGAAGCTCTCCATGCAAATGGAGTACATTTGTACTGCCGGCACGCTCGTGTAAGTCATCTACATTTTGAGTTATAATACGTGTGCTGACCATGGCCTCCATTTCTGCAAGCAAGGCATGGCCCCTATTGGGTTCGCTTTTCAATAATTGCCTTCGTCTTTCATTATAAAATTGAAGTACCAACTCCGGATTGTCGTAAAATCCCTTAGGACTTGCAACATCCATTACATTGTAGCCTTCCCAAAGTCCGCCTGCATCCCGAAACGTTTGCAAGCCGCTTTCCGCACTCATCCCGGCTCCCGTAATGACCACCAAATTTTTCATACATAAAATGTTTGCAATAGTCCATTTGAGATTGCATCAATCAAATCCATAGGACGAATCGACTCCAATGCTTTTTGAGATGCACAAAGATCTCCACTCAAACCATGCACATAGACTGCTATTTTGGATGCCGTAACAGGATCATATCCTTGCGCAAGAAAGGCAGCGACCATGCCACAAAGAACATCACCACTTCCTCCTTTTGATAAACCGGGATTTCCCGTCGGATTGAAATAAGCAGTTCCGTCCGGGCAGGCTATAAAAGTATACCTGCCTTTGAGTATCAGGACAATTTCTAATTCCTTAGAATACTTCCTTGCTTTATGAATGCGGTCAAAATCATCCAAACTTGAACCAAAAAGCTTATCAAATTCTCCTGGATGCGGTGTTAAAACAGAGCCTTTGGGAATTTTTTCCTGAAATTTATGGAAGCTGATAATATTTAATGCGTCTGCATCCAAAACCAAATGGCCCTTTGCTTTAATCATTGCTTCCGATACAACATCAATACTGTTTGCTGATTGGCCCATACCCGGGCCCAATGCAACTACCTGATATCTGCTCCATTCGACATCCTTGAACAAACAAAACATGGCTTCAGGAACCAGACTTTGAAGAATAATCCGATTATCCTCAGTTGAACACAGACTTGTAAGCCCTGCTCCTGAACGAATTGCAGAATGTCCTGCAAGTGCAATCGCCCCAGCCATCCCTTGCTGACCTCCACACAATAACACGTGCCCAAACTGATTTTTATAACTGAATGGACTTCGGGGTTTATGTTTCACTGAGATATCGCGATGCTCTAAAAACCAATAAAGCGGAGGATGTTCTTCCATAAATTCCATCGACAATCCAATATCCAATATAACCAATTGTCCACAATGCTTGCCCGAACTTGCTACAAGTTGTGCAAGCTTTGGAGCCTGGAAAGTTAAGGTAACATCCGAGTGAACACATTCATGATGGATAGCTTGGTCAGGATATAAACCAGAGGGAATATCTATGGAAATGGTGGGGCGTTTAAAATAATTGATCAAATTAATCGCAGAAGCTAACGCATTATCTGGTTCGCGATTCAGACCATATCCGACGAGCGCGTCAATAAACCAGGTGTTGTCCGTAAGGATCGAACCAATGTTGTTATAATTCCAGGGCATAAAGCCATTGAATCCAAGGTTCTCTAATCGTTCCAAATTATGGCTGTACTCCATACTTGGAAGAGCTGTAAGCTCATACTGTATGACATACACCTGGCAGCCTGCTTCAACTAACTTTCGTGCAACAACAAGTCCATCACCACCATTATTCCCATTGCCACAAAAGATCACGAACCGAATATCCTTGTTCAAATTAGTACGGATCCACACAAAACAGGCATCCGCTGCTTTCTCCATAAGTTCGATTGAAGAAACAGAAAGGCGATCTATCGTAAAATGATCCCATTTTTTTAAATCTGTGGCAGCATAGACCGGCAGCATGACAATTCCAAATTACCTTTCAAAGGTATTGCAGAACACACGAATTTAATATTATATATTTATGTAATATATATAGGAAATTATTTTATAAATGTTTGAATAATTGGCTGAAAAGCCCTAAAATTGCTGTACGAACAGAGAATTACACCTTGTAACATCCGAATTTCCCCTTTTCAAGCTACATTATTTTTATAACTTATTAAATAACAGTTTCTTATGTTATTTAAATGCCGATTTTATTTTTGGAGTGTATTGAGTCTTATTGGAACAGTTCTTACTGCTCAGGATTTACACTATTCCCAATTTTTCTTGCATGGACAGGGGCAAAATCCCATTTATGCCGGTAACTATCAGGGTACGCACCGCGTTACCGCTAATTATCGAAGCCAATGGAATACAGTACCTGTTCCTTATTTAAGTTTAAGTTTATATTATGACAGCCATCTGAGCCTAAAATCCAAGAAACACTTTCTGGGTGTGGGCATCGGATTGGATTATGACAAAGCAGGAGACTCCCGGCTCAGTCTTACCGCATTGCAAACCTCCATCACGTATGGCTATGCCCTAAGCAAAAAACACCTCATTCGATGTGGTCTGAGTCCAAGTATTGGCCAACGTCGTTTTGCAGAAGAAAAATTAAAATGGGATAACCAATGGACAGGAGATCGTTTTGATAAGCAGCTTTCTCCGCGTGAATCCTATTCTTTGTCAGGGTCTTTTTTCTTTGACCTTGCCGGTGGAGTTTCATATCAATTTTCGCACTCCAACAGGACGTATATTTCCCTTGGTGCTGCAATGTACCATCTTCTAAAACCAGACCAAAGTTTTTATGGAACTCAACAAACAAAAGTTGGATTGCCAATGAGGCCTGTTTTACATGGGGAAATAAGCATTGGTCTATGGAAAGTTGCCGATATTGTTGTATCAGGACAGCATCAGCAACAGGAGAAATATGAAGAGACCTCTGCTGCCGGAATGCTTCGACTTTATTTAGACAGGAACCCAGGAATCCGTCTTAATGCATTATTGGGATGTGGCATCCGCTTGGATGATGCATTGTATCCCATGGCGGGCCTGCAATATAAAAATTGGCTGGTATTAGCCAGTTATGATATAAACACCTCCCCATTTAAGACCGCAACGAATCAAAGAGGTGGTTTGGAAATTGGTGTACAGTATGTATTCAAAAGTGTCGAACCCGTAGGTCTTTATAAAAAATGTCCCATTTATTAATTGATTGTATACGTATGAGATATTCCTATATATTCCTATTTGTTCTATTCCTTTCTGCACCAGCGACAAGCCAATCGCTCAAGCAATACAAGGAAAGTATCCAATCGTATCTCGCGCAGGAGGATTATTATGCGGCCTATCATGATATTGGGATTGCGCTGACTTATGAAGTGGAAACCGATTCATTTGAAATGCTGGCTGGATATGCTGCATTCCAATTAAATGCATTCAGCCGGGCTGCAAAACATCTCAAATCCATTGTAAACAAAGGAATCACAGAGCGGCATCCGGAAATTGAATTCTACCTTGGTGAATCTTTATTCCGTCAAGGTTCCTATGGAGAAGCCCTTATTTATTTTAAATCCTATCAGGCTGCTATCGTAAATCAGGATGATAAAGAAAAGCAAGTGGCACTCCGTATACAATCCATAAATTGGGCAAAAGAAAATTTTAAGAAAAAAGACCCCCTCATACAAGTTAAAAGATTGGATGATAAAATCAATACCCGGGAAAATGAATTCAGTCCTTCCGTTTTTGCAGGGGGGCTGTACATTTCCACACAAAATGTTTTTGAAAAAGGCAAGAAATCTGATGTGCTTAGAAATTCAGGGACGATATTAAAATACAACGAATCCAGTCTTGAATCCATGCAGCTTGATAGTGGACTTCTTGAAGACAAAACGCACATGGTCCATCCTTCATTTAATGAAGAGGGCAATGCCGTTTATTTTACAATCTGCGGCTATCAAAATGAAAAACAAAAATTGATTTGCAACATCTATGCAAAATTTAAAAATGATGGAAAATGGGGGCCAAAAATCAAACTGCCTGATCCCGTCAATATTCCTAATTTTACCTCAACGCAACCTCATATTTCACGGGATCCGGACACTGGTCTTGAAAAATTATATTTTGTAAGTGATCGTCCGGGAGGAAAGGGCGGTATGGATATTTACAGTGTGTTGATCAATGATCACGAAGCAACCTCCTATGCTGAAAATATTGAAAGCATCAACACACCCGAGGATGATCTAAGCCCTTATTATAATCCCAAAACAAAAACCTTATTTTTTTCCAGCTCCGGACAGATTGGATTTGGTGGACAAGATATCTACCGTTATTCTTTCAGAGGAAAAGACCAGCTAAAAATCATCAATTTGGGAGCTTCTGTAAACAGCAGCTACGATGACTTATATTATGTCGAAGACAGCATCAGCAGAAAAGGATTTTTGGTTTCCAATAAGCCGGCATCACAATACCTGGATGAGGAAATTCAGGCGTGTTGTTTTGATATCTATCGCATTAAATATATTCCCGCCACACTGGATCTGCTTGTACAGACACGCGACAAGTACGACTCCTCTGCACTCAATAATGTAAAGGTAGTATTGCGTGATATTACCGAAAAAGATACGAGCCAATTGAGCCAACAATTGCCTGATAAAGCGGCCTACAACATGAAAGTAACTGAAGACCGGAAATATATGATTATCGGCTCTAAGGAAGGATGGATCTCAGATACAAATTATTGTTCTACCATAGACCTGGAAGATCTCAGTACAATAACCAAAGATCTTTACCTAACCGAGATTAAATCGTTACATGCCGCTACATTTGAGCGCACAACAAATGTGAATCTCAAGGGAGTTACTGTAGAACTTTGGGACCTTGATAATAATCAATTACTGAGTTCCTCCATGAACCCAGACAGTAACTTTTTCGATTTTAAATTGCTCAAAGGAAAAAACTATCGTCTCTCTGCAAAAAAACCTAAATATGAAAGCACAAATGTTGATATAAAGGCCCTTGAAACAGCCTTGGAGCCTGTGCTGTTCCGCAAACTTTTCCTCGAACTGACAGCAATCGCTGAATTGCGGAAATTGCTCCCCATACGATTGTTCTTTGAAAACGATATGCCAGATCCTAGATCAGAATCCGATTCGACAAATGTGGGCTTTCTGGATATTTACAATGATTATTACAATCGAAAACCGATTTATATACAGGAATTTACGCGCTCTATGAAAGGCCCATCCAGAGACCGGGTAGCAATTCAAATTGATTCCTTTTTCAACAAGGATGTTAAGGCAAATGCCGAGAAGCTCCAGTTATTCATGGATAAACTCCTAATTATAGTAGAGGAGGGACATCAGATCGACATCTTTTTAAAAGGATATGCTTCTCCCAGAGCAAAATCAGAATACAATCATTTGTTATCATCCCGAAGGGTTACCAGCGTTCGAAATGAGTTTGATCGCTATAATAAAAATGCTTTCCATGATTTCATAGGCTCCGGCGTCCTTCAAATCAAGGAGATTCCATTTGGGGAGTCCCAATCGTCAACAGATGTCAGTGACGATTTACAGGACACACGAAATTCAATTTACAATCTTAAAGCCGCCTTCGAAAGGAGAGTCGAAATATTGGAAATTTTAAAAGGAGTTGATGAAAATGTTAATCAAAAATAGATTTAAACAAATGTTCTCCAGGATTATGAAACATCTTCATGTTTTCTGTTTGTTTGTATGTTTTGTATGTGTATTCCCAAACGAGTCCAAAGCAAGCCACATTGTAGGTGGCGAGATGTCCTATAAATGGCTGGGTGGACAGGTCTTTGAAATAACGCTTACGTTGCGTCGAGATTGCTTTAATGGAAGCCCGGAGGCAGAGTTTGACGATCCGGCCCATATTGGAATTTTTGACAGCGAGGGGAGCATCGTACGTTCGCGAGGTCAGTTTGGATTGCTCCTTCTGGACTTTCGACGAGATGATACGCTGAACGAAATTCTTAAAACTGAATGCGAAGTGGTAGGTGGTGATGTTTGCGTTCATACAACTACATACAGGGGAAAATTGGAACTACCATTTCTGAAGGGAGGTTATGTGTTGGCGTACCAGCGGTGCTGCAGAAACAAGACCATTACCAATATTATAGATCCAGAATTTATTGGGGCCACCTATAGCCTTGTTATTTCTGAAGATGCCTTGAGATACGGGAATACATCACCAAAATTTGGAGCCTTCCCACCGATTTACATTTGTGGAGATCGCATGATTTCATTTGATCATTCTGCCTACGATCCTGAAGGAGACTCTCTGGTGTATAGTTTATGCGTTCCATATAGTGGAGCTGATACCGCTAATTCCAAACCTACAAGGCCAAGTAAACCTCCATTCCCACTTGTTCAATACAAAAGTCCATTTAGCCTGAGTGATTTATTGGGAGGCACGCCTGCTTTACGAATTGATCAACGCACGGGTTTACTGACAGGACAACCCAACGCTATTGGACAATATCTCGTAGGTATTTGTGTAGATGAATACCGCAATGGAAAACTTCTATCCCGGGTGCGAAGGGACTTTCAATACAATGTGCGTTTCTGCACGACGAATCCTGTCTCTAATTTTGAGCCCGATAACAATGTACTTTGCCTTGGAGATAGTACAGTTCGCTTTTCCAATAAAAGTATAAACGCGAGAGAGTATACCTGGTATTTTGATTACCCAAGGCTGAATCCATTTTCAAAGGATACCAATCCAACCTTTATCTACCGCAAACCAGGCAAGTATAAAGTTGCACTGGTCGCAAATCGGGCTAAGGATTGTATTGATACTACCTACAAAGATATTTTTGTTTATGGTCCTGATTTTCTAAAGAGTGATTTTGATGCCCAGTACGACTTTTGCGAGGACAGTATTCAGATTTCATTTTTTGACAAATCCTTTGATTCTTTATTACAAATTAAAGAGTGGCGATGGAACAGTCAGCTCAATAACAAAATACGCACCTCCGCTTCCCAAAATCCAAAATTTATTTTTACAGACACAGGCACACTGAAAGTACAGTTGGTTATCAAGTCAAGTGGAGGCTGCGAGGACACGGTGTCAAAAGAATTTATTTTAAATCGCCTGAAACCGCAATTTGTATCGGAAAAAATACCAATTTGTATCGGCGAAACGACATCTCTGATTTCCAATCCAGACAACCGTTTTAAGTATAATTGGTCTCCAGGCAATGGCCTGAGTTGCACGGATTGCCCGAATCCACTGGCAAATCCTACATCGGACATTTTATATCATGTGACCATTACAGACGGAAACTGCGTTGTTGAAGACTCCGTGCAGGTTAAAGTAAGCACCCTGTTGGATATCGATATTCAAGGCGACACGGTTATTTGCAGCGACGATGCCCTCCTCACTGCAATTGGTGGTGTTGAAAATACCATAGAATGGTCTGATAAAAGGGATTTCTCAAACATCATAAAATCAAAATCATTTACATTAAACACTAAAATAAGCGATACCACAACGTTCTATGTACGAGCCAGAAGTGCTTTCAACTGCCCGGGTTCCGACAGCATTACGGTTCTAAATGAAAAAACACTTATAGAAGCTACCATCGATTCCATTTCAATATGTGAAGGGGACAGCTTTAACCTTGAAATCAAAAATATACGTCCTGAACACCAAATTACTTCTATTTGGACACCGGATAGTTTAATACTCAGCGGACAAGGCAGCTCAGGTGTTCACCTAAATATAAAAAACTGCGGATTTTATACTTTTGGTGTTACCTCCACTAATCAGTACGGTTGTTCGGATACAGATTCTGTTCCAGTCCGTGTTTTATGCAAGCCCGTAGCCAGTTTTTCAATTGAGAAAAACTGCGACAATACACTTGTTAGTTTTAAAAACGAAAGCAGTGCAGGTAACTACCTGTGGGATTTTGGTGATCTTGATACTTCCCTGGAAAAAAGTCCTGTGCATTTTTACAATAAACCAGGCCGGTATACCGTGACCCTTAAGGTAGATGCCGACTGTAATAATGAAATTACCAAGATAATTGATGTTGGATTGATTATGGTAAGTTTGCGTGACCGCGTAGTCAGCTGTAAAGGGAATCCCGTTCATTTAAATGAAAATCCTGATACCAGCTATAAATATGTATGGACGCCCACAGAAGGCTTAGACGATCCAAATAGTCCAAATCCACTTGCAACCGTAAAAGAAACAAAATCATACAGGGTCCGTATTATTGATCCCAATATTGCGGATTGCTATATTGACAGGGAAGTGCTTGTCTTTGTCCCACCAGCAATCGACCTGAAGGTAAACGATGACATTGTCCTTTGTTATACCGACAGTTTACTTCTCGAAGCTACGACCAGCGGAAACACAGTCATAAGCAATATTGAATGGACGGATGAAATTGGAAAATTAATCGGAACGGGTTACAAGCTTACCGCACATTTTCAGGATTCCATGTATGTGTATGCCTATGCCACGGATATCTATGGATGTGGTGAAATCGATTCATTCAGAGTTGTCCCGATAGATACCCATTACATGATAAACGGCAAGAAAAATCTCTGCCCTGAATCTGACGGGTTTATAGAATTCGTGAATCTAAACCGCCATAGCTATACGTTCAACTGGATAGGAGTCAATATATTGACCAATTCCAATCAAGCGCGAATCATCGTTAAACCGCCGGATACCACCATTTATTATCTCAATTTTATGAATGAGTATGGCTGTGCTTATACAGACAGTTTCAAAGTGAATATCAGCAGGTTTGATCCTCCTCTGCAAGCATACGCAGATCCCGATACCATATACCTTGGTCAATCGACCGTATTGCATGTGATACCCGGTTACAAGGACTACGAATGGATAATACCCTACAATCTGAGTTGCGTGCATTGCACGGATCCTGTTGCGTCCCCGGAGCGAAATACATTATACACCGTGAAGGCTAAAAACGACGAAGGATGTGTTGGCCAAACAGATGTTAGAGTTATTGTTTTACAGCCCAAATGCAATGAAGAAGACGTGTTTTTTCCAAATATTTTTAGCCCGAACGACGACCATGAAAATGATATTTTAAAAATCCGGAGTAATTTTCTGGAATCTATTGAGCTGTATATTTATGACCGTTGGGGAGAGAAAGTCTTTGAAACGACAGACATAAACCAATGGTGGGACGGCACGTATAAAGGTGTTAAATTACCACCTGATGTGTATGCCTATTATTTCATAGCAACCTGCACAGACGGCAATAAATATTCGAAAAAGGGAAATGTAACATTAATACGCTAGGTCCCGGACGCTTTTCAATTATTTCGTTATATTTGTGTTAAGTTACTCTTATCCAATAAGATAGCTTAATGATGAAGCAATCCGAAATATAATAAAGACTTGGAATTTGTAATTGGCACTGTACTAGTGAATTGTAAATTACCTGTCTGTAACGAAGTATTATGCACCGTCTGTTTAGCTTATTGTTTGTACTATTTAGCTTGTTCCTAACGGAAAATACACAGGCGCAGGATATTCATCATTCCCAATTTTATACATCCCCATTAAATTACAACCCAGCTTCTACCGGACTTTTTAAAGGCGACCAGCGTATCTGTCTGAATTACAGACGTCAATGGTTTATAGAGGACATTGTGCGGTATATGACGTTCAGCGGATCCTTTGATATGAAATTTTATCCAAAAAAATGGACTACCAAAGGAATGTGGAATCTCGGTATTCAGTTTAACTACGATCAGGCTGGTGACTCGAAATTGGGTTTAACAAATTTGGTACTCAACCTGGCATATACTTATCCATTAAACAAGCACAATATTTTGAGTGCCGGACTTGCAGGTGGATTTTCCCACAGACGTTTTAAACCCGATGAACTTGTTTGGGATGCACAATGGAATGGCGACATTTTCGATCCAACACTCCCAACTGAAGAAAATTTTGCAAAAACATCGAATACGTTTATGGACATGCATGCCGGAGTAAATTACCGGTGGCAACAGTCGGAAAGAACAAAATTGGACATTGGATTTTCTGCATTCCATTTAAATAATCCAGATCAGCGTTTTTTTGATCAATCCTTACGTATTAAACTTCCTGTTCGATGGAACGTATCCCTATTGCCTAGCATTAAAATTACAGAAGCTTTTGACCTTCAGTTTCATGGTTTATTTCAGCAGCAACAAAAGTATTCTGAGCTGCTTCTAGGAGCATATCTTAAAACGTATCTAAATCAACAGCGCGGAAAAGAATTAAGTGTACAAATAGGAGTTGGAAACCGGCTTGATGATTCCTGGATTCCTAAAATTGCCGTACTGTATCAAAATATGTATGCTGGAGTAAGTTATGATATTACAAATTCAGGATTTAAAAATGCAGTACAGTCAAAAGGAGGACCTGAATTTTCATTCGTTTATATAATGACTAAAGCCAGGCCACTATCCCTGTTAAAATCTTGTCCGATCTTTTAGCATCAAGAAACATCCCAATGATTACAAGGTATTTTCAAACGATTTTCTTACTGATGCTCTTCATGCCACTGGGAGGACAATCCCTTTCTTCAATTCTAAGTGTGGCAGAAAAATCAATGTCTTCTAAAAATTATTATGACGCTTATATAAAATATAAAGAAGCTCTTGAGTTTGAACCTTCTAATGCGGAATACCTTTACCGGGCCGCTGAAGCTGGTCGTCTACTTGGGGCATACAAACAATCCGGAGATTACTACGAGGAATTATTATCACATGAGCTAAACAACAATTATCCCACCGCAGCTTTTTACGGTGCCCAAATGCGTCAAATACAAGGGCAGTATGATCGTGCTATAGCCTCCTATAAAATTTACCTCTCGGAGCATACAAACGACACCAGTGCTCTTACATTGCAAGCTCAAAAAGAAATCAAAGCCTGTGAATGGGCAATGGAACAACTAAGTAAGCCGAATAGAGGTGTATCTATACAACGAATGGGAGAACAAATCAATACATCGTATTCTGATTTCGCCCCAATTGCATTTGCTGACACTCTCGTCTTCTCATCCCTTCGATTTGAAAATAAAGTAAACACCTATATTCCAAAAAGGCATGTCGCATCCATATTAAGGTCCGTTAAGGATCAAATGGCTATAAACATCATCGACAACGGATTTGTAGATGGTAATTTGTCTATAGCTCACAGTGCTTTCAATTCAGCACATGACAAAGTTATCTTCACTGTGTGCGAAGATATCAATGATCATGATAAAAGATGCGATCTCTATTTAAGCAAAATAGATTCTTCAGGAAAGTGGCTTCCTGGTATGATGCTTCCGTCTTCCATAAATGTAAAAGGAAGCAGCACTACGCAACCTTTTTTACTGGAAGAGGGTCCCGATGGGCAAACAATCCTGTTTTATTCATCCAACAGAATTTCTGGGTCGAAAGGTGGCTATGACATTTGGTACACTCTAATAGACAACCAAGGAAATTACAGTGAACCAGTGAACATAGAATCCATCAATACTGCCAAGGATGAAATGACCCCTTACTTTTATAAAAAATCAGCCACATTGTATTTTTCATCCAATGGTCATTTAGGATTTGGAGGATTTGACATTTACAGCTCCAAATTATCCGACAAGGGTTATGGAATTCCAAAAAATATAGGAATTCCCCAGAACAGCAGTTTCGATGATGTGTATTACTATATAACCAGTACAGATACTATAGCCTACTTATCATCGAACAGAACCGGAAGCAGCTATTTGGATGACGCAAGTGAAGCATGCTGTTTGGATATTTTTAAATTAAATATTCTACCATGCGATCTCGAATTGCAAGCCCTTGTTTTTAACTATTATACCAATGAAGCTCTAACAGGAGTTACGGTTAAATTGTATGATTTAGACCAGACAGACAAGCCTCCTGTTATATTACACCTGCTGGATTCAAATTCTTTTCATTTCAATATTCTGTGTGATAAAAAATATAAAATAGTTGCATCCAAGCCTGATTTTAGTTCGGATTCTATTACATTCTTTTCAGGAGGACCCGGTGAATTCAGTCGCATCACAAAGCGATTGTTCCTGAAACCTGAAAAAGCTCAGCTTCAAATTTTGAGTTTTAATAAAAATACAAACCTCAGTTTGCCCGGTGTATTAATCAGCATAAAGGATATTGATGAGCCCGGTTTTCTAGACACGACCCTTATTAACAATACAGGGAATGTTTTTTTGTTTCCTGTTAGACCATGTCATAGATACCGCGTGCATGCATCGAAAACAGATTATGTGGATGTTGATACTGTTTTTACCATTGACTGCAGAGAATCCGGACTTATAACAAGAAAAGTATACCTCTCCGGTTTACTTTTCAGCATGTTGCCTGTCAGCTTATTTTTTGATAATGATCGTCCAAATCCGGCAAGCAGGGATACGAATACTCTGATATCCTATAGCCAGACATACAATGCCTATTATAAAAAGAAAAAGGAATTTGCAAAAACCGCTTCCATGATTCGAGAAGGCTCTCCAACAGATCGGTCTAAAGAAATGGAGGCATTCTTTGACGGAGAGGTAAAGCATGGCATGGATGTATTCAAAGAGTTCTTAAAAGTCCTTGAAAAGGATTTAAAGAATGGAAGAACATATGAAATATTTTTAAAAGGGTTCGCATCACCACTAGCAAAATCCAACTACAACCTAAATCTTTCGAACAGAAGGATCCATTCTGGTTTTCTTGAATTTCATAGATACAAAAACGGACTTTTCCTGAAATATATCAAATCGGGTCAACTAAAGCTTAGTCAAAAACCCTTTGGAGAAACAACAGCACCTCCTGGTATCAGTGACCAAAGAAAAGACCTACGATCTATCTATTCTGTGGAGGCGTCCCGCGAGCGCAGGGTGGAGATTATTGAAATTAAAGAATGAAAATTCCGGGGATTATGAAAGCACATAGTAACATTTTTCAAATCGGTCCTTGGGTTAACAAACACCTGAACATAATAAGCAGTGTAGTCTTTCTGTTTCTTGGATTACAGGAACTGAGTGCATCTCATATTGTAGGAGGTCAAATAAGCTATAGACACTTGCATCATACCTATTACGAGGTGACTGTAGTCGTGCGTAGAGATTGCATTAACGGAGCTGATACCGTTCCCTTTGATAATCCAGCAATAATTGGCGTATTTTATGGAGACTACCAAAAAGCGTTTAGGGTAGGGGATGATGGAACCTACCGTTTTGCGCAAACAGTGGACGACACTTTAAATGAAACCATCGACAATGTATGCCTTGGTAAGTTTGATCGTGTTTGTGTTCATCAAACAATCTACAGGGATACTATTAACCTTCCACTAGATGACCGGGGATACTATCTTGTGTACCAAAGATGCTGCAGAAATAATATAATCAGCAATATCATTGATCCTACAGAAACCGGGGCAACATTTAGTGTTTTTGTGCCTTCGCTACCATTGAACCCTCCAGAATTCAATTCCAGTCCTCAATGGGGGGACTGGCCTCCCATTTATACCTGCACAAATTTACCCTTTGAATTTAATCATAGCGCAATTGATCCTGATGGCGATTCCCTGGTATATTCTTTTTGCACACCGTACAGTGGCAAAACAAAACTTGACCCCGCAGGCAGGCCAGATAATCCGCCTTACGACACGATAAATTGGAAACCTAATTTTGGCCTGCAAAACTTAATCGGGGCCCCATTTAGCATCGATGCAAAAACAGGAATTATAAAAGGGCAACCCAACCTTACTGGACATTTTCTGGTTGGAGTTTGTGTCTCAGAATACCGTAAAGGTCGTTTACTTACATTTACCCGAAGAGATTTTGAACTCACTGTTGTGGCATGTGGAATAAAACCAGATGTAGACTTTATTCGAAAATCAAACCTCTGTGATGGACTACGGGTTCAATTTGAAAACACAACTAAAAATGGGATGCTCTATTTTTGGTATTTTGATTTTGCAAATAATAAGAATGTAAATTCAACAGACAAGGATCCGGTCTTCACATATTCAAAAGAAGGAACTTATGAAGTTGTTCTTGTGGCAAAAAATGGAGATTGTGATGACACCACCAGACATATCATTAAGGTTATCGATCCTCAGGTACATGCCGCTTTTAAAGACTCACTGACATGCGATTCCTTAGGAACTCTATATCTCATAGATCAATCAAGCTCAAGATACAACATCATATCACGGGAATGGACCATTTTTGGAAGAGTTGATTCCTTTCGGAGCAGCGATCGAAATCCAATTATTAAATTAAAAAGAGATGGATTTTATGAAATTGGATATATTATTACAGATGAAAACGGTTGTACTTCCAAAACTACAAGTCAATTCAATTTTAAATTTGTAAATATTGATTTGAATGCCAGTGATACTTCAATATGTGTTGGCGATTCAATCAGACTTGTAAAAAATCCAGACCCAAGGCTTCACTATACCTGGTCGCCAACTAATTCACTGAATCTAAGTGATCCTTCAAATCCCATAGCCAAGCCATCTCAATCGACTACATATTCCGTTACCATTAGTGATGGACCTTGCTCTGTAGTTAAAGAGATAAAAGTTCATGTAAAACAAAAAATACCTTACAAAATTACAGGAGATACTTTGAGCTGCGACGGCATGATCACACTTCATGCACAGTCCGATTCGACCACTTTATATACCTGGTCTTACAACCCAAATTTCGATCCGGCCATCTCCATGGATAGTATTTTAAAAATAAAAATTGAAAACCAAAAGCGCATCTATTTTAAAGTCGGAAAAGCAAATCAATGTGGAGACACAATATCTTTGCTTGTATCCAGTCACGAAATCGATATCAGCCATAAACGAGAATATGAAATCTGTGCGGGAGACAGCCTTGAAATTCAAATTTTCAACAACAAGCCATCCGATACCCTTACCATCAAATGGTTGGATAATCCCATTATTATAGGACCAAAGGATCAATTAAAAACAATACTGCACGTACCTAATCCTGGCCGATTTGTTATTTATTTTGAAACAAAAAACAAGTATAACTGCACGGAAAGTGATTCCATAATTATCACTGCTATAAACTTTACAACACCCGATATTCAGCTTGACAATGACTGCGGCTCATTGACCATAAAGGTTTCAACGAATTCAAAAGGCAAAATTCATTGGGACTTCGGAGATGGTGCAGGTCAATCAAACGCTTCCTCTACAAGCTATACCTATTCAAAACCAGGAAAGTACACGATCACTTTACAAGCAGACTCCATTTGTACGCGAATAAATGAAATCACAGTCACTGTAGTTGAGTTACGCCTTGAACTTCAGGATACCATAATTTCCTGCAATGGTGAGCCGGTAGCATTGAATCCTGGAGGTTCATCGACGTATTTGTATGAATGGTCGCCAACGGAAGGCCTTGATAATCCCAAGAGTTCGAATCCAATTGCGACCGTAACAACAAGCAGATGGTATTATGTGCGTATTGTAAACCCCGATTTTCCAGATCTCTGCGATTTAAGGGACAGTATTTATGTATTCATACCACCTACCTTACACGTGACTGCTTTTCCGGATACTACATTATGTCAAAAATCCAAAATACAATTGCATGCAACTTCCAATCAGTTGAATGTTGAATATCAATGGTGCGATCTTCAAAACAAACCTATCGGAAGTGGAATGAGTCTGGAGATAGATGTTGATTCCAGTAGCCGGTTCTTTGTCAAAATAAAAGACAAATACGGATGCTCTGAAAAAGATACCGTGGATATTGTTCTTTATACTTTTAATGGCACCATTGAAGGCCCGGAGGTTATTTGCAAAGGTGACACTGCGAAATTGATAGCTAAGTTGCTACCTTCCAGTACACAATTTAAATTACTGTGGGGACCTCAAAATCTAATTATAGGATCGGTGGGGGACAGTTGCATTTTCACAAAACCTGATAAATCAAGTACGTATACCTTATCTATTGACAATAGCAAAGGTTGTACCTGGGACCTGGATTATGTATTGGATGTAAACGATATACAATCTTCCTTAAATGTTACGGTGACCCCATCTATTGTTGTTGCGGGACAATCTACACAACTGTTTGCTACATACAATCCAAAGTGGACGTATAAATGGGTACCCCAGGATGGACTCAATAATCCAAATATCCATAACCCTGTTGCTACGCCTATTAAAACTACCAGTTATACGGTCATGGTAACGGATGAAGCCGGATGTACCGGCACAGCAACTGTTCACGTTATAGTACAGTCATGTCCTGATGCCGTTTTTCTACCCAATGCATTCAGTCCGAATAATGACTCTAAAAACGATGAACTTTGCGTGCGCACACGTCCAGGTACCTTGACAAAAATGGAATTAATAATTTACAACCGGTGGGGTGAAAAAGTTTTTGAGACTTCGGATCCTGGAACATGCTGGGATGGTACTTATAAGAATTCAAAGTTGTCTCCTGATGTTTTTGGTTATTTGCTTAAATACAGTTGTGTGGAGAATCAAGAGTTTATTAAAAAAGGGAACATCAGCCTTTTAAAATAAGTAAAGCAAAAGCCAATTCACGAAGCGAATCACCTCACTTAGAGAGACGAAATTAATATTGCATAGAGCGTTAATTATGTTCAAAATCAGCACTTGCCCGGTTTGTAATAACCATAACTTTAAACATCAGATGTCTTGTGCTGACCATTCTATAAGTGGTGAGACCTTTGAAATAATAGAATGTACGCAATGCGGTCTTTGGATAACATCTCCTCGACCCGATAACGAACAATTGGGCGCATATTACCATTCAAGTACCTACATCTCGCACAGCGATACCTCTGAAGGAATCATTAATAAACTATATAAGATCGTTCGCAATTATACTTTGCGCCAAAAATTAAAACTGGTAAGGCAATATGTTCAAAAAGGTTCCATATTGGACGTTGGTTGTGGTGCGGGATACTTTTTAGATGCATGTCGAAATGCAGGCTTTGATGTGAGCGGCATTGAACCGGATAACTCAACCCGAAATACAGCTACTGAGAAATTCAAGTTAGATATCTTTTCAGAAGATATGCTGGACCATTTTGAAGCCGATTTTTTTGATTTGATCAGCATGTGGCATGTTTTGGAGCACGTTCCTGATCCAGACAAAAGATTACATCAGCTGCATAGAATTTTAAAACCAGGTGGAATGCTTTTCATTGCGGTACCGAACAGAAGTTCATATGATGCCAGACATTATGGAGCATACTGGGCCGGATACGATGTACCAAGACATCTATGGCATTTTAGTCCACATGAAATAACAACTATAGCTGAAAAATCAGGGTTTACCATGGCACGTATTCGCCCTATGTATTTTGATGCATTTTACGTTTCCATCTTAAGTGAAAAATACAAACGAAATGCATTTAGCCTGCTGAAAGGTTTCTGGATTGGTTTTGTTTCAAATATGCTGGCAATGGCATCATCAAGAAACCAATATTCCAGTCAAATATTCATTTTGAAGAAACAATATTGAAAGCCATTCTCTGACGAATAGCCCTTTGTTCACACGTTGAAAAGAAAATGCATGATGTCAGCGTCCTGCACAATGTATTCCTTTCCTTCTGTCGACATCTTACCAGCTGCTTTTACCGCAGCTTCCGACTTGTATTGGATAAAATCCTTGTAACGTATAACTTCAGCTCTGATAAATCCTTTTTCAAAATCAGAGTGAATAACTCCCGCTGCCTGAGGAGCTTTTGATCCTTTGCGAACAGTCCAGGCACGAACTTCTTTCTCACCTGCTGTAAAGTACGTTATCAAATCAAGCAGTTCATATGCTGCCCTGGTAATTTTATGAGTTCCTGGTTCATCAAGTCCCATTTCCTGAAAAAAATCCTGCCTTTCCGCTTCAGGCAATTCCGAAATTTCCGCTTCAATACCTGCAGATATGATAAGAATTTTAGCATTTTCTGATGCAACTGAATTTTTAAATGCCTCCGTAAGCTCATTCCCTGAATGAACAGAAGCTTCATCCACATTGCATACATACAATACGGGCTTTCCTGTTAAAAGTTGGGAAGCTTTGACAAACTGGGAGCGATCTTCATCATCATTTGAAAAGGAACGCGCAGGTTTTCCTGATTCCAAATGCTTCATCAGTTCATCGGACCAAGCGATCTCCTTCAATATTTCCTTATCCCCGCTTTTACTTTGCTTGCGCAAGCGATCCACCCGTTTTTCGAGTGTTTCCATGTCTTTCAGTATAAGCTCGGTGTCAACAACTTCCTTGTCGCGAATTGGATCAACACTACCATCTACATGGACTACATTATCATTCACAAAAGCACGTACAACATGTATTATTGCATCGACTTCGCGAATATTGGCTAGAAACTGGTTGCCAAGACCCTCGCCTTTAGAAGCTCCTTTTATTAGGCCGGCGATGTCCACGATATCAACCGTAGTAGGTACAACCCTCTGTGGACGAACCAAAGCCGATAATTCATTAAGACGCGGATCCGGAACGGTGATTACCCCGATATTAGGATCTTTTGTAGCAAACGGATAATTGGCTGCAAGTGCACCTGCCGATGTCAGCGCATTAAAAAGAGTTGATTTTCCCACATTTGGCAAACCGACGATCCCACATTGCAATCCCATAGTTTTTTAATTTTAGGTGCGCAAAATTATAAAATTTGACCAAGCCGTGAGCATAATTGCCAAAAGCGCTGTTTATTTTACATGAATTATCTCGTCCACTTATCGCTTGGTTTTCCAGAAGAAACGCTGGTAACCGGTAATTTTATTGGGGATCTCATTACAAAACAGGAAGAAAAGGCCATGTCCCCAACATTAACAGAGGGCATCCGGCTTCACAGGTGGATTGACGTATATTCCAATAATCATGAAACACTTCGTCAAATAAACAAAGTGTTTCATCCATACATTCACAAATACGCCCCGGTTGCAACAGATATCGTTTGCGACTTTTTTTTAGCAAACAGTTGGTCAAAATATATGCCGGAAAAATTTCAGAATTTTAAAGAATTCAATTACACTGTTATACGAAATCAACTTTCTGAAATTCCCGACAGAATTCAACCTGCTTGTATCAGAATGATAGAGCATGACTGGCTTGGCCAATATAAAAATATGGATAACCTCGTGACCGTTTTACATCGGATGGAACAAAAGACAAAGTTTACTGTGGATTTACAGCAAATTGCAAAAGTCAGTCTTGATAACTATACGTTTATTTCGGAAATGTTTGAGGAATTCCTTTCAGATTGCCAAAAGGATTGCCGGAAGAATTTTAACCTTCAAAATGAAATGAAATTGTAAATGCTTTTGAGAATAGCTTTTCTATTATTGTAGACTCAGGAAATTGTCCATCGTAAATCAATACATTATTAATTCCATGTGAAAATTTTATTTCTGGAGAAAAAATAAAATACGGTAAATAAAATTGCATCCCTGCACCTACTTCAAGTTGAAAGTCGTGCGGCGATATCCGGACAATATTAAATTGTTTTTTATCCGAACGACTGTTTGAAGAAAAGTCATACGAATATTTTACTCCAGCAAGTAAGAAAACACGTTTATCCTTATAAGGCATGCTTGTAAAGCGAACAAGTAATGGGAGTTCCCCAAATACAGATTCAATCCTTTCCCGTTTCTCTATATTGCTGTTTATTTCCACATAAGAAAGGCTTCTATATGACAGTGCAATGGAAGGCAGCACCCTGAAGTCAAAATAATCACCGATTTTAAAATTGGTAATCATACTGAGCGTGAGTCCCGGATTGCTGACGCCTTCATTCCATCTGAAATTTTGATTTTGAATAAAACGCCTCGAATGTTCTATTTTGAATCCGCTTGAATTGTAACCTACTGTAAGGCCGAAGTAATGATTTTTTTTCTTAAAAGATTGGAAGTTATAGCTACGTGCATCATCCTGGGCCAGGACAAGCAAAGGAAGGCACAATAGGAATAGAATGTTTATTTTATGCCTGTATATATCGTACATATTCCAAAAGTCAAAGGAGTGAAAGTACATTGGCGGAATCCAAGCTCGCTCATGATGGCTGTAAAACGTTCATAGTCTGGAAAATGTTGCACAGATTCAAACAGGTAGGAATATGCACGAGGATCCTTAGATATCGATTTACCAATAAGAGGTAAAATATGCTTAAAATAAAAATGAAACAATTGTTTTACTGGAAATCTACGTGGTCTGGAAAATTCGAGGATTGCAATTTTACCACCCGGTTTTAAAACCCTCTTCATGTCTGCAATGCCCTTTTGCAGATCTTCAAAATTGCGAACTCCAAAAGCAATACAAACTGCATCAAAGCTATCTTTCTCAAAAGGAAGCTCCTCGGCATCAGCTAAAATCATTGAGATCCGGTTTTGCAAAGACGCCTTCTGAACCATCTCCGTACCTTTTTGTAACATCCCTTGTGAAATATCCACTGCAGTAATCTGACTATTTGGAAATCGCAGGGCTGCTTCAATGGCCAGGGCTCCGGTGCCCGTGGCAACATCCAGGATAGCCGTTTTCTGAAGGGGATCCAGGCCAAAGGACTTCAAGGTACAGGAACGCCAATAGCGATCAATACCCATTGAAAGCAAGGAATTCAGAAAATCATAACGATGGGCGATATGATCGAACATGCGGGCCACCTGAGCCTTCTTGGAATCGCCTGAATGATAAGGTTTTACGATGGTCACTGGAGATACTTTAGGCAAAGGTAATACCCGGCGTCTAGCCGGCATGTTCTGTAAATTAAATTAACAAATTATAAATATATTAATGATTGTATAATAAATATTTACACCTTAAAAAAATCGATTCTTTTGTCTGAAAATCGAGCCCCCTGCATTATCTTTGCATTCTTGGTTTTTTGACCTGAAAATGTATGTCCGAACACGATAAAATTATACCTGTTAGCATTGAGGAACAGTTGCGCAGTTCCTATATCGATTACTCCATGTCCGTTATAGTCGCCAGGGCACTTCCTGATGTCCGAGACGGATTGAAACCTGTTCACCGACGCGTAATGTATGGCATGCAAGAGCTTGCCCTCGCCTACAACAGACCTTACAAAAAATCTGCAAGGATCGTAGGTGAAGTCCTCGGGAAATATCACCCTCACGGCGATGGATCTGTTTATGATGCTATGGTACGCATGGCTCAGGATTGGTCTATGCGATATCCGCTCGTGGATGGACAAGGCAACTTTGGCTCAATGGACGGAGACAGTCCTGCGGCCATGAGGTATACGGAAGCACGGCTTTCCCGGATCGCTGACGAATTGCTGGACGATATCAATAAAGATACTGTAGACTGGAAACTCAACTTTGATGACAGTTTGGAAGAACCAGCAGTTCTCCCTTCCAAGGTTCCAAATTTATTAATCAATGGTTCTTCCGGTATTGCCGTAGGCATGGCTACGAATATGCTTCCTCATAACTTGACGGAAGTATGCAATGGCGTTATTGCGATGGTCGATGATCCGCAAATCAGTCTGGATAAACTCATTGAATATATTCCTGGTCCTGATTTGCCAACCGGAGGTACTATCTACGGCATTTCAGGTATACGCGATGCTTACGAGACCGGTCGAGGAAAAATACTAGTTCGCGGAAAAGCAGAAATACAAGTTCATGACAACAGGGAAATGATTTTGATTTCGGAAATCCCGTATCAGGTCAATAAAGCTGCCATGATCCAAAAAATTGCAGACCTGGTAAATGAAGAAAAAATTATCGGAATCAGCGACATTCGCGACGAATCTGACCGCGAAGGAATTCGCGTTGTAATAGAATTGAAAAAAGATGCCCTGGGCAGTGTAGTACTCAGCAACCTCTATAAATACACACCCCTTCAGACGAGCTTTGGCATCAACAACATTGCTCTTGTAAAAGGCAAACCACTTACTTTGGGACTTCGGGATTTGATTGAGCAGTTTATCAAGTTTCGATTGGAAGTTATCGTTCGGCGCACACAGCATGAATTGAAAAACGCACGCGATCGTGCCCACATACTGGAAGGCTTGCTGATTGCATTGGATCATTTGGATGAAGTCATCCAATTAATCCGCTCCAGCAGGACTGTAGAAGAAGCAAAAGAAGGCCTGATGTCGCGCTTTGCTCTTTCGGAAATCCAGTCCAAAGCAATTTTGGATATGCGCCTGCAAAGGCTCACCGGTTTGGAACGCGATAAAATCAAAGAAGAATACGATGGCCTGATTCTTGAAATCAAAAGACTGGAGGAAATCCTGGCAAATGAGAAATTGCAAAGGGAAATAATCAAAGCTGAACTCAATTCCATCAAAGATAAATTTGGTGATGCAAGGAGAACGGAAATCACACACGTTGAAGGAGATATCAATATTGAGGACATCATTGCCAACGATCAGGTAGTTGTGACGATCTCTCATCTCGGATACATCAAGCGGACAAAATCTTCTGAGTACCGAACCCAAGGCAGGGGAGGACGTGGATCTACAGGCAGCAAGACCAGAGAAGAAGACTTTATTGAACACATGTTTGTTGCAAACAACCACAATTACCTATTGCTCTTTACGGAATTGGGCAAATGCTTTTGGTTGCGCGTATATGAAATTCCAGAAGCCAGTAAAACCTCGACGGGAAGAGCCATCCAGAATATTATCAATTTACCGAAAGAAGATCGTGTTCGTGCCTATATAAATGTTACAAATCTCGAGGACAAAGACTATCTCGATGCGCACTATATCATGCTTTGTACAAAAAATGGAATCATTAAGAAAAGCAGTCTTGAAGATTTCAGTCGTCCTAGAGCAAATGGCATCATCGCAATTACTGTGAATGAAGGAGACCAGTTGATGGAAGCCAAACTAACAAATGGTCAAAGCGAAGTGGTCATAGCCAATCGCAAAGGGCGTGCAATACGCTTCTCCGAAAACAAAGTGAGAGCTATGGGCCGCAATGCAGCCGGTGTGCGAGCCATTAAACTGGAACCTGAAAATGATTACGTCGTCGGCATGGTATGTATAGATCCGGCAGATCCCAATTCAAGCATTCTGGTTGTTTCTGAAAAAGGTAACGGCAAACGCAGTTCACTTGATGACTACAGTGTTACAAACAGAGGCGGCAAAGGCGTTCGAACTCTGAAACTTACTGAAAAGACAGGTGAACTTGTTGCAATAAAGAATGTAAGTCCCTTACAGGAACTACTGATCACGACTATTCAAGGCGTGGTTATTCGCATTGAAGTTTCCGAATTGAGAATTATGGGAAGAGCGACACAAGGTGTGCGGCTTATTAAGCTTGATGAAGGGGATGAAATAGCTGATGTTACGGTGATAGATCGCGAACCAGAGGAAGAAGAGGTTACGGATGTTTCAGAAATACCAATCAAGGCAATCCCCGACGACAGTGAGGAAGAATGATTTTTAATAAAAACTTAACTAAACCTGCTTTTAACTAAAGAATGTTTTGAATCATCCAACAGTTATTAGAACATAAAAATTGAACTATGAAATCTATTTTAATTTTGATGGCGAGTGTGTTCAGTCTGCAAATTATGGCACAAGAGCCAGAAAAGGACATCAAGAAAGCGGATAGCAAAGTAGCAAGTTATTTTCTGGATCCGTCAGCAAATCTATCTAAACTTTGGGAAGCCAAAGACCTTGTGGATGGTGCTTCAACAAATGAATTGGTTAAAGATAAAAGCAGAACATGGAGCGTCACCGGAAAAGTATATAATGCCATCTGTTCCTTTGAAAGCGATTCCATGCTGATCAGTCAGCAATTTAAAATTCCTTATGCTTTAAAGTTCCCAAATGCCGCTATAACTGCCTATCAGGCATGGATAAAAGCCAAAGAACTCTCTACAAAATCTTATGACATCAAAGATGCATTGACTGCTCTTACGGAAACTTCACGCTATTTAAACAACTATGGTCTTAAAGCATATGAGTCCGGAGATTTCAAATCTGCCTATACGCAGTTTGATGCTGTTATTAAAATTGATAACATGGTGATTGCCGGGGGCATGAAGAGTATTTTCCCAAACCCGGATGATCTTAAAAAGCAAAAATACCTTGCTGCAGCATGTGCCATTAATGGTGAAATGCTAAAGGAAGCAGCACCTTATTTGGAAGAATTGCGAAAAGACAATTATGACGAACCATATATATTCGAAGGATTGTACCGATACTATTCCACCTTTGATGACGCGAAAGCAGAGAATGTATTAGCAGACGGAAGAAAAAAATATCCAAATGAAACATCTTTGCTTTTTACAGAAATAAACCACTATCTAAAAAAAGGCAAGCTCAATGAACTTGTCGATAAATTGAAAATTGCCATTGAAAAAGAACCTAATAATATTTCTGTTCATACCACGCTTGGAAACGTATATGACAACTTATGTCAAAAAGCATGGGAAGACAACGAACTAGACAAAGGCAATGAATATTATACCAATGCAGAAAAACACTATGTAAATGCATTGAATATAAATGGAAATGACTTTAACACTCTTTATAGTCTCGGAGCATTGTATTACAACAAAGCTGCGCTGATCTCCAAAGAAGCCAATAAGCTGAGCTCAGATTATACAAAAGAAGGCACCCGCAAATACAATGAGAAAAAAGCTGAAATGGAATCGTATTTTGATAAGGCATTGCCTTACTTTGAGCGTGCAGAAAAGCAGGAACCAAAGGATAAAAACACCTTAATTGCCCTTAAGGAGATATACGCTAAAAAATCTCAATTCGACAAATCAAACGCATATAAAGCAAAACTCGAAGCACTCGGAAACTAATGCAGGAGCGCTATGGCATTTTAAATTACGAGATTATGGCCAGCGTCTCTTTGAATAAAATCCGGAGCCTATGCACGCATTGTGTTCAGTTTTTCTATAAGCATTCATAAAATATTATAGCCATAATGAACCGAAAATTTCCTGAGCCTGAGGCATTGAGTGGGGTAGGGGCTTTTCATGATCTATTTGAAATGCCGATCCTGGATAGTCCTCAAATACCCTCCATAGAACGTTGTAAATTAAGAATTGCTTTACTTCAAGAGGAATTGGATGAACTTAAGGATGCAATCGACAAGGGTGATATACATGAAGCAGCTGATGCATTTTGTGATTTGCAGTATGTGTTATCCGGAGCGATTCTTGAGTTTGGTTTAGGTGCACATTTCAAAGCTTTATTCGATGAAGTCCAAAGGTCGAATATGAGTAAAGCCTGCATCAGTTATGAAGAAGCGGTACACACCCAATTAAAGTATCAGAACGAAAAACAGGTTGAGTCCGAGATCAGACAAAAGGAAAGTGCATATCTCGTGTACCGGGCAGAAGATGGCAAAGTACTTAAATCAATAAATTATAGTCCCGCTGATCTACGTAAAATACTTGCAGAAAGGAACATATGACCGATATAATGATTTTCGTTCCTCTTTAGAATTTCAGTTTCCAAAAGCAAGGGGCAGCTATTCTGGACGCTTGAGATAGAGTGGCCCCACTTTAAAACCTTCACCGGATGGGTCCTTTCTGTTAATACGTATACCGTAAGGAATATTATCCAGGAATTCTGTTCGCGAATGGGCTATACTTCCTTTTCCATCCTGCACCTCAATTTGAAAGTTCGAAATCATTTTATTGGAATCCCTTTGTATCACGAGAAACTTTACAAGTACACCAAGACCCACCAGCCGATCTCTGATTTCGACCAATTTTTCAGTTTGCATATCTTTCGTAAAATGCACTTCAATCCAATCCGGATCGACATAAAACTCTGTGCTCCTACCACCATTTGCTTTATCCTTGCAGGATAGATTTAAAATAAAACCTACAAAAAGAAAACAAAACCAATACTGAACTCTCACAAAACTATGCCGTTTTTTCACTTTCAGCTGGAGGATTATTTTCTGCAGTGGCAGTAGGGGAGGGTGCAGACGGAACTTCTGTTT
The DNA here is from genome assembly GCA_964507535.1 of uncultured Saprospiraceae bacterium. Taxonomy (GTDB): domain Bacteria; phylum Bacteroidota; class Bacteroidia; order Chitinophagales; family Saprospiraceae; genus Vicinibacter. The sequence continues at coordinate 129,371 of CAZDQG010000002.1, forward strand.
TTTGTGTTTCCGCTTTCACTTCTCCTTCCAGTTTATCCGATAATGCGTTGACGCGATCTGCAGTTTTTTCCAGAATTTCACCTGTTTTTTCAAGAACATCATGGGCAATCTCTTTTGCTTTATCCAGTGAATGCTCAACAACATCCTCAGCCTTTTTGTATGCTTCAGATTCCTGTACTTTATGCATTGTTTCCGAAGCTGTGGTTTTTAAATCCTCCACTTTGTCCTCAGCCCAATCTTTGGCTTTTTCTACCAGTGCCTCTCCCTTGGTTTCGATTTTTTCATACGTTGTTTCTGCAAAATCTTCTGCTTTATCAATTGCGCTTTTTGCTTTTTCTTTAGAGGTTCCAAATAGTTTTGAAAAGAAATCTTTGAGTGCCATAATTGAATATTTAAACTGTAATAATGAATTAATTTTGATTCTTACTCACCTGGTTCTTTTGGAAGTTCAAGAGGCTTCAAAACTTTGTCCGAATTTCCATCCTTATCCAAACCCGTATTCGCCTGATTGTTCTCATTTTGCTGGACCCATTTTTCTGCTTTGTCAAAAAAAGAGCTATGCTTTTTTTCTAAAGAATTGCCAAAATCTATGGGAGTGTCCGCGATACCATCCTTGTCCTTGTCCTTATTTAAATCCTCCTTTTCTTCCTGTTGAGCTTTTTCCAAGGTTTCATCAATCATCTGTTCGACCTTTTCCAGACCTTCCTTAGCTTTTGAAATAATTTTCTCTCTTGTATCGCGGGTTGCTTCCTCTACATGCTCTACCTTATCCTTTAACTCATTCCACAAAGCAGCGCCTTGTTCTTTCACTTCTTTGGCAGTCGCTTCGACAAAATCACGAGATGTATCAAGAGCCTTATCCAGTTTTGAAGATGCAGAATTCTCATAGGGCGTTTGCTGATCCTTATAGCTCACTTGATTAGTGTACTCGGAAGGATCATAATCCAGGCCGGATTCCTTTTTTGAAAATAGTCTTTTAAAGCGGTCTATCAGTCCCATATTATGATTGCTCTACAAATCTACAATAAGCCTACTAATAGAACGCATATAAACACATTCCCATATGAAGGTTCGAAAAAAATTAATTTGTACATGTCGGTTTATTCGTCTATTAATGTTTATTTTTACGTCTATGCGTAACAAAGCTCCTGAAGGTCGTGGCACAGGTTGCCATACACCAAATAAATATTTACATTTCAATGCTTTGCCCACAAATGAATGGGATGCATATGGAGATTCATTGGATTCTGCAAATAGAAATCCTGCCACACAATATGTAGAAGTTCATGCCAAATCCATGGTCAATACCGTATTGAGTCCGGATTTGGCCATGGACTATTCATTAAATCCATACCAGGGATGCGAGCATGGCTGCTGTTATTGCTACGCAAGGCCGACACACAATTATTGGGGATATAGCTCAGGCGATGATTTTGAGCAGAAAATATTTATTAAAACAAATGCCCTGGAAATCCTTAAAAAGGAGCTTTGTGCACGGAATTACAGGGTAAAACCGATTATGTTGTCTGGTAACACGGACTGCTATCAACCCGCAGAAAAAAAATTTAAAATCACCCGTTCTATTCTCCAGCTTATGTTGGAGTGGAACCACCCAGTAATGCTAATTACAAAAAATGCACTTATACTTAGGGATCTGGATATTCTTAAGTCATTGTCGGACAAAGGATTATGTAAAGTCTCAATAAGCATGACTGCATCAGATGAAGCACTGAGACGCAAAATGGAACCCAGAGCATCAAGTATTTATACACGTTTAAGCACAATATCCCGATTACATGAGGCTGGAATTCACACACATGTTATGGTGGCTCCTGTGATCCCCGGAATCAATTCAAATCAAATTTCAAATATATTAAAGATGAGTGCAGAAGCAGGGGCTCAGAGTGCATCCTACCAATTGCTGCGTCTAAACGGCGATCTTCCCGTTATATTTGAAGACTGGCTTGATCGCGAATTTCCGGATAGAAAACAAAAAGTGCTGCACCAAATTGCAGAGTGCCATGGAGGCCAGTTACATGATTCCAGATTTAATATTAGGATGAAAGGAGAAGGTCGTTTCGCAGAAATTTTAAACCAACAATTTACACAACTGTGCAAGAAATACTTTCCAAATAACTCCAGTGGCTCCTTAAGAACTGATTTATTCCGTCCCTCCAAAAACGGTCAAATGCAGATTTGGTAAAATCAGGATTGGCTTAATAAGGATTTTAGCATATTCGATAATTTACTTTTCAGACTCAATAAGTATATAAAAGCCATGGGTCTTACAAACCATACATTTGAATGTCAATTCAAATCTGAAAGATTTTGGATTATCAGATAACCATCCTTTGACAAGCCCGGCTGTTTATAGTTCGGGCTTGTTTTTTATAAGAAAAGAATAAAGCCATTCCTTTTATTGCTTTTAGAAGCAAAACCTCCAGATGGCAAAGGATCCATCCAAGACGACTTAATAAAATTCAATCTAATTTTCCCATAATTTATATTATGTTAAGATGATGTTGGGGCCCTATATTGCTTAACGAATCTGAATCCTAATCCCAGGATCTGCCGCTCCCTCCACAAAAACGCCAATCGAATCGGAATGCCAGCCACCTGACTTCAATATGGATTCCACCTCAGGTGCTTGCTCTTCACTAACAGCTAACAACAAACCTCCGCTGGTTTGAGGATCAGCAATCACAGGCATCCACGATTCATGTGCTAAACTTATTTTTGCTCCATAACTTTTCCAGTTCCTAATGGTACCTCCCGGCACAGCCCCTTCGGCAATGTAGTCCATGACCGATAAATTCAAAATAGGCAACTTAACATAATTAATTACAGCTTGTAATCCTGAAGCTTCGCACATTTCAATAAGGTGACCACCCAGACCAAATCCCGTAACATCTGTGATGGCATGTACCCCGTCCAGTTTGGATAGTTCCGATCCAACTTTATTTAAACGCAGCATGGAATCCCTTGCTATCCATCGATGCTCTTCTTTAAGAATCTGCTTTTTTTCAGCAGTAGTCAGGATACCCACTCCCAGGGGTTTTGTTAAATAAATACGATCGCCAACTTGTGCTCCTCCATTTTTCTTTAATTGACTTATGGGAACTCTACCAGTAACTGCAAGGCCAAAAATTGGCTCCGGACAATCAATAGAATGACCACCGGCAAGAGGAATACCTGATTCCCCACAAACGTCACGGGCTCCCTGAAGCATAACCCCAGCCCAATAAGGATCCAATTTATCAATCGGCCATCCTAATATACCAATTGCAAGTAACGGAATCCCACCCATTGCATAGACATCGCTAATGGCATTCACAGAAGCAATTCTGCCAAAATCATAAGGATCATCGACGATAGGCATAAAAAAATCTGTAGTACTTATGATTGCTGTTCCATCTCCCAAATCAAAAACAGCTGCATCATCCTTGTTTTCAAATCCTACCAACAATCCTGGAAATTTTGAAGGCCCTGTGGCTTTTAAAATTTCTTCCAAAATACCAGGTGCTATTTTGCAACCGCAACCAGCACCATGACTGTATTGCGTCATTCTAATCGGAGAAGGCCTATCCATGTTTAATCAATTCTTTTTTATCAATAATTTTTTGTGCAATAATCTCAACAGAATCCATGGCAAAATCAAAATTAAATATGTGAGGACTCTTATTCGTTTTCAAATTGTATTCATAGCATTTATCGTAATAGCTCAGGGCTATTAAAGCTGCATCTTCAATCCTTCCTTCCTGGATTAAATCAATAGCCAATTGAGTGGCTTCATAACCAAGGCGCTTTTCAATTTTTTTAAATGACAGAACAAGTTCATCCGCATTATTTCGATTGTAACATTTTTGTAAATGGCAGAGCCTTGTGTCAAGATTTCTTTCAATATTTACTAATGTGGAGTTTTTCATTTTCAACCAAAGGGCATCCGGAATGTAATTTCTTCCAATTGTCCGACTTTCATTTTCAATCCATACATAAGAATGCGTCTTGGCTATGTCACTGAGTGCAACATACAGATTATTCTCAAACTGTTCATTTGAAGGCTGATCACACTCCCCTATCCAACCAAACGCTGAACCTTTATGGTGCGCAAGTGCCTCCAGATCTACAACAGGTTCTCCAAACTTTTGAAGTTCTGAAAGTATTTCGGTTTTGGCAGTTCCTGTTTTACCTCCTAACACATACATATCGAGTTCAACTGCTTCAAAAAATGCATGTATGGAGCTCCGGTAAGACTTGTATCCTCCGTCGATCACAGCCACATCAAATCCGGCATTTTGAAGTAACCATGCCATACTTTGACTTCGCTTCCCACCCCTCCAGCAATACAATGTCACATTTCCATGAGGGGCCATCTGCAAGGCTTCATTGATAAATAAACGCATTTTAGGACCCACTATGTCAAGCCCAAGTAAAAAGGCTTCTTGCGGGCCTTGTGTTTTATAGCACACTCCTACTTGCGCGCGCTCATCATTTGTAAACAAGGGAAGGTTGTATGAACCTGGCACATGACCAATGGAATATTCTCCTGGCGAACGAACGTCCATTAGGGTTCTGTTTTCCTGACCCAATATTTTGGAGACCTCAACAATTCTATAGGATATGCCCATTGTTATTCTCAACTAGTCCTCAAAATTAGTTCCATTCATCAAAGTACCGCACAAAGAGTTTTGCCAAATTAATCGCATCCGGCAATGCCCGATGACGGCTTCCCTCAAAGTCTATCCCTTCCATAAACAAAGCTTTGTCAAGTCCCACTGTTTTAGGCAATTGCTTTAATCGGGCATAGCAGCTTTTTAAATCTGTATACTGTTCAATCCAATTACATTCTATCTTACTGCTTTCACAGGCTTCTTTCAGCAAAACAATATCTTTTGAACCCCATGCATACATCTGCAAACCTTCGCCAGGCTCCCAATCTGCCCAATTTAAAAACTGATCAACTACAACATGAAAAGGCTTCGCTTTTTCAATTTCAAATTGTTGAATACCTGTAAGCTGTTTGCAGTATCCCGATAACAGTGGATGCAATACGGGCTTCACAAGACTTGTAAATTTCTTTTCTAATTCAAGATAAGGATTGATGATACACGCACCGATTTCAATAATTTCCTGCTTGCGGACCATTGCAGAAGTATCCCAGCAAGTAGCTTCCAAATCAAAGACCACATACCTCATGTAAAATAGATTCGCTGATGTACCAATACGGATTAAAATCGGTTTGTCTCAAATTGAATGGAAGACCAATCAAGCTCATTAGCCAATTCCAAATTATTCAACTTGTTGGCATAAAAGTGTAATGCATGAAAGTCTTCACTCACAATTCTGTCAAATTGATCATACCTCAAGATTCGGCGGTTATGGAATATACCTAACCTCATAATACCCTCATCTATAACCTTATCTATATCCCCATCTATTTCTACTGGATAAATGAGCAATTCAGATTCTACGCGTTCCATTATTAAATTTCGCAATTGCAAACAAATAACTTGTAAAGAAGACCGGTGTATAAAATAATCCTCCTCGGGTAACTGAACCAGACTGTAAACATCGTGTTGTGGGTTCATTTTAGACAATATAAGAAAAGCAGCATGTGCAACCAAATGCACCGGCAATACATAGTTATAGCGCTTGTAGGAATCCGCAATGCGTTCACCTAACTCGCGGGTGTATATCATTTCCCGCTGTTCATCCCTGATCAGCACCCCTTCGGATTTAAAGTAATCCTCCAAATTAATAACATGCCCTTTATGATCCCAGCTTTGACCATTTGAGTCCACTTCATTCCCAAACACATCCATAGGTTTGCCCATGGTCAAATAAATTTGAGTTTCGGATTTTAAAAATCGATTTATAAAAGCGAGATAACTCGAAAATGTGTTTTTCTGCAACCGCGACGTATATCTTTCCTGACCGGTTGCAGCCAAATGCTGAACGATAAGGCTTCGTGCTTCTAGAACACTTTCGTATCCAATTACCACAGGTACGATCACTACTTTTTGTTGCAAACCTGATTCAAGAAAAAGCCGTTGTGCTTGTATAAGTGAGCCCAGCAATCCAAGTTTTAATTTTGTCTCTACATCACCTGATCGCGAACGAGTACCTCCGGGAAAAAATATTGTATTTACTCCTTCAAAAACAGAAAGTTTTGAATAAGCCGTAAGTGTATGCAAATAAATCGAATTCTTTTTTCTGCGATCCACCTTATATGCACCCAGGCGGTTCATGAAAAATGCAAAAAACTCGCTGTCATATAAATTAAGACCGGCGCCATAAGAAAAGGCCGGCAAGCCCGCCACCATATCCATCGCGTATCCAATAAGTATGGAGTCAAGATTACTGGAATGTGTGGGAACTAAAATTACTACATGGTCTTGAAACAATCGCCGTACTTCAGAAACATATCCGTTTAATTTAAGCGACTTGATATTTTTCTCGCGCATTCGCGCACGATTCCAAATCGATTGCCATCCAAAGGGGTATAGCAACAGATGAAAAAAGAAGTCACTGACTTTTCTCGCAAACAAGAAGGTCTTAATGTTAAAATGACCCATGATCTCCTGACTAAAGCGATTGATAAGTCGTCCTAGCGTTTCCAGGTTGCCCTTATGCCTGTCAGGCAATAATTGATTTGCATTATACTCATTCTGAACCTTCCTGTAATATTGTTGCTCGTTCGGCGGATCTGCCTTCCATGGATTTGATTTGACGCGCTGGCGCTCAAGGTATATCGTTCTTGTAATACTCTGATCGAGTTCCTCCTTGCCCATAGCAGAAAACTGCCTAAATACATCCTGATTAAGCTTATGAATAAATGCTTTCCGATTTTGAGCAAATTTCGTAATCGGCCACTTTGTAATATCTGGTATCAAATGCCCATATCGCTGATACAGGGACTTTTCCTTAGCCTCCATAAATTAGCCTTTCTTTAATTCACCAACCTCCTTTACTAGATTTCTGATTGTAGTCACCAACGCCTCTTTACCTTCTCTTGTTACTGCACTTACTTCATGCATTTCAGGCAATTGCTCCCAATCCTCTTGTAAAACAGAACTCAATTTATGAATAAATTCCTTTTTCTGCGAAATACTGCATTTATCGACTTTGGTCAAAACGATATAAAATGGTACCGACCATTGACCCAGAGCATTAATTGTTTGGAGATCTATGGATTGTGGCTCTATTGAAGCATCTACCAAAAGTATAAGAAGGCATAAATTCTTTCGTCCCTTTAAATATTTCGGAATCTCAAAGCCCCAATGTGATTTTAACTTCTTACTCACCTGGGCATAACCATAACCAGGAAGATCCATAATAAACCAACTGTTATCGACAAGATATTGATTAAATGATTGCGTTTTACCCGGCCTAGCACTCACTCTGGCAATCTCCTTTCGATTGCAAATAAGGTTTATCAAACTGCTTTTTCCAACATTAGAACGGCCCCAAAAACAAATTTCTGGCAAATTATCATCCGGCAGATCCTTGAATCTGGGAAATGAGCCAATATATTGAACCTCTTGTATTTCTGTCATTTACCCGCAAAGGTCGTTAAGTTTATCCTAAATTTAAAACCGCTAAAATAAAGGCATGTTAACTTACGTATATTTGATAATCATTAAGTACTAACCCATGAAAAGCATCTTGCTTTCTTTCTGTTTGATTCTGTGTGTGGTCTCGGCACAATCACAAATACAGTTTCTTCTGTCAGGAGGCCTGCACAGTGTTGATGTTGGTGCAAAAGACTTTTTAATTACCAATAAAAATACACCCGACTCCTTTGAACTTGCTTTTGAAAATGCCTCCTATGGTTACCACTTTGGTGGTGGTATCCGGTTTCATATTGGTAATTTATATCTGCAGCCTGAATTAATGTTTAATTCCAATAAAGCAAATTTCAAGTTTAAAGATTTTTCTACGCCCGCATTGGCAGATTCCATTCGAAAAGAAAAATACCAATATTTGGACCTTCCTGTAATTGTAGGTTTTAAGCTTGGTCTGATACGTTTGTATGCTGGGCCCGTGGCACATTTCTTTTTAAAAAATGTATCTGAATTAACGGACATTGATGGTTATGAAGATAAATTCAAGGCAGCAACGTTTGGATATCAGATCGGCCTTGGATTCGACATCGCATTTTTAGGCATAGATTTAAGGCATGAAGGAAATTTCAGTAACTACGGGGATCACGTCTACTTTTTTGGTCAACGTTTAAATTTTGACAATAGCGCTTCCCGGCTTATTGGTACGCTTAGCCTGAAATTTTAATCCTCGGATCAATCCATACATAAAGTAGATCCGTCAGGGTGTTGATAAGGATAAAAAGGGTAACTATTAAAACACAGCATCCCAGTACAACAGGCACATCAAATTGATTCAAAGCCTGGATTGTTAAATCTCCCATTCCCCGAAAATTAAATACATATTCCACAAAAAATGCACCGGTCAATAATGAAGCAAGCCAACTGCTTAAAGTTGTAATGATCGGATTTAATGCATTTGGGAATGCGTGCCGTAAAAAAATTCGAATGGATGGCAAGCCTAATGCAGATGCCGTTCGAATATAGGGCTCTTGGTATACTTGAATCATTGCAGCCCGTGTCATTTGACAAATCATTGCTATAGGGCGCAATCCAAGAGCGAGGGAAGGCAATATAAGCTTTCGTATATCAAAATATTCATTGCCGTAATCATCCAACCCAAACAAACTGCCTTGAATAGGAAGATGGGTCCATTCACTTAAAAGATATCCAAATACTAAAGCAAATAAAATAGCTGATATGTATGCGGGAATCGCATATAAGAAAGTGGTAAAAGATACAATCAATGAATCTTGCCAGCTGTCCGCATGAAAAGCTGCAATCATTCCCAATATAAGCCCTAGCACGGAGGCTATAACCATGGCCGTAAAGCCCAAAATAAGTGTCGAAGGAAGCGCCTCTCCTATTAAATCAGAAACCAGTTCTCCACTAACATAAGAACGACGAAAAAACGGAAATTTAAAAATGAGCGTCCCGGATTCTGTTGACAAGATCTTTCTGTAATGGTAGGACTGAAGCCTTTCCTTTTGATCCGTACGCACGTATTGAACCGGAGAAAGGTCTTCTATATATCGTAAAACCTGGATATAGAAAGGCTTGTCCATAAAATATTGTTGCTTTAATCGAATCAGCGTTTCCGGATCCTCCCTTTGGCCAAACTGAACTTTGGCTGGATCTATAGGTGCCATATAAATAATAAGGCTAATCATAATGATTACACCCACGAGTGAAATCATCAATATCCAAAGCTTATGACTAATAAATCGCTTCAAACTTAAAAACTTTACAGAGACCTGTTCGTTAATTCTGAACCTGATTCAGTGTATACTGAACAAAAGTAAATACCTTTACTTAATTCGTACATGAAATCAAATTCCTTTAAAGTTAAAAATTTAGAGCCCAAATCCTATCATGGTTTTTCCGATTTTGATTTGTGCTATTGGACCACTCCTCATATTCTTGAAGACGCACTGAATACCCAAACCAGTTTTATTCACATAAAAGATAAAATTCTTCACCGCAAGGACTTCGCTTTCAGAGCTCAAATTTGCAATATCCTGACAGCTCAATATAGCTCTTTACAAGAGGACCCCGTTACCAAATCTCAAATAGCAAAATTGGGGAATGACAACTGCTATACTGTAATATGTGCGCATCAACCTGTCTTATTCGGTGGACCTGCCTATTGGATATATAAAATTGCAAGTACCATTTCACTTGCACAAAGATTAAAGGCGCAATTTCCTGAATTGGAATTTGTACCAGTTTATTTTTGCGGATCAGAAGATCATGATTTTGAAGAAATCTCATCTGTCCGCTTCTTTTCAAAATCATTTAAATGGACCGAAAACTCAGGTGTGGCAGTTGGCCGGCTACCCACAAATAATATATTACCTGTAATTGATGCGTTGAAGGATGTCTTTAAAAACGATCCAAATGCGCTTCGCTTTTTTGAAACACAAAATGAACATCTAAAAAACAGTCCGGATTATAAATCCTATTTTAGGGCTTTCACGCATGAACTATTTGGTAAATATGGTTTATTGCATTTTGATCCGGACGATCCCGAAGCAAAAAAAATATTCAAGCCCATCATTGAAAAAGAATTAAAGGAGGAATTTATATTCAAGAACAGCGAGGAAAATGCGCAGATCATTTCGAAACTTGGTTTTACACCTCAAGTCAATGCAAGGCCTGTTAATCTGTTTTTTCATCATCCAACTTCAAGACAGCGGATTTTGCGAACCAATGAAAATGAATATACACTCGCAGACAGCAATGTACGATGGACACAAACAGAAATTCTTGATCATCTACATCAAAGCCCTCAGGACTTTAGTCCCAATGTATTACTGAGACCCTTATATCAGGAGTATTTATTTCCGAATATTGCATTCATTGGAGGGGGTGCGGAAATCGCATACTGGCTTCAACTGACCGGTGCGTTTAAATCTGCAAAAATCCCCTACCCTGCTCTCATCAGAAGGCTTTCCGCGATTCATATTGATCACAAACTCCGTCAAAAAATTGATAAATCAAATTTTGAAATTGAAGACTTCTTAAAGCCAGAGCATCTCCTGGAAAAAGCGTATCTCAATTCCATTACAGACGAGAAACCCATTGCAGATTCATCCTTCCATGAAATTATTCGAAGTATTGACAAGCTAAGAAACCAATTTTCTTCATTCGATGAACCCAGCAAAATAAGCATGGAGGCCGAAATTCAGAAGGCCCTGAAATCCCTCGAGCACATTCAGCAGAAACAGCTTCGTTTTTTAAAAAACAAACATGAATCAGAGCTTCGGACTTTAAAAAGCATAAGAGAACAATTATTACCAGATAACAACCTTCAGGAACGCGTGATAAATCAGTTGCCTGTTTATTTCAAATATAAAAATAGCTATCTCGATCTATTGATGGAATGTTATAATCCTGAACTAGCTGTCATTTCAGCAATTCTTGAAGAGTCCTAAGCTCCAATGAAATTATACCTAAAATCAGTCAACGGTAATTTCTGGTGCCAACATGTCAATGAGATCTGTAAGTGTTGATTTAAGGTCTTTGCGATCTATTATAAAATCCAAAAATCCATTTTCCAGTAAAAATTCAGAACGTTGAAATCCTTCCGGCAAATCTCGTTTAATGGTCTCTTTAACGACGCGGGGACCAGCGAAACCTATGAGTGCATTTGGTTCTGAAAAGTTGATATCACCAAGCATTGCAAACGATGCAGTGACACCTCCAGTTGTTGGATCCGTTAGAAAAGAAAAATAAGGAATTCCAGCTTTCGCCAGCTGTGTCAATTTAGCGGACGTTTTAGCCATCTGCATCAATGAAAAAGCAGATTCCATCATTCGTGCACCACCCGATTTGGAAATGATCATCAGAGGAAATTTATTCACCAGGCAAAAGTCGATAGCGCGTGCAATTTTTTCACCCATAACAGATCCCATGCTGCCACCAATAAAAGTAAAGTCCATGGCTGCTGTCACCAAAGGTTTCTTGTTAATTTTCCCAACTGCAACAGATATGGAGTCAGAGAATCCGGAGCTTTTTTTAGCATCTGCGAGTCGCTTTGCATACGACTGCAAATCTGTAAATTTTAAAAAATCAGTGGATTGCAATTCTTCAAAAAGAAGTTCATAATCCCCATCATAAATAAGATCAAAATATTGTTCAGAGCTAATTCTGGTATGGTAATTACATTTAGGGCACTTATAAAAATACTCGCGAAGTTGTTTCGTTGTGCTCATTTCAGAACACTCCGGACATTTAAACCAAATGCCATCGGGAGTTTCTTTTTTCCCTTTTGTCGCCGTCGAAATACCTTCTTTGAGCCGCTTGAACCAACCCATACCTTGTTTTATTAATAATAATAGGTCCGATACATGTAGGAATGCAGCAAATTTATACTTAATTCATTGACCACAACTTATTATTTTAATGGAATGCACTAATTTTGAAGTACAATTCCTTTTTTTATTTATATTTTATTGATATACAATATACTATGAAAGTTTGCCTTCTCGGCCATGGAAAAATGGGTCAGGCCATTGAAAGACTATTACCCCTGCGTGGTCATGAAGTAACAGCTATAATAGACCAAAAAAATGCCGCATTACTCGAAGATGCCTTGAAAATATCGGATGTCGCTATTGAATTTACCAAACCAGATGTTGCGTTGAATCACCTGCTCAGCTGTTTTACATGTGGTATCCCTGTGGTATGTGGCACTACAGGTTGGCTTGACAAATGGGATGTAGTTGAAAAATCCTGCCAGGAGCATTCCGGGGCTATGGTTTACGCCTCGAATTTTAGTATTGGCGTTCAATTGTTTTTTTCATTAAATCGCAAATTGGCCCAAATGATGTCTAGTCATGCAGATTATCACTGTAGGATTGAGGAAATACATCATATCCATAAATTAGATGCACCAAGCGGAACTGCAATCAGCCTTGCCCGAGATATTATTGATCGTCATCCTGCCTATTCAGAATGGAAACTGGAAAGCCCAGAAAATGCGCCCATCCTTAAGGTTTCTTCAATCCGCGAAGACGAAGTTATAGGAACGCATTATGTTCACTACCGATCACCAATTGACGAAATTGTAATAAAGCATGAAGCATTTTCAAGGGATGGCTTTGCCAGCGGTGCTATTGTTGCTGCAGAATGGCTTCTGAATAAGAAAGGGATATTTTCGATGAAAGATGTACTCGGTCTGGAATAACTGTAATCGCAATTCCTATTCAATAAAAAGCAAACTGTTTATGAATCCATGATGATATACACCTAATGATCAGTCAAAAGTCCATAGAAGAAGTACTAGATGCCTCCCGCATTGAAGAAATTGTTAGAGATTATGTCGATCTCAAATCAAGAGGATCAAACATGATTGGACTATGCCCTTTTCACAAAGAAAAGACACCTTCCTTTTATGTTTCAAGCGGTAAAAACATTTTTAAATGTTTTGGTTGCGGCAAAGGAGGAACACCTGTACAATTTCTTATGGAGGCGGAACAACTCAGTTTCCCGGAGGCTATCAGGCAATTGGCCAAACGATATCAAATTCAGCTCGAAGAAAGCCAGGTTAAATCCCAGGATTCCACCGATCTTCAAGAACTAGAGAGTCTTCATATTGTCAACCAATTTGCTTTGGATTATTACAAATCCAATCTATGGGATCATCCTACCGGAAAATCAATTGCGCTCTCGTATTTTAAACAACGGGGCTTTTTAGAATCCACCATTAAGAAATTTGAGCTTGGATTTGCATTAGATGAAACGGATGCTTTTTGTAAAGAAGCCCTGGCGAAAGGATTCAAGATGGAGTTTCTTCAACGCCTCGGCCTCGTAAATCAATACCAAAAAGACTTTTTCAGAAACAGGGTTATGTTCCCTATTCATAACCAAACTGGAAAACCTATCGCATTTGCAGGCAGGATGCTACAATCGGATGCCAAAACAGCCAAATACGTCAATTCGCCGGAAACTGAACTGTATCATAAAAGCAAAAGCCTGTATGGCCTCCATCTTGCGAAGAAAACGATACGTGAAAAGAATCAATGCTTCCTGGTAGAAGGTTACACTGATGTTATGGCATTGTCACAGGCTGGGATTGAGAACGTCGTAGCCTCCTCCGGAACAGCCCTAACTGAAGACCAGATCCAAATCCTCAAACGACTTTGTTCAAACATTTGTATCCTGTATGATGGCGATCCTGCTGGAATCAAAGCAGCCACAAGAGGAATTGACCTTATCCTGCAGGAAGGAATGAGCGTGAAAGTTGCCCTGATCCCGGATAACAAAGACCCGGATGAATTTATACGAACCATCGGCACACAAGCTTTTGAGGAGTTTTTGTCTTCTAATGCAGTGGACTTTATCCTGTTCCGACTTCAACTACAAGTGGGCCCCTCAGCAAATGATCCCATTAAAAGAGCAGAAACCGCTGGAGAAATAGTTCGCACGATTGCCAAAGTACCAGATCCGATCCGACGATCCATATACATCAGGGAAGCTGCACTCCAATTAAATCTGGATGAACAAAGTTTAATTGAGAGTTGCAACAAACTGATTAGGGAGGATATCCGTCAAAGAAATTTTCAGGACAGAAGAAAGGCACTTGATTATGACCAGAAGATTCTGAATGATATGGATGATCAGGGAGTCATAAGCCCTCACAAGCAAAAACAATTTGTATATACAGATGAATTTCAGGAGAAAGATATTTGCAGGGTATTAATGCTCTATGGTCACCATTGGTACAATGAACAAGACGAAATCCCATTCGCAGCCTATATCATTGATAATATCTCAGATACACTAGAATTTTTTGAAAGTAAATTAATCCGGAAAATAATTTTGGACCTTTCAAATCAACTTTCGGAAGGCTTGAATCCTGACATCAACTACTTCATCAGTCATCCAGACAAAGAAATTGCCGATTTGGCTCTTAGTTTCACTATGTCCAAATATGAATACAGCAAAAACTGGTCTGAAAAAATGGGAATATACCTAAGCACCCAGGAAGAGCCCGATCAAAACTTTTACGCAGACATTACAAATGCAATACTGCGTTTCAAACTAAAAAAATACAATAAAGCAATTGATGACTTTGAGAAAAAACTAAAGGAACATTCACTCGACGAGCATAATCTCGAAATTGAGTTAAAGTCTCACCAGCATATTTTAAAGGAACGAAATTATATCGCAGGATTATTAAAAACAGTGGTAATTCATTGAGCCCTTCTCTTTATCCCATTGGCCCTTATAGGATTCCTTGAGACACCAAATAACGTTCTGCATCCAACGCAGCCATACACCCTGAACCTGCAGCTGTAACCGCCTGGCGATAGGTCCTGTCCTGAACATCACCACATGCGAACACACCAGCTATATTGGTCTTTGAACTTCCGGACTGGGTTATGATATAACCCTGTTCATCCATTGAAATCCAATCTTTGAAAGGTGCTGAGTTGGGACTATGACCGATAGCAACAAATACCGCCTTTGTTGCCAGCTCAGAAACCGTGTTTGTTTTATTATTTATAAGGCGAACAGATTCTACCTCGCCATTACCCAATATCTCTTGAATTTCGGTATTCCAATGTACTCGAATAACGGGATTGTTCAATACACGCTCTTGCATGATTTTTGAAGCTCTCATGTAGTCTTTTCGGACGAGCAAATGTACTTCAGGGCACAATTTCGCCAAATAAGATGCTTCTTCAGCAGCCGTATCACCGGCACCAACGACGACAACGGGTAGCCCTTTGAAAAAAAAGCCATCACAAACTGCACAAGCAGAAACCCCATGATTCATCAATGTTCTTTCGGATGGCAGACCTAACCATTTGGCACTCGCACCCGTTGAGATAATAATAGAATGCGCCTGAAACTCTTCACCGCTCTCTGTCCATATACGGTGAACAGGGCCCGTGAAATCAACCTTTGTGATAACCTCATACCGTATATCGGTATGAAATCTTTCCGCCTGCTTTTGAAAATCCTCCATCATTTTAGGTCCTTGTACTCCATCGGGATAACCAGGATAATTTTCTACTTCGGTGGTAATCATCAGTTGCCCGCCAGGCTCAATCCCGGTAAAAAGAAGAGGTGACATATTCGCGCGGGCTGCATAGATAGCAGCGGTGTAACCAGCGGGACCAGAACCTATAATTATTGTGTGGTGGATATTCGAATTCATATTTTTAATTTATAATAATTCCATGTGCTGTGCAGTAAGTTTTAACATTTTCGATCATGTAATGTTCATTTTTACTTGCATCCAGGCTCAGGTGGGCACGGTTGTAAAAATGTGATCTTCTTTTGTAAAGGCTTTTCAATATTTCCAGTTTGTCGGGGGCGTTTCTAAACAAAGGCCTAGAATCATCTACGATGCGATGCAGCAAAAACTCCGGATCGGCTTTCAGGTATATGACACATCCATACGTGAGCATATAAGCCATATTATCAAAATACTCCGGAGTTCCTCCACCTATGCCTATAATCTGTGGACTCCTGGATAATTGATTTAATAAAATGGATCTTTCCATTGATCGGAATCCGGATTCTCCCCAGGAATTCCAATAATCAGAAATGGTTTGACCTGTAATATGTTCCAATTGCCTGTCTAAATCTACATGCGGGAAACCATAGGCATCTGCCAACAGATTGGCAATACGCGTCTTCCCGCACGCAGGCAAACCAATAAAACAAATATTTTTATGCAGTTTTACTTGCATGTAGCAGAGCAAGTTTAATAGATTTGGACAATGAATCGCGTTTCTTTCTTCTATCTTCTTTTGATCTGTGCAATCCTTGCCTGTAAAAACAAGGACGAAAATACAAAGAATAACACCGCTGAATCTACAGCGAAGAACAACACCGCCTTATCCCCTGACAGCATACCTAAAATGCACATTCCTGTTCTATTTAAAGATTTTGGCGAGGCTGTGCGTGGAGACACCTTAAAGACGCGCTTCAAGATTTACAACCGTGGATTAAAAGCGCTTGATATTCTTAATTACGAAGCCAATTGCCCTTGTATTCAATTAAGTATGCCAAAACGGATCATTCAGCCCGGGGACTCCTCCTTTTTGGATGTAATCTATAATACGGAGACCAAAATGGGATATGATGAAAAAGAGATTATCATCTCAGGAAATGGATACCCCAACAGAAGCATCCTCAGGGTGATGTGTATTGTAAAAAGTCAAAGACAACATTAGTACATAAGAACACTGCTATAAGCTTCTATTCTGCATTTGTATGATCTCTCTGAAATATATCTTCGAATGTGGTTATTTTTACCAACTGAACCAGATATCAAACCCGTTGTTATATCTTATTAGTAAATCATTTATTTCATTATGAGCATATTAATACTTTATGTCATATTATTTGGGATTATGTATGTCTTCTTTATACTTCCCAGGACGAAGCAACAGAAAGCCCAAAACAAATTTATTCAGGAAATCAAGAAGGGAGATTTGGTAGTTACGCAATCCGGTATTCTAGGACGCATTACCAAGATTGAGGACTTTGTCGTTGAATTACAGTTAGACTCCAAAACCTTCATAAAAGTCCTTAAGAGTTCAATATCAAAAGAAGGAACAGATTCTGTCAAAGATAAATACCAGCTTGATTTCTGAAATCAACGCTTCATGTGTGCCATTTCAGCCTGAAAGCTGTCCATGGTATATCTTTTGTATTTTCCAGTAGGCTGCTCAAAGTCGGAAGCTTGAACATCTGGTTTAAATTCTTTTGCTGTCATTATCATTTCAAGCTGAAAGCTCCCCTCGCCCATTTTCATCGTGTATTCAAGTGGAGTGCCTTTTAACTGAACAGTCTGCTTATTTTGCATGATATAGGAAGCATCGAAATGCAGCTTATCTGTTACATAAAGCACCATGTTTACATCAGTTGGTTTATCCGCTGAGGACTTCCCTTCCGGTAATTTCATATTGAGATCCACACGGTGGCATTTATAACCTAAAATCTCTTTGGTGTCTTCAGGGTGTTCGATAATGCTCATACCCTGCATTGCATCACTTGCATTTGTACCACCCTGCGCACTCATCCCCTTTCTGGAGTCGGCAATCAGGTATTTTGAGCCCATCATGTCCATATAGATAAAAACACTATCCAGTTTGGGTTCAACAAATGATTCGGTTTTCATCATCATCATGGAAAACAGGGTCTTTTGACGCTCCCCGTCAGAGAAAATCTTGATTTCAACATTACCCATAGCAGCTCCCATTTCAGATGGTGCCTCGTCCCCATTTAACAGGATCTTATCAACTCCCATGCGCAGCATTCCTTTTGTAAAGATTTGGGAGACCGACTTTTGAGTGCTTCCAATGAATAGTAAGGAAATAAAAAGAAATTGTAATGTCCTCATGTGTTGCCTGTTTAATTATAAAATGATCTTGCCTTTAATAAAAAAGTGATCCCGACACGATTCGAACGTGTGACCGACTGCTTAGAAGGCAGTTGCTCTATCCAGCTGAGCTACGGGACCAATGTAAATGCATGCATTCCGCGCTATAAAGGCCTTCAAATTACCTTGATACCACAAACAACTAAGCTTTACAGCACGTATTATAATAAGAACCGCAAAGATAGTAAGCAATTACAAATTGATCAATAAATAGCCCGTACGCCCTTGAATATCTCTTGCTTCAAGCAAATAGACTCCCTTTTCAAATGTGTTTTCAGGTATGATCTCATAATCTCTTGAAGGCTTCTCAGACCATACTTGCTGGCCGGAAACAGTATAGAGTGTTAATAACGAGATCTTTACATTACCCCAACTGATCCTACCGGTAAGATTATAGAAGTTCAAAAGGATCTGGTCTTGCGGAACATCTTGGGAGCCCACGGTTGAAGGAACGAAAAAGCGGAACATCTGAGCGCAGCCTCTGCAATCCGTCACTGAAAGATTGTAATATCCGGATTTTAAATTGCAACGCGAGCTTGTACCTGGACCGTTATCCCAAAAATAAAGATATGGCTCACAACCCCCTCGTATACTTACCCCGATGCAACCTTTTCCAGTGCCATCATCTTTTATGATTAACGTATCGGAAACTTCCAAAGGATTCAATACATCCACTTGAACCATGAGAATACTGTCACAGCCTAGTTGATCCTTGAGAAAAATAGAGTCTTCCGTATGATTTCTGTTGAATTCAACATTGTGTATTACCAATGTAGAATCGAAGCAGATCGTGTCTTGCAAAGAAATGCGTTGTGGCTCTTTAAATTCCACATTAACGTGCAAAATACTGTCACAGCCAAAATAATTGCCTTTTATGAAAGTATCCACTCCGGTTTCATGCCCCTTGTAATATTTTTTCTTGTTGTAAACCAGCGTATCGTCAGCGCAGGCTTTTAATTCTACAGTTCCTTCGTAGGTCTTGCACTCAATCGATTTTACAACCCAAAAATCAGGAGGATTGATATTTTTTGGAGTCAGATCAAAATCGGTACTGAAACTGCTTGCAGCAAAATAGATCGCATCAGAGCTATCTATACATATGGCTCCTGCATTATCTCCACTTGTGCCTCCGTAGTATTTGCGCCAGAGAATATTGCCCATCGTATCCAACTTCATAAGGAGCACATCGTTAGTTCCTCCGTAAGGAGAAATACTGATATCCTTGTCATTGGAAACGGAGTTAAGTGCCAGTATGATATGCCCATCAGATGTCAGTTGCGCGTCGACTGCAGTTTCATCTCGGCTGCCACCAATTGTTCTGGACCACAAAATATTGCCATCTTTATCAATCCGGACAGCCCATACATCCTTGCCCCCTTTTAAACTATCTACCTGTCCTCCGGAAGTGTTTACAGTTGCAAAAATGACACTGGATAAATCTGGCAACACAATTGCATCTGCAAAAATATCATCGCCTGGGCCTCCCAGCGTTTTCAAAAATACTTTATTAATATTCCGGTTGATCTTTAAAATAAAAAGATCCTTTTTTCCTTTCGCAAGACCTGCAAAGTCCATATCGTTGGATTCGGTTTCACCAATTACCAACATCTGTCCACCAAATTCTTCTGATTTAATAATCCGTTTTGCCGTTTCATCCTTTGTTCCGCCAAAAGTCACCGCTTTACTGATCGCACCCGTCTCATTTATGGACATGATCAACACATCATTTCCTCCTTTAGTAGGCACGGTACTGACATCTTTATCAATTGATTTGGTATGCCCAGCCATAAAAATCCTTCCTGCTTCCAGAAAAAATAAATCGTTGAGTTGATCATTATTGGTCCCGCCAAAATTCTTTTCCCATTTTTTTAAACCCGTCTGTGCGTCTACTTCTAATAACCATATGTCTGTAAGACCGTATAAATTGCTAACATCCCCTCCTTTACCTGTGGTATATCCTCCTATCAAAATGTCGCCGGAAGGTAATTTTACAAATGCATTTGGTTGATCAATCTGGGGCCCTCCAAAAACTTTCATACGTATCAATTCCCCGGATGGTTTAAACTGACATAACATAAAATCATCCCCTCCATGAGCCATTCCAATGTTTGTTGAAGAAGATTTCCCAATTGCAACAATCATGGTATCATTGTATTGCCTGATGGAAGACGCCACGTCAGATTGATTACCACCGAAGGAATTTGACCACAATTTTACGGGTTGCGCTGAAACGGAAGCGCATATACTCCAAATTGCCAATACGTGCAGATAATTTTTCATAGTTTATGTCTTAAATATATATTCGCCAAAGTTACAATGAATCTAAATGCTATATGAATGATATTAAAATTGAATCCGGGTGGAAGGAAATTCTTCGAGAGGAGTTTGAAAAGGGTTATTTCCAGAATCTCATCCAGTTCCTAAAAAGAGAAAAATCAGAAGGAAAAATAATATACCCACCTGGCCCACTGATCTTTAATGCATTCAATACAACAGCTTTCAAAGACGTAAAGGTAGTCATTTTAGGCCAGGACCCCTACCATGGACCTGGTGAAGCCATGGGGCTTTGTTTTTCGGTCCCTCGCGGAATCAAAA
This sequence comes from uncultured Saprospiraceae bacterium, assembly GCA_964507535.1. Taxonomy (GTDB): domain Bacteria; phylum Bacteroidota; class Bacteroidia; order Chitinophagales; family Saprospiraceae; genus Vicinibacter. The sequence goes on from CAZDQG010000002.1 coordinate 149,969, forward strand.
AACCCCCATCCCTTGTCAATATTTTCAAGGAATTAAACCGATCGTTCGGATATCCGGTTCCAAATAATGGAGATTTAAGTCCCTGGGCACGCCAGGGCGTTTTGCTTCTAAATGCATCCCTGACGGTTCTTCATAAACAAGCCAATTCGCATAAGGACTTTGGCTGGCATCCATTTACGGATGAAGTCATTCGCAAATTGTCCGAATTGAAGGAGAACCTTGTATTTATGCTGTGGGGGAATTTCGCCAAATCCAAAAAAGTGCTAATAGACTTGTCAAAACACTGTATCCTGGAAAGCCCGCACCCTTCTCCACTTGCAGGCGGAGGCTTTATTGGAAATAATCACTTTAAAACGGCCAATCACTATTTAACTTCTCATGGCATTAGAGAAATCAACTGGCAAATAATTGATTAAGTAGTAGCAAAGGAAATTATGTAGATTTGTAACATTATAAACCAAAAAAACAAGACTATGAAACTTAAACATGCACTCATTTTGATTCTGCTTATAGCTGGAATCTCCGCACAATCACAGGATTACAAAAATGCAATTGGATTAAGGGCAGCTTGGGGATGGGCCTTGACGGGCAAGCATTTCACCAACAGCAATACAGCCATTGAAGGCATCCTTAATTACCGCTCTTATGGATCCGGAGCCTATGACTATAGTTACTTCAGCCTTACAGGATTGTATCAAAAATATGCAGATATTAAAAGCGTGGATGGCTTACGCTGGTATTGGGGTTTTGGAGCCCGTATAGGATCCTGGGGTGGCGATTGGGATTTAGTTGATGGAGATGACGATGGTTCCTTTTTCGTAGGAGTTTGTGGAAATCTTGGACTTGATTACAAATTTGCAAACACACCAATTAACCTCTCTGCTGACTGGATTCCTGTCTTCAATCTAGTTGGATGGGGAAATGGATTCACCGGCGAAGGCGGAGGATTTGCAATTCGATATACGTTTTAATTTTCAGCAATTGCGTTAAAATA
>CAZDQG010000002.1:151062-181605 GCA_964507535.1 uncultured Saprospiraceae bacterium
GCGGAGGATTTGCAATTCGATATACGTTTTAATTTTCAGCAATTGCGTTAAAATAAAAAGGCTGCACAATGTGCAGCCTTTTTATTTTTTCAGTGTCTAAAGTGCGATTTCAATATTGTCACCTAAGCAGATTGTATTTTATTACGGTTTCGTTTCCACAACTTGTACATTGAAAATACTAACAAATACGGTGCGGCAAGCAAATACAAAATTCCGGTATTTAATCCTTTCCCTGCAGTTCCTCCACCTTGCAGATTGGATTCTGCTGCCAATTTACACATGGGACATTGACTAAATGCTTCCACTGTTGCTACACAAACAAAAATGAGCAACCAAAATAATTTACTGGAACATATCCTTCCCATATTACATACAAGGTTTAAGCATCAAATAACATACTGGTCCTGAAAAGCAAATATACAACCAGCCAGGAAAAACCCAACGTGCTAACTTTTCATGCCGGGGGTGCTGATTGGTAAGACCACGAATGTAGGTAAACAAAATAAAGGGAAATAAAATGGCTGAAAGCACAATATGACTTATTAAAATCGCAAAGTAAATGATTCGCATGGCACCCTCGCCACAATACTTAATTTCCTCTGTAGTCGTGTGATAGATGACATAAGAAAGCAGAAAGACAAAGGAAAGTATCATCGCCAGACTCATCAAGTTTTTATGCGGACCGACCTCTTTTCGTCTGATTTTGATATACGCTAAAATGAGAACCACGCCACAGCATGCATTGATAAAAGAGTGAAATGCAGGTAAAAACCGAAAATCGATCGATGTTTCGAAATGTATTTTTCGCATACTTGCAACAACCAACAACACAGCAATACTAATTACTGTTGCAATCACATTCAGATTTCTAATTTGCTCTTTTGTCCAAGTCATGTTATTTTTTTAAACTCAAGAACACAGGGAGCTCGCGAATTGCTTCCAACAGTTGCTCATGGCTGGAAAGATCGTAATAGCGGCGTATACGGCCAATATCATCCAAATATATAAGCACATTCCTATTGGAATATGCCTCAGGAATAGAAAACGCATCCATGGCAAACGGATAGATATGGTTGGCGGCCATAAATGTCTTCACCCAATTGTCCTTAGAAGGAATACCTAATTGCCTGGACATATTAGGAATGATTTCGGATGGAAACAGACCAACGAGCGTATATACATGTACTGTAAATTCAGAACTTGCCTGCTCTACAAGGTCAATCAAAATTTTAATATTTTTTTCCCTGGATGAGTCGGCATTAATAACAGCAATCACCCATCTTTTCCCTTTTAGACTTTCTGAATAAAACACAGAATCCCTATCCGTAACGGACTGAAAATTCCCCAACTCCGATTTGGGCTCGAGGTTCTTCATAGCCAGTTTACGCATGTGGGTGCCTTTATTCAAAATATACCATGCAAAAAAAGGCAGACCTATTAAGATAACTCCAACCAGAAGTAGTTGAACAATTTTTCTAAGAGAACCCTGGGTTTCCAATATATGTCAAATAAGAAATCAATGCGCCTTTTCACTGTGCATGGTATCTTGCTTTGCACCCGCTTCGTGATTTATCGTACCGTGAATGGAGTCCGCAGGTACAGCATTTTTCATTGATTCATGGTGAGGGTTTGCGACAGGCCTTTCAAATGCAGCTATCGGTCTGTCGTTCACCTTTTTTCTCCATTTATTCCAGGTATGTCCTTCAGAAAAGAAGGCAATAATTGCCCAGGTAAGCAGTAAGGTTGGCATTAAAACGCTACGTACAAGTCCTGGAACCTCATAACGCATATGCATAAACTCGTATACAATAAAGTATGCTTTATACAAAGACATGCTGATCATAGCCAGATACATGATAGCTCTGGGCAAATGAAAATCATGAATAACATACCCCTTGCCCAATAAAGCAATAAAAACCTCAACAAGAGTAACAATTCCCAACAATACAAAGCCTCTGTAAGCAGCCTTTTTTCCTTCTTCAATATTAATATGCGCCATTGTCCTGATTAGTTAAGTTTAAAGAAGATAAAATACAAGAAATACAAACACCCAAACCAAGTCTACAAAGTGCCAGTATAGCCCAATTTTTTCGACCATTTCATAATGGTTTTTTCGTTGGGCATAGATTCCTGACATGACATTGATGAGGATTATAGATAAAAACACCACCCCACTAAAAACGTGAAAACCATGGAAGCCGGTAATAAAAAAGAACAAAGCACCAAATGCTTTTGGGCCAAAATGTTGTTGCTTAATTTCCCCGGATTCCGTTTTATAAGGCAGTGGAGCCCATTCTCCATTATGTTTATGAATAAGATAGGATTGGCCAGGGTGAAAGGTATCCCCTTCCTTGATATCATGTCCATCCCCTTGCAAATAGGTACCTGCTTCAACATGAGTGCCAAATGGATTTACCCGGATACTCATATTCTCTCCACCTATAAGAGTTGTCCATTCCCATGCCTGGCACGACAAAAATGTCAAACCACCTACGATGGTCAAAGCCATCCATAGTACTACGCCTTTTTTATTGTATCTGGAACCTTCCTGTACGGCTCTCACCATTGTAACACTACTTACAATCAATACAAAGGTCATAAAGGTTACAAATATCAATGGTTTGTGATGGAAGCCTCCAGGTAATGTAGAAAATACAAAATCAGGCACGGGCCATGTAGGACTGCTAAATCGCAGCGTTCCATATGCAATAAGGAAACCCGCAAAAGTAAATGCGTCTGACAATAGGAAATACCACATCATCAGCTTGCCATAACTCGCCTTAAAAGGCTCCTTCCCTCCTGCCCAGGCCCCCTCTGCTGAATGAACTTCCTGTGAATGTAATGTTTGATCAGTTGCCATTTTATCGTTTTAGTCTATTGTAATATTAAAAATAACAATAAGTATATCCACAAAATATCTACGAAATGCCAGTACTGGCGAACCAGGTCCAGCTTAAATAATCTGTTTTTTGTAGGTTTAAATCGTTCTGACAAGGAAGCAATTGCACTTAATGCAAGTGCAGCAATGCCACCGATTACATGCAATGCATGCAATCCGGATAGAGCATATAAAAATGAACTGCTTACATTAAGATCCAAACTCACTCCCTGCGCAAATAACTCTTTCCATGCCCATATTTGTGCGAACAGAAATCCAAATCCCAAAAAGAGCGCAACAAAAAGCAAAACTGAAATAGAGGACGTACGACCCGATTTAAAATTCAGATATGCCTTTTCTAATAACACAGAAGAAGCTACTATCAGCACGGTGCTGAAAAAAAACTGTACGGGTAACTTAAATTCATACCAGTTGCCAGCTGCCTTGCGTACCAAATAAGCACTGGTTAAAGCAGCAAACAGCATGACTATCGAAGCCATTCCAATCCATAAACCAAAGCGGACTGCATGCTGCCGACTTGGCTCAAGGTTTTTATCGATCATTTGTATAAATGGCATCAGAAAATCAATATCTTATTTAGGTAAAAGAATAGAAACATGATAGGTAAATAGAAAAAGGAAGCAAACATCAGTTGCCTTGCAGATAGGGCATTTTTATACTTGTACAGTCGCAAACCCATTCCACTATAAAATAATACCAGAAGAACCAAACCTACTACAATCACTGGGTGCAGTATAGCGCTCTTAGCATAAAAGAGTATTAAAATCAAACTGATTGCAGAATAATAAGCAGCATAAAGCCCGTATTTAGGGTCTGGTTTTCCATCTATATCCCTGATCAATTTAAAGCCTGCTTTTTTATAATCCTCATGACCTATCCAGGCAATAGACCAGAAATGTGGAAACTGCCAAAGATATTGTAATCCAAATAAGCATAATGCTTCAGATGTAAAGCCATTGCACGCAACTACCCCTGCGATCAGGGTTGGCAATGCCCCCGGAATCGCTCCCACGGGTATGGCTATTGTAGAGTACCTTTTTAATGGGGTATACACGAAGGCATACAATACAAAGGAAAGCATACCTAATGTAGCTGCTTCCGGGCTGAGTAATGCCAGAAAAATAACGCCAAGAGAACAGAACAATCCAGATACAAGTACAGCCATGGACAAGCTCATTCTCCCACTGGCGACGGGTCTGAATGCAGTACGAACCATAAGCTTGTCATAATCGCGCTCGAGACTTTGATTCAAAGCATTTGCAGCAAAGGTGATAAAGAGTCCTCCAAAAGTCAGAAAAAGGAATTTGAGCATATCAAATCCTGCATCTGCCAAAATGATGTAACTAAACATGGATGACAGCACTACCATCAAGCTTAATTTAAACTTGACTAAAATTCCGATATCCCGAACCAGGGAATAGGAAGCAGCTGTCGTGGTACTTTTATTCAAAACGAGGGTTCTTGCGAATTTAAAAATTAGTGACTACTATGTTCTTCTCCTTCAGCTAATGGAATATGTTGCTGAATAAATTCCTTACCATCTTTTCCATAATCATAAGACCACCTTTGCACGGTAGGTATTTTACCTGGCCAGTTACCATGGCCTGTTTCTATAGGTGTAGTCCATTCAAGTGAGTTGGAACCATATGGATTCTGTTCCGTCATTTTACGGCCTTTGAAAATGCTCCAAACAAAGTTGATAACAAACAGAATTTGCGCCATAAACGTCACAACAGCTGCTATGGTTATAAACTTATTCATATCATCAAAATCCTTGAATGCATCAAAGTTATCAAAGCGGTAATAGCGACGTGGCACACCTGCCATTCCAAGATAATGCATGGGTCCAAATACGGCATAAGCTCCAATCATGGTAATCCAGAAGTGAATTTTGCCTAAAGTATCATTCATAAATCTGCCGAACATTTTAGGAAACCAATTATATACTCCGGCAAACATTCCAAAAAAGGCTGCGACACCCATCACAATGTGGAAATGCGCAACTACGAAATACGTGTCGTGTTGCTGAATATCTATTGCGGAATTACCAAGGAATACACCCGTCAATCCACCTGAAATGAACATGCTTACAAAACCAATGCAAAAAAGCATTTGGGTATTCATTCGGATATTTCCTCCGTAGAGTGTACTGATCCAGTTAAAGACTTTTACAGCAGAAGGCACCGCAATGATGAGGGTAAATACCACAAAGAAGTTTGAAATAAATGGGTTTACACCAGCCATAAACATATGGTGCGCCCAAACTATGAAGGATAAAAATCCAATAGCTAGAATGGAGTATACCATCGCTCTGTATCCAAATATCGGTTTTCGGGCATGAACGGACATTACTTCCGAAACGATACCCATTGCGGGAAGGATTATAATGTATACTTCAGGATGTCCAAGAAACCAGAATAAGTGTTGAAATAAAATGGGGCTGCCCCCTATTCTATCCAAAGCCTGCCCGTTGACAAAAATATCTGAGAGATAAAAACTGGTACCAAGACTTCTGTCAAACATCAATAAAAAGAAACCGGATGCCAAAACAGGAAATGACAATAAACCCAAAATGGCTGTAACGAGAAAAGCCCATATAGTTAAAGGCATCCGCCACATACTCATACCCTTCGTTCGCAAATTCAAAACAGTAGTAATGTAATTCATACCGCCCAGCAATACGGAAACGACAAATAGAGTCAGTGAGACCAACCAGAGTGTCATCCCAGCACCACTACCAATAGAAGCCTGAGGCAATGCACTTAAAGGCGGATATCCGGTCCATCCTCCGGAAAAGGGCCCGGTACTCAGGAACAAACTATACAGCATCACTACAGATGACATAAAGAAAAACCAGTACGATAGCATATTCAAAAAAGGAGAAGCCATATCTCTGGCACCTATCTGAAGAGGAATCAATAAATTGCTGAATGTACCGCTCAATCCTGCCGTCAATACAAAAAACACGATAATGGTACCGTGCATAGTCACGAGTGCATAATAAAATTCAGGCTCAAGTTTTCCTATGCCCGCTTCATTAACGGTAATCCATTTCCCGAGTATTGGCTTAAGCCAGGAAATATCCGCATCGGGAAATCCGAGTTGAATCCTGAAAATTATTGACATTGCTGCACCAACAATTGCCCAGAAAATACCGGTCATAAGAAATTGCCGGGCGATCATTTTATGATCCTGAGAAAAAATATACGTTGTTAAAAAATTAGTCTGGTATTTATCCCCATGATGATGCTCATGAAAATGATCATCGTAACCCAATTGTTGAATTAGTTGATCTTGCTCTAATTGATTAGTTTGATGTGATGACATGGCGGAATGTTATTTAATAGAGACAATTTTAAATTCAATACGGCGATTCTTGCTGCGGCCTGCTTCTGTATCGTTAGTATCCACTGGTTTGGAAGACCCTAATCCGAGTGTTGCCAGTTGATTGGCAGATACGCCCTTTGAAGTAAGGTAATCTTTAACAGCCATTGCACGTTCCTGAGATAATTTCAAATTTGCTGCAGCATCGCCTTGATTGTCCGTGTGACCTGATATTTCTACTTTTAAAGCCGGATTGCTGTCAAAAGCTTCTTTTAATATATTCAAGGCTATTTCTGACAACTTGTTCAGTTGGGCGGATCCTGATTCAAAGTATATATTATCCAAACGAAGGGTTCGGTCTGCGGTGTTTGAAGAACTGGTATCAAGTGCCTTTTTAAGCATTGCCTTTAACTCCTCGCCTTTAACCATTGCCTCCGATTCCAGTGGCTGTCCTTTAAATGGATCTTCTTCTGAATTCCGGATGTTGGTCATATAGGTGGACTTTTGTGCAGCCTCCCATTTGTCGTATTCTTCCTGTGATACAATTTTTACAACACGTCGCATACTATAATGCCCTTTTCCGCATAACTCTGCACAAGCAAGTTCATAATTGAACACTTTCCATTTAGGTTCACTGTTCGGATCAGCAGGATCAGAAGGCAATTGATATTCCGGATACTTGCGCAATTCTTGTCTAAACTCTTCTGTGGTTTTAATTGGCGTGAATATAAAATAGGTAGGAATACCTGGCACTGCATCCATTTTTACTCTGAAATGCGGTAAATAAAAATTATGCAAGACATCCCGAGCTATGATACGTACACGAATTTTCTTCCCTTTCGGCAAAACAAGCTCATCGGCATTAAAATCGTCCAGGTTTCTGGGATCATTCCAGTCCTGACCCAAATCATTAGTTCCGGGTTTAATCAGCCTAAAGTCTTTTACTCCCAACTTTCCATCCTTTCCTGGGTATCGCAGATTCCACGCAAATTGCCAACCTGTAGCTTCTATTTCCATGTGTGGCTCTCCTTCTGAAATATCAGACATAACCGTGTTCCAGGCAACCAGACCTTTCACAACCAAAATGGTCATTACCAAAGCCGGCACTGCCGTCCAAATAACTTCCAGACGGTTATCGTGAGGAATAAAAATAGCCTTTCTACCAGGTTGAAACCTGTACTTATAGGAAAACCAAAAAAGCAGAATATGACATATAACAAAAACAATACCTGTGAAGATCAAGGTCGTATTAAACAGACTGTCTATGGAACTTCCATGTTCAGATGCTGCTTGCAAGGGACCATAACCCAGTAGCCTGTTGGAATAATATAGGGCACTCCAAAAAAATGAACCAAGGAATACAACACAAAAGATCAGAAACCATCGTCCATTCTGGTCGGCTATTTTTGCCTCATATTCATCTTTGTCCATCATCCCGGAGGTAATCTCATTGATCTTGGCGATCTGGAGAAGAACTACAAATAAGAGGATGACTGTAAGTATGGTAATTAAAGCCGTCATGAGCTATTATTTTAAATTTCTTTTAAACGTGATGATGTAAACTCTCCTGCAAATAGGGATCCTGTTTAGGAACCAATGGCGCTCTGGATAGAAAATGCAAAGTCGTTGCGAAAAACAAGGCAACAAACCCTATCAATAATCCAATATCTGCAAGTCCAGGAATAAAAAACCCAATAGAAGGCATTGCATCATGTCCTCCGGAATGACCTTCGTGAGATGCCTGGTGTGGATCTTGAATTTCAACATTTTCAAGCGTTGCTCCTCCTTTGGCATGTGCTGCTTTTTCTGCCATCATTGCATGAGCGGTATGCAATGCACCTGGTTTCGTCATTTGGAAGGTATCAATCCAATGTCCAAAGAACACAATGATTGCTACAGTAATCAGAGTACCATATTTTCGCTTGTTGTCATTTCTCATCAGAATTAAAAATGGCAACACAAAGTTCAATACCAGATTCCCAAAAAAGAGAATAGGATATTGTTGGATTCTAGTTTGAAAATAAACAGTCTCTTCACCTATGTTTCCATACCATATCAACATGTACTGTGAAAACCACAAATACGTCCAGAACACTGTAAAAGCAAACATAAATTTGCCGAGATCGTGGAAATGTTCTGCATTCACATTATGATAATACCCTCGGGATTTCAGATAAATCAGCAGCAGAATCGTCAACGCGATCATACTTACAAAGCAGCTGGCTCCGGTATACCATGCGTAAAGTGTGCTGTACCAATGTGGGTCCACGGACATCAGCCAAAGCCAGATGGCGACTGCACTTGAAAATCCAGCAACAGGAAGAAAAATGGCAGCCCAAAATTTCATGCGCTTGTAGAATTCAAATTTTTGGTCACCGTGGTCATCCTCTTCAATTGACAATGACCTCATCTTATAAGCAAAGAAAATCCAGGTGGCCAGAATTCCAAGGCCTCCGAAAAAATAAAAATTCTTATTTAGGAAGGAAGATTTTCCTTTCAATATTTCATCTGAAGCAACTGCGTTTTCGTCTGCCCAATGATACAGATGGTGCCAGCCTAAATATACCCCAAGTGCAATTAGAAACATGATTGCAAAACCTACCCACATAAATTGTGACATTGCCTCCCATACCCGCTTAAATCCAACATTCCAGCCTGCATATGCAGTTCTGCTGACGCATACAAAAAAGATGGCCATCATCGAGATGAGTGTAAAGAAAACACCATTATGGAGGAGACTACTCCAAAGCCGGGTATGCATTGGATCGTCGTTAAATATGATGGCAATAAGTGACACACCACCAATCAATCCCATAATTATTAGAATAATCTGATCTCGGGAAGGTATTTGAATTGAACTCATTGATTCTTGATCTTTAATTAATGATTGAATCCGTATTACTTTGTTGCTGCAGGTGCAGGGGCTGGTGCTGCTGCCGCAGCAGCTGCCAAAGCTGCTTTGCGGGAAGCTTCAACCGCCGCTGAATTTGAAAATGTATTTTCCTTTTCGTTATAAATTAACTTCTTGGAAGTTGCTTGCAGTGAACGAATGTAGTGAATGACATTCCACCGTTCCATGTAAGACAATTTATCTTTATAAGACCCCATAACATTACGTCCATACATGATAGCATGGTAAAACCGTCCTTCATTTGCAGCTATAAATTCATCTTTCAGAAAGTTAGCAGGTTGCGCAGGATATTTTCCTCCATCATCACGCACCAGGTATCCTGCTCCATCACCGGCAGCTCCATGACAAATTCCACAATACACATCATAGAGATATTTACCGCTTTCAAGGCCTTTTGCTGACACAGGAACTGGGTTGGATGTAATTTCTTTTGAAGCTCTTGCGCGCTCTTCTTCTGTATTGCCATAATAATAAGGAACACCTCCGTTTGCAGGGGTTGCGATGGCATTATTTCCCAAGTCTCCAGTTAACATCTTAAAACGCTGGGTGGTATCGTAACCTAACATAGAACCGCGTGCTTTTGTACCGGTTACTGGAAATCGAGGGGCGGAAAGATGGGCAATCTCTTCTTTACTTCCCCAGGAATGATAAAAATAATAGCTGTTGACGTTAGCTTCGTAAGCGATGGAATGAGCCATATCCGGCATATATTCCGTACCTGTTCGATTGCCTTCAGCTGGTCTGCACTGCCAAAAGGCAAGTATCGTAAGGGCAAATAACAATTTATACATGGACCATTTCATTGCTATATATTTTTGGTATTGATCTCTTCAGCACCTGTTTCTTGGAAAAAGGAACGTGCCTTTTCTTCAGATACTTCGCTTTTATCAAAAGCGAGACAAAACTTATCATCTGTTGTTCTTAAATCCAGTTGAGGATTACTTACTCCGGGCCAAAGACCACAAATAGTATAAAAGGTAATCGTCATACCCCAAGAGGCGAAAAGAACAGTAAGCTCAAATGTAATTGGTATAAAGGAAGGTACTGGCCAGTAAGGCTTACCCCCAAATATAATTGGCCAGTCACTGGTCATAATCCAGGTCATTCCCAAAAAAGCAGTGAGCGTTCCCAATGCACCATATACAAAACCTGCCTGATGAAGACGCGACTCTTCCAGCCCCATTGCCTGATCCAGACCGTGGATTGGAAAAGGCGAATAGACATCCATAATCTCCATATGTTTTCCTCTTGCATTACGCACTGCCTGCAAGAGAACTTCTTCATCGGAATAAATCCCGTAAATCACATCTTTATTGAATTGTCTCATGAATTGATGTTATTTTTTTTTGCAATTAAGAATGGTGATGTTCTACATTATGTGAGTGCGTATCATGCTCCTGCCGATGGGTTGCGTGCTCACCGATATATTGATCTCCACCCACTTTAAGAATATGTTTTACTTCAGCAATTGCAACAACAGGTGCAACACGCACAAAAATGAGGTAGAAGGTAAAGAACAGTCCGAGTGTACCTACAAAAATTCCGATCTCGACCCAGGTAGGCTTGTAATAACTCCAGGATGAAGGGAGGTAATCCCTTGCGAGTGTTGTTGCAATAATGACAAACCGCTCGAACCACATTCCAATATTCACAAATATGGACATAAAGAAGGTCAGGAAAATACTCCTTCTGAACTTCCGAACCCAGAACAATTGTGGAGAGATTACATTACACGTCATCATACCAAAATAGGACCACCAGTAGACACCCATTGCACGATTAAAAAAGGCAAATTGCTCATACACATACCCTGAGTACCAGGCAACAAACAATTCCGTCAGATAAGCAACACCCACAATGGTACCTGTAACCAGAATAACCTTATTCATGGATTCAATATGTTCAAGCGTAATGTATTCCTCGAGCTTTAATATTTTACGGGTGATCACCATAAGTGTTTGCACCATTGCAAATCCTGAAAAAATGGCCCCCGCGACAAAGTAAGGCGGAAAAATGGTAGTATGCCAGCCAGGGATTACAGAGGTGGCAAAGTCAAAACTAACGATCGTATGCACTGAAAGTACCAGAGGTGTGGACAATCCAGCAAGCACCAGGGAGAGGGACTCCCACCTTTGCCAATGCTTTGCAGATCCGGTCCAGCCAAAAGACAGTGTGTTGTATATTTTTCTACGCAAACCGGATGCACGGTTTCGCACAGTGGCAAAATCGGGAACAAGACCTGTATACCAAAATAATAAGGATACCGAGAAATAGGTGGAAATTGCAAACACATCCCAAAGCAGTGGTGAGTTAAAGTTTGGCCAAAGAGATCCCCGTGTATTCGGATACGGGAAAAAGTAAAACACAACCCATATACGTCCAACGTGAATCAATGGAAACATGGCCGCACAGATAACGGCAAAAATCGTCATCGCTTCTGCGGCGCGGTTTACTCCCGTACGCCATCTTTGACGGAACAGCAACAAAATAGCAGAAATCAATGTACCAGCGTGGCCAATACCGATCCACCAAACAAAATTGGTAATATCATATCCCCATCCGATGGTCCGGTTCAGGTTCCAAGTCCCAATACCCATCCAAATGGTCCAAAGGATACAAAAGACTCCAAATGCCAAAACACTTACAGAAACAATGAACGCAATGACCCACGCCTTACTGGGTGTACGCTCCGTAGGAACGCACAAATCTTCCGTAATCTGGTGATAGGTCTTATGTCCTTCTATGAGTGGTTTTCTTACTGGTGCAACTATGCCTCCTGACATGCTAATTTATTTAAAAGATTATGCATCAAATTTTTCATCCCTGTTGTTCACTTTCATGGTGTAGTTCACAACAGACTTTACATTGATTTCCTCAAGTACAATATAATTCAGTGGATTTTCCAATTTCCTGAAGAGGACTCCATCCTTATTATTCATATCGCCAAATGTTATAGCAGATGTGGGACATGCTGTCTGACATGCTGTCTTTACATCCTGATCGCGAAGAGCACGCTCTTGTTTTTTTGCATTCAGCTTCCCTTCCTGGATGCGCTGGACACAGAAGGAACATTTTTCAATAACACCTCGTGACCTAACTGTAACATCTGGATTCAACACCATGCGAACCAAATTGTCTGAATAGAATGGTTGGCTTGTTTCACCAGCGATATTGTACTGATTTACTGGGAACAAATCTGCAGTAGTATAATCATACCAGTTGAATCGACGTACTTTATACGGACAGTTATTTGCGCAATAGCGGGTACCCACACAGCGGTTATAGGCCATTTGATTCAGTCCTTCAGAGGAGTGGTTGGTCGCATTTACCGGACATACATTTTCGCAAGGTGCATTATTACAATGCTGGCACATCATTGGCTGATACACTACATTGGGATTTTCCACATCACCATAGTAATAGCGGTCAATCCGCAGCCAGGTCATTTCATGATGGCGTGCAACTTCCTTTTTTCCTACGACCGGTACATTGTTTTCTGCCATACATGCAACCGCGCAAGTGCCGCAACCAATGCACGCATTTAAATCCACATGCATTCCCCAATGGTGACCTGAATTGTATTTGTAGTCATGGCCCGGATATAATGTATGTGAATTCAGTTTTTGATGATCAGCACGTTCCTCCTGAAGTGCTTTAATGTTTTCTTTTACATCTTTTAGATGACTATGGCGAATTATGGATCTCTTTGTCAAGGAACCCTGGTAACCTTTAGTAATGCCCTTAAATGCATCGTCCACAAGTGCAGCCTCATCTGCATTTATTTTTTGGCCGGTACTTGTCTCGGTTGCAGTTACACCAAAGGTGTGATGATGTTGGACGCAGGCAAAATGCTTTTCAATAGCACCTGAACTTTCTGACAAAGAAACCTGGGTATTGTAATATTGTACATATCCGTCTACAACGGTACAATATGGGTTAAAGTCAATGCCAATACCAGTTCCGCAGTCTCCTGCGCTCGTCCTGCCATAACCTAAGGCAATCGAAACCGTTCCCTGCATTTGCCCAAACTGTTTTACTGCGGCTACATTCAATTTCTTATCTCCTACAGTAAGTTCAAGCATTTCGCCATTTTCCTTTACATTATTCATGGCTATAAACCTCCTGTCCCCATCAAATGCTATAGGTACTGCAAGGTAATTTCCCCATACAGTACGCATGACTGGATCTGCCAATTCCTGAAGCCAAGGGTTGGTAGCATATTGGCCTGCTCCAATTGCGACGTTTTCAAAGAATGAAATTTCCAATTCCTTTCCAGATGGCTGGCTTAATTTACTTGCTGCAAACTGAAGATCTGCATTGCATATCCAGGTCTTCTGTTCCACTTCCTCCTGATATACACCATCATGTAAGGTATTGTCCCAAAAACTTTGAAAATCAGCTGTAGCTGGCTTTTTAGAAGCCCAATTGGCCTGAAGGTAACTAAGATAGGGCTGATCGGATTTTAAATCCAAATTTGGACTCATCGCCCAGGTCAAAAATGATTGACCGGAAGCCCTTGTATTGAATATCGGATTAATTGTTGGCTGGACGAGACTATACATTCCTTTTTTGGGCTCTGCATCTCCCCAGGATTCCAGGTAATGGTGATCAGGTGCGGCATACATACATGCCTTTGTCGTTTCATCCATGTTTGAATTGAAACTTATGCGCAAAGCTACCTTTGACATTGCGGAGGCAAACTCAGCAGCGTAAGGAAGTTCGTAGCAAGGATTGCAATTCCAAATAATCAACCCATCGACAGCTCCACCATTCATATCTTTCAGGAGTTGCTGCATAGCATGATCATCCCCTTTTCTTTGCATGGAAGCATTACTGAAACCGAGTGTGGCATTTACGTTTCCAAGAATGTTGTTTATCGCAAATACAAGAATTTGATCTCCGATATTGTTGTTTCCACAAACAATCAAAGACTTTGATTTTTGTTGAAGAAGTTGCTCTGCAAGCAACGACAAGGAAGATTTTGCTTTGTCATTTAATGCCGGCGCCGTAATAGTTGCTGCACCTGATTTAGAAGCCAAGGCATTATACAGATGCGCGATGGCAGCACTTTGTTCGGAAGGCTTTACAAGAATTCTATTATCTGCATTAGACCCTGTTAAAGACATGTGAGATTCAACCTGGATATGGCGGTTCATTTGAGGTGTTGCCGCATCTACGGTACGCCTGCTGGCATACTGAGCTGCATATTCCACAGGCGAAATCCAGCTACCCAAAAAGTCTGCATTGAAACTAACTATGGTGTCCGCAAGATTAAATTTGTAATCAGGAACTGCCCGAACACCAAAACACTTTTCAGATGCATCTAACAAGGCTGCAGAGGAAACGGCATCATACATGACATGGCTTGCGTTCGGATATTTTATTAAAAACTCTCCGACAGCTTTAAGAGCGGTGGGACTCATTATGGTAGAACTCACAATACGCACCTTACTTTGGGCATTTAATTTGCCCATAATTTCTTTATCGAGCGTTTCCCAGTCTGTTAATTGCGTTTGTCCATCTTGTATTTTGGAAGGGCCTTTGATGCGATTGTAATCATACAAACTCAAAACTGAAGCCTGTGCACGAGCACTGGTTCCGCCTTTAGTAACAGGCGATAGCGCATTCCCTTCAATTTTGATTGGACGGCCTTCCCTTGTTTTTACAAGAACGGAGCAATAATCACCCCCATTTATAAAAGAAGAGGCATAATAGTTTGCAATCCCAGGCACAATGGCATCCGGTTTAATAACGTATGGAATTGCCTTTTTTACAGGTATTTCGCAAGAAGCAAGAGTTGCAGCTCCTATTCCAAAACCGAGCAATTTGAGAAAATCTCTTCGGTTTGCTTCAAGGCCTCCTATGCGATCATCTTCAATAAGGTGGTTTGTAGCAGTCGGAGAAAGCTCTGATTCTATTTCAGCAATAAAATCCGGATCCCTTGTTAAATCCTTATCCCCAACCCATACTTGTGATTCGTTATAGTTCATTTGAAATCGTATTGCGTATGATCAATAATGACATTTCTGACAATCGAGCCCCCCGATATCACTGACTTTAACAGTCTGGCGAGTGCCATTTTTTAACTCGTCATGATAGGTTTTGTAGCTCTCATAGTATTTGTTATCTGCAAACTTCACATCCGTTTGACGGTGGCAATTAATGCACCAGCCCATGGACAATGGAGCATACTGTTTGACCAAATCCATTTGCTCAATTTTACCATGGCATTTCTGACATGCTACTTTACCAACAGTTACGTGCTGGGCATGATTAAAATACACATGATCTGGAAGGTTATGGATCCGAACCCATTCTATAGGTCCTTGAATACTTGTCTTAGTCTCACTCGTCAATGAAGCCTTTACCTGCTCCCATTGTTTTTCAGTTTCTCTTTTAGAAGCTTCATTTGAGCCGCCAAGTTGATTGTCTTTTAAATAGTTATCTTCAATCCACTTTGTATAAATGGCTGCTATTTCTTGCTCCGAAAGCTTTTCATAATTCTCAATGTATTTGTCTGTACTCGGATTAAATCCTATGGATGCAAATATTTTTGTAATCTCCGCGGTTCCGTATTTGCTTCCTTTCTTAATGGCGGCATGACAATTCATGCACGTATTCGTTGCAGGAATAATACTTTGTTTTGTTCTTCGGGCTCCATCATGACAATAGTTACAATCGATTTTGTGTAAGCCGGCATGTGTAGCATGGCTAAATTTAATAGGCTGATCAGGAGCATAATTCTGCTGCCTACCAAGAGATATAGCATTATTCACTGTCGTATAACCTCCAAACAATACCAATGCAAACAATACGAAACTGACAACTGATTTACTGGTTAGCAACTGCCAAAGTGACGCAGGCTTTGAAGATGTATCCCCCTGATTGATTTTAATGTTATATACCAAGTCCGCCGTCAGTTTCCATAAAAACACGGCGAGCCCCAGGAGTAAAAGAAATATGAGGAAAATCCAGAAAGAAAAGCCGCTTTTAGGTTGTGATTCCGCAACAGCACCTGGTACCTGTGCCGCTGCTTTAGGCCCGTAGGTTCCTTTAAATACCCCATCCACATATAGTAAAATCCCCTCGATTTCGTCATCTTTTAAATTTGGAAATGCCGTCATTACGGTGGGCTTAAACTGATTCCAAAGCTCTACCGCCTTAGGGTGTCCTGCTTTGATCATTGCTTGCGAATTCCTAATCCAGTTATAAAGATCCGTTTTAGGATAGCTTGCCCAGCGCTCTTGAACCCCACCCAAAGCAGGTCCGGTCAAGGCATCTTTCATATTCTTATTGTGGCATGCTGCACAATTATTTTTAAAAAGATCCTTTCCAACTTCGATATCAGGGGCCGAAAAGAGTGCCGCTACAGAAATGAAAACCAATATTTTGGTTGATAGTAGCTTAATGTAGCTCATAAAGGATTGGTATATATTATTTTATAAGGAATTAGGCAAATATTACAGGTTTTCGAGATGTTTTGCCTGCAAAAATACCCCAGAAATGCATTTTCCATAAAAACTTTTGAAGATAGTTTTATCCAAATGCAAAATAAGTTCAACCGGAACCTAAAATTACTCGTTAAAACTACGTTAAGTTTGATGAAATTCCAGGCTTCTCTCATCTCATTTTAAACGGCTATTGGGGCCTTTATAGAAGGATGTGATTGATAATCAATTAGTTTAAAATCCTGATATTCAAAGGCAAATAAATCCTTGACTTCAGGGTTAATCCACAAGGAAGGAAGTGGCAACGGCTCCCTTGTAAGTTGAAGTCGGGCCTGTTCAATATGGTTTAAATACAAATGAACATCACCAAAACTGTGTATAAAATCACCCAAGCCAAGACCCGATACGGAAGCCACCATTTGTGTAAGAAGAGCATATGATGCAATGTTAAAGGGAACCCCAAGAAATACATCTGCAGATCTCTGATACAATTGGCAACTTAATTTTCCATTCGCCACATAAAATTGAAAAAGACAATGACAGGGACTTAATGCCATCTTATCCAGGTCCCCCACATTCCAGGCGGAAACCACCAACCTTCTCGACTCCGGATGATTCTTAATTTCATGAAGGATTTTACTTATTTGGTCAATTTGAGTCCCATCGGGCGCAGACCAACTTCTCCATTGTTTTCCATAAATGGGGCCCAATTCACCCTTCGCATCTGCCCATTCATCCCAAATACTTACTCCATGCTCCTGCAAATATCGAACATTGCTTTCCCCCCTTAAAAACCATAATAGTTCATAAATAATTGATTTTACATGAAGTTTTTTAGTGGTAACCAAGGGAAATCCTGAATTGAGATCAAAGCGCATTTGATACCCAAAAAGGCTTCGGGTGCCTACCCCCGTGCGATCTGCACGTTCCACACCCTCCGTTAATACTTTGTTCAATAAATCCAGATAAGCCTTCATGTCCTTTTCTGTTGCAAATAAACATATTAGAATTTTTATAATATAATTTTTTTAAATATTTCTTTTCTGGTTCCAAAGCCTGTAATTTTACACACAATCAAACTCAATGACGTTCAAAAGCCTCCAGGATTGTTGCCTTGAACTGGAAAAACAGGACCAACTCATTCGGATTAAAGAGGAGTTGGACCCTCATTTTGTGATTCCTGAAATCCATAGGAGGATCTATAAAGCGCAAGGACCTGCACTTCTTTTTGAAAAGATAAAAGGCAGCCCTTACAAAGCGGTCTCAAATATTTTCGGGACTACGCAACGTTGTGAATTCATTTTTGCAGATGTTCTGAAAAAATTCGAATGGTTGATAAAAACTAAAATGGATCCTCTTTCTGTCGCGAAGGCCCCTGTCGAATTCCTGCGTCATGTCCCATTTTTACTTTCTGCACTTCCAGCCTCTCGTACTAATAAATTGCAGACCAGCGGATGTAAAATTTCTGATCTTCCAGCAATCAAATCCTGGCCAATGGATGGAGGAAGCTTTATTACCCTACCCCAGGTTATCAGCTTTCCACCAGGAACATTTGACCCGAAACAGGCAAATGTAGGAATGTACAGGATCCAATTGGACGGTAATGACTATCATACGGACACCGAAATCGGATTACATTACCAACTCCATAGAGGAATAGGTATCCATCATCTTCAACACAAGGAAAAAGGTTTACCCTTTAAAATCAGCATTGCCGTTGGAGGTCCGCCTGCTTATACGCTGGCATCCATTTTTCCACTGCCTGAAGGACTGAGTGAAATTCTATTTTCAGGATTACTCAACAACAGAAGATACCGCTACGCCATTTATGATGGATATTTCATTCCCCAGGATGTGGATTTTTGCATTTGTGGAGAGATTGCCGAAAATGATTTAAAGCTGGAAGGGCCTTTTGGCGACCATTTGGGTTATTATAGTCTAGCACACCCCTTCCCCTATTTAAAAAATATAAAAATATACCACAAGCCGGATCCAATATGGCATTTCACAGTTGTTGGCAGGCCACCGCAGGAAGACTCCAGTTTTGGATATTTGATCCACCACCTTGTATCCGCTCTTTCTGCAAATGAATATCCCGGAATAAAAGCCCTGCACGCAGTTGATGCAGCTGGAGTACATCCTTTATTACTTGCAATTGGGAGCGAGCGGTATATGCCTTTTAGAGACCCTGTACCTGAGGAAATCCTTACTCAGGCCAACCACCTTTTAGGCAAAGGACAAACAAGTCTGGCAAAATATCTGTTCATTGCAGCCGAATCACAATCACATCCAATAGACATCTACAACATTCCTGCTTTTTTGGAGTACATTCTTGAACGCGCTGACTTTAAAAGAGACCTGCATTTTTACACCAAGACTACAATTGATACACTGGATTACTCCGGTGAAGGCTGGAATGCAGGATCTAAATTGGTCATTGCTGCACACGGACCGGCAATTCGAAATTTAGGCACAACATTGTCCGCATTTGAAAAACTGCCACTTCCATTTTGCAAGGCCCAACTTATACAAAAAGGTGTGGTTACAATTCAATCTAATCCATTCCTTTCCTATTCGGATGCACAACGGGAGATTCAAATTTTATCTGAATTCCTGGATCAGTCTCCTTTTTCTGAATTTCCGCTCATTATTTTGGTTGATGACGCAGAATTCGTAAAAGAGAATTTCAACAATTTTTTATGGGTAACGTTTACCAGAAGCAATCCTTCTCACGATATATACGGAGTCCGCTCCGGATTTCTAAATAAGCATTGGTACTGCGATGCTCCAATGATTATAGATGCCAGGAAGAAACCCCATCATGCTCCTGAATTAGTTGTGGACCCTCAAACGGAATCAAGTGTTACAGAATTCATGAAATCACATGCTCTCCTACGTAAATACATCTCATGAAGCTCTCACCTGCATTTATTCAGCAAATGGACGAGCTTCTGGGCTCAGAATGTGGATCGTTTCTGGATTCGCTTGATGCGAAATGCAGAACCAGCATCCGACTACATCCGGTAAAACAAGGCCATGGTTTATCGTTGTCAGATAAGGTGCCATGGTGCAACAATGCCTACTATCTGGATGAAAGACCTGTATTTACATTAAATCCCTATTTCCATGCGGGGCACTTTTATGTTCAGGAGGCATCATCCATGTTCATCGAGTATCTATTGACCAAAATTGATCTTCCGCCAAATGCCAGAATTCTGGACCTATGCAGCGCTCCAGGCGGAAAGGCAAGCCTGGTGGGATCCTACCTGCCAGAAGATTGCTTTATTCATTGCCATGAAACTGATGCCTCCAGAGCACAGATATTAAATCAAAATATTGTTCGCTGGGGACTGCCTAACTATTCAGTTACCCAAGGGTCTGTACGTGCGCTTTTGCAAACTGGCCTCAGGTATGATCTCATTCTTTTGGATGCGCCATGCAGCGGAGAAGGTATGTTTCGAAAAGAAAAAGCCGCAATACAGCAATGGAGCGATAAGAAGGTGACGCAATGTTCCAATATACAAAAACAACTCATTGAACTTGCAGGAGAACTTTGTAAACCCAATGGTTATATATTCTACTCAACGTGCACTTACAATATCCGCGAAAATGAGTTTGTAGTAACACCTCTTGTCGAAAATGGAAACTTTGAGTCTATAGAAATTACAAATGATTTTCCGCTTCACACGCGTAATGAACCTGTATTCACCTACAGATTTCTACCCCACCGCACAGAAGGCGAAGGCTTTACCATATCGATTCTACGTAAAAACAATGAGGATATTCAGTATAAACGAAAAGATAAAACTGAAGCCAAAATCAGGAAAATGCAAATGAATGCCAATGAATGGATTCAAAATAAATATACAAACACCTGCTATTCCATCAAACACACATTATTTCAAATTCCAAAATTTATTGAAAACGATGTACTAGCCCTGTCTTCGGCCTGCAATATTCTTCATGCAGGAATTCCCTTTGGACAATTAAAAGGAGATTCATTTTACCCGAATCACGGATTGAGTCAAAGTATTTTGCTTTCTGAAAAAAAACCCGTTGTCTCTTTTAATCTTAATAAATCGCTTGATTTTCTAAGATGCTTGCCCATAGATCAAACGGAATCGATACAGGACACCTGGACTACTGCTTGTTATCAGACAGCTAAGTTGGGATGGATAAAAAAAACTCCCAATGGATTAAAAAACTATTATCCAATTAACCTTAGAATCCATTCACTCTAAATCACCAGATATGAATAAAAGAATTTTTTATCTCTTTGTTTTCATCATAAGCCTAATAAGTTTACATGCACAAAATGAAATTCCGGTTTTGTCAAATATTCACTATCAATATTCAAATTTTAAAATAGACCTGGAATTTGATTTAAGTGATAATGAAAACGACCAACTTGAAATACAATGCAAGTTGTTTAACATGGATGAAGCAAATAAATTTACAGAAATCTTTCCTGACTTTATCCAGGGAGACATTGGCTTTCCAATCTTACAGGGGAACGGAAAAAAAATAAGTATTCAGCTCAATCCATCAACAATTGCAAGTCGCGTTCACATTGTACTTAAAACTTCAGACCAGCAGCTTCTGCAAGCCGATGATCTTATCAGAAAAGTTGATTCAAACAGACTAAAATCTATTGTCCAGCAACTTCAGGGAATCCGGAATAAAAACAATCAAAATTTTTATGACAATTCAAGAACGTATTTATTCGACCAATTAAACAGCAAAGTACCTGCACGACGCATTGAGCAAATTCTTCCTCTGTATACCTGTGTGAATATCGAATCTACAAAATTGGGATTTGAACATCCTGCTCAAATACATGCCATTGATGCACATTATGACAGTTACAATCAGGCCCCCGGAGCAGATGACAATGCATCAGGTGTTGCTGGCGTACTTGAAGCTTATCATATACTTTCATCCTACTCAAGTAAATATTCTTTACGATTTTTAAACTTCGATCTGGAAGAAGCGGGCCTCGTTGGCAGTTTGCTGTACGCCAACAATCAAATTTCCAAACGGGACAGTTTAAAGAGCGTAGTCAATCTTGAAATGATTGGGTATTATAGTAATGAGCCGAATTCACAAACACTCCCCACGGGATTTAATGTTCTTTTCCCTGATGCATATAATGCCGTCGTCGCCAATGAACGAAGAGGAGATTTTATCACCAATGTTGGAAATACAGGTTCTGTTCAACTTAAAAATTCCTTTCACAATAGTGTAACTAAATTTATCCCTGAATTAAAGATAATTTCTCTCGAAGTCCCAGGAACTGGAACATTAACTCCTGATTTACGCCGCAGCGATCATGCAACTTTCTGGGATCTTGGTGTCCCTGCATTGATGATAACCGATGGTGCTAATTTTCGCAATAAAAATTATCATACTGTACGGGATTCCATAAATTCTCTTAATTTTCTTTTTATGACCAATGTGGTAAAAGCATGCATAGCCACACTTATTGAAAATGCTTGCATAGAACATGCAAGTCATACTGAAATTCCAATTAACCTGAGTACGAACGCCGAAAACAAATCAAATGATGTATTCACAGTAACAGAGGGCCATGCTTCGCTTTTTATAAGTTTAGCGAATCCTGTAGCAAACTTCATGGTGCATCTAACCAATCTGGAAGGTCATAGCTGCTTTACAAAAGTGTTTACACATTCAAATAGCACTGAATTTCAGATTCCAACAAGGGAGTTGTCTCCAGGTATTTATATTTTGACAATTACATCTGACAATCGGATTCAGAGTAAAAAGGTAAGCATTCATGATTAATCATTTGGTGTACTTCAGTTTAGGCTCTAATCTAGGGAACCGACTATCCTATATCAGTCAGGCGCGATCCTGCCTTCAGCGTATTGGCTTAAAGGAAGAAGTACATTCGTCAATTTATGAAACTTCACCATGGGGCAACACCGAACAGCCTGCCTTTTTAAATCAAGTGAGTTTGTATTCTACGAGAATAAGTCCTCATGATTTACTGTTACAAATTCACAAAATAGAACTCGAATTAGGAAGAGAAAGACGAATCAAATATGATCCGCGAACGATTGATATTGACATTCTTTTCTATGATCACATTTCCATAAACACTTCAGAACTTACCATCCCCCATCCTAAAATAATTGAACGGAAATTTATATTGGAACCAATGTGTGAAATTGCTCCAGAGTTCATCCATCCTGTTTATAATGAACCCATGCATGTTTTATTAAGCAGATGCAAAGACAATGGCACCATTCGAAAATTAAGCTCAAATGAAATCTTTTCCTAACAAATACATTTGCATTGAAGGCAATATCGGTGCTGGTAAAACTACATTTTGCCAGATGACTGGATTAGAAAATAACTGTAAAATAATTTTAGAGCAGTTTGCAGACAATCCCTTCCTTGAGTATTTTTATAAAGATCCCGCTCGTTATGCTTTGACCGTAGAATTGTTTTTCCTGACAGAAAGACAAAAGCAAATTCAAATTGAGGCATCCGGCCCGGATATGTTTTATGATTTTATGATATCTGATTACACGATCATAAAAAGCCTGCTTTTTGCCAGAGCTAATCTCAATGCAGAGGAATACAAACTTTTCTACAAAATTTATACTGCGCTCACCCACAATTTACCGAAGCCCGATCTTATCCTTTATCTGCACAGGGAAGCCGCAGATGTTCAAAAAAATATCGATAAAAGAGGAAGACTTTTCGAGTCTGTGATTACCAATGAGTACCTGCAAAAAATTCAGGAGAGTTATTTCTATTTTTTCAAAAATCAATCACTGATTCCCATTGTTGTCGTAGACTTAAATGATCAGGATTTCGTATCAAAATCCTCCATTTTCAATGAATTACAAAATATTCTACAAACCAAATATGTCCCTGGATTACATCATCTAAAGATTCTTAATTAGACCTTATGAAAAATTTCATTTCAAACATTTTTTCTTCCTGCCTTGGCAGTCTTTTAGCATTGTTAGCACTAATTTTAATAGGTAGTGCTTTAGGTGCATTATTTATTAAAGAAGGCACAGAGGGCACCTCTGTACTGGACAACTCCATTATCAAATTAGATCTTTCAGGCCCCATTCCGGAGCAATCCAACAACATCCCTATGGATTTCTCATCTTTTAAAAATGAGACTACTCTTGGCCTAAGAGATATCGTAAAAACCATTGAGAAAGCATCCAAGGATGCTAAAATCAAAGGAATTTATATTCCAGACCAGAATATTCAAACGGGCTATGCTTCCTTGAATGAAATTAGAAATGCACTTATCAAATTTAAAGAAAATGGCAAATTTATTATTAGTTATGCCTATTCCTTAAATCACAAGAACTATTACATTCTTTCCGTTTCAGATCAAATTATATTTCACCCTCTCGGCTTTATCGATTTACGCGGCTTTAGTCTTACAGTACCCCATTTCAAGGAATTGACAGACAAGCTTGGGATTGACTTTAATATTTATTATGCGGGTGAATTTAAAAGCGCTACGGAACCCTTCAGAATGAATAAAATGAGCGACAACAACAGGTTGCAATTAAGAGAATATCTGAACGATATTCTTACAAAATATACAGAAGAAATTGCAGCAAGTCGCAAAATTGATATTAAAGAAGTACAGACAAACTTTAATCAGTTTTTATCGTACACTCCTGCGCTGGCCAAAGAGCATTCCCTTATTGATGAAATGGGCTCAGAAACAGACGCCTTAAATCAAATACGAAAAAAGCTCAATGTTGATGAAAACACGAAATTCAACCAGGTAACGCTTTTAGATTACTATCTCTATTCCAAAGATCAAAATGAAGACTTTTCCAGTTCGAACCGCATTGCACTGCTCTATGCTGAAGGAAATATTATTGAAGACCCTGGACAAGAGGGAGAAATTGGCCGTAAATATTTAAAGACTTTAAGAGATATAAGAAATACAAAAAGCATTAAGGCCCTTGTTCTTAGAGTCAACTCGCCCGGAGGCTCTGCTCTGCTGAGCGATGAAATCCTCGAAGAAATCAAACTTATAAAGGCATCGGGAAAACCTGTCGTAGTAAGTATGGGTGAATATGCTGCATCCGGTGGCTACTATATATCATGTCATGCGGATAGCATCTTTTGCAATCCGTATACACTGACAGGCTCGATAGGCGTATTTGCACTCATACCTAACTTTAATAAACTATCCGGAGACAAAATCGGTATTGATTTCGATACCGTAGGTACCGGAGCTTATGCGAATAAATTTAGCATGGCGCTTCCCTGGGGTGATGCCGAGAAGAAAATTATGGAAGAAAATATCAATACCGTTTATCAAAGATTCACAACTATTGTAGCGGAAGGCAGAAAAATTCCTTTAGACACCGTAAAAAATATAGCTCGAGGACGCATTTACAGTGGAAAAAGATCCATTGAACTTAATCTAACCAATAAAACTGCGACTTTGGATGAGGCTATTCAATGCGCTGCACGACTTGCCAGCCTTGAAAAGTACCGTGTGAGTGAATTTCCAAGTCAAAAGGACCCCATACAAAAGTTTATCGAAACAATCAAAGGAGAAAAGGATGTCCAATCCCAAATGCTTCATTCCGCATTACAAAAAGATCTCAACGTTTTTACTCCAGCCTTAAAAGAACTGAATTACTGGAAAAACGCAAGAGGATCTCAAATGAGATTGCCGGTCTATTTGCAATAAAATAAAAAGGTCTCCATTCCAAGAATGGAGACCTTTTTTCTATGATTTAACTAATGGAATTATTCCATGATAATCATGCGCTTTGTTGCAGTATGTTCACCTGCATCCAACTGGTAATAATACATTCCTGCACCATTTAAATCAGAGCGATCTAATTTAACTGAATTTAGACCTTTACTTGCTTCAAATTGGTTAAGGTATATTACTTTTCCTGTCATGTCATAAACTGTCAATTGAACAGCTTGCGACTCTCCTAGCCTAAAGCTAACTCGTGTTTCCTTATCAAATGGGTTTGGTGCATTTTGATACAATTCAAAAACATTGGCATCCACAACTTCTTTTCCGGAGCGAACACTCAATGAAATACCTTTCACATTCAAGGATGCATCGTATGCTTCAATCGCCGTAATGTCATTCGTCAAAGCTATGGACTGACTAACTTTTTGATTTGCAAGAACACGGAAATTCAATACAAACAGCACTTCTTCTCCGGATAGACTCAAAGCTTTGCTTTCGTTCCAACTCATCGTCATTTTGCCATTTTCCAGGGATTGCAAACCAAAATTAGATTCATCAACTTTCAACGCACCAGCCTGTACACCTTCAAATGAAAGTGCTTGATTGTCATAATTCAATGTAAACTGGAAGCCTGCGATATTGTCGAAATCTGCAGCTTTGAAAGCCATTTGGTATGTCTGTCCAGCCACCAATTCCTTTTCATCCACATTTAATTTTAATGTGGTAGCATTACGAGTTGATGCGTTACTTCCCAAATTGCTTGCTGCAGCAGAATTATTTACATCACCAAGCTTCACTGCGATAAAATCAATCTTGCTTGAAGGAGTTGTTGTAATAAAATTCTTTTCAGTAGGATAATCCCATGGAGACTTTGGATTTGAGAATGTATAATCTGCAGGAATCATAACCCAGGAATTCACCTTTGGGAATTCTGAATATACACCCAGAATCAACTTTCTGATTTCTGAAATGTCAGATGCAGTGATGCTGAATGATTTATTCACATCCGCAGCAATTAACTTATAAGGGCTTGTCAAATCTTCAATTCCAAGAATGTGGCGTTGAATCTTAACGATATCAGCAGTGGTTACACCATTTGCAGCTTCATCCAATCTTTTGGATTTAACCATATAATTAGAGTTCAGCGAAAGATCTCCAAAAAGGTAGGAACCTCCATTATTCGTTACCGTTTGACGCACCAAAGAACTTTGATTATACAGCTCAACGGATGCCTTCGCGGTTAACTCACCATTTTCGGTTTTTACGAATCCATTTACATTTCCACTATTTAAAGTTGGAGGATTAGGACAAATATTCTGATTATCCTGTACAATTACAGTGGTTGTACAATAATCTTTATTGCCTTCTTCGTCTTCTACCCACATCTGTACTTCAATTGCAAGCTCATCTGATTTTTGATGTTTCACAAAATCATCGCAGCATACGCGTATACTTCTCTTGCTTGTATCACCATCAAAATAAAATTTCAGTTTATTCTTAGGCGTACAGTTATCTGAACTGTTAATATCCAAATCCTTTGCCCAGATGTCAACACATCCGGAAGAAGGCATTGGAACGGTAATAAGTCCAGTCAGACAGTATGGAGTTGGAGCTTTGCAGTCCTTGATTTCAAACAACGTACAGCACTGACCAATGTTTCCACAACCATCTTCAACATACCAACAGATCTTATGGATACCAATTGGATAAGTACCACTGGCATCAAAAGGATTTTTAGGATTGTCAGCAAAAGGATTGTTGTGTACGGAAGGAGTCACGCCCTGGGCAAATTCCTTTTTAGTCAATTTTCCAACATTGAAATCAAATGTTCCATTGTTAAATGCATCAATTTTGTATTCAGTCAACAACCAATCATTAGGCGTGCAGGAATCAGATGCCGTAACCGTCAAACGGATATGGCCTGTACAGGTATTCAGAGTAGAATTGAAAGCTGCAGGTTCACATGCACCTACATTACACTGAACAACTGGTTTTACCTGATCTCTCACTTTAATGATCTGCGTAAATTCCCAACGACCTCTTTCAGGATCCAAATTTGGATCATATTGACACCAGTCAATAACCACCCATTTACGGAGGATTTTGTAACAAGCATCTGGCTCAATAGTAAAGACTTCATCAAAGTTTTCTATTGCGATAAGGTTGCAATGGTTACGTGCGCCGTTTACTACTTCGGGTCTGCCAAGTTTCGGATTGTCAGGACTTACATCCGCACCGCATCCGTCAATCAAAACGCCTTTACCTTGACAGTCAGGCCAAATAATGTCATCCGTGTCGTCACAATAATCTTTTCTATTTACATAAAATGGATCACAGTTGACAACCCAAATAGTTTGCGTTGCTGTAACCAGAACTCCATTTGGTCCATTTACACTTACATCACGCAAAATTCTTCCTTGTCCACAAACACGCAAGTCGCGAACGGTAATTGTTGGGTTGAATCTGCAGGAAGACAAGACATATCCATCAAATCCCCATACAAGCTCATACGTGCGCTCAGGGTGTGCGGGATCAAACAAACTATTATAGTAATCACAAGCTTTATTACTAGCAGGAATCACTTGTGGAGGTAAACCGCCCTGATATCCTGGATATCCCGTAATTGGGTTTTTCTCGCAATAGTAACGACATACGGCATCCGTAGTTTTTACTTTTCCTCTCCATGCCAAGTCATTTACGACCTTACCAAATGTGGTATTATTTGGATCTGACAATGCAGTAACATCAAACCAGAAATTGCAACTTACTACGATATCCGGAGGAGCTACGACAGTAGGTATACTTTTGTCCTGAACCTCTACTTCCACCATACAGTCACTGTAATGACCGAATAGTGAACCGTTTTGGTTCATTTTATTTGGGTGCACAGGACCTGCGCCTGGATCTCTGTCAAACACCCGAAATACAACCATTACAGTTTTTCCAGCGTCATCACAGCAAAACTTTACATAATCGTCGAAATAAATCTGATTTCCTTTTTCAGAATTATCATCATCGCCATTTACACCATTACATAATGCGATATTATCTTTTGTACTTCCATTATTGGTTCCCAATAATTCCTCCATACGGATAACTTTGAAAAACAGGTGAGGTGAACAGTTGTCAAATGACCCGTCATCAAATGTTTCTGCATACACTTTTGCTGTGTTTTCTCCCGGACTTTGAGTACCTGTGATAGTTACCACGGTTTTCTGATCGCAAACAGCGTTAGGAGGAGTATTATCTTGAACATCGAGAACTACTTTTCTTTCAGTAATGTTACCGCAGCAGTCCTCTGCAACAATATAAGCGTTTTGGATACCAAGAGGAAGATTTACCACGACATAACCTTGAACATCATTACCCAATACTGTTCCGTTTTCTACGCGTATTGTGTAATGCAATTCATTAGAACAATTATCTACTATCCAAGCTGGAGCAACATCCCAACGACCTTCACATCTCCAAGGATCAGTATTAATCACTAAGTTATCCGGGTAAAGGACCTGAGGTGGAGTTTGGTCCATGACCTTTATGATTTGATTTGAATCGCGAACTTCTCCTGTACACCAGTCAAGCAGCGTCCACACGCGAAGCAGCTTATAGCATCCAACAGGACCTGCATCGCAACCAGATTTAGCGATGTCAATTCGAATATCGCGGAAAGTAGCGGCAATATTTGAACAACCCGCATTTGCAGGCTCTCCTGTACCTTCCCACATAACGTATTCATTATCGCCCCAACATCCATTATTCGCAGGGTAATAAATTGACTTCGGATTTGGATGTCCGGCATATGGTCCGGAATCGATAGAATTCCAGCCAATAATACGTGGAACTCTTATATTACTACCTAACCAAGCTACAGAGTCCAATAAATATCCATCCACACAATCTGGAGCACCTAAAATATGTGAAGAAATATTCTTCTTTGGATCATATTTAGTATCACAAGCCAATGCATGTGTATGCCTTGGCAAATTCAAACCATCAAAATGTAATGGATAGGTAATGTTATCGAGGTCACCTAAATTAACTGTAATCCTTTGAATACAGGTATCGCGGTTACCTGAATTATCCACTGCAATAAAATAGCGGGTAATAATCTTATCGTATCCAAGGCCGCATGAACCCTTAGATACTACATCTTTGAAGGTAAGGCTATATCCTCCGCAAGCCTCCCTAACAGCTGGCTCACCCGTGTGAATAGGAGCGCTGTCTTCATAACATTCAATGGTAACATCTTCCGGACATCTCATAATTGGTGGAAGTTTGTCTTCTACACAAACCTTTCCCCAACAGGAGTTTCCAGAAGATTTTTCAAGGATTGTAATTTTCAAACAACGTCCGATTTGATCGGCACCAACTTGTACAAATGGTGCATTGGGATCAATGTCGACGAGTTTGTTGGTTTCCCAATCCCTTGCAATAACCTCATACCAGATGTTTAGTCCAAACTGTTCCAACAAGTGCTGCGGTAAAATCGTAGCCCTACAGTTTTCATCTAAACTGACCTGGATTTGGTCATGACATACCAGCTGTCCAACAGGAGCAGCCTCCCTTGGCCCATTAGCAGCGTTCACTTGAAACGCAGCAAATAATGCCAGAAAAAGAATCAGACCATTTTTTTGAAATAGTCGTCTCGAATTAAGTAAGCATAGTCTAATCATACACTAGAGATTTGTTATTGTACTCTTTAATCAAATAATTGCTTCGTCGTTGGATACATGACAATAGATCATATATCCAAAAGTTGGTCTTTAGGTTACGAGCTTTGAGAAGAGAGTTATTAAAGGGTGTGTCGAATTTTCGCACTAAAGGTGCAGATGCAAAATGCATGTACAGCTTCTACGAATTCTCATGCGACAGGACAATAATCCTTAATTCGCAAGGATGCCGCAAACAATCTCTGATATTTTTTTAATTAGAATATTTAAGCGAATTGGCTTATAGAGGTATAAATATGAACACCCCTAATAGAATTTTAATATGAAATGTGAAAATATGAAGCTAAAAACTAATGCGTGCACTACCAAATAATAGGTAGAATTAACTAAAGCCTGGCGGCTTTGCATGATTTATAGGATAGATTCCAAAATCATGCCAAAAAAAAGGGGGAGCATATAGCTCCCCCCATAATTTCTTCAAAAAGAATAGAACGATTATTCAATAACCACCATCCTTTTGGTTGCTGTATGGTCAGCGGCATCCAACTGATAGTACAGTACTC
>CAZDQG010000003.1:0-9375 GCA_964507535.1 uncultured Saprospiraceae bacterium
CTGCCTGGTCCATTTGATTTCTGTGCATGGCAACACTTCCCTTGATTAAAAAGAAATACGCTCTGTTGGTTACATAAAGCAATGAAGGACTCAAGGTAAGCGCCAATCTTTTTTCACAGCCATCAAAATCCATGGATTGCATCATCATTGCAGCAGATTGGACTGTACCCAGGAGTATGTAGCTCAGAAGGAAAATAAGTCCTATCAAAAGTAAGGGCAAAGCATACCAAAAACTAATTGTAAATGCCAAAACCACTCCGCCAAGCAGAAATAAGGCAATTAATGCAAATTTTAAATAGATATTGATGGTGTACATGCTGTTTTATTTTCGAGAGCTCAAAGTTAGTATTCCGCAATGAATCCATGCGTTATTTCAATTGAATGAAAATCCAATCCAATATCTTTGGGCAATAAATCAGATTATAATCTGTTATGGGCTATGTTCTGTTAATTAAACTGAATATTTCGTCGTCATGGAAAAGATATTACTTATAGTTTCAATTTGTATTGGCTTCTCATTGAATGCGCAAAATCCAATTTACAAAGAATTTCCTTTGATTCCTAAACCGAAAGCCATGCAAGTTGTAGGCGGGCACTACAACACAAATCAAATTAAAAGTTTGAATATTCCTGCAAAAAATGAAGATGCAGAGCGAATCGGAAAAGCCATTGCAAGCCTTTTACGGCTTGAAAAGCTTAAAATTCAAAAGTCAAAATCGAGCAGGGAATTGCAGTCACAAAGCATTACACTGAGTTTGCTTCCCAACCCCGAAAAACCGGAATCCTATAAATTACATATCACAAAAAATGGGATATGGGTTGTCGCTGCAGAACCCAGAGGATGGTTTTATGCACTGCAAACATTGTCGCAAATAGTAGAGCTTAATGATTTGTACCGCGAAAAACAGTTGTTGCCCTATTGTCTTATTGATGATGAACCCAGGTTTCCTTATCGCGGATTGCATCTCGATGTAAGCCGTCATTTCTTTCCACCCTCCTTTATCAAACAATATATCGATTTGATGGCCCGATTTAAATACAACACATTTCACTGGCATCTAACCGACGACCAGGGCTGGAGAATAGAAATAAAAAAATTTCCTAAACTTACAGAAACAGGGGCCTTTCGATTGGCAACAATCATGGGTCATGCAGGCGATTTTCCACCTCGCTATGACAGCACGCGATATGGTGGATTTTATACGCAGGAAGAAATAAAAGAGATCATTTCATATGCCAATGCCCGGTACATTACAATTATACCAGAAATAGAAGTGCTGGCCCATTCTTCTGCAGCTTTGGCTTCTTATCCTGAATTCAGCTGCGACAGTGCGAAAATTGACGTGGCTACAACATGGGGGGTATTCCAGTCCGGAGTCTTTTGTACAAAAGACACAAGTCTATGGTTCATCAAGGAGATTCTGAATGAAGTTTGTGCACTTTTCCCGGGTCCTTATATTCATATTGGAGGAGATGAATGTTTGAAAGGCAATTGGAAGGCATGCAGTAATTGCCAGGCAGTAAAAAGAAGAAATAAATTAAACAGTGAAGAGGAATTGCAGAGCTATTTTATCCGTCAATTAGAAAAATACCTCAGCCAAAAAGGTAAAAAACTTATAGGTTGGGATGAAATTCTCGAAGGAGGATTAAGCCCCAACGCCACGGTGATGTCCTGGCGTGGCGTGGTAGGAGGCATTGAATCCGCCCGGGCCAAACACAATGTCATTATGAGCCCCGGATCGCACTGTTATTTTGATCACTACCAATCATTAAATCCAAATGAGCCTTTGGCGATCGGAGGCTATACCCCCATCTCAAAAACATATTCCTTTGAACCTGTACCCCCGGAACTTAAACCTAACGAACGTATGTATGTTTTAGGGGCTCAGGGTAACGTATGGACGGAATATATGAATACTGAAAAACAGGTATTATACATGACTTACCCGCGGGCCATTGCACTCTCTGAAGTCAACTGGACTTCAGCTCCACAAAGAGACTATGCAAATTTTCTGGACCGCTTGCAACACCATATTCCCTGGTTTGAAAAAGAGGGAATGGGATTGACGCACGGAATGCTGGACCTCAGCTACACAAGTATTGCAGATGAAAAAGGCCTCCTCTTTGTATTTCAGAAACCTCCACTGGAAGGTAAAATTTTGATAGAAACAACACGAAACGGAGACATCGCAAGTGAATACCTTAAACAGGATAGTTTTATTCTCGACAAAGATATCGAGTTCAAGGCATGGTATCAACTTGCGGATGGCAGTATAGGTAAACCCATGCGGATCGTTTATCAACAGCATATTGGAGCAGGAAAACAGATTCAGCTTTTGGAAAAACCATCGGATAAATATTTTTCAGGAGGACCCCAGGCATTACTAAATGGAATTGGAGCACCAGCCTCAAAATACAGTGGGCCTGAATGGATAGGTATGGAAGGAAATGATTTTCATGCGATTATCGATCTTGGAAAAGATCAAAGCTTTCAATCGGTACAATTTCAGTTCTTTCACGAACCTGGTGCATGGATCCACAGACCTAATAATCTCGAGATCAGCTGGAGTTCTGATGGTACGCAATATTCTGAACCCGTAAAATACCAGATCAGCGATACCCAATCAAAATTCCTGAATCCGACAATTCCATGTGCAGCAGCCCATGGCAGATATCTTAATATTTTAATCCGGAACCATGGCCCCATTGAAGCCGGTCTGCCGGGTGCAGGTAAAAAAGCCTGGCTCTTTTTAGGTGAAATCATTGTCCGATAAATCAGCATAACAACTCCTGTTTATTTATACGTCTACATGAATAAACGTTTGTTAGTGACATAGATAGGTTTTGGATTATTGCAATACAGGCCTTTACGACTGGTCCCGAAAAACAAACATCCAGTTGTATGCCATTTTCTGAATGAATGCTCCGGAAAACACCTGGCTGAATATCTTAAAAAAATGTGTATTGAGGGCATAATCCTCCTCATCCATAGCCAGACGGTTATATATCAGTATTCCTTGCCTGTTTAATCTGGATTTAAGGGCCTTGAGGAAGGATTCTGTTTCAAATATCTTTGGCACCCTGCGATCCTGGAAAATGTCCATACATATCAGGTCATACATTGTACCATTGCGGCGAATAAAGTCCATTCCATCTTCACAATAGATATGAGCTTGACCATTACCTGACAAAGGCTTGTACTTTTCATACAGTTGCACTACCTCAGCATCGTAATCCACCAGGTCATACTGACAATGAATCCGGAATTTCTTCTCAAGAATTTCCGGAATGCTCCCCATTCCCAATCCAAGTATTAAAACCGTTTTTGGATTATTGTTTTGTATTTCAAGCTGATTAAAACTTTCAACAAAGTGATAATACTTCAAGCCATAGGAATAAATTGCACCTTCCGTAACCAATTTCAACTGGCCACATGACAAGTACAAGGATAAGTGTGGATTCTTTTCAGAATGACTGGACTCGAGTGGCAATTCAATGAAGTAACTCAAGGCTTTCGTCCAAAAGTTGATCTTCATTTTACAATTTCGTGTCTGATTTTTCCCAGGAACGATAGGCACTTGATGCTTTAAAAATGTATTGGGCTATGCGCTGGTCATCATCGCCGAAATCCTGATCTCTGCGCAAAAGCACCTGTTGCGCAGTGTCGAAGAATTTTTCAAGTTGAAACGTAGAATATCCTGCAGCACCTCCCCATGCGAAGTCAGGGATAAATTGCCGGGGGTAACCACTGCCAAAAACATTGGCTCCATAACCCACTACTGTTCCGGTATTAAACATGGTATTGATTCCACATTTTGCATGATCTCCCATAATGAGTCCGCAAAATTGTGTACCCGTTGCTTCAAAACGACCTAATTGGTAATTCCAGAGTTTGACCTCTTCATAGTTATTTTTCAGATTGGAATTATTGCTGTCCGCACCAATATTGCACCATTCACCAACGATGCTGTTTCCTAAAAAGCCATCGTGCGCTTTATTGCTAAAACCTTGTACTATAGAATTGTTGATTTCGCCTCCTACCCTGCAGCCCGGACCAATAGTTGTAGGGCCGTAGACTTTGGTTCCCATTTTTAATTGTCCCTTTTCGCACAATGCAAATGGACCGCGAATCATGGAACCCTCCATTATTTCAGCGTACTTCCCTATGTACACCGGGCCCATTTCAGAGTTGATAACGCTGGCTCTTATGCGAGTGCCTTCTTCAATAAAGACCCGATCGCCCAATAAAACATTGCTTTCATGCACCTGCCCGGATTGGCGGCCCGATGTGACCAGCTCAAAATCCTGTTCCAGCTCATAGGCATTCCATTGAAATAACTCCCACAAATGGGACAGGGCTCTTACGTATACCGCATCAAGCTGTGAAATGGCGTGTCCCTCCATTGAAGGTTGCTTCAGAAAAGCCGATGTTTTTTGTCGGTCAAGTCGAACTGCAATCATTTGATCCCCCTGAACCAACATTTCCCCGAAGGATAATTGATTTATAATGTGACACAGTTCCTTTCCCGGCAGGACGTGCGCCGGAATTATAATATTGTCCTCTCCTATTTGGACGGGAAATTTCTCTGCAAGATAATCTGGACAGGATGGACTTACTTCTGCATGAAGCTGCAAAGCCCATTTTTCAGCAATAGTACAGATACCTATTCGGAATGAAGATAGTGGCCTCGCCCATGTAAGCGGCTTAAAACAGTCCCTGTGGGCGGGTTCTACCAATATGAGATTGCGTCGATTCATAAAATGAAAAACCCCGCTATTGCGGGGTTTCGTATTAATTTTTTGCAAATTTTGAGCCTGCAAACTTTTTGTTGAACTTATCGATCCTTCCGGCAGTATCCACAAATTTCATTTTACCCGTAAAGAAAGGATGGGATTTGGATGAAATTTCAAGACGAACCAATGGATATTCCTTTCCATCTTCCCAAACTATAGTTTCCTTGGTTAAGGCACAGGAGCGGGTCAGAAAGGCTTCATTGCATGAAAAATCCTTAAAAACCACAAAACGGTATGAAGCGGGATGGATGTCTTTTTTCATGATTTGTAAAAATTTGGAGTGCAAAGATAGTTTAAAATGAGAAAATTGTCTAAAAAAATGCAAATAAGCATAAAAATAAGCCGCTTTGCCTTAAAATATTGGCCATAAAGGCCTTCCACTTTTGTACCTTTCCGACCCTCATTAAACATGAAAAAGCGAAGCCTACTTTATCTTTCCGCAGCTTTGACTTGTCTTACAGCCGCATTTTATGCGGCCATGAAAATGCATGGGCAGTTGCTTTGGGGGCACTACCCTCTGTTTTTTTCTTTGGGAGCCTGGATGGGCCTTAGCCTGCTGTTGCAATGGAAACTGAAAACCCTGCAAAATTTGGATCGCAGTTACTGGCTTTCCACTTTAAGCGGATTTCTACTGGGTAAGGCCTTTGTTTTTACAAGTCCTTTACTGGCAGTTGGTTTTGTCCCCTTGTTGGTGGCTTCCACAGTATTGGAAAAGTCAGGTCCCAACCCTTTATGGAAACACGCCTGGATTGCTTTTCATGGTTTTCTGGTTTGGAATATTTGTGCAACCTACTGGGTGGCCAATGCTGCTCTTATCCCCGGTCTCGTGGCTTTTACCCTGAATAGCTTATTCATGACCGCTCCCTGGATTGCATCCGTGAAACTTGGAAGGTATTTCCCTCGTTTACGCTGGATTTCATTTATAGCGTTTTGGATATGTTATGAATGGGTTCACCATATTTGGGAAATATCCTGGCCATGGTTGACGCTAGGTAACGGATTGGCATTCGTTTCGAAGTGGATTCAATGGTATGAATACACAGGCACTTTTGGCGGAAGCCTGTGGGTCCTCCTTCTCAATCTCCTGATATTCCAAGTATTGATGGATTACCCTTACCGCTATCTGCGCATCCTCTGTCTTGTGGGTTTGCTTGTTTTGCCCCCACTGTTGTCTTTGCAGATATTAAAAAAGGTACATACTGCTGGTCAGCCTGTTGAAGTTGGTATTGTTCAGCCAAACTATGAGCCCCATTACGAGAAATTCCGCGTTGATCCGGAACTTCAAATGATTAAATTTGAAAAGCTCTCCCGCTCCGCACTCACTCCGAATACACGATTTTTGATTTGGCCTGAAACCAGTTTTGAATTTCTAACCAATGGTAAATTTGAAGAGCATTGGAGTTTGCCCAGGATGAAACAAATTGTTTCTGTATATCCTTCACTTTGCCTTGTGACCGGTTTAGGAACCTTAAAAACGTTTTCGAAAGCTGAACCCTTGAGTAATGCAGCAAGACCCAATCGTCAAGGCTTTCCTGAATATTTCGAAGTACAGAACAGTGCAACAATGATATGCGGGGATGCCAGCGAATATCCTATTTATGTAAAATCAAAACTGGTGCCTGGTGTAGAAACGTTCCCCTACCGGCAATTTTTACCTTTCTTGAAACCTGTAATAGATATCCTCGGAGGCTCCGTATATGGTTTGGGCAAACAGAAAGAAAGAACGGTGTTTGAGCAATCTCATCTCAAAATTGCACCTGTGATTTGTTATGAGTCCATCTATGGCGAATATATTGGTGGATATATCCGTAAAGGTGCTCAGGCGATTTTTATCATGACCAATGACGGATGGTGGGACAATACTCCCGGACATGTCCAACATTTATATTTTGGAGCTTTACGGGCTATTGAATACCGTAGACCTGTTGCACGGTCTGCAAATACCGGAATTTCTTGCTTTATCAATGCAAAGGGAGAAATTCTAAATCCAACAAGTTATGGAAAGGATGCTGCCTTGATTAAAACCATCACGTTTTCAGATCAGCGCACTTTTTATCTTGAATATGGAGACCTGATTGCATATTCCGCAGCCATCCTTTCGGCAATTCTCCTGATTTTAGGATTGCTTACAGCTTTGAGAGTTCGGATTTCAAAAAATCGATAACACGAACTTCCGTCGCGTCAACTTTATTGAAATCGGCCAGAAATACGGATGTATAATCCAGTACATGTACCAAATACAAACTTCTTTCCAACAGAGATCCCCCCTTGGCATACAAGTCTATTACCGTGTTTGTGTAATGGCTCACGACCTCTTTGGTCAATTCAATCCTCGCCTGGATTCGGGGGTGGTCCTCTTCACTCCTCAGAACTACAACAGCAAGAGCGGGCTGTTTCCATCTCCATCCAACAAGTTCATTATGGTTCATCTCCGGCAGGACATGATGCCAACATAGCATTTTACTGTTTTCATTGATTTGTTGTCTGAACCGGACTGATACAGGTTCCAGTCGATCTCCACTGTAAATGGCCACCATCTTGGATTCCAGTAAGGATGCCAGGTGTTTTGCTCTTTGTATGATTTCCGGGGTGTCCTTCTGTAAATCTGCGGCAATGGATTTTAATTGTGCAATAAACCCGTTACTTATGATTCCCAATTTGTGAAGTACATACAATTGTGAAACGATGGAATATCCCAGACATGCGCGCGGTGAAGGCCATCCTGATGGTACTTGAATATGATCCATCCCATGGTTCTTAGCAAATTCAATGAGCTGACCTCCTGACGAAATAGCCACACATTTGCATCCTCTTCCTTTAATATGGTGCAATGCACTCAGGGTTTCTTCTGTATTGCCGGAATAGGATGAAAAAATAGCTAACGAGTGTACACCAGCAAATTCTGGCAAATCATAGGTTTTACTTACAACAAAAGGCAATCGGCATTCATGCCGAATAAGACTGGCAACGAAATCAGCACCTATTCCGGAACCACCCATCCCGCTCACTATTATATTCTGTATGTCTGCGTCATGCCGGCTGATCATTGCGTTCTCCGCAATTTCCATTGCTTCTGTCAATTGCGCCGGAAACGCTTTTACCATTTCAAACATTGATTTCATGTATATACTTATTTATTTAATCACAAAAATAAAATGAGAAATAGATCACCACAAAACACTCTATAATGAACGAAAAAAAAGAGGTATCCATGAATCAAATAAGCGATTGCAAGACAAATTGGAATTTGTAATTCTTTCCACCCCTTTTGATTTTCAAACGTATCTTCCTGCCTTCTTCCTTCTGCAGTTTCGATTGGATAGCACCAAGACTTAGAAAACCAGCCGGAATTCCATTGATGGCTAAAATCTGGTCATCCGGCAACACGCCTGCTGCCGCTGCAGGGGATCCCGGCGTGACATTTGCTACATAATATTTTTGCAAATCTTTTCCACCGCTGATGATTACTAAACCACTTTTGTCGTAATTCATTGGCTTTTGAAAATTCTTATTTGCCTTGAGGTACATCTTTCCATTTAGTAGATCCAGGAAAAGACTAAATTTCTCCAATATCTGATTTCCAAGTAATCCGTTTTTTATCAGATTTTCATTTCTACCTATATCCGAATCAATTTCCAGAATATGAGTAAATATATCGTGCAATACAAAACTATCGATTTGAATACTCTGAATACGACCCACATAACCGGTCAACATTCCACCAAGTCCGCTTCCAAGATACCCGGGAATCACCTTATCCGGTAATTTCATACTTGAACTCGAATCCCTGTACATAAGCAGAGACAAGCTGGCTCCTGTATCCAAAAGCAAATTCACATTCTGCACAGTCGAGTTGCTCATGTGTATTTTTGTTTTCAAATATGGTTTCCCTTTGTAAATCTCAATGTCGACGGATGTATATTCCTTTGGTACGTCAGCAGGAAAGGGATGCAATATGATTTCATGTTTCCTGTAATCTATTTCTATAAGATATCCGCTAAATACATTGGCACTGAGTATTCCATGAATTGGCTGCCCAATGACCTGGGATATGTTGGTAATATTCTGTTCCAAAACGATCAGCGGCCCTTCAAAACTAAAGCGATCCGAAAAATCAAGTTTCATAGGCACGCTCAACATAGCAGGTAATTCTACCTGTAAATCAGAACCAATGACCTTTATCTCTCTTTGGTAGGCATTGGAAAACAAATCCGTCCACCTGCGCTCAAAAAAGATGGTGTGTTCTGCTCCCGTATCAAAAATCAATTTCAAAGGTATGAGCTCATGTAACTTAACATCCAAAATGATGAAAGACTGCGTATATTGAAAAGGAATCCGAATGGGCTTTGCTTTTGCATGGAGCTGACAAATAAAATGTACGGAAATCAGGATGGCCAGGAGGATCTGTTTCAGGATGTTGAACTTGTATTTTAAACATTGCAATCTGCTGGCCATAGAGACTTCAAAAGTAACTTTAATTACAGGTAAACACAAGTAAAACCGCTGGAATTCGCATCTTATGTGCAGCTTAGAAGGAACTTCCATGTATGCATACATTGCTGCAAAAAGCATGGGATACCA
>CAZDQG010000003.1:9475-98348 GCA_964507535.1 uncultured Saprospiraceae bacterium
GCACCCGATCGGGTAACAGCGTCCGTATTGTCTCTCCGGCTGGACATGAAACCTGTTTGCAATCTGAATTTGCGAAGTTCCCTCGACCATGGCACCAGGTTGAAATTGGCTGCAAGTATGACATGCGCATGGTTCTCATTCAAACGAACGTTTAGGGAGTCCAGAAAAATATCAAGATTCCGGAAAGAATTCATTGTGATTGGTGGTAAGGCATTGGAAACGAAAATCTGAAAACTGTCATTGTGTTTATTTAGCAAGCAAAGCTGAAGAACTGGGTTCGATGCTACTTCAAAATGATTCTTGTTAAACAGGGGAAATTTTGATAAAACAGCCTTGCCCAAAGGGTCTGCGCGAGGAATAAACATTTGATGTGGGTAATATGCTGTAAAGCGCTCAACCACAGGAATCCAATTTGGAGTAAACTCCTCCAAGAGGATGACATCGGCATTACTTCGGATTATCCGGGCCATGGTTGATTCCATATTTTCATTGCTAAGAGTGGGATTTGCAAAAAGTACTTCAATTGAATTTGGGCTTGAAAGTTTGCTTAGCTTTAATTCCGTATTAAAGGAATTCATCAAATAGAAAGCCATGATTCCGCTGCATAGGAGACAGGTAAAAAGATAAAATTCCCTATTGAAAAACAACGCGACAATACCTCCCAAAAGGCAAAATAGCATCCAATGAATTGCAAAGTTTGAAATCTGTCTTGCTATTAAAAAATCAGGAGGAAATAAGAAAAGCACGCTAATGGCAACAATAATCAGTACGACTGCTGCTTGCACATATTTATAATTGGAGTGCTTTGACATGATATTGAAGCAAATGTAACCAAGCCTGGATAAATCCAACTTAGCTATAAAGTATTTTTCAATTAACGTATAACACTCAACCTTTCATTGAACACTTCTATTTTTTTAGAGGGATGCAGTAATTGGATCTGCACTACATAATTTCCAGGCTGACCAAAGAAAGATCCCATCACTTCTCCAAACCATCTAAACAATTCGTCCTGCCGTATTCTTCCGTCATATAATTTGGCGAGTGGCTGCCCCGATACGTCATATAAAACAAGTACGCAGGAATAGGAAGGCTCCTGCAGGTTAAACTGTATTCGAAATTCTCCCTTTTCACCCATTTCACCTAGGAAGATAGTATGCCCGCTAAGCGCATATGGTTTTTTTACCTGCCCCATACCCGGATTAAAAACCTGGCTATTTGGTGCACCGGGTGTAGCATTCCCATAATCTTTGGCTGCAGACTGCCAACTTGATTTCGAACCTGAAGTCAGGGATATATTTATTTTTTCCAACGATACGCCTTCCGAATCTTCAAGTGCAGGATGATGCCAGGAATCTAAAAAGCAAAAACTGTCTATGGTATATCTTTTGGTACCCAGTAGCTGACCAAGTATGAGACAAGCCCCTGCATCTTCAAGCGGAGGAATTTCCATTTTAAAAATATTCGTTGGAATTCCTTTGGGATATACCTGCACAAGGTCATCCGGATCCTGAGTAAAAGCAATATAATTTCCAGGAGCCAAGGTTTTTTTCAACAATATGGGGTAAAGCAATGAATTCGCTTCGGGATTTTCAATGTACAGATGGGAAACATCAACAAATTTTTGACTTCTGTTGTAAAGCTCTACAAAATCATGGTGACCTGGCAACGGATTGAAAAGCACTTCTGACCACACAAGATCCTTTGTTTCCGGCTGCTCCGGCAGTCCGAATTCATTGCTTTGAATTTCTTTAAGGTTTCCTATACAATCCATCAACAGGTGTGCATGCAGCTGATAGTGAATTCCAGGTTCAAGGGGTTCGTTTAATAAGATGACAAGCGCATTATGCGATGCCCCTTGAAAATCAACGGTAGCAATGCTACGTGTCGGATAAATAAAAAACAATTCCGCATGGTAGGGTATGAGCGGATCAAGTGCTTCATCAAAAACAGCCGTTATCTCCCACTCGCTGGTAGCATAAACATCTGTTAGTTTGGGTCCGGAAGTATCTATTTCTTCGTCATACCACGAATTTTTCCTGCCGGGCGTTCCCCCAGACTGATCTTCGCTTGCATGAAGTGAATTTCTTGAGTCACAAAGATGCGCTATTCCGGTTAGTTCAATAGAATAACCCCCATCCTCTTTCAATGGCTCTCCGTAACTTGATACATCATACGTCAGTTGGTGAATCAAATTGCCGCTGGAGTCCCGTAATGTCAAGACATCACCTGCATTATTCAAAGAAAAAATATTTTTAATTCCCAACACCGCACCGTATTTGGCAAAAACAGCCGTATCTGAAAGATCACAAAGAATGAGATAACTTCCGGGAGTCATGCTTACAGCAGGTAAAGTAATTTCATTGCTCAAATCAGAAAAGAGACAGTGCTCAAGATTAAGCGTTTTATTTGTGCGATTGAAAAATTCAATAAACTCCTTTTCCGGTAAAAATCTTGGCGGACTGGGATCTGGAAATATTTCAGAAATCAGTATATCAAGGTAGGATGGTGCTTTTTGCGGATCCAAATAGAACGTTAGCAATGTATCTGAAATCATATTCCCAGCAGGGTCAAAGATCGAATCACAATGCAACGTCAGCGTTTCTCGTGTGGGAATAAGGGATGCAAAATCAATTTGGAGTTCCTTTTTTGAAAGCCAATGCCGCAAAAGGATATCAGAAAATGTATCCAGGGCGATATGCATGCTTTCGTTACTTCGCAACGTATCAATTTCCTCGTTGAATTGAATTTTCAATTGATTAGGGAGGCTATTCGAAATGCGCAGGATTACGGGCGGGTCTTTATCAATCCGGTGAGGACCCACATAAACATTATCGAAAAAAAATGCTTCTTTTCTGGTTGAGGTAAAAATACATTCCACGCCAAAAAATGAAGTTTGAACGGGGTCCGGCAATGTAAAATAAAATTGACTATTCGTTATTTCTCCATTTTTATTTTCCCATTGTATTTTCCAATTACCTCCCCTGGTATAAAGAATTTTACAATGGAATTCTAATGGACCCGTAGCAAACTGACCTGCCTGCCCTTCAGACACCAGGATCCGGTCGTTTCCAGATTTCGCATACATTCGCCATCGATCTCCATTTCCGGATTCACCAATTTCAAGCGTCCAAGCATATTTGTCAGGTATGCTGTC
Organism: uncultured Saprospiraceae bacterium; assembly: GCA_964507535.1. Classification (GTDB taxonomy): domain Bacteria; phylum Bacteroidota; class Bacteroidia; order Chitinophagales; family Saprospiraceae; genus Vicinibacter. The sequence continues at coordinate 12,633 of CAZDQG010000003.1, forward strand.
GGAACCGGAAAGCAGATATAAGACCAGTCTGTTTGATGCAGACGGGCTGAAATCCAAGCGGATGTCAAAACTCCATTCCATATCAGGAAAAAATCCAACGGAATGCCATAAGGAAGCATCGCCAGCTTCAGAAGCTTTTAGCTGGAGTTCGTTATTCTTATTAATAACAAATGAATGGAGTGCACCTGACCATCCTGAATCCAAAGTGTGGCTGAAATCATCAAACCATTGTGCAGACAAATGCGACACTACCCATAGCAGTGCCATAGTTAGGGTGTTTCTCATAATACGAAGTTAATGAATAAGGTTTCAGAATGCACTATTTACCTTTGCAAAAATTTGTTTTATGCATTTAGCAGTTGTTGGTGTTACGGGTTTGGTAGGTCAGGTGGTACTTGAGGTTTTGGAAGAATTTCATGTTCCTTATGACCGCATTAGTTTTGTAGCATCTGAGCGCTCTGTAGGAAAACGGATCCAATGGAAAGGACTTTCACATGAGGTAATTGGATTGGATGCATTGCTTGAATTAAAACCTGACATTGCCATTTTTTCAGCAGGAGGTAGCACCTCATTGGAATGGGCTCCAAAATTGGCTGCAGTAGGTTGTTATGTGGTGGACAATTCATCCGCCTGGAGGATGGACCCCGGATGTCCTCTGGTGGTTCCTGAAATCAATGCACATACACTTGAAGGTTCCAAACGAATTATCGCAAATCCCAACTGCAGCACCATCCAGATGGTAGCCGCATTGCACATGCTCCATAGAAAATATTCCATTCGACGTCTGGTAATTTCCACATATCAATCTTTTACAGGGACGGGTATGAAAGCCGTGCAACAATATGAAGCGGAAAAAGAAGGGCGCACACCTCCGGAGCCCAGGGCATATCACCACCCGATTTTTGAAAATTGCATTCCGCAATGCGACGTGTTTTTAGAAAATGCATATACAAAAGAAGAAATGAAACTCGTCCATGAAACGCGAAAAATTCTCGAAGCACCTGATCTGCAAATCACTGCAACAGCTGTTCGCGTTCCGGTTCATGGGGGTCATTCCGAATCTGTGAATGTGGAGTTCCGGAACGAGTATGATCTTGCTGAGGTCAAATCAATATTGAAGGCCTCTCCGGGAGTTGTCGTATTAGATCAACCTGAAAATTTTGAATACCCAACACCACAATTGGCAAAAAATAAGAACGAAGTGTTTGTTGGTCGCATCCGCCGCGATGAATCCCAGCCGAAGAGCCTGAATCTATGGATTACAGCCGACAATCTTCGAAAAGGAGCCGCAACCAACGCGGTCCAGATTGCTTTAAAATTGATTCAGGATGGCTTCGTAAAAGGAAGATCGGCCTGAAAAATTGGTTTTTATCAGTTTTTGGATTGATTTTTGCACCCTTTAATCGTTATACATGGCGGTAAAGATCGTTTTGCCGAAAGCAAACCGATGCGCAACTCTAAATAATTTCATCCAATCCTCTGATGGAGAGGACATTAGAAAATAATTTTTGACAGGTAAAATCCGAACGAATGAGATCCAGGTTGGTGATTTGGGGGACCAATGAAAAAGAAGAAAGGGTATTGCTCGCAATTGCCCTCAATGCAGACGAAAACAAAATAGATATTTGGAGTATTCCGGATAAGGATATCTCTGAAGATTTTTACAACCAGATGATGTCTCAATGGAGAGAGGGATCCGATCTTCAGTTGCCCGACTCTGCGAGTCACAGGGTTACAGAGTTGACGATGGCGGATGCGATTCTCCCTGAAGACCTCAAGGTTGAAAAGTCGGACGTCATTCAACGCGCACAGCTTGAATGGCATTTTGTCGTTTTATCAAATAAATTATACCGCAATTATAAATCCGAATTAGAAGATATCGGTGATAAAATCAAAAGACTCGAAGAGTATGATGAAGGTTTATGGGAAGAATTGCGAAATCTCTGGGCCAATGTACAACAGCATATATTTGACAAGAACCTGATGCGGGATCATGCCGATTCCCTTAAAGAAAAAACAAACTCCCTGTTCGAAGAGCTCAAGAAACTACGCAAGGCTCGGCATTCAGAACTTCAGCAAAAGTCCAAAGAAGTCTTTCAGAGCATCCAGCAAAGAATTGATGAGGTTCTGAAAAGGATTGAAGCAGGTGCGGTGCTAAAACCACTGTTTGAAGAATTGGTACAAATTCAAAATGAATTAAAAACAAAGGATATGCTCCGTTCAGATCGCCAGCATATCATGACGAAACTCAACGAAGGATTTAAAGCGATCCGAGAACGCAGGGAAAAACGATCCGGAAATCAGGAGGATCATGGCAACGCAGCGGAACGTCTTAGCAAACGATTTGAAGGTTTGCTGGGCGCAATTAAAAAACTGGAACAATCCATTGCTTTCGAACAAAAAAATATTGATTTTGAAAATCGAAGAATTGCCACAACGGATGGACAATTGGAAGCACAAATCAGAGTTGCCAAAATCAAATTGATTGAGGAACGTCTTAAATCGAAGCAAGCCAAACTCAATGAGTTGCTGGAAACAAAAGAAAAACTCGAATTGCTTTCCACCAAATTGAAAAAACGCGAAGAGAAGACACAAAAGCGGATCGAAAGAAAAGAAAAAGTAGAAGAAGAAAAAGAGAAAATTAAAGCACATATTTCCGAGACCATTCATGCTGCACAAGATCAAATTCCTGAAGCGATTCAGGAAAAATTAACTAAAGCTGCCGAAGAAATAAAATCTTCAAAAAAAGGATCCCGTAAAAAAGACCACAAACCTCAGGAACAAGGAGAAACATCCTTGCCTGAATCGCATTCTGCTGGTGCCGAAGAACCCACATCAACTGAAAAAGATACACTTCAATCTGAAGAAGAGTAATCATGAAATCGAACTTATTTTTTTCTAAAAGCTTCTATGGAACATTTACACCAACTCTTCGATGAACAGGGCAAGTTGATTTCACCAACACTGCCGGAAGGCGTGAAAAATTTCCTGATTGACATCGACGGCACCATTTGCGAAGACATACCAAATGAGGAGCCAGAACGTATGGTTACTGCAGAAGCATATCCGGACGCTGTTAAGGTAATCAACGAATGGTTTGACGAAGGCCACATCATTACCTTTTTTACTTCACGCACCAATGAGCATAAAGAAATTACAGAGAAATGGCTCACTGAAAAAGGTTTTAGGTATCACTATTTGTTATTGAACAAACCGAGAGGTGGCAATTACCATTGGATTGACAATCACATCATCAGGGCCACCCGATATGAAGGTAAATTCACAAAAGAATTTATAGAAATCACAAGAAAAATCCAGGTATTCGAACCATAGTATACGAGAATGCAAGGTTGTCTCTTGAATAAAAAACCCTGAACGCAGCACCTACGTCCAGGGTTTTTTTATTACTTTAAAAATGGATTAGTGCAGAATCAGTTTTTGTATAAACGATTTTGATTTTCCTCTCGCTTCAATAATGAGAACTCCCTTTGGAAGATCCTTCACATCAAGACTCAGAAATGTTTCAGTTTGGACGGAAATGGATTTTAATACCTGTCCATTTACATTCGAGAATACGATGCGCTCAATTCCCATTTCAGGTTCAAAACGCATGGCAATTTTATCTTGTGCAGGATTCGGATAGATACGCACAGAAGCTTTGGAATTCGTCTCCTTGGAGTCCACAATTTTATCTGAATCTGCAAGCACTCCTTTACCGAACAAACTGGTGCATTCATTATCTCCTTCTGAAGTAGTCAGACAAACCTGGGAATTGTAAAATTCAGGTTGGATATATTCCACATTGTCCACAACCCAGCCTAACAGCTGATTTCGGTCTGGACTCACATTCAGGCTGTCATGACCAAAGCGGTAACGGACATACACATCTTTACCCTTATACTTCGTAAGATCCAATACAGTAGGAATGAATCCACCACTCTGACCAGAGAATGCGTTCAGGTTTGGAACAACGAATGTTTGATAATCAATAAGACCTGTATAGCCGTTTAGCGAAAACTGATCCTGTGTAGCTGTCTCCCAAAATGTACCATCTGTGGACACTTCCACCAGACCCCCATCGAAACCTTTCTCTGTATTGTAAAAATGATAGAAAAGAAGGGATGTATGGTCTTTTGCAACACGGAAAGGATTTTTTGTACGCAGGTATGTATCATTGGAATAACCTTCCTTTTCTTCGGCTATCCATGCATAAGATTGATCTACTCCAAAACCATCTTCCAGATACCAAGTCAGTTGTCCCTTAAACAGGTCATAATCCCAATTGGAATCTCCATTTTGCATGTCGTCATACCACAATGTAGTAGAAGCAATGGAGCTGCTGCTTTTAATGCGATAACTGATGCGGCGTGTTTCAAGGGATTTTAATTGAGCAAAAGACCAAACCAGCTCATTCCCATTAATCTGGGGAACAACACTGGCTGACCCGGGGACATAGGTACAACCTGCAGGAATCACATCCCGTACATTCAGGTTGGTTACTGCACCCGGCTTGAAATTATTGATATCAATGGTTATGGAATACTCTTCGCCAGGCTTCACGACATCTGTACGCACGAAGGTAGTGGCATCTTTATAGTATCCCGCAGTTTTGCTAATTAAAACTTTATTAATACATATCGGCGCGGCAAGAAAACTTTCTGTCTCGTCATTCACCGTATTGTTTGAGCCTTGCTTTGCAAAATATCCCATACCTCTGCGGGCAAACACATTCCAGATCAAACAAGCGTTAGCAGCTTTATTATTGATGGAGTCCGCTTTCAGAATCGCATCTCTGCCATCGAGGAAGCCGGGACGGCAAGGCTGGATTTTCATACCATCAAATACCAATTGGATGCAAATATTGTTTCCTGCATTTTTATTACTGAACGTAGGATCATAACCATATTTATCAGAAAGTGCCCAGTACAAATCCCACAATACTGTAGTCCACACTTCACCCAAATCATGCACTTCAGGATTGATATTCTTGTACGTAAATTCATTAACGGACATGTCTGTGGAATACGGTCTTCTGCGGATGCCATAACCATCAGGGCGTTCATTCAACGCATAGGTTCCAATTCCTCTTGAATCCGTTCCTTTGTCGCCGGGTTTGGCAGTAAAAATGAGACTCATAAAATCACTCCAACCTTCACCCATTTGCTCTCCATTATTCAAACAATTTGCAGCTGCCGGACCTCCAGTAAGCCTGTTTGAAATTCCATGGCCGAATTCATGGGCAATAATTCCGTTGTCGAAATCGCCATCAAGGCTATCAGGACCTGCATTGAGACCAGGCTTTTTGATTTCAATTTTCAGACCTCCATTTTGGACCATCAGTTTCAAACGATTGCAAATAGACTTTGTGGTGAAATAAGCAGGAATGGTCACTTGTCCTCCTACTGCACCTGCTCCCATGTTTACAAATGCATCTTCAAAATTACAGATGATAACTGCGGCAGCTCCGGCTTTCTGGGCATTGAGGGACTTTTGTCCAAATTCGCAGGTACCGCGGTCGATAAGAACGATCTTACCACCCACTTCATCCCGGCGAAATCCATTTGAACATCCTAATGTTGGAGTTCCGGAGTGGTCATTCCCAATAACTACATCTGCTTCCAGCGGAGTATCAGATGGTGCCGGACCAAATCCCCCCCTTCTGCAATCGATTGGCGAAGCCAAAGAATCCGGGAAGGTTATATAAGTTTCTTCCTGGGAGGCGAGCCATAAATACATTTGCATGCGTCCACTGCTTCCATCCGCAGGTGTAGAAAAATTGGCATTATCGGTACCTGATCCATCTTGAGCTTCCGCCCTGACAGCATCATTCCCTGCACCAGATTTGCCATAATTATTCATTTGAAAGTTCCCTGCTGCCTCGTCAAATCCAAATCCATAAGTGATATCATGTACCATATTGCAGAGGTAGAACAGATTTGTTGTTGCCGCTTTTGTATATGAATCCGGCTCCCCATTGGGGTCGTATGGAAAATCAAAAATGAGATCAGCACCGCCATCGGGTTCGTTGCCATCAGACGAGTTGTCTGCATTGCGGTCAAGATACGCCCAGACGTTGTTTCCTCTGGTAATTTGATATTCTGCACCGGCTTTTCCATCGGTATCATGCCAGCCATAAGGGGAAGCAGATGGAATTGCAGGATTTACTACTAAAGACAGGGGAGCGTGTTTCGGACTTTCTGCGGGCAACGCAACCACTTTGTAGCTGTTGGGCGCCGAAGGCATCGCAACTTGAGTGTTGATTTCCGTCAAAACCTGCTGAACAGGTTTTGGATTTGGATTGAATGCTTTTTCCCTGGTGATGCAATTCGAGTGACCCGGATGGTCAAAACTACATTTTACAGTTAAATTGTGCTTATCCAGTATATTTCCATTGATTGCATCCACGCGAATGGACCAGTAATCATCTGAGGTGACCACATCCAAATTCAAGTCCCATGCCAGGCGTAAATTGCCCTCTTTATCTTCCACATAGACCAATTTAACCGGAATAGCGGAATGCGTAAAATTCGTCTTTTCAATTTCTTTTAAACCCTCATTTGTTCTACGCACATTTTTTGGAATAATGGCATTTGGAATATCGAGATCCCGCACGATGTAAGTGAGTGCATCGGTTTCTGAAATCTTAGGTTTCACAGCGTTTATTCGGCTGGATACATGACTATAGAAGCGGGAAGGGCTGTCAAAGACCTTTCCCTCTTTTGTAATGTGCAGGGAGGTTATGGAATTGTGTATCGGTATACCTTTATACCTCTGAATCAGATAGACATGCTGCACTCCATTATGACTGGAGCTGTACATATCAGAAACAGCCAGGTCTGAAATATCTTCTGCCTGCAGCCCAAGGGAGGGTGCATTCTGTTCAATGGTCCGGAGTGCAAGGTCCAGAGGCGTTTGTTTTTGAGCATTTAAATAATAACTTATATGTAAAATGCTAATAAATAATAAAATATACATTTTAACTTTCATGAATGTGGATTTTTAGCGAATTGTAAAATTAACAATAATTTTAACGACCATATGGACAAAAAAGATTTGATTCTGGGGAAGAACGCTTTGAAAGAAGCAATCGCTGCCGGAACCGATATTCAAAAAATATTTCTTTCTGAAACATTGGAACGGGAAGACCTGGGACTCCTGCTCAAATTGGCGAGATCTCATAAAATTCCCGTTGTGGAGGTGCCCCGTGCAAAGCTGGACCGGATCACGCGTTTACAGCATCAAGGTGTAATCGGGCTGACGGCTCCGGTAGACTTCAGAGATTTGGGAAATTTGGTGGATGGTCTGTTTTTTAATGGCCTTTCGCCAGCGCTTGCTATTTGCGATGGAATAACTGATGTCCGAAATTTTGGTGCCATTGCGCGGTCAGCCGAAATATTCGGAATGCATGGACTGGTGATTGGTCAGAAAAACAGCGCCCCGATAAACGGGGAGTCCATCAAGGCCTCCGCAGGTGCCTTACTCCGGATTCCGGTTTGCAGGGAAAAAAGTCTTTTACACAGTTTGAAACAACTCAAATCATCCGGAGTTGTTATCTTATGTGCCAGTGAGAAAGCGCAACAGGAAATCAGACAAACGGATTTGAAAAGACCTTTAGCCTTAGTTCTGGGTGCAGAGGGGTTGGGTGTTTCAAATGAAATCCTGCAGATTGCGGATGAAAAAATAAAAATTCCCCAAATTGGAGAAATCGAATCCTTAAACGTTTCCGTTGCTGCAGGAATTCTATTTTACGAATGGATGTTACAAAATCGTGCCTAATTTATAATCTATGAAATGGTGGTCAGCTATCGCGGGAATCCTATTTATTCAAACACTGGCAATTGGTCAGCAAAGGGAAGCCCGATTTAAGGAAGGTTTGTTGTGGAAAGTTGAAAAACCCGGGCAATCGACGATATCCTATGTCTTTGGAACCATCCATATGATTCCAAAGGAAAAATATTTTCTGCCATCAGGTTTTGATGCTGCTTTCAAACAATGCCCCCGTATTTTCATGGAAATTGACATGGATGACATGAACGACCTGGGCAAAATCATGGGCATTATGGATAAAGTATTTATGGACGATGAGCTGCGCCTGAGTGATTTACTTAAGCAAGAGGAATACGAGAAAATTAAAAACTATTTTGATCAGATGGGCTTGCCCATGATGATGCTGGAACGGATGAAGCCTCTTTTTTTGAGTGCGTTAGCAGGTACGGACGGAAATCCGATGGCCTTAAAAGAGGGTAGTTTTAAATCCTACGAAATGGAGTTAAGTCAAATGGCGGAGAAAAACAACAAGGAATTGCTTGGATTGGAGACCATCGATTTTCAGCTCTCCATCTTTGATAAAATTCCATATGCAGTCCAGGCTAAAATGTTGCTAGATGCCATAGCGGCAGACACATCAAAGAACGATCAAACAGATCTGATGTTTGATCAATATACAAAACAGGATTTAGAGCAGATGAGCGAGTCCGTGGAAAAAGAAGACAGCAGTTTAAATCCCTATCTCGATGTATTGCTATTTGAGCGGAACAAAAACTGGATTCCAAAAATGAAGCTCGAGATGGAAAAAGGAAGCTGCTTTTTTGCGGTTGGCGCGGGACATTTAGGAGGACATAAAGGCATTCTGCAATTGCTCGCGGATGAGGGTTATATTGTAAGCAGAATGAAGTAAAGCCGCAACGATCTTTAATTTTATAATTACATGCAAAAGAAATGAGTCCTTTGATTTTGCCCGTTGGGGATAAGACACCTCGTTGGGGTTCAGATTGTTTTATTGCTCCCAACGCCAGCCTTATTGGTGATGTGATCATGGGTGACCGATGCAGTGTGTGGTTCCAGGCAGTCGTCCGTGGGGATGTACATGAAATCCGAATCGGACATGATGTCAATATTCAGGATGGTGCAATCATTCACTGCACCTATCAGAAAGCCGCTACTTCAGTTGGAGACCGCGTTTCCATAGGGCACCGGGCCATTGTACACGGATGCCGCATCGAAGCCGACGTGCTTGTTGGAATGGGAGCCATCGTCATGGACCATGCCCACGTGGAATCCAATGTGCTCATTGCAGCAGGTGCAGTGGTCCTTGAAAACGCAAGGCTTGAATCGGGATATATCTACGGAGGAGTCCCGGCAAAAAAAATAAAGGCACTGGATGAAGAAGATTTTGCATTTTATATAAAACGAACTTCTGAAAATTACAATATGTATGCGGGGTGGTTTAAAGATACTAACAATTGTTAGTGTTCTCCAATTAGTGTGAGCACATGCAACGTGCACATGCGGGAGAATTAAAAAAACACATCCTCAAAATGCCGTAACTGGAACGTGCCATTGCTTTCGATTAAAATTCCAATAACATCAAAACGGATTTCCCAATTGTAATTTTTTTCATGCATGTATGCCGCTGCGGCGTCTTGCATCAAACGTTCCTTGCTGGTTGTAATAAAACTCTCCGGATCACCATACCGATCCCCACTACGCGTTTTAACTTCAATAAAAATCAGCACACCTGATTTCTCTGCAATAATATCCACCTCGGCCTTACTGAATCGCCAATTTCGTTCAAGTATGCGATATTGGCTGTTCAGCAAATACTCCACTGCCAACAACTCACCCCTGTATCCGATTTCCCTGGGGTTTTGAATCATCTGTGAACGTGTGGTCAGGAGGAAAAGGAATCTCTCCAGGCAATCATTCCGCCTAAAAGGTTTCTTACATTGGTATACCCTGCCTGGGTCATCAACATTTTTGCCATATTGCTCCGGTTACCACTGCGGCAGTATACTATTATTTCTTCCTGATTTCGATCGCGCCATTCCGAAATTTTTACAGGTAATGCGGATTGTAATGGAGCCAGTTCTCCTCCAATATTGAATTCTTCATGTTCATAAGGCTCCCGAACATCTACCAAAAAGATTTTTTCACCTTGATCCAGGCGTTTTTTCAATTCCTGCACGCTAATGTCTTCCATAATTCAATTATTAATTCGATCTTAAACGATTAGTTACATTGAGCTGGTTTCGTCTGTGAAATTTTTACATCCACCTTGGTGTTAAACAAAACGGATTCTCCCGGCTTAGGTGATTGTTCGGCAACATAAGAAGATGGGACATCGTCGACAGACTCCAGCTGTTCTACGGCACCCAGCTCCAGTTTATAACTGCTTAATAAAAATTCCACTTCAGCCATTGTTTTGCAAAGCAAGTCCGGAACATCAATTTTTCCGCCACTGGACATTGAAATGATAAAATCCAGGGTATCGCCTCTATTTATCAACACATCTTCCTTACGCATTTCATTATCCGATATACGTTGGCCATGATAATATACTTCGAGAATATGACCTTCAGGTCCCGGATCGTATTTCCCTTCGATTATTCTTGTGTTCAGATCAAACAAATTGTGCAGTTCGTCCCGTTTAAACCTAAAATTTTTACCATACAATATAGGCAATTCTGAAGAAAGAAATTGTTCTGCATGGAACTTGCTTACACTTACGTAAATAGTACGGCCTTTTTTTACCATGGAACCTTCCCTTGGAATTTGGGAAAGCACAATGCCTCCGGGTTTTCCATTGATGAATATCGAATCCAGCACCTGAACTTCATACCCTTTGGAGTGGGCATGTTCAGTTGCTTTATCAAGATAAACGCCAATATACTTGGGCATTTTTAATTTCTGGCCGTGATTGGTGTAGAGTCTAAGAAAAATGGAGTGCAATACCCAAAGTAGGAGGACCACTATACCAAAGCGAAGCATTGTATGACCAAAGCTTTTGCTTTTTAAAAAAGGAATAAGCTCAGAAAAACGGAAACCCAGGTTATCTTTTTTCATGAAGAAAACTTACCATTCTTGCTATGACATAACGAACTTGCAATCGAATGCCAAAGTTAAGGGAATTCTCGGCATATGCTGCCATGACCAGTTTATGAGATTTCCTGAAGGAATAATTTACATATTATAAAATTATATAATGTATTATACCTTTGCTCACAAGAATGCATAATACCCATAGCTATGGAACATAAGAAGTTGAACATTGGAATCGTATTTGGAGGCAAATCCGCAGAACATGAAATTTCTATTTTATCCGCGAAAAACGTACTGGATGCGTTGGATCGAAACAAATACCAGCCTGTTTTGATTCATATTGATAAAAAAGGGGCCTGGCATGTCCTGAACGAACGAAGTCTCAATGAAGCGATCTCCAGTGGAACATCTTTGCCTGAGAAAACGGGACATTCTACGGTTGTATTGGGTCCTCAAAGCGAGGGTACTTTAATTCCTACAGATACCAAAGAGCACTTTGCCCAATTGGATGTTGTATTTCCGATCTTGCATGGACCATTTGGAGAAGACGGAACAGTACAGGGCTTACTAAAGCTAGCCAATGTTCCTTTTGTAGGTGCAGGCGTCCTGGGCTCTGCGGTTGGAATGGACAAGGATGTCATGAAGCGGTTATTGCGCGAAGCAGGTATTCCCATTGGAAAATTTATCTGTCTTCATAAAAATGATCCCGAACCCAAATTTGATGCGATTGAAAAAGAATTGGGCCTTCCTATTTTTGTTAAGCCCGCAAATTTGGGCTCCAGTGTAGGTATTTCTAAGGTAGAAAATGAAGCAGAATTTTCCGCTGCCCTGCGTCTGGCATTCGGTTTTGATAGAAAAATTATTGTCGAAGAGTTCATTTCAGGCAGAGAAATAGAGTGTGCTGTACTTGGAAACGATCATCCAATGGCATCCGTTCCGGGTGAAGTAATCAGTCACCATAATTTTTATTCCTATGAGGCCAAATATCTCGATGAAAAAGCATCCCGAACCGAAATCCCCGCACGACTTACACCAGAACAAACAGAAGAGGTAAGGTCTCTGGCTATAAAAACCTTTAAAACGTTGTGTTGTGAAGGCTTAGGCCGCGTAGACTGCTTTTTGACAGAAGATGGAACATTTCTGGTAAATGAGATAAACACCTTGCCCGGTTTTACGGAAATCAGCATGTATCCCAAAATGTGGGCGCATTCCGGAATCAGCTATCCGGAATTGATAGACCGTCTGATTCAGCTTGCAATTGAACGTTTTGGGGCGGAATCTCAGCTTAAAACCAGCTATTCCTGATCTATTCGTACCCTTCCATATAATCATTAGTCAATCAAAGGATTAGGTTTTTGGACTTCCAAATTGATGGTTTCTTAGATGCTTTTGGCTGAGTGGCAACCCGCTATATGTGTAAAAAAAGTTAATGAAAGTTTTGCAGGAGTTCAACATAATGTTAAACTTGCATTGTTTTAGCCCTTTTCTTAACGCAAAACTTACTCATTATGAAAAAACAACTTTTACTTGCTTTTCTCTTCCTAGTCCTTTTTGGCTCCGGATTATCTGCTCAAAGCAAGATGTTTGGGGGTCTTGATCTAGGCTTTTCATCGAACGACAACGAAAGTACTTTTCTTCTTGGACCCCGAATCGGATATTGGCTAAATGACAATTCCGCTCTTGTTGGTGGCATTTTCTATTCCTCTAATAAAGACAAAACCCAATCTCCTGAATTGACTTTAAGTGGTTTTGGAATAGGTGCTCAATACCGCTATTGCTGGCATAGTGGCGATAATTTCTACTTCTACATTGCACCTGGAGTGGATTACGCAAGCTTGAAGTCCGATGATGGCACAAATGATATCAAAACAAATACGTTCAATGTGTCCCTCAGTCCGGGTATTTCTTACATGATGTCCGACAAATGGTCGCTGAATGCCGAAATGGGCCTGCTGAATTACAATTCCACAAAAGTGGGAGATTTTGATGCTGCTACGCAGTTTGAAGTTGACTTGAACATGAGCAGCCTGAGCTTCGGATTATGGTATCATTTTTAATTTTTAATAAACCTTATTATTATTATTTTTTAACAAAACGTAGACTTCTTTAATTATGAAAAAACTCATTTTACCTTTAATGATGCTCCTCGGTTTGAGCATATCTTCTTTTGCTCAAGGCAAACTCTTCACGGGAATTGACCTTGCATTCCACAGCAACGATGCTGAAAGCCATTTCGGCCTGACTCCTCACTTTGGATATGACCTGAGTGACAAAATGGCGCTTGTAGTTGGAATCAACATCGGTAGCCACAAAGACAAAATCGCTGACACAAAAACCAGTGAATTTGGTGTAGGCGCTGAATTGCGTTATTCCATCAGCATGGGTGACAAATTCAACCTGTATCTTGCTCCTGGTGTTGCGTACAACACAGCAAAAGATGCTGCAGAAGTTGAAACAAAGGAAATCGACATCCGTGTTGCTCCAGGATTTACCTACATGATTGGTGAAAAATGGAATTTGAACAGCCGTTTCGGACGCATTGGTTACAACAGCACAACTGTTGGCGACGGAGATGCTTTCGGTACGTTTGGCATTGGTCTGAGCATGAGCGATGTTAGTTTCGGTTTGGAATACCGCTTCTAATCAAACTCAAACAACTTTTAAAAGCCTTCCGGAAATCCGGAAGGCTTTTTTATTTATAGCCAAGATTCAACTCAAGATTACTTCATAGCAAGCTGTCTACTCGTTTTTAATAAATTTTTGGTATTCCCAACTTAAACTAATTTTGATGTTGCAGATCTAAAGCATACTATGTTTCGATATATTTTTTGTTTTATATTGTTATTTCCATTTGTTCTGGATGCCCAGAAATTGTATTTCCCTCCATTGTCAGGTCCTGAGTGGCAAACCACTGATCCTTCTTCATTGCGCTGGTGCAGCGAAAGCATAGATTCCTTGTATCAGTTTTTGGAATCCGAACAGAGTAAAGCTTTTATCGTTTTAAAGGATGGAAAAATTGTACTTGAAAAATACTTCGATACCTTCACCAAAGACTCCCTTTGGTATTGGGCTTCTGCGGGGAAAACACTTACCGCATTTCTGATCGGAATGGCACAGCAAGAAGGTGCACTTAAGCTCACCGATAAGACTTCAGCATATTTAGGAAAAGGCTGGACTTCTTGCCCACAAGACAAAGAAGATCTGATCACAATATGGCATCAACTCACGATGAGTTCCGGATTGGACGACGGCGTTGCGGATAACCACTGCACACAATCTTCCTGCCTGGTCTACAAATCGGATGCAGGTTCCCGCTGGGCATACCACAATGCGCCATACACCCTACTCCGCGATGTACTTACCAAAGCAACGGGTCTAAACGAACAAAGCTATATTCAAACCAGATTGAAGTCCCGTACCGGTATGAACGGTCTATGGTTTACATCCGGATTTGATAATGTTTTTGCCTCGACAGCACGAAGTATGGCTCGATTTGGCCTCCTTGTATTAAATAAAGGCATTTGGAATGGAGACAGCCTCCTGCATGACCAATCCTATTTCAATGCGATGGTGAACCCGTCCCAGTCTCTCAACGAATCCTATGGATACTTGTGGTGGCTAAACGGTAAAGCTTCCTTCATGCTTCCCGGATTGCAAGTTCGATTTACCGGCTCCTATGCTCCTGAGGCACCGAAAGACATGTTTGCAGGAATTGGCAAAAATGGCCAGTTGCTATGTGTTGTACCCAGTCAAAATTTGGTAGTACTTCGCATGGGCACATCAAACGGAACCGGATTCGACGATGTACCCATCATTCTTTGTAACCAAATGTGGGCCTTACTTAACCGGGTCATATGCAACAATCCCGTGGCCGATGAAGATATACATCACCAGTCCATCAGGCCCCGTTTAATCACCAATCCGGTTTCTGAATCCCTGCGCGTAGAGGGTTTATGTGTATCAAAAAGGGGATCTATTTGGGGCCCATTAGGTCAGAAACATTGGGAAGGTGTCGTTGGGGGGGAAGTCCCTATCCATTTTCTACCCGATGGCTATTATTATCTTCGCATCGAAGGCCAATCTGAGGCTATTCCATTTGTTAAACATCTGTGATCTGCATCTAATTTTCAGAATTTTAGCCCAAGGGCTCTGAAAATTGAAGATTTTTATATCTTTGCAGTCCATTTTTAAAGCGTTATTATGGATCCCTTTAAAGCGTATGCAATTCCGCTAAAAAGTTTGCGGAATGGGGTTCATCAGTTCAAATGGCAGGTTGGAGCTTCATTTTTTGATCATTTTGAAGCAAGCCCAATCAGACGCGGTCAGTTTGAAGTGGAGGTTCTTTTGGACAAACAGGAGGATCTATCTACAATTCAGATGATGATCAAAGGGAGTTACCACTCTGTTTGCGACCGTTGTCTTGCAGCCATAGACATCCCTGTTCAGGCCACGTACAACCTGTATGTTAAAACCGGAACAGATGCTTTGTCCGACCCCAGTTTGATCTGTATCTCACCGGAGGAAACGGAACTGAAATTAGCAGATGTGATCTATGAATACATCTGCCTTTCACGACCCATCTCCCAAACCATAGATTGCGCGAAAATGGAAAATCCACCCTGCGATCGGGAGGTATTGGACCGAATCCAGACCGATAACGGCCCGCAATACGATCCATCGATATGGGAAGGATTAAAGAATTTTGAATCGAATTAAAACTTTTTGTTATGCCAAATCCAAAATGGAGGCACTCCAAACAAAGAAAAAGAAAAAGAAGGACGCACTATAAAGCGGAAACTCCGCAGATTGCGACCTGCAAAACAACAGGTGTAAGCCATATTTTGCACCATGCGTACTGGCATGAGGGCAGTATGTATTACAAAGGCAATGTGGTCATCCAGGGAGCAGCCCAAGGCGCTACGGAAGAACAGGCCTGATCCTAAAATTAAGTATCTGAAAAAGCTCCCATATCTTATATGAGGAGCTTTTTGTTTTATAAACTCTTTCCTATGAAAAAGATCATTTATACAGAAAAAGCCCCAAAACCTATAGGTCCTTACAGCCAGGCTATCCAGGTTGACCGCACGCTATATATTTCCGGGCAGATTGCGCTGGATCCAAAAACCGGTGCACTGCAAAACCAAAATATACAGGAGGAGACCCATCGGGTTTTGGATAATATTCAAGCGATCCTGGAAGCTGCGGACATGGGTTTTGAACACGTGGTAAAGTGTTCCGTCTTTGTAAAAGACATGAACCAGTTTGCAGCAATCAATGCCGTTTATGCAAGCTATTTTTCTTCGGAGGGGGCACCCGCGCGCGAATTGGTCCAGGTTGCCGAATTGCCCAAATTTGTCCAGATTGAAATCAGTTGCATCGCATATAAATAACGAGAACAGGGTATATGGACCAACAAAAAAAAGTGATTCTTAGCGGCATACAGCCAACTGGAAAACTCCATTTTGGACGGTATTTCGGTGCTATTCAAAATTGGGTCAACTTGCAGGAAAATTATGATTGCATTTACAGCATTGTGGATTATCATGCGATGACAATGCCCTACAATGCCGTAAAGCTGCGCGAGAACGTGTGGGATTTGGCAATTAATTTGTTGGCATGTGGTATTAAACCAGAGCATGTTTTCATCCAGAGCTATGTACCGGAACATACCGAATTGGCATGGATACTCTCCTGCATGTGCAGTTATGGAGAGTTAAGCCGGATGACACAGTTCAAGGATAAGACCCAGCAGATTAAAGAAAAAGACAAGGACCTATTTGTTTCAGCTGGCTTGTTTATCTATCCTGTTTTACAGGCAGCAGACATTCTTATTTATAATGCCGATTACGTTCCGGTTGGTAAAGATCAGGAACAACATTTGGAACTGAGTCGCAATATTGCCGACCGTTTCAACTATGTTACCGGTAAAAATTATTTTACGTTGCCTGAAGGATTGTATACCGAAACTCCAAAAATTATGTCGACAGCTGATCCCAGCCGCAAAATGAGTGCAAGTGCAGGCGAGAAACACTACATTGATGTATTTGCAGCCCCGGATCAAATCCGGAAGCAAATACGCTCCGCTGTTACAGATACGGGAGAGGTAGATCCTTCGAAAATGAGTCCCGGAGTAGAGAACCTTTTCATTTTGCTGAAAGCCTCCGGAAGTACATCTTATGAAACGCTTTTAAACATGTATGTAAACCGCAACTTAAGCTATAGTCAGCTCAAAGATGCAGTTGCAGATGGGTTGATAGAACTTGTTGAACCTCTGCATTCAAGAAAACAGGACATGTTGGCGCATAAAAAAGAAATTAAAAATATCATCAAACAATCTTCCGCCAAAATACGTGAACGGGCCGCTAAAACGGTTTCGGAAGTGAAACTACTTACGGGTTTGGCCTAACTGTACGGATACCAAGTTTGTGACACATGTATTCCACTCATACCCTTATTGACTGCACATAAAACGACAACCAGTGACTATTTTTTGTATCGGAAGAAACTATGCGGAGCATGCAAAGGAATTAAACAATGCGATTCCTTCAGCTCCGGTCATTTTTATGAAACCTGCCACGGCTTTACTACATGATAATAAGCCTTTCTATTATCCGGACTTTACAAAAGACCTTCACCATGAAATTGAACTGGTCTTCAAAATTTGCAGGAAGGGCAAATCCATTCCGGAAGAAAACGCCTGGTCCTACATCAGTCACGTCACCGTAGGTATTGACTTTACCGCCAGGGACCTTCAGCAAAATTGCAAAGAAAAAAGCCTTCCCTGGGAAATCAGCAAAGGCTTTGATCACTCTGCAGCTGTAGGAACCTGGATTCCAATTGATGAAATGGATACCCGTAAATTAACGTTCCACTTGCTGAAAAACGGTGAAACCGTACAGTCTGGTGATGCAACAGATATGATTTTTGATGTGCCCCGGATGCTCCAATATATCACAAAATTTTTCAAGGTGAATAAAGGAGATCTATTGTTCACTGGAACTCCGGCCGGTGTTTCTGCAGTTCACATTGGTGATCGTCTGCAGGGATTTTTGAATGATCGCGAGTTGTTTAACTTCGAAATAAAATAGCGGGAAACCTACTGGTAATCCCGCTTATCATTTTAGCAAGGAAACAAACAAATGTTAGCCTGCATTCAAAAAAAACAAGGCATTATCTACCCCTGGGTTTTGATCCGGATCCGGATAGAATTTTCATAAATTCCTTGGCTCGGCTTTCCTCTGCATCCAGTTTTAAGGTCATTTCGCAATATGATTTTGCAGTATCGTAGGATTCTTTTTGAGCATGGTAGACGACCATATACAAATATGCTTCGATCAATCCTCCTTTATTTTTTTCCGGATTTGCAGAAGCAAGTTCAATGTATTTTTCATAAAATGGTTTGGCGAAGTATGCTTTCTGTTCTGCAGTATCCATTTTATTCTGGATATCTGCACGAATCAACCACCCATATTCATAGCTTGGAGATTTTTCTAAAATTTTACCAAACACGGTATCCGCCTGAACATATTTCATAAGGTTTCTCTGAGAAAGACCCAGGTATAAGAGCTCTGTCACACTCAATGCCTGCAGTTCATTTTTTCTATTGTACCAGTATTCAGATTTTGCATAATCCTTTTGATCGTAATATGCTTTTGCTAATATGCCCATAATCTCACTGCTCCTTCCAGGCTCCAACTCGATAAGCTTTTGGAAATACTTTTCTGCAAGCTCGTTTTGTTTCAATTTTAATGCTGATTTACCGCCAAATTCATAATCACTGGCAAATTGCTTACGGTTTACAGGATCTGCTTCAAAGGCTTTATACAGTTCCTGGCTTTGTTTGAGTGCATTTGCAAATTCTCCATTTTCAAAATAAGACCAGGCCAACCAACGATGCAAGGTGTATTGCTCCGGATTGGTCTCTAGCACTTTCAAACCTTCTGATATTGCGCGGTTATAATCTTTTGCCTGATAACACAGGAATTTAACCAATCGGACTTTTGCATCCACATCAGATCCACTCAAATCGACATACCTTTCCAATATAGGAACTACCTTATCCAGGCGTTTCTTGCGGATATACAATTCGTATAAGTCTTTGTATGCAATTGCGTAGTTTGGATTTATTTTAATTGCAGCCTCAAGACGTTCTATGGCTAAATCAAGGTTGGCACTGGAAGCCCAGATTCGGGCCATTTTTACATAGGTTTCAAGATCCTTTTTATCTTTTTCAACAGCAGTTTCAAATGATGTCATCGAGAGGCCAAGTTCACCTTTTGCCTGGTATGCGTCTCCAAGGTAAATCCAATATTTGGACTGCTTTGGATCCAGATCTCTTGCTTTGACCAAATATTCAAGAGCGGTCTCAATCTGAGGATTTTTACTGTACAAATAAGCAGCCCCCACCCATGCCTGCACACTCGCATTTTTGCTATTACCTTTCAGTGCTGCATCAAAATGCTTCTTCGCCTCCGGGATTTTATTCTCATCGAGCAGGAGTTTAGCCAGACCTACTTCGCAAGCATCGCACTTGGAGCTTATTTCAAGACCTTTGCTATATGCTTCACGAGCCTCTTTCGCCATGTCCTGAGCATAATACACTTCACCTATGTAAAAAGGATACATATAATTTTTAGGGTCCATTTGTGCTCCTTTTTGAAAACTTGTAAGGGCCGCCCTATAATTTTCGTTTTCAAGATATCGCATTCCTTCTTCCAAAGTTTGCCCCGGTAATAGGGCGGAATAAAGAATAAAAACAAAGATCCCAATGTGCTTCGCGTTCATGAGTGCATGATTTATTTGAGAAATGTGCGCAAAATTAAGTTTTTTCATGGTTTTACAGATTTTTGCCTTGTGAGCTTCTTGAATTATTTCATTATTCATTTGACAGTTATCAAGAGCCTCACGTTCAAATGCGCTGGTTAAAATATACTTAAAGTAAAACGTCAAAAGGAGGCAATCTGCTCTATGCAAAGCCGGGAATATTGAGTTCTTGCAATTTGTAAAATTTATGGAAACAAATACAGCATTCGGCCGACGTTTATTCTAAAATGAAAGGAAAAAATCGGCTTCATCAAAATAAAATTATAAGCTATTGAACGACCCTATAATCACCTTCTTTAAATTCAATCCATCGTTCCGTTTGAAAAAGGGGCAAAAGGCCTGCTTTGAGCAAAATTCGCTGCCCTATTTCCCCGGCAACAAACGAGGCAAATCCTAAGGCCAGGTCCGATTTTCCGGAAATACTGATAAATTGCCATGTGCGTTGCAGGGGATATATCCCATCCCTTAAAAGGTATTGATCCGGAGCCAGAAAACCCATTTGCGTAGAATCTCTGGGCCTGCTGATCTTGATAATTTGCAAGTCTTTCAATTCTTGCTTTTTCTGCTTATTGTCCGAATCGCTAAACGCAGTCCAATCCAAAACTGCAAGTGCATTTGGATGTTGACGGAGATGGTTAAATAGGGTTTCCTTGTTGTCAAGCGCATACACCGAACCCTTAAAAATCGTGTCTTTGCTCAGGTCTAGCATATAATGGGAAATACCTGATTTCGTATCTTCCAGTATGAGCTGGTCAAAACCGCCTTGTTTGGTCTGTGGACGCCCGCATAGTTCAATCAGGGACTCAAATGTCATTGCTGTGTCTTTGCTATTTGTACTACTTACAAGTGCCAAAGCACCGATTGCAAAAGGAAAATGCCTAGGTGTTACCTTGCGGTTTACTTTAAAAAAATGTATTTCATCTGAGTTTAATGACCTGGAACAAATGATCGTTTTAAAGCTGTCGAGAAGCCAATATTTAAAAAGCTCCGATTCACTGTAATACTTTATATGAACCTTGGCATATTTATACTGCTGTTCGAAAATTTCCTCTTCCTGCTGTGCAAGCTCTTTAAACTGGATATCACAACCAATAACTACTTCACCAATAGTCGGTGTACTTTCTTTACTAAAATCCGGCCGGCACGAAAAATAAGAACCCATGCAGATCCAACCAATCAACTGATATAAAATGCTTTTCATCCTGGCCTGATATTTTTACAGTTTTTCAAAGGTAATCCAATCTGACTTCAACAGCTCCTAAATCAGGAGTGGTGGAGTACATGTACACTTCCTTATATTGAGCTAACAGTTGTTCGACCGCTGTCTTTAGTTTTCCCTGCCCTTTTCCATGAATGATCCGGATAAAGGGGAAGCGGCGTTGTATGGCCTTATTAATAAATTCCTGACATTTTTCAATTTGGAAGGCAATGATATGTTCATGTGGATTTTGAATGCGTTCAGGAGCCAATTTTTCATAATGAAGGTCAATTACATGCTCAAAGATGCTTTGGGATTTCAAAACCTGAAACGGTGCCTTTACATTATTCTCCATAATGGACTCATCAAAATGTATTTCAGGAATTTCCGGAACTTCATCCTCCAATTTTAAATCCACAGGATCCACGATCAAAATTTCATCATGATATCGCAGTATTGCACTCCCATCTGCGTGTATCCCTTCAAATCTGGCATGTATCTTTCTGGAAATTATTTGAACGCGATCGCCCACCCATAAACTCTTCAAATCGTCGATGCCCATACGCACTTTTAGATAATTACACCACCATGAATGTCCGGCTTAAACGCTTTAATGTAATTCCTGGATTTCGGATTCAGGGCAGGGTTTATTGCTTCAATTGTGAACTTTACTGATTTTTACGCAAACCACCTTGTATTCCGGACACTTCGCAATGGAGTCGTGGACAGAGGATGTCACGATATTGACAAAAAGTTCAGGAAAATGGAAGGTGGTGCTTAGCACACCTTGCTTGACTTCATCGGTAATTTTGGCTTTGATGGTGATCTTTCCTCTAGCAGAGCTCAGCTCTACGCGGTCCCCGTCTGAAATGTGTTGATTTTTTGCATCTGCAGGATGAATGAGCAACAAATCTTCTTTTACGATTTCTGCATTTCCCGTTCTCCGCGTCATTGTGCCTGCATTATAATGTTCCAAAACACGGTTCGTTGTAAGTATAAACGGATATTCTTCGGAATATTCAAGCACTTCAGGTGTTTCTACATATTCTCTGAAAACGAACATCCCTTTCCCTCTTTTGAATTCTTTGTCATGTAGAATTTTTGTATCACTGCCATCCGCTGCCACAGGCCATTGCTTTCCATTCGGCCCCAATTCATCCCACTTTACGCCAGCGAAAAAAGGAACAATCTGTGATATTTCTTTTAGCATAGTGTCCCCGCTGTAATCTGCCTGAGGATATCCCATGTGATTCATGATATCAACGATGATTTGGCCGTCAGATTTTGACTCACCAATAGGCTCCACTACTTTCTGGACTTTCTGAATGCGCCGCTCCCCATTTGTAAAGGTCCCTTCCTTTTCAAGGAAGGAAGCACCGGGCAATATTACGTGGGCAAGTTTGCTGGTTTCCGTCATAAAGAGTTCCTGTACAATTAACAGTTGTAAGGACTCCAGCGCAGCGACCACCTTATTCGTATTGGGATCTGATTGAACAAGGTCTTCCCCTACAATCCACATTGCCTTAAGCCGGCCCTCGAGTGCGGCATCATACATATCCGGAATTTTCATGCCCGCTTCCGCAGGCACCTTTACTCCGTAAAACTTTGAATACATTTCCTGAATTTCAGGTTTTGTATGATCCAGGTAACCGGCTCCCTGATAGGGTTGTACACCCATATCTGCCATGCCCTGCACGTTATTTTGCCCGCGAAGTGGGTTTACACCGCATCCCCTGCGTCCTATGTTTCCTGTTATCATTGCCAAGTCGCAAATTAACATTACCGTGTACGTACCCTGATAATGCTCTGTCACGCCAAGACCATGAAAGCTCATTGCAGCTTTAGAACTTGCATAAGCAATAGCGGCGGCTTTTGCCTGTTCCCTGGGAACGCCTGAAATGGATTCCAGTTCATCGATATTCAGAGCGCGTATGTTATTCTTAAAATCTTCAAAACCCTCGGTACGATGGTCAATAAATTCTGTATTTATGAGGTTCTGCTCGATGATGTAATACAACATCATATTTAAAACAGCAACATTTGTACCGGGTCGCAACTGAAGATGGTGTGTTGCATATTTCGCTATTTCGGTGCGGCGCGGATCAATGACGATGGTCGTTTTCCCCTTCATTGCAAACTGCCTGAGTTTTGCACCTGTCACAGGGTGGCCTTCGGTTGGATTTGCTCCGATCACCATAATGGCATCGGCATATTTTAAATCTTCAATGCTATTGGTGGCTGCACCTGTACCAAAGCTTCTTTGCATTCCCAAGGCAGTAGGTGAATGACAAACCCTTGCACAACCGTCGATGTTGTTGGTTCCAATTACAGCACGAATAAATTTTTGCATGAGGTAATTTTCCTCATTGGTACACCTTGCAGAGGAAATTCCTGCGATTGCATCGGGGCCAGACTCTTCTTTGATTGTAGTCAATTTGTCTGCGATGTAGGTATATGCTTCTTCCCAACTCACTTTTTCAAAAGTCCCATTCTTTCGAATCATGGGATGTTTTAATCGTTCCGGATGATTGTAAAAACGGAAGGCATAGCGGCCTTTTAGACAGGTGTGCCCTTGATTCACTTGGGCATTGTAGGGAGCCTGTATACTCAAAACCTTGCCTGACTTCACACTGACTTCCAGATTGCAGCCAACCCCACAATAGGTACAAACGGTCCGGACTTTTTCCTGACCCACCAAAGCTTTCGATTGGAATACGTCAGAAATTGCAGATGTAGGACAAGCCTGGGCACATGCTCCGCAACTGACGCAATCCGATTCCATAAAACTTTGGTTCATCCCTTTGATGATCTGGCTATCGAAACCCCGGCCCATGACTGATAAAACCAGTTGGCCTTGCACTTCGTCACAAGCGCGAACACACCTGTAGCACATAATGCATTTGGACAGGTCAGACGTCATGTAGGGATGACTCTTATCCTTCTTCCGGTCCAGGTGATTCTTACCTTCCGGATAACGTACTTCGCGAATCCCAACCCGGCCGGCTACGTCCTGAAGCTCGCAATTGCCGTTCACCTCACAGGTCAGGCAATCCAAAGGATGGTCTGTGAGGACCAGTTCTATGATATTTTTTCTTAATTTTTGGATGGAATCGCTTTCTGTTTCTATAATCATACCCTCTTCTACAGGAGTATGGCAAGAAGCTACCGTGCGTTTGCCCGGAATACCCGGTCGGGAAACCTCGACACTACATACCCTGCATGACCCAAAAGCTTCGAGATTTGGGGCATCACAGAGCGTTGGAATCTGGTTCGGCTCAAAATGCCTCCGTACGAATTGAAGAATGGTTTCACCCGCTTGCAACTCATAACTTTGACCATTTATCTGGGCAGTTTTTACTGCAGGCTGATTGAATAAATCGGGTGCTAAGAATTCAGTTTTCATGATGGCTCGAACTATTGTGCACTGTAAATTTACTACAATGGCTTAATTGACAAAACATTCTATAAATCAATTCTATAAGTCTTAGTTCCGTAGCGGTTTATTGTTTTCGAGCATAAATTGAATTCTTTCCAAAGTTTTAGGCTCTGTGCACAAACTCAGGAACGCTTCCCGCTCCAGATCCAAAAGATATTCCTCTGTAACGAATTGGGGATAACTCAATTCTCCTCCACACAAAACATGGGCAATTTTTCTTGCAATACACACGTCGTGGTCTGATGCATACCCTGCACGCTTCATAGAATTGGCAGCCGCATACAACAAAGCCAGCCCGCTTTGTCCAATTACTTTTATGCCCAGGTGAGGATTGGGTTTAATGTATCTTTTACTCAATTCGAGCACGCGTTCTTTTGCCTTTTGAATTGGTGGATTACCCGGTATGACAACCTGGTCGCGGTCTTTTGAGAGGTATCCTAAGTCGAATGCTTCAAATGCGGACCGGGAAATTCCAGCAGTCGCAATGGTCTTGAATCGTTCTAATAAAATTGAATTCTCAATCTCAACTTCTGGACGCTCAAGGCTCAAGCGCCTTGCAAATTCTTTTGTACCACCCCCGCCGGGGAGTACTCCAATGCCTACTTCTACAAAACCAATGTAGCTTTCCGCAGTACATACGGCTCCATCACAATGCAAAAGCAATTCTGTTCCTCCTCCAAAGCAATATCCTTGTGCAGAAAGAACCACCGGTATCGAAGAGTACCTGCACCGCATGGACGTCTGCTGAAATAAGCGTACGGCCTTTTCCAACTGTTCATAATCCGATTGAAATGCCATCATGCCAATCAGCATCAGGTTGGCACCGACTGTAAAATTCTTACTGGTATTGCCTATG
Organism: uncultured Saprospiraceae bacterium; assembly: GCA_964507535.1. Taxonomy (GTDB): domain Bacteria; phylum Bacteroidota; class Bacteroidia; order Chitinophagales; family Saprospiraceae; genus Vicinibacter. The sequence goes on from CAZDQG010000003.1 coordinate 37,764, forward strand.
ACAAGCCCTTTATATCCCGACTGCTCCGCAATGTGGATGGATTCTTCCAGACCTCTTAAAATACCTTCACCTATGGCATTATGCGGACTGATAAACTCTGCACAAAGTACACCGTCGCCTATATCGTGCAAACGCAACTCTTCATTTTTATAAACCAGATGCTGCTGCTCAGGAATATGAAAACGGAAGCGCAGCTCTTGTGCCTTAAGATTGTGATATTCCAGGGTATCAGTATAAATGACCTCAACGCAATCCGGGGCAATCCGGTAAAAGGAATTGCGACCGAGGGACTTCATTTTAAGAAGCCATTCTGCAGGTGTTTCACCGGATTCGCTGATGAAGGCCAGCCCTTGTTCGAAACCAAGAATATCCCATAACTCAAAAGGGCCTTTTTCCCATCCAAATCCCGACCGCATAGCTTCATCAATGGCATGAATTGAATCAGATATTTCCGGAATGGAGGAGGAGGAATACGCAAAAAGAAATCCAAGACTCTTACGCAAAAATTGTGCTCCTGCATCTTCAAGTGCAACGAGCGTTTTCAATCTGAATTCTAAATCTTCGATCTGTCTGGATAAGGTACAACTTTCCAGTGCTGATTTTTGTGCGTCAACATATTCCAAGGTATGCAAATCCAACTGTAAAATTCTGGGCCTGGCCTTTTCATTTGGTGATTCCGTTTTAAAATAAAATCCCTTTGAAGATTTATTCCCGTAATGTTTGTTTGAAAATAAAAATTCAAGTGGCCTGGGAAGCCCTAGTTTGTAAAGTATGGGATCATCCGGACAACGCTGTTTTAAATCCCGGAAAACAAAAGTTGCGGTATCCAGCCCAACCAAATCTGCCAAACGGAAGGTAGCAGTTTTCGGTCTACCTAATGCAGTTCCCGTTAAGGTATCCACCTCAGCTATCGTCAAATGCAATGCTTCTGCCAATTCAAAGGCCTGCATCAGGCACGTGACGCCAATGCGATTCGCAATAAAGCCCGGAGTGTCCTTGCAAAGTACGGTTTGCTTTCCCAGAAAGTCTTGACCAAATTCCATAAAAAACCGGATCACCTCCGGTAAAGTCTGACTGGAAGGTATGATCTCAAGCAATGGCAAATACCTGGGAGGATTGAAAAAGTGAGTGCCACAAAAATGCGACCGGAAGTGCTCAGACCGATCTTCAATAAGTTCTTGAATGGGGATCCCCGATGTATTGCTTGTAATCAAGGTATGGGGTCCCATGTAGTTTTCAATTTGCTTGTAAAGTTTTCTTTTTTCAGGGAGCTGCTCTACAACTGCTTCCAGAATCCAGTCGCAATCTGAAATCCGGTGCATGTCATCTTCAAAATTTCCGGTTTCAATACGATTTACAAAAGAAGCTTTATACAAAGGACTTGGTTGGGATGCAATGCATTTCTTGAGCGCTCGTTCTACATAATCATTTCGTGTTCCATCCTGGGATGGCAGATCGAGCAGTAATACCTGAAATCCGCATCCTGCCATATGACATGCCAAAGCGGAACCCATGAGACCTGCTCCGAGGACAGCTACTTTATGGATATGGTAAGTTGCCATGCTGTAAAATTAAGGATATCAGAGAGAACGTCCTATAAGAGTTACACAGCATTTGGATATGGAACGCGAAGGCAAAAGGGCGCCCAGCCTGTGATCTGTTTGTAAAATCCTGTTCAAATAAAAAATTACAGAAGCTTTATTCGGTAAAAATCCTGAAGTTCAAGAGCATATGCGAAAAATGGTTTTAGCAAAACATTGGCACGACAGGAATTGACGGAATCGCGGTCATCACAAGCATATAAACAAACGTTTGTTTGCATCTTCAAGAACACTGCCAAAACAACCGGGTAGGCTGTCCCTTTGAAAATCTCACACACCAATGCTTTTGAAAAGCGAACTACATGAACCTAGCTTTCTGTTGATCTGTTTTTTTGAAATGCCAAAAAAACACCAGTGCATGACACCACAGTTGAAATAATATAAAACAAAAATCCAATAGCAACTGCTTGTTCGACGGAACCATTAACCAGCGGTGCCCCATAAATAAAGCATAGTTCCCTTGCTCCTGCCCCTCCAATGGTCACAGGAACCATTGCGGCAAGAGAGGAAATAAAAAATAAAATGACATAAGCGAGCGCGTGTTGTTGCTGGTGCAATCCATAAATGAGGCCAAGCGCTGCCATGGCCTGGGCAGACTGGACTAAAACTGAATAGATACTGACTTTAAACCACACACTTTTCAAAGCTTGATCCAAAAATGAACACACTAAAGAAAGAGCAGGAAAGCTCAGCACAAAGAATATTGGAAATATCCAAAAAAAGGAACCAAGAACCGGTACAAACGTCATTAATAATATGGACAATTGCAACAGCGCAATGAGCCCGGAAATCCGATCGATAAACACCAAGGCTATGATGCGTTTTAATTTGCCCTGCACTTTATCGGAAATTACCTTAACCTTATATGCATCGCCACTAATCCCACCCGGCAACAGTAAATTGTAATACATACTGCGCCAGTAAAGCATGATATTCTCCCGACCGGAAATGGGTATTGCATCTGCAGTCCATAAAATCTGAAGACGTTCTGCAGAAAGCCATTTTGACACAACAAACCATATAAGGGCCCACATAAAACCTACCGGATGTATAGTCCTTATTACCTTCCAAAATTCACCAAGATCAAGTTTTGTAAACAAGATTACTACAATTGCTACTGAAAGCATGATTTTCAGTACCAGTTTGACTTTTGGATGTAAGCGTAAAAACGACAAGTCCATATTTATTTTCAAAAGGAAGTGCGATGCACTTTTCGAATCCGGTATACTTTTTTCCCCTGGGATTCGTAATACGTGCGGAGTTGCATTTCGGATAGTATTCCCAGAACTATTAATTGCAATCCTGCTACGATGAGAATGGTGCCAAGGATGAGCAATGGTCTGCCCCAAATATCATGTCCTGTGATTTTTTCAAGAAATAAATAAAGCATGATGCAGGAACCAATACCGGAAAACAACACACCCCAACCCCCAAAAAGGTGCATAGGCTTGTGTCTAAATTTTTTAAGATAGAGGATCAACAACAAATCACTAAATACGCGCAGCGTCCTGTTGATTCCATATTTGGAACTTCCGGAATGGCGTGCATGGTGAAGCACCGGGGTTTCATCCATCCGAGCTCCTTCAAGATCTGCAAGAACTGGAATAAAGCGATGAAGCTCACCATAAATCCCAAGGTTTTTCGCGAGATCGGATTTCATAACTTTCAATGTGCACCCATAATCGTGCAGGTGCACTCCACTTGCATTTCGAATGAGCACATTTGCAATCTTGCTTGGAATTTTGCGAAGCAGAAATCCATCCTGTCTCTTCTGCCTTATCCCCGCCAACAAATCGAGATTCTTGGCTTCAGCAATTTCAAGCATGCGGGGTATGTCCGAAGGATCATTTTGCAAATCACCGTCCATGGTAACAATCCATTCTCCCTGCGCCGCATCTATCCCTGCAGCTAATGCTGCACTTTGTCCGTAATTGCGCCGGAATTCAATGATTTGCAGATTTGGATACAGGAATGCTTTAAGGCGCACCAGGGTTTGGTCCCTGGAACCATCATCGACCACAATCAATTCAAATGGAATTGATTTTAATGCGGACTGAATTTGCTCAATGAGCGGCTGCACATTGTCTTCCTCATTATACACGCAAACGACTACAGATATTTTTGGCTGCATCATTGTTCAATTTTCATTAAAGGTATAAACTGCCCATTCTCCAAAAAGGCAGAATCCAATTTTGTTCCAGGAAAATCAGGATATTTTTCAGGATCCACAAAGTAGATTCCAGGCTCGGTATGCTGCGGTTTTATTTTATGGATAATACCCCCAAAATCCCTGCTGTGATAAAATCTTGCCACTTGATGAATCTCTGTGCTATCATAGATAAAAAATCTTTGACCACGATATGTATCATGGATTCGCCTGGAATCCGTACGGCAAATATTATTTTTATCCGCTCCGTTTCGAATGGGCAATATGGTCAAATCAAAAACAATGCGCAGCCCTAGCATAAAAAAGCAAAACCAAAAAAGCACTTTTGTCTTATCTACCAGCAAATTGAGCCATAAAAAAAAGAGCAAGAAAGATCCACCAAGCCAAATCCAGGTGATACCTGGCAATGCCTTGACTTGTGGAATCAAAGGCAAACCCAAAACAGGAACTATAAGTAACACGGTGAGCAGAATAAATGCCTTCTGAACAGTATCCAATAAGCCCGGCTTTTCTTGTATCAAAGTATAGAAGAGATGCAGCCCGACCAGATTGAAAAGGGGAATAAACATCAACAAATATCGTGGGTATACTTCAACTGAGGTCCAGTATACCGGCAGGTTTAATACCATAATCCAAAAACAATAATGCACGAACCCGCTTTCTTTGATATACGTAAATCCCTTTTTCCAGAGCAGCAAAAGGAGAAACAATGACCAAGGCAAGAAATGGTACATTTGCTCGAAAGGGAACGTACCTATATGTACTAGTGTATCTGCAAACGTATGGTTGCTTAGCGTTCGGCTCATGGATTGTTCAAGTAACACTGCAAACGCTTTGGGAAGCGATACATAATATCCATAACTCAGGTAATACATGAACACAGGTATTAAGCCTAAGAATGCAAATAGTATATGTTGCCGGTTAAATAATTTTGTGCGCAGCACGCCATGGAAGTACAGGGCGTACAATACAGAAATAAACTGAAATACAAGTGCAGGTAATCCCTTTAGTAAAAATGCAATGGAGCAAAGTCCATATGAAATCAAGAAAAAGTAAGACCATTGATTCTTTTTGCCAAAATGGTACAAGCTTATAAAATTCAGGAATACAATCCAGGAAAAGCATATATCAATAAGTCCGTACATACTGTCCCAAAAAAGAATCCTACCACTTGTAAGCAAGGTCAGAGGCAGTAAAATTGCCATCCTGTTTTCCACATAAGGCTTTACAAAATAATTGGTTGAAAGTGCAAAAAGAAATAAGAATATCAACGAGAGCAACCTTGTGGGCAATTCTCCAAAGTATCCGAAACATTGGGAAATAAGGTATACCATCCAATTAAATAGAGGAGGTTTATTGAAATATTCCACTCCATTTAATGTGGGCATAATAAAATTGCCGGAGGCTTTCATTTCAAAAGCTACCAATGTCCGGATGCATTCATCCCCAATAAAAGCAGTCAACGGAAGATGAATCAAAAATGCCGGAAGGGCACATAGAATACTCAATATCACAAGCTGCGAATCAGGCATAGCCTGCAGAAAAGCCCTGTATTTTGAAATCAGCTGACGGATCATACTATGAATGGAAATCCTGGTACTACTTCATTGTGGGAAATGCGTGCTTTTGTAATATTCCATTTTTGAATTAAAAATGTCATTTCAATTTTGAGAATACCTTTTCATAAAGTTCATCGACGGTCGCAAGTGGAACAATATTGATTTTGAATTTATCCAATTCTTTTCCTTTCACATTGTATTTCGAAATGCAGATGGCTTTAAATCCAATTCGCATGGCTTCCTGAATGCGCGACTCAATTTTTGGAACGGCTCTGACCTCACCGGATAAACCTACCTCTGCTGCAAAACAAATTTGTTTATGCAATGCCTTATTTTCAAGTGAGGAAATCACTGCAGCAACGAGGGCAAGATCTACAGCAGGATCATGAATCCGTATACCACCAGCCAGGTTGACGAACACATCCTTCTGCGCGAGTGAAAATCCGCAACGCTTTTCGAGTACAGCAAGTAACAATGCCATACGTCGATTATCAAAACCATTTGCAACCCGTTGAGGTGTGCCATAAATGGCTGGACTCACCAGAGCCTGGACTTCAATGAGCAGAGCCCGCTGTCCTTCCATGGTAGCTGCAATAGCGGATCCACTTAGCTGTTCTTCATGTTGTGAAAGCAACAACTCTGAGGGATTGGTTACCGGACGCAATCCTTCAGATTGCATTTCATACAAACTCAGTTCGTCTGTAGAACCAAATCGATTTTTGAATACGCGCAAAATCCGGTACAAATAATTCTTATCTCCTTCAAAGTGAATCACTGTATCCACCATGTGTTCGAGTAATTTCGGACCTGCAATGTCTCCTTCCTTATTAATGTGTCCAATGATTATTAATGGAGTATTGCTTTCTTTGGCATAGCGGATAAGTTGGTGTGTACATTCCCGAATTTGTGTAATACTGCCAGGGGCAGATTCCAAATCTTCCGAGAATAAAGTCTGAACAGAATCCACGATCAGAAGTCCTGGTTTGATTTGCACCGCCTCGGAAAGAATACTGTTCAAATTGCTATTTGCCAAAAGATAACACTGTGTTCCTTTTGCTTTGATTCTGTCTGCTCTTAATTTGATTTGTTCTTCACTCTCCTCTCCGGAAACGTATAGCACACGGTCTGTTTTTATGTGCAAAGCCAGCTGAAGCATCAAGGTGGATTTCCCAATGCCTGGCTGCCCTGTAAGCAATGTCACAGAACCGGGTACCAATCCCCCACCCAATGCCCTGTCTAATTCCGTATCACCGGTATGCACTCGTGTGGAAGAACCAGGACTTACTTCATGAAGAAGCTTAGCCTGTTGTTTTAAAGACTCCTTTTCAAATGCTTTCCAGCTTTTATGTGCTTTATGCGCCGGTTCCGCTGCAATGACTTCTTCTACAAGTGTATTCCAAGCTTCGCAGGAAGGACATTTTCCCATCCATTTGGGAGTGGAAGCACCGCATGCGGTACAGAGATAAATGGTTTTTAATTTACTCACTCCTAACAATCAATTAGGGACAAAGCTACATAAAGGCATTTTGACACAGGGATACGAATTCAAAATCCACAGCAGGAGAAGACATCTGTTTCTTGTTACCAATTCAGCTATCACCATAAAAAACCTTTCGGAAAATCAATCATTTGAATCCCATCTACATTGCAAAAAGGGATGGAAATCGCGACAAATGAATAAGAAATTAAATTTATATATAATATATATAAATCTATTAAATAGGTATTTGCAATAATTTTAACAAAATTCAAATAAAAAAGCTATCTTTCTGAGATGAATTTGGAACTATTTCTTTCTAAATTCTGTATTTTCGATACATAGATTTTAGAAGTAATTCTTTCAGAAGATAAAAGGGAGCTTGGTTAAAAGCTAAGTTTCAATTGGTTTTTTGGGGTTATGCGGGGTATCGTCTGTCCTAGATGGTACCCTGCTTTTTTAACTGCGCTCCTGGAGATGAATTTTACTTAACCATTCAAACATTACGCTGTTATTCTCTATAATTTTACGGCCATGAATTTAAATCCTTATACCCCGGCTGTTGAGAGCCTCTTGTTTGTGTCACCTCAACCTATCACACCCGCTGAGATAAAATATTGTCTGGAAAACAGCCTCGCGCTAAGTTTACATCTGGAGGATGTGGAAGAAGCCATAAAGCAAATTACAGAGCGATACCTTCCAGACAGTTTCGGCATTGAGCTTAAAGAAATCGCCGGAGGTTATCAGTTTTTATCCAAACCTGCACATTTTCCTGTTATTGCGGAGCATATCAAGTTGACCAACAAGAAAAAACTTACAAAAGCCGCTATGGAATCCCTTGCTATAATTGCATACAAGCAACCCATTTCAAAATCCGAAATAGAACAAATTCGTGGCGTTAACTCGGAGCATTCCATTCAGAAGCTCATGGAAAAAGAGCTGGTGGAAATAGTAGGTCGAAGTGAAGGCCCCGGAAAACCTTTTTTATTAGGTACTTCACATAGGTTTATGGAATATTTCGGACTGAAAAGCCTCGCCGATCTTCCAAAACTCAAGGATTTTGCGCTTCCCGAAAATGAAATTGGAGAACCTGCTCCAATAGAAGTAGAACAGACACTTAACCCGGATTCTGAACAAAATCCAGCCATCCCTGAAGAACATGAACAATGATACATTAATCAACCGCGTTGCGTCAAGCAGTTTAATTACTATAAAGCTTGAGGACTTTTATCCTACAGATCCTATTGTGCTTTTTGATCTGAAGGATTTTCTTTTTCAGGGCTTGATACTCAAGGAGCAGGATTTTCGGAACGCACTTAAAGAGTATGACTGGGAATCATGCCGCAATGCATACTTATGTGTTCATTGTTCAACAGATGCGATTATTCCTACCTGGGCCTATATGTTGGTTGCAAGTTATGCATGTGATGTTGTAAAAGAAGTTTGGTATGGAAACAGGGATGAGTTTCTTCGTGCTTATTATAGAAATAAAATACATAGTATTGATCCTTCGGTTTACCAAGATGCGAAATTGGTTATAAAGGGATGCAGTGACAAAGATGTCCCACCCTCTGCATATCTTGATATTACTGCATGGTTAAAGCCGGTAGCATATTCCATTATGTTTGGGGAGCCTTGTTCAACAGTACCTGTTTACAAAAAGCCGAAAGGCTAATGATCCCAAAAACGAAATTCTTCGCTTTACCTGATATTCCTAAAATTATGCTGCTTTTTCAACAGATCAGGAATCGCCGTCCAGCAGATTTCCCAATCCACCTAAAATACTTCCTTCCTCTCTACGATTGACACCACCATATTGCATGATTCTGGAAGCAAGTCGGCTGATGGGCAGGGACTGAATCCAAACGGTACCTGGACCTCGGAGTACTGCATAAAACAAGCCTTCCCCGCCGAAAACCATATTCTTAACACCACGAATAAATTCGATATCAAAATCAATTCGGGAGGTATAGGCCACAACACAGCCTGTATCCACCCGCAGCACCTCGCCGATTCCCAGCTCGATTTGCTTCACAAAGCCCCCTGCGTGGACAAACGCCATACCATCGCCTTCCAATTTTTGCATAATGAATCCCTCTCCCCCAAATATGCCTGTACCAAGTTTGCGCTGCAATTCAATTCCAACAGAAACACCCATTGCGGCACATAAAAAAGCATCTTTTTGGGCAATAACCTTATTATCCAACTGGCTGAGGTCCAGGGGAATAATCTTACCTGCATAAGGTGAGGCAAAGCTAACACGGGCTTTCGCACCTGTCTGATTGGTAAATGCAGTCATAAAAAGACTTTCACCCGTCAAAAGCCGTTTTCCTGCGGAAAACAATTTACCCATAAATCCTCCGGTTTGCTGACTCCCATCACCAAATATGGTAGCCATTTGAATTCCGTCTTCCATCATGAGAAATGACCCTGCCTCAGCAACGGCAGTTTCTCCCGGATCGAGTTCAATTTCAACGTATTGCATCTCCTCTCCATGGATCCGGTATTCAATTTCGTGATTGCTTGGCATACTATAAATTTCGTGCAAAATTAAGCTGTAAAACCTTGTATGCCAAGGCAAATTATGCATTATTAAACCGAAGATGCTAGAATTTAGATAAACAAATTACATATATAAAAATCCAATCTTTGTGTCCTACCTATCTAGAGTAAATCTTTTTCAACATGGACTGCCTGGGCGTCAAAGCTCCTTAGCTTTACCGTGCTTTTGCCATGGTAATGATATAAAAGCTACTATGGACACATGGGGTACTTTTTGAACGGAGTACCCCTTTTTTATGCCTCTGATTCCAGCTTAACCATAGATATACCCTTTTTCGTGCAGCCCGTTCTATGGACTAGTGAATTACAGGTACATGGACATCGAATACGTACTTTCCAAGAAAATAACAAATTACAGAGATACAGAGGATACATAAAAGATTCAGTAGAAACCCTGCTTTAATCATCTCTCGTATTGGAATTTTACCGGAAGAAAATGCAATTGCATTAGGGGGCGTCCCCATGGGAAGCATCCCGGCACAGCTAGCTGCAAGCGTCATAGGGAGTCCCAATAAAATTGGTGAATACCCTAAGGTTGTAGCAATTGAAGTTAAAATCGGAGCCATTACGATAACCTGCGCGATGTTACTCATTACCTCGCTTAAAAAAATGGACACAGCTGTCACCAGAAAGATTAATAAGAACAAGTTTGAAGGGGCTCCATTAGAAATCGAATCTCCAATCATTTTCATGATTCCCGTATTTTCCATAGCCTTGGCCAATGCAAGTCCTCCACCAAATAACAACAGGATGCCCCAGGCCATTTTTCTTGTATCGCTCCAAACCAACAAACTGGATCCACTTCCAGCAGTTTCCTCATCAATTTCTTCTAAAAAACGTTCTGATGCTGTCTTTCCGGACGGTACGCTGAACAAGAAAAAAGCCGCACACAAAGCAATCATGGAGTCGTTGATGGGGAGTTTTATACCATCTACAATAAGATCTTTTGTGATCCATAAAAATGCGGTACACAGAAATATACCAAAGACTCTTTTTTCTGCTTTGCTCCAGGGACCAAGCGCCTTAAGCTGATCATAAATATATTTTTCGGTTTGGACGTTTTTCTGTATTCCGTTCCGGAATAAAAATTGACTAAATAAGAGATAGGTTAGAAAAAGGATGATAACCGCTATTGGAAAGCAGATCACAAACCATTGAAAAAATGAAATACCCGCTTGAAGTTGGTTGTTCATAAAACCTACATATGCGGTATTTGGCGGGGTACCAATGATTGTTGATAGCCCCCCAATATTGGAGGCATAAGCAATGCTAAGCATAACGGATATGGTGAACTTTTTCATGTGTTCAGGTTTGGTGGTCTTTTCCATAACCTGAATCACAGAAACTGCAATTGGAAACATCATCATCGTGGTTGCTGTGTTGCTCAGCCACATGCTGATCATAAATGTGGATAACATAAATCCAAGAAGGATTTGATTGCCATTACTCCCCGACCAATGCAGAATATTCAAGGCAATGCGTTGATGCAAGTTCCACTTTTCAATCGCCAGGGCAATAAAAAAACCACCCATGAAAAGGAAAATAATGGGATCGGAATAATGTTTTGATGTTTCAGCCATGGTCTCTATTCCAACAAGTGGAAATGCCACCAATGGAATGAGTGAAACGACAGGCATGGGAATGCGTTCCGAGATCCAAAGAACAATCATTCCTAAACCTATACTTACTACTTGTAAAGCTTTGACCTCCATTTTAAATGGATTCAACAGGTAATGTACCAACAGAAGACAAAGGACCCCAACGACCAGTATACTGTATTTATTGGCCTTTATCATTTCCATCGTGCTCTTATTCAAGCTTCCTTCTTTGTCCGTTTTTTAGCGGATCTGATGCCAATTTGTATATTAATGACTTCAACCCCAACAGAGAACGCCATTGCAAAATAGATATATGCCTTGGGGAAATGGAAGTGCAGCCCTTCTGCAACAAGTGCTGTACCGATCATGATCAAAAAGGCCAGTGCCAGAATTTTAACTGCAGGATGTTTGAAAACAAAATCGGATATCGGCTTGGATAACCACAACATTACAAACACCGATGCGATGACCGCTGCTATCATTACCCAAAGGTGGCTTACCATACCTACAGCTGTTATAACCGAATCTAAAGAAAAGATAATGTCAATAAGAATTATCTGAAATATGATACTGTTAAAACTGACTTTTTTAGGCACGTGGGCATCATCCTCCTGAGTAGCCGCTTCTTCTACTTTATGGTGAATCTCCTTCACGCTTTTAAAAATTAAAAACAAGCCTCCGAAAAATAGAATAAGATCCCTTCCGGAAAATCCAAATGACCCGATTTGAAGCAAGGGTTCTGTCAATGCCATGATTAGGCTAATACTGAAGAGCAGGGCAATGCGTGCAAACAATGCCAGAAATATACCTGTACGGCGTGCTTTTTCCCTTTGGGTTTCAGGAAGCTTGTTTGTGAGAATGGATATAAATATGATATTGTCAATACCCAATACAATTTCCAAAGCCACAAGGGTAAAAAAACCAATCAGTATGTCAGGTGTAAAGATGGATTCCATATGTATTTGATAAAATTACTCAGATAAACCGTAAACCTAATGAAGTGTTTTAATTCTCACACTGTTCTCTATAAAAAAAATGAGCCCTGTCCAAAGATCAGAGCTCATGGTGTTATCGAAATCTAAATCTTTATTGATCCACTTTTATCATGGATTTTACTTGCTGCAGAGGCCCGTTTTGCATCCTTACGTAATAAATTCCCGCCGGTGCATCCTGTAAATCACATTCAATGTCATATTTACCTGCCTGCAGGTCTCCATCCAGAAGGGTTTTAATTACAGATCCTTCATTGTTGATAACCTGCACCAAGGTATGGCCTCCATAGCTTTCCAATTTGATGCGAGTCCACTCGACAAAAGGGTTAGGGTATGCATAGACCAAATTCTCGCCCAATTTCTGATTGTTTTCATGCACCGAGGTCGGAATACAATTACCTGGATCTAAAATGGGTAGTTTCTGGAAATTCTGAACCAGGATGTTTTGTAAATCCGCATCAGGAACACAGAACCAATCACCCAGGATTGATGCATATACAGAGCGGTAATCGTACTGCATTGGAAGGTTAGAATTGGCGGTTGACTTAGGATCAATTACCGGATTTTTACCAATTACCCCGGGTACAACTTTTTTTCCAAAAACAAACATTGGCTGGGCGGCACCGTGATCAGTTCCACCGGAAGCATTTGAAATAATGCGTCGTCCAAATTCGGAAAAGGTCATTCCCAAAACGCGGTCTTCAAGACCCAGTAATTTGATGTCATCCATAAATGCACCGATGGCGTCGGATAGCCCTTTTAAAAGATTTGCATGGGTACCGGTAGTATGGTCATTGGTGTTAACCTGGCCTGAATGGGTATCGAAACCACCCGTGCTAAGCCAGAAGATGCGCGTTTTAATGCCTCCTGAAATTAATTTGGCGACAATTCCAAGTTGCTGACCCAGGGTATATCCCTGTTCATTGCTTTTTGGATACAGCGTCGAAAGATTATTTCCCTTGTCGGCAGAATTTTTTACAGAATCTCCGAATTTATCAGTCTGGCGCTGCACTTCGCGTATATAGGCCAATTCCTTGCCTAAATAATTACCAGGTGCAGGATCTGAGAAAAGGCTACCCGTTAAATTCAAAGGATCACTCGTATTCGTAATCGAAATAGCCATTGGAACCCCTTGGTTTTGAAGTCCAAGGACAATATTTCCACCTACTCTTATACCAAGAGGGTCTGGCATGCCGGTATTTGGAAAACCAACGGGATAATTTGGGTATTCGTATGCGAGATATCGTCCTGCCCAGCCAGAATTAATATATTCCGTAGCGTCAGAACCGGACATCCAAATATCTGTTGCGCGAAAATGCGAATAATTAAATTTAGGATAACCCGCACTTTGAATCACTGTGAGCTTTCCCTCATTATACAAATCGAACATGCGGTTCATGGAAGGATGCAAACCAGTAGCGTCGTTCGTGCCTCCCAATTTGAGCACTTTATTTTCAGGAATCAGCAATCTTTCCCGTATACTTGGCAAGGCCAGAGCAGCATACTGATCAAGAGGTATTACAGTTCCCAATCCATCATTACCTCCGCTTAATTGTATGATCACTAAAACCCGGTCTGTATCATAAAGTGATGTGGACAATGCATTGAGCAATGGGCTATTAGCGTGCGCGGTGACGGTAATCCCTCCCACGGCAACTGGCACAGATTGCAAAAACGATCTTCTTTTCATATAATAGATTTTAAAAGGAGATTAAAGAGTGAAAATTAACAAAGGTGAAATTCCGCTGAGGACATGAGATAATTAAACAGATCTTGCAGCATCGTTGGAACTCTCTTTGCTTCCGGGTCAGTTGTATTTGGATTTGCTATGTAGACTTCCCAGGCATCTGTCCAATAGTAGTCGTTCGATTGTCCTAACAACAGGTAGTTTGTTTTCAACTGATCCTTTACCTGCTGTGAAACAGGGGCACCCAACATGATCTCCACGGCTTCGCTTATCAATGCATTGGGATCAGAAGGACTGTCAAACTTTTTCACAAAATCAACAAAATTAAATTTCATTGTAAATCCGTAGGATGGGCTACTTGCACCACCATAGGTATTGTTTTTGTTTAGTGAAAAGGAGCTTCTTGATATTGCTTCATAACTGCCCTTTCGTGCAGGATAGGTTGAGGTGTCTACCCAAAGTTCGTAATATGCGGGAACCTGATAGTATGCAGGCCACCCAGCCACATTAGGAGGATCATTAACATCCTGACCGGCATTGGTATTGTAGGTACGTATCACACTCCACATATAATACTGTGCTTCCAGTTTTGCAGCATCGGGAAATGGAAATTCCAGAGTACGCACCATCCCCACATTAAAATCAATAGCGCTTTTAATCATGCATCCGCGGTGTTCTGCTTTGAAAAAGTACTCCGATCCAAGCAAAGCTTTTATTACGTATTTCATTTGATTCGGATCGTCTGCATATTGTCTGAAAATTTCTGAAAGAGGTTCGATGACTTCTGATTCAATTTCAGCCGTGATGTCATAGTACACGAAGAAATTCCATAAACGCCTGCATATATATTTTGAAACTTCCTCCGTGTTGAATATCATTTCTATCAACTGATTGATTTCTTCAAAAGCCCTTCTCTCTTCGATCGTGGTAAAAGGAGCAGGATCTGTTATGCTGGTGTCGTTGATGATGATTTTATTATTGTAAAAAGCAGAAAATTGTTTTGGCGTTGTATCGTGATTGGATTTATTGAAAACGGTCTTTGGATTGATATTTATATTGTTTTCACGATTGATCAGGGTCCATCCTGTAAACACACGGGCTGCAGCTTTTACATCATCTTCTGTATAGCCTGATCCCGGACCTTTTCCCACGCAAAATAGCTCCTGTAACTCCCTGCCATAATTTTCATCCGGGGCAGCTTTGGTATTCAAATATCCGTTCAAATATCGCAACATACCTGGATTCAGGGTGATGTCCTTGATTAGTTTTTTGTAATTACCCATCGCATATTTCCGGTACAATTCCTGAGTAAAGTAGGCTGAATTTGGATTTTCGACTACGCTCTCCTCAATGACCAGGAGGGTCTGGTAGAATTGCACCATTTTTTCATAAACAGTACGATCCTGATGGATCATTAATCCTGTCCACCAATTTTTAAGACTCAATCTCCGGTAACCACTTGGATTTCCAATGATGGTGGAAGGAATGGCTGTATTTATCCATGTCTTTCCCCAATCGACCGCATATACTTTATTCCCCTGGGAATCAGTATACAGTTCCAATGTATCCTGTGCGGGATCAACATTATTGTAATACGCCCTTACAGGCGGGTCCGGCAGAGCAGGTGTGCTAGGAACCAAAATAGAAAGTGCTTCGTCCAGATTTTTTCCCTTAAAGTAGTTCAAATCGGATTTACTCACACCAAACAAAGTTCTTCTCAATAAATGGAATAACTCAGGTCGACCAAATGGTCCAGAATACGGTTTTAAACTTCCCATACGCGTTGATTAGGTCTTGTAAATATAAAATTCATTAACAATTTCTTAAAACAAATTACGCAAGCAAGTCATGGTGGGTTGCCCCAACTGTCAATTTTTATAGCAAGAGGATTATCTTTGCCACGCTTTAATAAAATTCCAAATTATAATATATGCCTTATTTATTTACCTCAGAGTCGGTTTCAGAAGGCCACCCGGATAAAGTGGCGGATCAGATTTCCGATGCCTTAATAGATCATTTTTTAGCCTATGATAAAGCTTCTAAGGTAGCTTGCGAGACCCTTGTAACCACCGGACAGGTTGTACTTGCCGGCGAGGTGAAGTCCAAGGCCTACCTCGATGTACAGGAAATCGCCCGTGATGTCATCCGGAAAATCGGATACACGAGGTCTGAATATATGTTTGAAGCCAACAGTTGCGGCATTCTTTCTGCTATTCACGAACAATCAGCAGATATCAACAGAGGCGTTGACAGGATGGTCAAAAAAGACAATTTTGAAGCGCACGCAAATGCTCAGGGAGCGGGTGATCAGGGTATGATGTTCGGGTACGCTACAAATGAAACCGAAAATTATATGCCCTTGCCTCTGTCACTGGCTCATATGCTTCTCCGCGAATTGGCTGCAATCCGCAGGGAAGGCAGACAAATGACCTACCTTCGCCCGGATGCCAAAAGTCAGGTAACCATCGAATACGGAGACGACCATCAACCTTTGCGAATTGACTCTATCGTCGTGTCCACGCAGCACGATGATTTTATTAAACCTGGCAAAGGTCAAAATGCCCAGGATGCTGCGGACACAAAAATGCTTGGTCAAATTCGCGAAGATATTCTTCAGATATTGATTCCAAGAGTTAAACGAAAACTTGCAC
Source organism: uncultured Saprospiraceae bacterium (assembly GCA_964507535.1). Taxonomy (GTDB): domain Bacteria; phylum Bacteroidota; class Bacteroidia; order Chitinophagales; family Saprospiraceae; genus Vicinibacter. The sequence continues at coordinate 54,058 of CAZDQG010000003.1, forward strand.
CGGCTCATCGCAAATTATTCAATGCGGAAACAAAATATCATATCAATCCTACTGGTAAATTCGTAATCGGGGGACCTCATGGGGATACCGGATTAACGGGAAGAAAAATCATAGTGGATACATATGGTGGCCGTGGTGCCCATGGTGGAGGTGCCTTCAGTGGAAAAGATCCTTCCAAAGTCGATCGTTCCGGAGCTTATGCTACCAGGCACATCGCGAAAAACATGGTTGCAGCCGGCTTATGTGATCAGGCTCTTGTTCAGGTTTCCTATGCTATTGGCATTGCCAAACCCTGCGGATTGTATGTAAATACCTTTGGAACAGCAAAGGTCAAACTAACAGACGGTCAAATTTCACGCCGCATTGAAAAATTGTTTGATATGCGTCCGTATGCCATCGAACAACGTCTGAAGTTACGCACACCCATGTACCTGGAAACAGCTGCCTATGGTCATATGGGCCGCACTCCTGAAACGGTAACAAAAACCTTTAACGCAGGAAGGCCAAATGAAAAAACCATGAAAGTAGAATTGTTTACCTGGGAAAAACTCGACTTCGTTCGTAAAATCAAAGAAGAATTCGGAATTTAAGGACACTGTTGTGCCTTGCAAAAGCTGGAAAAAAGCAGATTTAGGATTTTATATCCGGGATGAACAGACCCATTAGAAAATTTAAATTCCAACTTTAATCTACTCTCTGTATCTTGGTTTGGATCATTTGATTCCACATTGCTTATTCATTGAAAAAAGTATGAGCTAACCTATGGCCCGGAACAGAATCAAACAAGTGGTTTGTGCCAACTGCACGTATACTTTTAAAGAGGGAGAAAACTTCTGTCCGAATTGCGGACAGGAAAACCACAGCCCCAATCAGCCCGTCAAGCACTATATTTCCGAGCTGGTCGAGTCCTTATTTCATCTGGATTCAAAGTTTTTTACAACCATTTACCAACTGGTCCGCTATCCCGGAAAAGTAACGAAGGACTTTACGGAGAATAGACGGAAAAGGTTTATGGCACCAATCCGGTTGTATGTCTTTATCAGTTTTGTCTTTTTTCTTATGGTACAATGGCAAACCGGAGAAGAAGAAGGCGCAGCCTTTGAACCTACTGTTTCGATAAAAGACAGCGAAGGTCAAAAAACAAAAATAGCATCATTCAGAGAAGACAGCATTTCTTTTGACACCGAAGATTCCAACGGAAAAACCAACATCAATCTTTTTGGCTACAACATGAAATTCGATGTGCATGAATTGCGTAAATACAAAAACCCAAGTCCTCAGCAAATTGATTCCATCATTATTTGTGAAGGTGCAAAGCCAGATTATTTCATTAGGAAATTGACAAAACAATTTATTAAATCCATTGGAGACACCGATAACTTTAAAGAGCATTTTATCCAAAAATTTTACAAGCTTGGGTCCATTTCATTGTTTTTGCTCATGCCGATTTTCGCCCTTTTATTGAAACTCCTTCATTTTACCCGCAATAAATATTACTACGAATACCTGATATTCTCCATTCACTACCACAGTTACTGTTTTCTGATATTCACAATATTACTTTTATGCAATGCCCTGATTGGGGTGCACCCTAGTTTTTATTTTCTTAGCATTTTGCTCTTCATGGCCTATCTTGCAATGGCTATGAGACGCAATTATCCGCAAAGCAGATTCATGGCAATTGGCAAAACCTTTCTTATGTATTTTTTGTACGGAATTGTTTTGTTGATTTTTTTTGTGATAATCATTCTTTTGGGACTATGGGTAGCCTGAACAAACACATAAAATATAAATCCAAAAATGCACTCTCCGGTAAATCAAATTGAACATATTGGTATAGCAGTCAAAAATTTAAATCAGGCGAACACCTTGTACGAACAATTGTTAGGATTCTCTCCATACAAGCAGGAAACTGTAGAATCGGAACATGTAGTTACTTCCTTTTTTATGGTTGGAAATACCAAAATTGAATTACTTGAGGCAACCAACCCCGACAGCCCCATTTCAAAGTTTATCGAAAAAAAGGGAGAGGGCATCCACCATATTGCCTTTAATGTAACAGATATCCGAAGCGAAATGGACCGACTTCGTAAAGCAGGTTTTCAATTGCTCAACGATCAACCAAAACGAGGGGCAGATAACAAATGGGTATGTTTTATTCACCCTAAATCTGCTCATGGCGTACTCGTAGAATTGTGTCAGGAAATAGACGAAGATGAGCACCTATGAAATAGCCTTTGCAATAATTGGCGGTTTTTTTGCCGGATGCATTAATACATTAGCGGGAAATGGTTCTGTTATTACTCTTGGATTCCTGACAGAAGTTCTTGGCTTGCCGGGAAACCTTGCAAATGGTACAAACCGGATTGGTATTGTGATCCAGGGATTAAGCAGCATACGGGCCTTTCGAAAAGCAGGTCGCCTCCCTTTGGAAAGTTCATGGTATTTTCTCATATGGGGAGTGGTAGGAGCACTGGTTGGTACGATTGTAGCTATACAGATTTCGCCTGAGGCATTTATGATTGTTTTCAAATACCTCATGCTTGCACTACTGGTATTTATGATTTTTAACCGGAGGTCTGTTCATAATGAAGGACTCCCCGACTTCAGATTGCCGGCATGGGTGTATATTCCCGTATTCTTTGCCTTCGGGTTCTATGGAGGTTTCATTCAGATGGGTATGGGCATCTTTCTTTTGGCGTTCATGATTTACTACATGAAATATCCGTTGCTTGAATCGAATGCCCTCAAAATTGTCATGGTTTCAGGATATACACTAATTGCATTGATCTTTTTCCATTTTGCCGGAATGGTCAATTGGAAGATTGGTCTTACAATAGCTATTGGACAGGGATTCGGTGGATGGCTTACTGCTCACTGGGCAAACAGAATTCCAGATGCCGAAAAATGGGCTTTCCGGTTCTTAATCCTGATCATGATTGTCACTCTGTTAAAATTATTTGGCCTATTACATTTCATTTTCTCAAAATGAGCACACGCATAAAAAGCAATCCGGAATTTGAAACCGCATATCATAAACTAAATCAAAAGCAACGTCAAGCCGTAGACCTTGTCGAAGGGCCTGTAATGGTTATTGCGGGACCAGGAACAGGGAAGACGCAAATTCTTGCAATACGCATCGGAAATATTTTATTGCATACAGATGCCCACCCAAAAAACATTCTTTGCCTTACGTATACAGAATCGGGTGCAAGCAACATGCGCCAAAGATTACTGCAATTTATCGGACCCACTGCGTACGAAGTGACCATCGGTACTTTTCACTCTTTTTGCAACGCGATCATCCGCAGCAATCCGGAATCCTTTCACCAATATTCAGATTATGAAGTCGTCTCTGAACTGGAAAAAAGTCAAATATTATTAAAGCTACTCGAAGGGTTGACCAGGGAAAATATACTTTATAAATATAATGGAAACTATATCTATGAGTCCTTCAACCTCTCCAAATTCTTTGAAAAAATTAAAAAAGAAAACTGGAACCCTGAGCGAATGACGCAGGACATTCAATCTCATTTGATTGAAATGAAATCCGACGAGCAATTTATCTACAAGCGGAAGCAGGGAAATTTTCGGCCTGGTGACTTCAAAGAAAAAGCATATAACGAATATGTTCAGAAGTTTGCCAGAACATTATCAGCCCTCAGCCTTTATAACAGCTATCAAAGTGAGTTGGACAAATTGCAACGCTACGAATACGAAGACATGATCCGCTGGGTCATCGAAAAATTTCAATCCGATGAAGCTTTGCTTGCCCGCTACCAGGAACAATATCAGTATATACTTGTGGATGAATATCAGGACACCAATGGTGCACAAAATGAAATTCTATTTCAATTGTTATCCTACTTCGAATCCGCAAATATTTTTGCAGTAGGTGATGATGATCAAGCCATATTCCGGTTTCAGGGAGCAAACGTCAGAAACATGATGGATTTTGACTTAAAGTATAATCCTCAAAAAATTGTCCTGACTGAAAATTATCGCTCCTCTCAAATTATTCTAGATGTAGCAGACCACCTCATTAAAAATAATCTGGAACGGCTTACACATAAAGATGAAACACTTTCCAAAAAACTAAAGTCCTCAGGCATACACAAAGAGTATACCTTGAAACCCATTTTTACGGAATATGCAGACCAGGCTTCTGAAATCCTGGATGTTTGCGAACAAGTTCGCAAATTAATCCATCAGGGAGTGGCCCCGAATGAAATTGCCATTTTGTTTTTAAAAAATAAGGATGCAGACATATACGTAAAGTGGTTTGAATTCAATCAGATTCCTTATCAAATCAACAAACAAACCAACGTCTTGCATGAACCCTTTATTCAACATGTGTTGAATATAATTCGCTATCTGTGCAAAGCGCACCAGGACCCGTTTGGACATGATGCCTTGTTGTACAGGGTACTGCATGCTCCTTATATAGCATTGGACAGCATGGATATTGCCAAGCTTTCCTGGCACGTGCTTGCATTAAAAAAAGAAGACAAGGAAAAGAAGCTAAAACAACCGGAATTAAGTCTGCTCCATCTTTTGGGAGATGAGGACAAACTTAAGGCTGCTTCTATTCATAATATGGAACAATGCCTTTTGCTGGCACATAAAGTAAACGCCCTATCGAAGCATTTATTCGACTTTACACCACAGGTGTTTATCGAAAAGGTGTTTATGGAATTTGAAATTCTGCATTTTATACTCAATAGTCCGGACAAAATTCAACACCTTCAAAATTTACAAACGCTTTTCGAATTTATTAAAGAGGAATGCAGGAAAAACCCAAGAATGAATATTCTCGCTTGCCTTGATCTTATCGAAGAATATTCAAAAAATAAAATTACGATCCCTAACAACACATCAATCGGTTCAAAAAAGGGCGTCGTTCTTTCGACCTTGCATAGTGCCAAGGGACTTGAATATGATTACGTGTTCATGATTAACAATTCCCAACAACAATGGCAAGGACGCAATCGAGCTGATTACAAGTTGATCCCCCCTTATATCGAAGAGGATGTAAATCAGGAAGAAGACCAGCGTCGCTTATTTTATGTTGGATTGACCAGGGCACGCAAAGGAATATATGTTTCCTATTTTAAAGGGCAGGAGAAAAAAGTAAATATTCCATGCCGTTTCATATCTGAAATGCTCGACAGCGGATTTGTGGATTTTAAATCACATTTCGAAGATGAAACCAAACTTGTGGATTTGGCTATCATGGATATGAGTCCAATGAAAAAAGACTATCAAATTATAGAAGAAAATCTTTTTGAAAAGTTTCTGAGCTATTTCTCTTTAAATCCTACTTCATTAAGCATATATCTGAGATGCCCTCTGAGCTTTTATTATGAAAAAGTACTCCAAATTCCCGGTGCAAGAACGGCTCCTTTAGGTTTTGGAAATGCAGTACATGAGGCACTTGAGACATTTATGAAGCATCCGTTACATTTTGCCCAAAATAAATTTAACCAGATCCTTCCATATTTTGAAAAAGCCATGGAGGATTTTAGATCGCATTTCACCGAAATTGAATTTGAAAGTTACATGGAAGAAGGAAAAGCTATTTTGCCCGGATTTCTATTTACCTTCTCGGAAGAATGGAAAAAAGCTCAGAAAAGGATTCCCGAAGAAAAAATAAAAACAGAATTCAAAGGAATACCCATTTCCGGAAAATTAGATCGCATCGACTTTGTACCCGATGGCATTCGCGTTGTGGACTATAAAACCGGAAAGCCGGACAAGAAAAAAGTTAAGGCCCCGGATGAAACCAATCCTTATGGAACAGATTACTGGCAACAAATGATCTTTTATGCCATACTCTTAAGGCAGCACAGCGAGTATAAAAACTTCAAAATGAATTCAAGTTTTTATTTTGTAAATCAAAATAAAGAGCATGCGTATGAATGTATTGCAGTTGAACCCACCGGCGAACAGATACAGTTTATGGAAAACCTGATCATGGAAACCTATGAAAAAATAAAAAATAAAGAATTTACCCCCGGCTGCGGTAAACCAGAATGCGAATGGTGCAATTATGTCAACTCAGGGGCTCTTATTCAATTTAAAGATGAAGAAGAACCTGAATCAGACGACATGGAATAATGTATAATCATGGTACTTTTTTAAAGTAAACGGGCCAGGTAATTCACCACTCATTTTTCTTCACAGGTAAAGTGTACGCGCTTCAATCAAAAAACGATACGGTTCTTGTTTGGAATATCTATGAAGCTTGCGATTCTGAACCGAGCTTGTGATCCGGGATCAGAATACGTAGGACCTGGATATACTTTTTGAACACATCGGTATGGTCGGCAAAACAGCTATACCGGGATAGAAAACCGTAAAAATTCAAGATAGAACTTTTAGCTGAATAGATGCCATTACAGCTTATGGTGTATATTTGTCAAATGCAGGAACATTCATCGTCAAAGTTGGTCGAAGGTAAAGCGATTCCCCGTGGAAAATTTCCTCATATCCGTCGTGCGGGTGATTTTTTATTCATTTCGGGAACAAGCAGTCGTCGTAGCGACAACAGCTTTATTGGGGCCACAGTAGATGAAATGGGCACCACAGATCTGGACATTAAAGCACAAACACGTGCAGTGATCGAAAATATTCGCGATATTCTGCAATCCGCAGGTGCAGACCTTCAGGATTTGGTGGAGATCACCACCTTTCTTGTAAACATGAACGATTTTAAAGGCTATAACGAAGTATATAACAGCTACTTTAGTTATGAAGGCCCTACGCGTACTACCGTAGCTGTTCATCAGCTCCCGCATCCCCATTTATTGATTGAAATGAAAGCAATCGCCTACAAACCATTATGAACCAGGAAAAAAAATACAGTTCCATACATTACAGTTCTTATCTCGGACTGGATAAAGTATTGAATGCGCAGCATCCGCGGAGTAGTGAATTTGGTCCTGAGGCCCATGAGGAAACCTTGTTTATCATCATTCATCAGGTTTATGAATTGTGGTTTAAACAAATCCTTCACGAAGTTGGATCGGTAATGGATATGTTTGGAAGCCAAAATGTAGATGAAAAGAACATCGACATTGCAGTTTCAAGACTTGAACGCGTCAATGAAATTTTAAAATTACAAATTCAACAAGTACGCATACTGGAGACGATGACTCCGCTTGATTTTCTCGATTTCAGAGGCTTCCTCTTTCCGGCATCCGGCTTTCAAAGTTTTCAGTTTCGAAAACTCGAAGTCATGCTTGGCCTGAAGATGGAAAAGCGGATCAGTTATACTCCCTATGCTTATTATCGCGAATTCAATGAACAACAACAGTTGGAAATTGAAAAGCTGGAGCAATCCAAAAGTATGTTTGATCTTTTGGAATCCTGGCTTGAACGCACACCTTTTATGAATATGCAGGTGTTCGACTTCAAGGCAAAATACATGACCGCTGTGCAGAACATGCTGAACAGGGAACGCAAAGCGATTTCCGATTCGGATTACCTATCCGATCACGAAAAAGAAATGCGTTTAAAAATGAACGGAGATACAGACAATTACTTTGCAAATATTTTTAACGAGGAATTCCATTTGAAGCAAATTGCTGAAGGACGCATGAGGCTTTCTTTTAAAGCCACAATGGCTGCCTTGCTGATTCATTTGTATGGAACAGAACCTTTGCTTCAGCTGCCGTGCCGGCTTTTAAACGTAATTACAGAAATGGATGAACTTCTGACAAACTGGCGATACCGGCACGCACAAATGGTAATGCGCATGCTAGGCCGAAAGTCCGGTACTGGAGGATCTTCAGGACACGAATATCTTATGGAAACGGTTCGAAAACATCAGATCTTCATTGACTTCCACAATATCTCTACATTGCTGATACCTCGATCAGAGCTACCTGAACTTCCTGCTGAAATGAAAAGGACACTAGGTTATTATTTTAATCATTCCTGATACCGGTTTAATTTGAAAAGAATTGATATTCATACCCACATTCTACCTGAAAAGTTGCCAGACTGGGCTGCGAAATTTGGGTACGGAGGATTTGTAACATTGGATCACCATGCCCACTGCTCTGCCCGAATGATGATCGATGGCAAGTTTTTTCGCGAAATACAAAGCAATTGTTGGGATGGCAGACAACGCATTGCAGAATGCGACTTGCATGGAATTCAAATCCAGGTTCTGAGTACCATTCCTGTTCTGTTTTCGTACTGGGCACAAGCAAAAGATGCCTATGATGTGAGCAGATATCTTAATGACCATATAGCGGATGTTGTCCGAAGATATCCCGACCGTTTTATTGGCCTCGGAACGGTTCCCATGCAAGACCCCGAACTTGCGATTTTAGAAATGGGACGATGTGTTCATGAACTTGGTCTTGCAGGAATAGAAATTGGATCTCATGTCAACAACTGGAATTTAAACGCAATTGAGTTGTTTCCTTTCTATGAAGCTGCTGAAGAAATGGGTGCCAGCTTGTTTATTCATCCCTGGGATATGATGGGCAAGGAAAAAATGAATCGCTACTGGTTGCCCTGGCTTGTTGGTATGCCAGCAGAAACCTCCCTGGCAGTATGCAGCATGATTTTTGGAGGTGTATTTGAAAGATTTCCCAGACTGCGCGTAGCTTTTGCACATGGGGGAGGTTCATTTCCTGGTACCTTTGGCAGAATTAAACATGGATTTGAGGTCCGTCCGGACCTCGTCGCAATTGACAATCCCAATCCACCAGAATCGTATCTGGGGAAATTCTGGGTGGACAGCCTGGTTCATGATCCGGATATGCTCGATAAATTGATTTCAATGTTTGGGGTCGACAAAGTGGCACTCGGCAGCGATTATCCTTTCCCCTTGGGAGAACTCAGACCGGGTGCACTGATTGCCGAATCCGCTTATGATGAAGATGAAAAAAGCTGGCTCTTTTACCGGTCTGCAGAAAGCTGGTTGGGCCTCTAATTCAAAAATTGAAAATACATTTAGCTTATAAATACAGGAGAACATGATCACAAAAAAAACACTGCTCATCGCTGCATTATTGATTTTCTTCGCCGGGGGATTCGTCGCATACAAAATGTACAATAAGCCACATGCAGACCTGAATGAAGTAAACGCAGACTTCAAACTGAATGCAACAGAATGGTTGGCGGAATTTGCCGCAGATGAAAATGCCGCTAGCACAAAATACCTGAACAAGATCATTGAACTCACTGCAGAGTTTGCTGAAATACAAAAAGTGGAAGGCAAAACCATATGGATCCTCTCAACAGGTGACCCACTTGCAAACGTGCAATGCGAAATGGATCCGAGGTTCTTAAAAGAAAACGAAACAGGTCCGGCTCCGGGAACCAAAGTAACCGTTCAGGGCATCTGCTCCGGCAAGCTCATGGATATTGTCCTCAGTCAGGTAGTCCTGAAAAAATAGGACGGTATCTGCTTTTTTTAGCCTTATTTCTGAATTGTCTTGAAAGCTTTGACCGGGACCATGTGAACATATTTTGCCTTTGTTGCATATAAAGTGTGCATGATGCGCTTCCATTGACAGGGGGTGAGCGCATTCTGATTTGCGTTGTAACCCATCATATTGTTACTGTTTGCAAGCCAATTGTTGCATTGTCCATTGTTAGGTCCTCCACAATCCATAAAACAAGGACCACTGAAACATTCCCTTGAGGGATCGAGATCGATACCCGCACATTCGTTGTCGCAATAAAATGAATGGCAGAGTCCAAGAAGATGCCCTACTTCATGATTCAATAGTGCTGCAAATGACCACCAGCCAAATTTTCCGTTGTATTTTAAATTATAATAGGCACCATACAATGTGACTGAAGAACACATGTCGAGTCCACATGCACTTCCGTTTAGCATACGTGTTCCGTCATCTAAAAAAACAATGTTCAAAACCCTATCGCCATAAGGAAAGGAATCCGGAATATGTTCAGGCCAGAACCAGATACCTCCGAAGCTATCCCTTGTAAAATCGGGATCCGAGTACAATCGGTAATTGTACCTCAGGTCTCCCCTGTACTGCTGAAGTGAAATAGGGCTTTCACCCGGAACATCCAATAACCAATTGGCATGATTGACCAGCAAGGTACTCCAGAACAACCCGTTGTACCTTGACGTATCAGATTGCAAACCGCGATAAAACGTACCATATGTCCTGTGTTCAATAAAATGGATATTGATATCCAATACAAATTCAGCCAGATTGTGTGTATCCATACGCTCAATACAGTTTGCAACAACTGCCGAATCCTGATTCACTATTAGTGCACCCTGTACATTAAAAGTTTGCTTTCTGATCACCGGAGCACAGGCCCATCCAAAAAGAAATATGCAAATTACAATATGAGCTGCTTTCATTACTCGCAAATCTAAGAAACAAGGTTTATGAAGACATCAGAAAAAGAAGTTGAAAAGGTACAAGTCGAAAAAATTAATGGAAATGTGGTATAAAGATAATGTAATACATTTGAACATATGAACGAATGTTAGTTTTAATTCTTTGGCATGCCGGGCATATTCCAGTATGTCAGGATACGCGTACAATAAGATTTTTAAAATTCAATTTACAGAATTTGGAAAATGCTTATTATTGCCTCAATAATGGAAATTGCAATCAAACATTTCAACCAGTTAACCGCCCTGGAACTTTACCGCATACTCCAGCTCAGGGCAATGGTATTTGTTGTGGAACAGAACTGCCCATATCAGGATCTGGACGGAAAAGACCTGGAATCCTACCATCAATGGATATGGGATGGTGAACAAGTCATCGCAGTTACCCGTATTGTTCCACCCGGAATTTCATATCCGGATTATGTTTCCATTGGAAGGGTTGTAAGCCATCCCACTTTCCGGAGAACCGGAGTAGGCCGTATCATTATGAAAGAAAGTATTTTGCGTTGTGAAGAACTCTTTCCGGGCAGGAGTATAAAAATTTCAGCACAATCCTATTTGATTCCCTTCTATGCTTCTTTCGGTTTTAACTCAGTTGGTGAAGAATATCTGGAAGATTTTATTCCCCATCAGGCTATGATCAGATATTCAGATGCGCACGGGCCGCATGATGAATAGCCTGAACCTCTGCCTGGTCGCGCCCTTGTGCATAAATCCGTAAAACTGGTTCTGTGCCAGACGTGCGGATCATAAGCCAGGCATCATGGTCAAAATAATATTTCTGCCCATCGAGATCTTCCCTGTTGCGCACTATAAAATCGCCCCACTGTGAAGGACTTTGAAGGAGCATGAGTTTGACCCTCTCAAAATCGGTATCCTGAAGCTGAAGGTCTATCCGGTCATAATAAAAAGGACCAACGATGCTGTATACCTCAGCAACCAATGCATCCAGAGATTTTCCGGTTTCAGCCATAAACTGAAGAAGTGTAAGCGCAATCCAAACTCCATCGCGTTCGGGAATATGTCCTTTAATTGCCAAACCTCCCGATTCTTCACCCCCGACAAGTACCTCTCCCTGGACCATGTATTCGGCAATGTATTTAAAACCAATCTTGGTGGTAATACATTCCAGCCCATAATGTGCTGCAAGCTTTTTGAGTTTATTCGTTACTGAAAAGCTTACTACAATTTTACCTGTTTGCTTTTTGTAAGCTACCAGATAGTGTAAAAGCAAAAGTAAGATATGGTGGGAATCTACCATTTCGCCACGGTCATTCAGAAATGCGACACGGTCGGCATCGCCATCATTTGCTATGCCCGTATATATGCCGGGATGTGAAGAGAGATAGGACATGATCTCCTCCAAATTTCTTGTTATAGGCTCTGGTGGTGTTTCATTAAAGCCTGGATTGTTTTCGCAATGAAAAGCTTTCATATCCGGAAAAAGCATCTTCATGATCCGTTGACCGGCACCATACATGGCATCATACGCAACCGGGAATTGATTTCGGATCGCTTCTATGTTGAAATGTGCATGCACCCGTTCCAAATACTCAGACTCCAGGTCGACATAACGGATCTTGTTCAGATTCTGTGCTTCCTGAAATGTCAGTTCCTTAACCGGGACCTCATCAGCTATGCATTGCTCAATTTCGGCAATATCTGAGGGCAACGTGGGTGCGCCAAAAGAAGATTTCAGTTTATACCCATTGTACGCTGGTGGATTATGGCTTGCAGTAATTACAATGCCCAAGTCGGCACCATGATGAACCACGCCGCAGGAGACCATCGGAGTGCTCACAAAACCTTTGGCTACGAGGCATTCTACTCCCCCCGCAGCCAGCAAAGCTGCTGTTTCTTCTACAAACATCTGACCGCCAAAACGACAATCATGTCCGATCACAACTTTGCGAAATCCTTTTTGTTTCATCCAGTGCAATGTGGCCGCAGCTACACGTAATACATTGTCTACTGTATAATCCCTGGCAATTAGAGCACGCCAACCATCGGTACCAAATTGTATTTTATATGTCATAGCCTTTAAACGAAAAGATTGCGAATTTAAGGCCTTCCATCAAAGAAAAAACATATTAAATATTTTTTATATATATTTGCAAGGTGAGTAATGCATCGGACAGTTATCGGCACAAAGGACTTCGTCAAAAACTCGTGGATGAAATCCGGAGCAAAGGCATCAAAGACGAGCATGTCCTTGCAGCTGTTTTAGCTGTACCCCGGCATCTTTTCCTCGACAAAGCTTTTGAGGAATGGGCATACAAGGATTCTGCCTTCCCGATTGCATGTGAACAAACCATTTCGCAGCCTTATACCGTAGCTTATCAAACGGAACTTTTACATGTAAAACCAAAAGAGAAAGTTCTTGAAATTGGAACGGGCTCCGGCTATCAGGCTTGTGTACTCTGTGAGCTGGGTGCAAAGGTCTACTCCATTGAACGCCAAAAGTCTTTATTCAGGCATACCTCCGCATTTTTAAAGGAAATAGGATATTCTTCCATTCGGACCTTTTTCGGAGATGGATTCAAAGGCCTGCCGCTTTTTGCACCCTTTGAGAAAATTCTCGTCACTGCAGCAGCTCCTGAAGTACCAAAGGCCCTGCTCGAGCAATTGAAAATAGGGGGCTGCCTGGTCATTCCTGTGAATCGGGGAGATTACCAAAAAATGATGCGAATCACCCGTCTATCCGATACGGAGTACAAGGAAGAACGCTTTGGAGACTTCAGGTTTGTACCCATGCTGGATGGAACGGAGCAATAAATTGTAAATTTCAAACTCCGCTACCTGCCATTTCAGCACAACCGAGGCACGGGAGGTGATCGCATTTGATCAGCTCTTTTATTTTGATAATTTTGAATAAAATTTTCTTTTATTTTATGTTTTTGACTTTTTTAAATGTTTTGTATTTTTAGCCTTTCTTATTTCAAAATATAAACTATCGCTTATGACCTCAAATTATTTCAAAGTTCTAACGACCCTTCTCGTCATCGCTTTTGCGGCCAACAGCTGTCAAAAAGAAACGAATGAGGCCTACCAGGCTCCCCTTCTTGTGCCTTCTTCCAATCTCATCCAGGACCACTATATCGTTATGGTCAAACCCGATTTGATGAAGGACTATTCCTTTTCACAAAAACCCTCAAACAGGGAGCAAGCGGGACTCATAGCTCAGGAAAAACGGGCTGCCTTCCAATCCGAAGTAACCAAATTGCTCGCTAATCTTTCCATTCCGGCAAATCTGGTGAGTGATTATTATACCGAGGTATTTTATGGTTTTGCAATCCAATTGGATAAAACACAACTTAAAAGATTGCTCAGCCACCCCATGACCGAAATGATCGAAAACGACATGGTGGTCAAGCTTCCTGATTTTACAGTTGAAAAATCAGGAATTACACCAAGATCACAAACTATACCTTGCGGCATTTCGCTTGCCAACGGTCCGGCAGATGGATCTTCCTCCAGCAAGTGGATCTGGATTGTAGATACGGGCATCGACCTGGATCATCCCGATCTGAATGTTCAAACCAGCAGCCCGTATGCAAAATCTTTTGTGGGCGGAACCCCCGATGATTGCAACGGACATGGTACCCACTGCGCAGGAATTGCCGCCGCCAAAGACAATACCATCGGCTCAGTAGGTGTGAGTTCCGGTGCTATGGTAGTACCCGTCCGGGTATTAAATTGCCAGGGATCGGGACAAACTTCCAAGATCATCAGCGGACTTGATCATGTGGCTACCTATGATGAGCCAGGCGATGTAGTCAATATGAGTCTTGGTGGATACTGGGGTGCAAATTGCAGTACAAATTCAAGCTTTAAAACAGCGCTCACAAATATTGGAAACAGCGGAACTTTTGTGGCCGTTGCTGCAGGAAACAGTTCTGACAACGCAGACCTGTATACGCCTGCCTGTATCAATGGTTCCAATATCAACACGGTAGCTGCAATGGATTGCAACAAGGTCTGGGCTTATTACTCAAACTATGGAAAACCTCCTGTAGATTGGATTGCCACAGGATCATCCGTTTATTCTACTTATAAAAATGGAGGCTATGCCACATTGAGTGGAACTTCAATGGCATCCCCGCATGTGGCCGGAATCATGCATTCCAGGCAGTCTGCTCCAAACAGTACGGAGAATGTGACCTACAATTCAGTATCGTATCCGATCGCCAAGCGTTGATCGATTTCAATATCTTATACAAAGCCTCTTATGTACAATAAGGGGCTTTTTTATTAGTACCTTATTCCTCTAAACTTTCCTCTGTAGTCGTTTGTGAACAAATTAACAGTTGTTATTGGGAATATGCGTATATTTGCGTTACAGTAATATCTGCACAGTAGAATTTTTAAACGGCTACTTTCTCATCAAGAATACCTCCTTATTAAGTTCCACTCGTTTTTACTTTAATTCATCGCAAGACCCAACGAAGTTATCTTTCAGCAGATAAAAGAAATGTTCCGGGCTTGTACCAATTTATATTATGGAATTCAGAAGAACCCAAAAACCCCAAACCAAATCCGATCGACCCTCTCATGCTTCTTCAGACAGAAGGGGTCGGCCATCCCGCAATGTTGGAAAAAGCATTGACCACAGACATTTTGAAAAGAAGGTGGTACATGCAGAATTACCGGCCGCTTACCAGCCTACTAGAAAAATTGAAGAACTTCCCGTTCATCCAAGGATCATAGGAAATCTTTTGAAAAAAGGATACACCTACCCCACGGAAATTCAGGACAAGGCTTTTGAGCCTCTTGCGCAAGGACGTGATTTTCTGGGTCTGGCAAAAACCGGCACCGGAAAAACCGCTGCGTTTTTAGTCCCGCTGATTGAAAAGCTTTATACGAAAGCAGAATCAGGTAAACTTTTAGTTATTAGTCCGACACGCGAACTTGCAGTTCAAATTGAAAATGAATTTGACAGCATTTGCAAAAATCTCAAACTGGTCAGTATTTGTCTTATAGGTGGAACACCCATACAAACAGATATTCTAAAATTAAAATGTGACGTTCACGCTGTAATTGGTACGCCGGGAAGAATTGCCGACCTCGTGCAACAAGGTAAACTGCATCTGCGTGAATTTTCCATTCTCGTACTCGATGAATTTGACCGTCTGCTCGACATGGGTTTTGCCCATGACGTCATGAAACTTGCGGAAAGTATGGAGAACAGAAAACAAACCATACTTTTCTCAGCGACAGAAGATAAAACTCAAAAATCTTTGATGGCAAGACTTTTAAAGGATGAGGCCACTGTAAAACTCGTATCCGAAAATAGTCCAGCAGACCTTATTGATCAGGAAATTGTCAAAATAAAACCGGGGCAAAATAAAATTGATGTACTCGTCGATATGCTTAAAGACAAGGACTTTGAAAAAGTATTGGTCTTTGCAGAAACGAAGCATATCGTCAAAAGACTTACTGGTAAATTAAAAATGACAGGTATCAAGGCGGATGAAATTCATGGCAATAAGACCCAGGCGCAAAGAATGCGAGCGCTTGACGCTTTCAAGTTCAAAAAGATTCAAGTGCTTGTTGCTACAGATGTCGCTGCAAGAGGACTGGACATTCAGAATGTCTCCCATGTCATCAACTTTCAGGAACCTAAAAATCTCGAAAGTTATATACACCGGATTGGCCGGACTGGAAGAGCCGGAAACAAAGGTAAAGCCTACACATTCGTTGGCTAAATCCTGCTTTCCTGCTCGTGGTGGTACAAGGCCATAAGCAATATCTGAACCTTTTCAGAGAATAAACAAGGTTACCAAATTGCAATTTTCGAATTGCAATAAGCATAAAACGGAATGATCATAATAAGTCATTCCGTTTTTTTATTGTCTTAATTTCATATAGGTCGAACATGGAAAACGGGAGATACCCCCTTCAAGAGATATATTCACATCGTTTTACCACATGGAAAAGGCATAAAAGAAATGCCATGCAAAAGCTTATCTGAATTCTCATTGAGCACTCTTCTCAGATGATTAACTAACATTTGTTATTATCATGTAAGAAGAACTTAAAAAGAGCGGCTAAAATACGCGATTCAGATTCCACCATCTGTTGTCGAGGGATCTGAACGCCACCACACCAACGAGAGGCTTAAAATAGAAGTAGAGACTATCGCCATTTCTGTATTCGTACACATTTGTATAGACCGAGTCGTTTATTTTTACTTGTGGAACCAATGCGTAGCGGTTTTGAAGCAATGTCAGGCTATCGCTGAAACGCGCTGCGTTGCCCCTGTTCGAGGCAACAAATTCTACGGTAGCAACGCCCCCGCTTATGCTTGGGTTCGCTCGGTGTACAGTAAGCTTCAATTCATCATATAGCACAGGATCCTGCGGCGTAGAACCCGGAGCTAGCGCATCTTCAACGATACTTAAATTGCCTATAATGCGAAATTTTCGGCTTGTATCCAGATCAAAATAGTTCACTGTAAAATGTTCGGACCGGTATAAGCGGTCTGCACGTTCCTCGTCTTCCAAACAAATATTTTCAACTATGGTACTGGAACTGTCGACTACCAAACTATTGGGACCATAAAGTATCGCCGTATCCCGTCCCGATGAATCAATAAACTCAACGAATCGGATATTGTGGTACGGCAAAAACGCCTTCGAAGGCAGATCCAAACTCAGACGTCCCAGTATTTCATCTGATGGACAGGTATCCTTTTTAGAACACGAAACAAAAAACATGGCCATCAGGCTAAGAGATAAAACCATACCAAACAACAGGTGTTTGCATGTGGGGGCGGACCAGTCAGAGCTCATTCGATGTCGTTTCATAGCATGTAAATCATTTCGCATCCAAAGCGAGGCAAAGGTCAAACATTTGAATCAAAGTAAAAACAGTAAAATATTTTGCGATGATACCTTAAGGATCAGATCATGTCTATTTCGGTATTATCTCCAATGTTAAAACTCTGAAAGCGGCCTTTGATCACTGCATCATTTCCAATAATAGAATGCTGAAGTACAACGTCCTCAAGGCTTGTAAAATTGCCAATGATGGCATCTTTAAGTATGGAATTTCGGATATGGCTATTATCCCCTATGGAAACATTGGGGCCAATTATGGAATGTTGGATTTGGCAGTTCTTTCCAATGCTTACAGGCGGGAGTATGATGCTGTTTCCTGGAATTGCGACAGGTTCCCTGCTTTGGTTGCGACCGAGCATCGTTGCATTGGTGGACAACAAGATTTCTTTACGGCCACAATCGAACCAATTCCTGACTTCCATGACCTCAAATCTGCTTTTCTGTTCGAGCATGCACATCAGGCCGTCTGTCAGATGGTAAAGTCCCATTGTTTTCTGCCCGGTACGAAGATTAAATTCCAGACAGGAAAGCAATTTTTGCCACTCTTTTATTAAATAAAGACCGACAATCGCAAGATTTGATTTTGGAAATTGAGGTTTCTCCACCAGCCGGTGCACCAATCCTTTTTCATTTAATTCTACTACTCCGAAACTTCTTGGATCATCCACTTTGCGAACAGCAAGGGTATTGTATTTGGAATTTTGCAAAACGTTGACGTCAATATCCAAAATGGTATCTCCCAGTTGAATCAACACTTCTTCATCATCCCTGAGAAGGTCTTTGCATAAGTATATGGCTTGTCCAAGTCCTTCCCGTTCCGTTTGCATTACATAATGTCGGGTAATGGCGGGATAATTTTCATCCAGGTATTCCTGTATTTTTTCACCGAGGTACCCGAGGATAAAAACAAATTCATCAATTCCGGCTGCAATGAGCTGGTCCATGATATAAGCAAGTATAGGCTTGCCACCCACCGGGATCAGTGGTTTTGGCTGGGTATAGGTCAGCGGCCTTAACTTGGTTCCGGCACCCGCAACCGGGATTATGGCTCTCATGTAGTCTATGAATTGCAAAAATTGAGCCGAAATTTCAAAAGCAAAACAACCTGAGACGTATATTCTTCCGTAATCTTGGATTAGAAGGTATATTTGAGAACTTGATTAATTAAATAATTTGCACATGATACCCTGTATTCAGAAGACATTAAAATATTGGATAGGGATGTTTGCCATCCTTTCCAGTCTGTCTGTGACTGTAGCTCAATCATTAAATTGGTCTTCCGAGAGTACAATAGCAAAAACGCAATCCGGGGGTAATGTACGCCCAAGAATCGTATGCCTGGATGAGCGTCATGGCATTATCCTGTGGGGGAGCGAACCCAAACAAAGCATATCGTATGCCTTATGGGAGGATGATCAGTTTTCGGCTCCCACGGAGTTAAATATTGAAGGAAAAAATGCATTTGTCACCGAATGGGCAAGTACTGAAATTGCAGGAAGAGGTTCAAGAGTGTATATCGTATTTAAAGAAAATCCTGCAGAGTCCGGTAAAATCTACCTGCTCCGCTCAGATGACTTTGGAAAAACATTTACAAAACCCATCCCGGTTGTGGATCCAGTGGGCTTCTTATGTCGATTCCCAGGAGTGGCCATTGATGCCAATAATAATCCAATTGTAACCTACATGCGCTTTAATACGGACTGGTCGGATCCCCGATATGTAAGCATCCGATCTACAGATTCTGGAAACAGTTTTGATGCGTATAAAGAAATTATGGATAAAAGTCTTGGAGAAGCCTGTGATTGTTGTCCCGTTTCTATCATTTCAGATCAGCAACGCGTAGCCGTACTTTTCCGAAACAACAGGAACAATATCCGCAATATGACCGCTGCTGTATCTTTTGACGACGGAGACAGCTATAATTTTTCTAAAGAACTGGATACCCTCAACTGGACCTTGTTTAGCTGTCCGGCCATTGGTGGAGATGCCTTTTTTGCTGATCAATACTTGAATACCAGTTGGCTTTCAGGACGCACAGGAACTAACAAGGCCTATTATTCAAAATTAAATCTAAGCACCGGAAAACTGGATGACTTCCGGGCTTTGACAAACCCATTGGGTCGCAATTTACAGCAGACAGACCCCAGAATCTGTGGCCGTGCGGATACTGTCGGCCTTTGTTGGAATGAACTTGCAAATGGCATGGATGCCTTTTTCAGCTATTATCTTGCAGGTAATAGTAAGAATCTCGAAACAAATGTAGTGCGGGTCAATACGGCAGCAAATGGCAATCAGAGTGGAGTAGATATGGATTTTGTAAATGGTGCATTTTACCTTACCTGGAAAGATGCCACGGACTATTCCATCCGTTTCCGCAAGGTCAGGTTCAGCTCAGTAAGCTCTGCTGACGCATTTTCCAATAGTGTTCCGGTACAAATACATTATCAAAATAATATCGTACAACTTCTTTCAGAAGTGGATTGGGATCAATGGCAAATCACAGATCTGTCAGGCAATGTAAGGTTAAAAGGAAACGCACAAATTCAGTTGGAAATGGATGAAACCTGGCAACCAGGTTGGTATCTGTTATCCTTGTATTCTGCTCACCGGGTATTAAACTATAAATTTATTATCGCCCGATAGGAGTTTAGCGAATAAAAACAGAAGCTTTAGATGTATGTATTAAAAAAACCATGTCCTGGGACATGCAAACCTTGCATCCTGTAGCAGCTTTAGTGGTTTTGAAAGCTTGGTTTTGGTAAACTTTTATGAGCAATTAGAGTACCTTATCCCGCCAGAGCAGCAGCTCCACCGACAATTTCAGAAAGTTCCTTTGTAATGGTTTCCTGACGTGCTTTGTTGTAATTGATTCGCAGTTCACCCAACATTTCTTCTGCATTTTCAGTTGCCTTATCCATAGCAGTCATGCGTGCTCCATGCTCTGATGCTTGTGTATCCAAAAGGCATTTGAAAAGTTGTGTTTGGAGTATTGAAGGAATCAATTCTTCAAGCAATTGATGTTGATCGGGTTCAAAAATGTAATCTGCCCTTGTTTTTGTATCTGCATGTTCATGACTGACTTCCAGTTTGGCGACGGGCAAATATGCTTCGCGTTCCGGAAATTGTGTTCCTGCATTTTTAAACCGGCCGTAATACACTTCAATCTGATCATAGGTGCCCGCTGTAAAATCAGACATGAGCTTATCGGCTAATGCGGCCACCTGATTGTAATCCGGATGACTGTACAGCGTAAGGTAGCTATCGATCAGTTGGGCTTTTGTCAATCTTCTCCGGAAATAATCGTAACCTTTTTTACCAACGAAGAGCATGCTCAAATTGCCCTCCTCATATTGCCTGGCATAATTTTCCTTGATATAGGAAGCTGCAAGTTTCAGAATATTGGCATTAAAAGCTCCGCACAAACCGCGGTCTGATGTTATGATTACGATTAAGGGTTTTTTCTTTTGGGTTTCTTTTCCAAAAGAAAGGCCTTGACCTGCATCACCACCGGATAAAATATGACTTAAGGTTACGTTCAGACGGTTTGAGTATGGACGCATTTGCTGAATGGCTTGCTGCGCTTTGCGAAGCTTGGCAGCAGATACCATTTTCATTGCTTTGGTTATCTGCTGGGTCGAAATAACGGATTTGATCCGGTTTCTTACTTCTTTAAGATTGGCTGCCATACGATTGTATTTCGAAAAAAGCTATTAATGTTTGATGCGGTACTGAGAACTCAAGTCGTCTGCTATCTGACGAAGTGTTTTTGTATCCTCGTCATTCAAAAGACCTTTGCGGAAGTTCTCAAGGATGGAAGCGTGTTTTTGTTCAAGGGTAGTTAAGAACACATTTTCAAAATCATGTACCTTATCTACGGGTACGTCTTTTAATAAGTTGAAGGTACCCAGGAATATAATTGCAACTTGTTTTTCAACCGCAACAGGACTGTATTGAGGCTGCTTCAGAATTTCCACATTTCGCTTTCCCTTGTCCAACACTGCTTTTGTAGCAGCATCCAGGTCTGATCCAAACTTGGAAAAGGCTTCGAGTTCGCGGTATTGCGCCTGATCCAGTTTCAATGTACCAGATACCTTTTTCATGGATTTGATCTGTGCATTTCCACCGACTCGAGATACGGAAATACCCACGTTGATAGCTGGGCGGATTCCTGCGTTGAACAAAGAAGATTCCAGGAAGATCTGACCATCTGTGATGGAGATCACGTTTGTTGGGATATAAGCGGAAACGTCTCCGGCCTGTGTTTCAATAATTGGCAATGCAGTTAACGAACCGCCTCCCTTTACGATGCCTGCCTTTTTCAAAGATTCCGGCAGGTCATTCATATTTTTTGCGATTTCATCATTATTCAAAATTTTTGCGGCACGCTCAAGCAACCTTGAGTGCAGATAAAATACGTCTCCGGGATATGCTTCGCGTCCAGGTGGGCGGCGCAGCAAAAGTGAAACTTCGCGATAGGCAACGGCCTGTTTTGACAAATCATCATAGATTACCAGTGCCGGACGGCCTGTATCGCGGAAAAATTCTCCGATCGAAGCACCCGCAAATGGTGCATAAAATTGAAGTGGAGCAGGATCTGCGGCAGAAGCTGAAACGATTACGGTATATGGCATGGCACCATATTCCTCAAGTGTGCGCGCAACTTTGGCAACCGTTGAAGATTTTTGTCCGGATGCCACATAGATACAATATACAGGTTCTCCCCTGTCGTAAAATTCTTTTTGATTGATGATGGTATCCAATGCAATAGCTGTTTTACCCGTTTGACGGTCGCCGATGATCAATTCACGCTGACCTCTTCCAATCGGTATCATGGAGTCGATTGCCTTGATTCCTGTTTGCAGTGGCTCATTTACAGGTTGACGAAAAATAACGCCAGGTGCCTTTCTTTCTATCGGCATCTCATAGCGGGTACCACTGATCGGGCCTTTACCATCGATTGGCTGGCCAAGTGGATTCACAACACGTCCCAACATGCCTTCGCCTACCTGAATGGAGGCAATTTTACCGGTACGTCTGACTTTTGATCCTTCTTTTATACCATCCCAGGGACCCATGAGTACAACACCCACGTTGTCCAATTCCAGGTTCAATACTATTGCCTGGACCCCTGTTTCAAATTCAACAAGTTCTCCGGCCTGTGCGTTTGCGAGTCCGTATACACGGGCAATACCGTCACCCACCTGGAGTACCGTTCCAACTTCTTCCAGAGAGGCTGCTGTGCTGGAGCCTGCAATTTGCTGCTTTAATATGGCTGAGATTTCTTCAGGTCTGATTGATACCATAATGCGTAATATTAGTTGTTTTTGACAGTTGTGATATTAACAGTTGTTAGTTCTATATTTTGGATAGTCCCTGCATGAACGTCATCAGGCAAGGAGACATATACTTTATCTTTTTTCGACAAGACTTACATAACTTTTATCGTACAGATTTTCTTTCATCTCATCCAGCTGACGCTTAATCGTGGCATCGTAATTGCGGTCGCCCATTTCAAAAAGAAATCCACCGATAATTCGAGGATCAGCCTTTTGGGTCAGCTCCATCGTTTCGCCGGGTTGCAGCCAATGAGAGAATTTTGATTTTACGTTATTCAGTTCCTGTTCACTCATAGGCATCGCCGTGATGACCCGCGCAGTCCGGATTTTCTTAATTGTTTTATACTGTTCAACAAAGGCTGAACAAATCAGGGGAAGAAGCGATTCCCTGCCTTTCTGAATCAGTAACTGGACAAACCTCAAAGTAAGATCAGATGTCTTTCCAGAAAACAATTGCTGCACCACCGCTGACTTTTTATCTGAATTTACAATGGGACTGCTCAGCATGGATGCAAATTCAGGATGCTTGCATACATTGCTCAGGCCCTGGACGTCTTCATACACTTCGGCCAGTTGTTTGTATTCTGTAGCCAGGTCAATCAATGACTTGGCGTAACGACTGGCAATTTGAAGTTGGGACATATAAAAATTGTATTGATTATACGATTAATTCATTTTTATTTCATCCATCAGTTTATTGACATACTGCACTTGGGCAGGTTGGTCATTAAGCTGCTGACGGATCACTTTTTCAGCAATCTGCAAAGCCATTACTCCGATTTCATTTTTTACGTCCACCATAGCAGCCATCTTGGCATTCTCAATATCGGTTTTAGCTTGTTGAAGAAGGCGCTGCGCTTCCTCTTTGGCTTTGTCGCGTGCCTCGGACACGACAAGATTGGCAGATTCTTTGGCCTCTTTAATAATCAACATTTTCTCTTCCCTGGCTTCCGCAAGTATCCGTTCGTTTTCCGCTTTAAGATTGGACATTTCCTCACGCGCTTTTTTTGCAGCATCCAAGGAATTGCGTATGTCTTCCTGGCGGTCCTTCAATGCTTTCACGATCGGTTTGAAAGCAAGCTTTCCGATCATGAACCAGAAAAGTAGAAAAAACACGGTTGACCAAAACAACAAACCAAAATCCGGCTTGAGGGGCGAAAAGTCAATCAAGGTTATCGTAAAAAGATCAATGCTCATATAACATGTAAAATTGAATGTAAAAAAACAGAAGGCTCCTTAGCCAACCGCCAGGTGGCCCTCCATAGTCGTTTACGCTACCAGGTAGGAAAACAGGATCGCAATCAAAGCTGCACCTTCAACAAGGGCAGCAGTAAGGATCATGTTGGCACGAATATCTCCCAACGCTTCTGGCTGACGAGCAATAGACTCGAGCGCTTTACCGCCGATACTACCTACTCCGATGCCTGCGCCGATAGCGGCCAAACCCATTCCAATAGCAGCAATTGAACCTCCCATAATTAAAATGTTTTATAAATGAATAATGGTTTATTTTTTAACGCCATCTCAAAATCCACTTCTGGAAATCAATGATGTGCATGTTCTTCATGTGCGTGCTCCTCTGTGGCTGCTCCAATATAAGATGCCGTCAAAAGAGTAAAAACAAAAGCCTGAATTACCGCTACCAACAGCTCAATAGACATCATAAACACCGTAAGCAGGCCGGATCCGATGGAAGCACCAAGACCTGCTGGTGTATTCTCTCCGGAGGAACCAAAAATGAATATCAAACTGATGAAAATAAGAATCGCCATATGCCCAGCAGTGATGTTCGCAAAAAGACGGAGCATCAATGTCAGCGGCTTAATGAATACACCCAGAATTTCAACAGGTGTAAGAATGATCTTTACCCATGCCGGAATTCCAGGCATCCAGAATATATGTTCCCAATAATGCTTATTCCCATTCACATTGACCACAATGAAAGCAATCAAAGCAAGAACCATAGTCACCGAAAGATTGCCGGTAACATTGGATCCTCCAAGAAATGGAATTTGACCAAACAAGTTCAAACCAAGAATAAAGAAAAAGATGGATAGCAACATGGGCATATAGGTTTCCCATTTCGCGCCAAGAAAGGGTTTAGCAACTTCATCCTGCATAAAAAGGATAATGGGCTCAAACAAAAGTTGAGCACCTGAAGGTGCCACTCCTGGAGTCCTGCGATACGACTTTGCCATAGACAAAAACACCCAGCTTAACAACAACAAGACAAAAAACATGCTGAGCACATTTTTTGAAATAGAAAAGTCGTAAAATGATGTGATTCCACCTCCAAAAAGCCCTCCATCTGCAGTACTTGGCTTTTCCAGAGCATAGGAGCCCCCGTTTACAAAAACATAGTCTACCTCTTTTGTCTTCCCCTCAAGTTCAATTTTCTTTGTTTCAATACGGTCTAGTTCAAAAACTCCATCGGGAAAAGTTCCGGAAATCCTGTTTACACGACCATGATTCAACACATACCCGTCTACGACTTTCTTGCCATTACCATGATGGGCATTGTCTATCTCGAATTTACCGGAAGAAAAGATAGACCAGCCATGAGAAGGAGCATATAAGATACAAGGCAAGGGAAAATTCCAGGGCCCAACACTATATACATTTAAGTCTGAAATATGGTGAAATGCCGTACCCTTTGGATCGAATTCATGAGATTCGTGCCCCTCTCCATGAGCAGATGCTTCAGCTGGAGTATGCTGGCCCTCAACAGGAGTTGCCTCCATGCTATGACCCGCTTGATTAGGATCTTCTCCCTGGGCTTGCCCTTCATGAGATTGTGCAATATAATTATTGGTGCTTTCCCCGGCGGACTGTGAATAGATTCTCCCCAATCCGATAAGAACAGTAAAAAACAAAATTATAATCTGCTTCATAGGCCTTCGAACCCGTATTCGGGTTTTAAAAATCGCTGCAAAGGTAGGTCCTGAAAGGCATATTTTTTAAGGACATATTTAAAAAATACCTAACAAAACCTTAATGAGGAGGAAAAGTAATCGCAGGTAATTCAGATCTGCAAGGTTTGTGGGAATTCCCCAATCCTTGTTTCTGCCAATAGTGGGTAACCCATCATACCATATTACTTCATAAGACGAAATTTGACAGGCAGGGTAATCTGAACCGGTACGGCCTTCCCATCCTGAAAACCCGGAGTATACTTGGGTAAAATGCCTATAAAACGGAGTACTTCTTCATCGCAGCCACCTCCTATCCCGCGTTCAACCCTGGGGCTTGTAATACTCCCATCGGGCCGGACAATATATTTCGCATATACAACACCTTGTATCCGGAGCTTTTTGGCCTCCAGGGGATAGCGAATGTGGGTATAGAGCAGGTCAATCAATTTCTTCTTGGAACATTCTTCGGGATTGATGTCGAGTTCACATCCGGCAAAAACCGGCATTTTTTCAACTCTTTTGTACAAGGTATTCCGGATCAGTCGAAAATCCTCTTTTCCTCCTTCGGGAGGAACAAACCGGAAGGTGTCGATAAGGTCACCGATGATCTCAGGGCGCAAGACAGAGGAAGGTCCTTGCGCAAAGACATCGATGCACAATAGACAAAATAATAACAAACGCAATATGTATGCTATACAATACAAAGCTTGACTTGATTAGATAAGGGAAGAGGATCCCGATCATGGGCGGTACAAATCTATATATAATTTTACCCGAATCAAAAAATACCTGGGTAGAATTTCCTAAACTTTTATGATGCCTTATTCTTTCATAAAAGAATATACCGCCATGTCCACAAATTCAGCACAGGTCAAGTCAAAAAATCGTGGTTTCCCAAGTTCCCTTTTAAATGGAAAGACTTTGATGCCGAGTGTGGGATTGCTATACGTACAGAGAAAGCGATCGGAGCCCATGGGTTCAAGTAAAGCAGTTTGCCCCGGGTGATGTTCCATCGTCATGATGAGTTTGCCATCCTCGATCTGCAAATTGACTTTTCCATATAATTCATTTTTATAAGAGCCCGTAAATTCTTTTAGAGACACAACGGACGTGGACATCTCTTTTACAGAATCCCTTACACTGCGCAGCCAGTTCGCCTGTCCTTCTTCATTTTTTTTAGCCTGCATCCGATACATCTGACTATAATTTCGGTAGGGGAGTCCAAGAAATGCATCCATAATTTCCATCTTCAGCGCATAGTAAAAACTATTTGCGTCCGTATTGGTAAATACGATCACCCCCAATTCTTCTTCCGGAAGTAAGGTGACCGCAGTTACAAAACCGTCTGCACCACCCGTATGAGCAACCACTTTGCGTCCTTCGTAGTCCGTGAGTTCCCAGCCCATCCCATAGAGCATAAAATGGCCTTTATTAAACCTTGGCCGGTAACTCCCTTTTAACGAAATAGGCTCCATGCTCATGCGAATCGCTGCTTCAGGTACAATCTCCTGCCCCCCGTATTTCCCTTTTCCCAACAGCATCAAAACCCATTTACTCCAGTCTGCAACAGAACTGCAAATACTTGCTGCCGGGGCCAGGTTGTCAATATTGGGAACTTGTAAGCGATACAAGGTGTCATAGTACAATGTGTATGGCTGGCAATGATTCGGAGCGCTTGAAAATCCCATGCTTAAGGGCCGGGTCTCTGTCATTCCGAGCTTCTCAAAAAAGTTTCTGGCAACATAATCTTCCCAGTTCATTCCACTGGCCCGTCGAATCACCTCCCCTGCAACCGCATATCCCGCATTGCAATAGCCATAATGATCCCTAAATTCATAAACAGGTTTTACCCTGGCCATTCTTTCAATGACCTGCTTGCTGCTTGTATTTGTAGCCCAATGGCAAAAATCGCCCTGGAAAGTTTCAAACCCAATACGGTGACTCAGGACATCTCTCAGATTTACCATCGCGGAAATATGAGGATCAGCTAATCGAAACTCAGGAATCCACTTTTGAACCTTGTCGTCCAGACGTAACTTTTTCTCATGAGCTAGTTTGGCCATCGCAATTCCAGTTACCGCCTTACTGTTGGATGCGATCATAAACAGGGTATGTTCATCTACAGCCTGACCCGTCTGCACATCCCTCAGACCATACCCTTTAGCCAAAATAATTTTTCCATTTTTTACAATACCTACTGCGCAGCCTGGTATTTTCCACTCAGCCAATGCACGCAAAACATAAGAATCCAGACTATCCTTAACGAATGATGGAATCTCATCTTGAGAGAACAATGTAAAAGAGTTCATTGTCAGGAAGCACGACAATAAGCCCAGTAAAGTGCCTGCTTTTAGTTTTCTAAACGCCAGGAGCAACGTCCACATATTTCATTTTTTGCAAAGATACATGCAATGTCCAGTGCCGCCGAATTCAACGAACAGCTTAAATTCGTCAAAACTTAGGTATGATCCTGGTAAACGCATGGATGCTGAGGATGCTGACGGGAAGGTTTGCTGTCGCAATGACCTTTTGGCCTTTTATCATCGTCCGAGAGCAGAGATGCAAATCGGATGTTTTGCTGATGAGGCATGAACGGATCCATCTGCGGCAACAGGCGGAACTGTTTGTTATTCCCTTTTATCTTTGGTATGGCCTCGAATACCTCTTTCATTATATCAAAGCAAGAAATAGAAGGGTAGCATATCACCGGATTTGTTTTGAAAGAGAAGCCTATCAAAATGAATGTGTAGCCGATTACCTGGCAAGAAGAAAACCGTATGCCTTTATTAAATACATCAGATTATCAAGAAGATAATATCAATATGAACAAGTGTTCGTAATTGACTTTGGTAAACTACCGGATACTATGGTAATGATTAAAGGGCCTAGAGCGACTTATAGTCTGCCTTTACCTTTATTTCAACATCATTGGAAACAGTATTTTTTACGACCGATGGTATTGTAATATCAAAGTCGCTGCATTTTACCATGAACATTGTGGAACCGTGAATACCCTTGTCATCCACGACAAATTCCACCGGTGCAGACACCTGGCGCGTGACACCATGCAAGGTCAATTCTCCATTCACTGTTGTTTTATAAGTTCCAGGTGTGGATAATTTCAAATTCTGCGCATCTGCAAAAGATCCTTTGAAAACGGCTTTTGGAAATTTACTTGATTCCATGTAATTCTCATTGAAATGCTCCTGCATCAAGGCTTTTTCAAAAACAAAGGCATTTACCAAAGCAGCAAATTCAATCTTTCCGGAAGTCAATTCCATGACTGTTGTAGCAGTCGAATTTACCGCATCAATCTTTTCGGCTTTCGAATTACAGTGGAAACGTATTACTGCATTTTTGGAATAATACTTTTGCGCTTCTGCGTTCTGCAAAAAGAAAAGTACAAAAACAAGACCTAACAAATTTTTTACCATGGCTTCATATCAAATTTGAAAAACAATCCGATTCTTTTAAACAAGTATTCTTTAGAACGGCAATATTAGCAGATGTGCCTTCATTTTTTCGTTAATTAATCGCTAAAAATGCAAAGAAAATGAAAACCAGATTGGTAGTACTGTGCATCATAACACTATAAAGCCTCTACTACTGCTGCAATACCCTGACCTCCGCCAACACAGGCTGTTACAAGACCATACTTTTGCCTGCGACGCTGTAATTCCAGCAATACCGTCAAAGTCAGCCTTGCTCCACTGCAACCTAATGGATGACCTAATGCAATAGCTCCGCCATTCACATTGGTGATTTCGGGATCGAGTTCTGCCTGACGGATTACAGCTAGAGCCTGTGCAGCAAATGCTTCATTGAGTTCGATGAGTGAAATATCCCCTACACTCAGGCCGGCCTGCCGGAGCGCAATCGGAATTGCTGAACAGGGACCCATTCCCATGTACAAGGGTTCCACACCTGCTACGGCACAACTTACGATGCGGCCGATAGGCTTTAGTTTCGAGGATTCCAGAAACCTTTCACCCACCAGTAGATGAAAGCACACACCATCACTTGTCTGGCTTGAATTTCCTGCGGTCACACTGCCCTCACGTGCGAACACCGGCTTTAAATTGGCAAGGGCCTGCAGGCTGCTGTCTTTGCGGATTCCATCATCCTCGCTTACCCAAAATTCTATTTCCCTTTTTTTACCCTCTTCAAATTTCTGCTCACGCACCTTTACAGGACTTATCTCCTGTTTAAAAAGGTCTTTTTCCTGAGCCTTTGCTGCTTTTAGATGAGACTGCAAAGCAAAAACATCCTGATCTTCCCTGCTGATTTCAAATTTCTTTGCAACAGCTTCAGCCGTTAGTCCCATCCCGACAAGGTAGTCCGGCTGTTGGGAAGCCAGTTGAAAACTTGGTGCCAGCTTATAGCCTTCCATAGGCACCAGGCTCATACTTTCCACCCCACCGGCAATGATGCAAGATGCCATTCCGGCTCTGATTTTTGCAGTAGCTATGGCAAGGCTTTCCAAACCCGATGCACAGTAACGATTTACGGTCATACCCGGAACCGATTCGCCCAAAGCACGCAAAGCAATTTGCCGGCCAATCTGCAAGCCCTGTTCCCCTTCCGGGTTTGCACAACCTACGATCAGATCATCAACATCATTCTTTTGTAAATCCGGTACTTGCTTTAGTAACGAAGCAATTAGCTCTACTGCAAGATCATCCGATCTGGTAAATCGAAATCCACCCTTTTTGGCCTTGGTGACTGCAGAGCGGGTCATCGCCACGATAAAAGCTTCATTCATGAAATAAATCGATTATGGTATTCCCGAAATGACAGATACAGTTGCGCCCTGAATAACTTGCTATTCAGTAATCCTATATCATCCATGTCCTTATTTGGATGTTTTCTTTGATTGTTCTGATAAGAATGCATGTAACTCATCGTCAAAATACTGAAGGGCATTATACACTGGAAGAGGAATGCCACCGCCCAAAGCACACAATGACCCGCGCTTCATTGTATCGAGCAAATCGAGTAATAACTCCCTGTCTACCTTGTATTCCGAATCATGTTGTGCCTTATGCAGCATTTCTTTACCCCTTGTGGAACCAATGCGACATGGAAAGCATTTCCCACAACTTTCATGTGCAGTAAATTCAAATAGATGTTCCAAATATGCAATCATTGGAAAACTGTCGGGAACAGAAACTATAGAAGCATGGCCAAGCATAAATCCCTGGCTTGAAAAAGATTCGAAATCGACCGTAAGTTCATCCACTTTGTGAATGGGCACCAGACCTCCCAATGGGCCTCCAATATGCAGGGCTTTTACTTTTGTTTTGAAGCCTCCTCCCAATTGGAAAACGGCCTCTTTTAGTGGACTACCCATATCGACTTCATAAATACCCGGCCGGTTGAAATGGCTATCCAGTGAAATCAGCTTGGTTCCAGTCGACTTCGCAGTTCCAATGGCCTTGTACCATGCTCCCCCTTCTTTACTGATCGCAAAAAGGTTGCATAAGGTTTCTACATTATTTACAACTGTAGGTTTGCGAAAAAGTCCTTCCTGGACCGGAAACGGTGGTCGCACGCGTACTTCCGGTCGCTGTCCTTCAATAGAAGATAACAGAGCCGTTTCTTCGCCACAGATGTAAGCACCCTGTGCCTTGATAACTTTAAATTCAAAATTAAAATCACTACCTAGTATTTTTTCACCGGTGAACCCCTGATTGCGAAACTGATCAAGCGTTTCTTGCATAATCTCCACGGACTCCGGATATTCTGCCCGGATATACAGCACACCACGATCGGCACCTGTTATATATCCGGCAATAAGCATACCCACCAGAAGCAACGCCGGTTG
This sequence comes from uncultured Saprospiraceae bacterium, assembly GCA_964507535.1. Lineage (GTDB taxonomy): Bacteria > Bacteroidota > Bacteroidia > Chitinophagales > Saprospiraceae > Vicinibacter. The sequence goes on from CAZDQG010000003.1 coordinate 85,362, forward strand.
GTGTTCCAGCAAGTAGCGATCAGAATAGGATCCGGGATCTCCTTCATCTGCATTGCATACGATAAACTTGCGGTTTCCCTCTGCCTTTGAACAGGATTCCAGCTTAATCCAGATGGGGAAGCCGGCACCTCCACGTCCCCGCAAACCGGATATCTTGATTTCTTCTATCAGGGATTCAGGCGACTTGCTCAATACGACTAACAGTTGTTCGCGTATTTCCTCATGGGTAAGAGGTGGGCCGGTAAGAATAGTATTTCCGGAGGATTTTGTCTTGTAATGATCCCGGATTCGAATTTCTTTGCCAATAATTTTTTCAATGTCCTCAACAGCCGTACCCGAATAATTGGATCCTTTGTAGTGAAATGCCTGGTTTTCGTGGCATCTCCCCAAACAGCACATGTCTCCGATTTCTTCTACCTTGAAATGTCCTTTCAATGCTTCCCGTACATTGCCCTGAGTGCCGGCCGTCAGACATGCCGAACCATTGCAGATATAAATTTTCTTCCCCTTATTTGAATCCCTTGTAAAATCATAAAAACTGGCGGTTCCAAATACATTTGCAGTGCCCATGAGGTATTCTTCTGCAATACGGGATACACGTTCCGGGTCCAGAGATCCCATGTTTTCAACTTCATGGCCGATCCGCTCAAATAAATTCTGGTCCAGAGCTTTACGACCTGAAAGATGACTAAGGTTTTTTGACATACTTCATATAAATTGAAGAGTGAAATTACAACATTTCCTGACAGAGCTGGACCTAAGGAGAACGCTTGAGAAGCTTTTTAAATGGAGGCCGCGTACTTTTTTGATATGCTTTCATCAGCCTTTCCTATTTTTCGGCTTTGGATAATTGAAAAGAAAATGAACTATGGATGCAATGGACATCATTATAAACACCCTTCTGGGAGCAGGAGGTGGATATGCATTAAAATATATAAACAGGAATGAACAATCATCCGGATTGTGGTCCAAACTTATTGCCGGGGCGGCAGGTGGAAATCTACTGACCCTGGTTGTCAGTCTTGCGAGCCACTATCTTTCCGATGGAGGCGTTACCGGATTTACGATCATGAGTCTCCTCCTTCCACTTCTCGGTGGAGCAGGCGGCGCATTTATTAATGGCTTATTGCAAAAGCAAGCCTGAAGGCACCTCCTGCCTTCGATTTTAAAGCATCTGTCCTGATACAACCAAACGTTCGTACGTAGTTTATACAAAAATCAATTAACATCAGCCCAGTTCAGGCCTGGAATTAGAGCTCCAGGTATTCTAACCAGTGCCTGGCTTTCCTGCCGGCAAAATGTTCCACCTGATGCCTGCAGCTGAATCCAGTTGCAATGATTTGACAGTCTGGTCCATGCTGTTTGATTCCAGGAATCAATGCCTCATTTGAAATTTTTTCAGAAATTTCATAATGCTCTTTTTCATATCCGAAAGAACCAGCCATACCACAACAACCTGTCTGTAACTCCTTTATGTGTACATCCTTCTGACCGCCAAATAATGTATGTATCCCTTTTGTGGTAAACATTGCTTTTTGGTGGCAATGTCCATGGAGAAGATAATTACCGGGTTTTATATGTACCCCGTTATGGAATTTCTCTTTATACAGTGCTATAAAATCCTCAATGAGGTATATCTGGTCAGAATAAGAAACGTATTGTGGATCTTCAAGAAGATCCGGCAAATCATCTTTCAAGGCGGTGGCACAACTTGGTTCACAAACAACCACAGGAATTTTCTGGTCCAGATAGCTTTTTAATCCCCTGAAGGTCGACTCCCCTCTGTGGCGCGCATGTTCGAGCAAGCCATGAGAAATGGCAGGTCGCTGGCAACAGCCCTGGCTGTATATGTGCACCTGAAAACCACATCGTTCCAATAAAGCCCTCGCAGAGATTCCAACCCCGGAATCATGGTATTTCATATAGGTATCCGCAAACAAAACTACCTGCGGTTTTTCTGGGGCAGCAGTATTGGAATCAGTATTAAAAACATATCTCGCATATTCTGGTAAAATCCTCCTGCGGTCAATACCTGCCCATCGTTCCATTAGGTACCTGAATGCAGGTTGTCGCAATATGCTATTCACTATAGGAGCCATCCATCCACTGTTCCATTTTCCTAAAGTATCCTGCAATAAGATCAGACGATCTGCCAAGCGGAGCCCTCCTGTTCGTTTTTGAATAAATTGAACTTCGCTTTTTAGTTTGGACATATCCACATTGCTGGGACATTCTGATTTACAAGCCTTACAAGACAAACAGAGGTCCATTACTTCTGCCAGCAGGGGACTCCGAAGACCTTTTCCATCTAGTTGCCCGCTCATTGCTAAGCGAAGCATGTTCGCACGACCTCTTGTGCTGTCCTTCTCATCCCGTGTGGCGCGAAAGCTTGGGCACATGGTTCCTCCATTTATTTTCCGGCATTCACCTACCCCATTGCACAAGTGAACTGCATCTGCAAATCCGCCCTCCTGACGGAAGGAAAACATGGATTGGTATTCTTTGTCTTTGTAGTGCGGGCCATAGCGAAGATTCTGATCGACCGGCGGTGCATCCACAATTTTGCCTGGGTTCATAATTCCCGTCGGATCAAAAATCGCCTTTACTTTCTGAAATGCATGGTATAGTTTTTCTCCAAAAAAGGACAAATTATAGGGACTACGAGCCAAACCATCACCATGCTCGCCGCTCCAACTTCCCTTATATTTTTTTACCAGCTCTAAGGTTTTCAGGCTGATTTTTTTCATGTGCTCTATATCCTCAGGATCTCTCAAATCAAGCAAGGGCTTCACATGGAGCAAGCCCACACTCGCATGAGCATATGCTACAACAGGTACTCCATAAGAGGCACAACAATCAAAGACTTCTTTGATGTAAGCGGGCAGGTTTTCCAATGGAACTGCAGCATCTTCAATAAATGCAATGGGCTTTCGATTGCCTTTTACACCCATTAATAGACCCAGACCCTTTTTACGTACGGTGAACACAGCTTCCATGCCGGCTTTATCAGCAATGACAGGCCAGGCATATCCGATCCCCTGCGATTTTAAATGTACTGCCAGCTGCTCCGCCTTTTGGACAGCTTCTTCCTGCTCATCTGCAAAAAATTCAACAACCAATGCACCTCCCGGAGTGCCTTCAATAAATCCACAATAGCGCCGGGTTTCTATATTTTCCCGGCTCTTTTCAATTAGCATTTGGTCTAAAAGCTCAACGGAAGACGGATTGAATCGAACCATTTCAGCAACATGTGCTATGGAATCAAAAAAATCATGAAAATGAACAATGCATAAACTTTGAAAGCGGGGATTTGATACGAGGCGAATTTTCGCTGACAGGATGATTCCTAAAGTACTTTCACTTCCTGTAATTATCCGGCTCAGATTCCATTGCCCATCGAGAAATTCGTCAAGATTATAACCTCCTACACGACGCATCACCTTGGGAAAACGGTCGAGGATTTCGCTTCGATTTTCTTCAACGATTTGAAATAGACTCCGGTATATCTCCGGAATGCGGCCATCGGATTCAAGGATCTGCTCTAAAGAATCCGGAGAAAGATCATGGCAATGCAACAGGCTACCATCCGCCAAAAGCACTTTGAGTTCCAATACATGGTCGATGGTTTTTCCATAGAGAATACTCCGGGTTCCGCTGCTATTGTTTGCAATCATTCCGCCAACAGTAGCTCTGCTGCTGGTGGCCGGATCCGGGGCAAAATGCAATCCATGTGAAGCCAACTGCTGGTTAAGTACATCCCGGACAATCCCTGCCTGAACCCAGGCCCATTGCTCCTGAACATTAAGCTCAAGGATTTGATCCATGTATTTTGTAAAATCAATTATCAGGCCCTCACCGACTGTTTGCCCTACCAGGCTTGTACCGCCACCCCTCCCCAATACCGGAAGCTGGTTCTCACAAGCAAACTCCACAAGCAGCCGGACGTCCTCCTCATCTTTTGGCAGGGCAATAGCTGTTGGCCTGATTTGGTAATTACTGGCATCTGTTGCATAAATACCCAAAGAAAGAGCATCCACATGGAGCTCTCCTTTCATTTGTTGCGCTAGATTCTTAAATCTGGTGGATAATTCGTTCATGGCTTCAGCTATGTTCTGCAAATTTACCGGTTATGTAAGAGGCCATTCCAAATATTCCATTTAAAATGCAAAATGATTTAGGCTGCACAAGGTTAAGCTCAAGGAGAATAAGCATTAAATAACACATTGGATGTAACTACAGAAACCAAAAGAAAAGCAACCGGATTAACAGAAAGCAGATCCGGGGATAAAGAAGCTATTCATGCTAATTAAAAAATTGCCATAATTACATTTCCTAAAATGAGGTAGTTAAAAGCTTTATGGTGTAGTAATCCAAAACAGAAATGAAATAAATGAATAAAGTTTTGGATTATACCTAAAAATCAATTCAATAATGAAGATATGCTCTGACAATCAGGATATTTAACACTATCGGGCGAGAGTTATGTTCACAAATACGCATTTATTTATCTTATTTATTACTTCAACAATCATCAGATATCTTCATTACATCGTGTTCTATATCAACTCTAGATATTAAGGTCAATTACCGTGAGAAGAAAAAGCTAACAGAACGTGAACAGCTATGGCATGTACAAAAATTTAACATTGTACATACAATTAAAATATACAATGCTAACAATTTCTTTTCCCATGCCTATTTATTTCATAATAAAAGGGTAACTACCCATACATGATTTTCTTAAAGTGTACCAGATACATTTGCGGAAATCAAAATAGTTTTTTATGAAAAAAATCAATATGCTCAAATTTCTCACCGGAATTTTTATTATATTGTATGTAAGTACAACATGCAGTACTCAAGTACAATTGTCCAAGACTTATAAGAATTATAAGTCCGCATTCATTGGGAACTATCAGGGTATTCCTTTTCGAGAAGGAGGATTTTCTTCCTTGTATCCAATTGCAGGAAGTAATGGTACAGAATTTTGGACTTGCTCTGATCGTGGAGTCAACATTGATGCAGCGAATGCAAATACTGCTGCTTGCAAGCCAACCTACGATAAAATATTCCCATTCCCGGATTATAGCCCTAAAATTCACCGCCTTAGAGTCCGGGGAGATAGTATACAGATTATTCAGACAATACCAATACGAAGACCTGATGGCAATTCAGCCAGCGGACTTATAAATCCCAGTTTTTTTGGAAGCACTGCAACTGAAATGGTCTCCACAGATACCGTAATCGACTGCAATAATTTCCAATTAAAAGTTGCAAAAAAAGATACATTTGGTATTGACTGTGAAGGACTCATTGTAGATAAGGAAGGTAATTTTTTACTTTGTGAAGAAGGTGGTCCAACAATATGGAAACTAAACAAATCCGGAATATTAATAAAACGATACACGCCTTATGCAAATTTACCTGGTGCACAGTCCTTGGATATACTCATAGACACCGTTTTCAAATATCGAAAAAACAACCGTGGTTTTGAAGGAATTGCAATTACACCAAACGGTAAAATATATGCTGCCATTCAAAGTCCCTTATTGTACCCAAATAAATCTGCAGGAGAGAATACTCGCATTCATCGGATAATTGAAATCGATCCCATCACGAATACTTCACGCGTTTTTGCATATCTTAACGATGGCATTATCGGCAAAGGTGCAGATCAAATACGAATGCGCGACTGGAAGATTGGTGATTTGTTTGCCATCAATGATCATGAATTACTTGTTATTGAATCCGCACTCCGTGGTAAAAGCGATCTTAAAAGGGTATACAGAATTGATTTGAGTGCCGCTACACCAGTACATTCCGGACTATATGGCTATCGAACTTTGGAGGAATTGGTAGATTCTGTAGGCTTGGCTTCGGAATACATTGTGCCTGTGCGCAAAACTTTAGTAATGGATTTATTGTCAAGTGGATGGCCTTCCACTCTTGAAAAAGCAGAAGGAATTTCAATCCTTAATGACAGTACTCTTGCAATTACCAATGATAATGACTTTGGTCAGATTTCACCTGATGAAAATGGAATTGCGAAACCTACAGGTATTCTCAGTCAAATTCTTATATTTCAGTTACATGGAAAGAATAAAATTGATGGATTTAAGCCCGTCGAACCCGTAACACAAGGACTGACCGGACCTAGCACCAACCAATCACCATATCTGGTTCCCTCTGCTCCAGGTGTTCAATTTACCGCATTACTTTCTGCAAATGAATCAATAAATGGTTATACCTTTTGCGGTATTCCAGATGGATTGGGAGTTTTTGACAATGGAAATGGAACATTTAGCCTACTCATGAATCATGAACTAAATTCCGGGCAAGGATCCATTCGTGCCCATGGTTCTACAGGAGCATTTATTTCAAAATGGACAATCAACAAATTAGATTTAAAGGTTTTGAAAGGAGAAGATCTGATACGAAAAGTACAATTGTGGAACGGAAATGAATATCAGGAAAAGACCACACAATTCAGTCGTTTTTGTTCCGCTGATCTTCCTCCCTACACCGCTTTTTATAATAAATCCGGATATACGCGCAAGGGTACAATGGTTAGAATGATGCTAAATGGTGAAGAAAATGGATTGGAAGGGCGAGCATTTGCGCATCTTCTTACAGGAATTAATGCGGGTACCAGTTTTGAATTACCTTATTTGGGAAAAGCATCCTGGGAAAATGTATTAGCACATCCAGAATCTGGAGACAAAACCTTGTTGGCATTGTTGGATGACAGTAATAATGGACAAGTCTATTTCTATATTGGAACGAAGACTACTTCAGGTAACGAAATCGATAAAGCGGGACTCAGCAAAGGCAAACTTTATGGTTTAAAAATCGAAGGCTACCAGGCAGAGAATGACTCTATATTGCCACGAGCTCAATCACAGTTCAAACTAATTGACCATGGTCAAGTTCATAAAATGAGTGGCACTGACCTCAACTCCTTGAGTGCAAGCCTGGAAATAACAGCATTCAAGCGTCCGGAAGATGGAAGTTGGATTCCTGGTAAACCAAATGAATTTTATTTCGTAACAACCAATGCTTTCAATGCTCCAAGCCGCTTGTGGAAAGTCGTTTTCAAAGATATTAATAATCCAGAATTGGGAGGAACAATTGATGTCATGTTGAATGGGGCTGAAGGCCAAAAAATGATGGATAATATTTGTGCGGATAATGCAGGTCATTTGCTTATACAGGAGGATCCAGGAAACAATACCCACATTGCGAAAATCTGGCAATATTCTACTTTAAGCAATCAATTAAAACTAATCGGCGAACACGATCCTACCCGCTTTGTCAAAGGAGCACCAAACTTCTTAACACAAGATGAAGAATCTTCAGGAATTATCGATGTAAGACACATACTTGGAAATGGTATGTTTCTACTTGTAGATCAAGCTCATTACACAATTCCAGGTGAAGTGGTTGAAGGAGGTCAGTTGCTGGCCATGTTTAATCCAGATACTTATAAAGGTAAAAATCCTACGCTCACTGAGGATGGAACTGCTATTGAGGTACATGAAAAAGAAGAAATTATACCTACTGAAATGTCGAGATCAACCAATTCCGTTACAGCGGAAATCAAGTACTACTTTGAATCTATAAATGGATCTCCTTCTGTAAGGATATATCCGAATCCTGCTTTAAAGAATCAATACATTAATCTGGAATTAAAACAATTTGACCAACAAAAAATAGAACTCATATTGACCGATGCAAATGGCAAATTGTATATGAATAAGAACTGGACTGTTGAAGGAAATTTAGAACAAAATATCTTGGACTGCAGCGTATTGTTGCCTAAGGGAATATATTTTATCGCAATTCGCAGTAAAGATCAAAACTACCATGAAAAACTGATTATTGAATAATCATTCAAAGTCATTATTATTTCTCTAATCCCCAAAGAAATTCACTTTGGGGATTTTTTTTCTGTGAAATTACTTGTATCAATGTATACAGCTTTAAAATTGAGCTGAGAAACCTGGTTCCTTTCAGGTAAAGTAAAGAGTACCGCACTCCAACTTCATTTGACCTTTCGCTTTTTACAAAGAGCCATTTAGAATACAGTAAGGAATAATGAGAAAGCACAAACAGCTTTATAATTTTAAGCTTACGTGTAGTCATTTATTATCTGAAAATCGTTTACACCGAAATAAAAAAAAGGGAGCTCCATCTCAAAATATTTTTTGAAACGTTGCCAATGACCAAAAAATCCATAATTAAAAAGATCAACTAAACTCACACAGCAGCTTTTAGAATTTGCTCGAATAAGGATCATTGTGTGCAAAGGATGTACTTATAAAAAACAGGGGCGTGCCTGCTGTGGCAAGTTTATCGAATCTTGGTCCCATAAGATGTAAATCATCAGAGTAGGTCTTTAAGCTAATCTCATTAACAAATAATGGATATTGCATGGAGCCTGCATTATGATTTTAACCAATCAGCACAAAATAAATTGTTGAAGGATGTCGCTCCAAATATTTACAAAAGGCTGACCTCATTCTTAAACAAGAGGCAGCCTGCATGACAGACTGCCTCTATTAAACTACACCTTTACTCTTTATGTGCTTCCCGGGTATTTACCAGGACAACAGTGCATGGAATTGCTCTTTTACAGATTATATCTCAGCTGACATTGTGGAAAGCATAGACTGGATACGAAGTTCTTTATCGGGGTTTGTATTTTTTATATCAAATCCAACTTCGTCATTCAGGATTTTCCAGCTTATACGCACAGGCTTGCCATCCTGATGTGCAAGAGGACGTTCAAAATAAACTGAACCATTAGATGTTTCGATGACCAGGCTTCCATCTTTCTCAAGGCGCAAATCTTTTGCTCCTTTGATTTGAAAGCGTGCATTGGCATAATCGAAACCTGGTTTTACGGTCAGGTTCAGTTCAAGTTGATCCTCATGGTCCGTATACATGAGGTCTATACCCGGGTAAAGCTGGTTGTAGAAAAGTTTTCGGAAGGACCTGTTGATGCAATCAATCGATTTATTTTTTGTGCGGCTCACTGATGAAAGGGCGCGCATCTCCTCTGCACCTACAATTTCAGCATTCCCGTTCATTCCAACCCAACTCAGTATTACCTGTTCTGCACTGTTTTGGTAGTTGTTCGTCTGCACCATTGGATTACCTGGCTTGTACTCGTTTCCAGATTGGCGGAATGAAAATCCATCTACGAGAAAATAATAGTTTAGATTTTCATTTTTTGCAGTATACAGAATAGGATTTGCATACTCTCTCACACTGCATTTAGTTTCTGAAAATCGCAATTCCATCAGATTCTCTGTACCCGCTTCCGGGTCATGAATCAACGCTGCGTTGGTTTGCCCTCCAAACATGAGTGTGAGGACAAGTGCACTCAAAGTGTTTTTCCATTTCATAATTAAGGTTTTCATATGCCGTGTTTTATTTTGTGTTTTAATAATTAAAGCAATCCCACTCAAAGCCAGGCTTCAAACTTTCAGGAGTCTCTCTCTCGATGGTCAGTTGGCGGGTGTGCCTTTTAAAAAAGCGTAGATTCTGTATCTACTTTAGTAAGGATTCGCTTTCTTAAGGAACGCTGCATCCTTTGTATTGTTTTTAAATAAAACTTAATTTTTATTTTAAAAGTTCAAAAAAATGTTAATTTTTATTTCTAAAGTTTGAGTTATTTTGAATTCAAACAGAATATTATTCTGTATTTTGGTTTCAATACTTTGTCGCATTTGGGTATGCATCAGGTTTGCATCAATCGAATTTTTCGATCGTAGCAAAATCGCGTTGATTTGATTCTACCCGAACCTGATCGCCAGCGTAACGGAACTCGGAGTGATCACTGCAATCTGCCTTAAGTTGGTTGGCAACTTTAATCCTGGCAGAAGAGAAATCCTTAAGGTCTGCTTCGCACACCTGTGTTTGAAAATCCGAAGCATCACATTCGGAATGATCCATCTGCGTAATCCTGGTCACTGCAGAACGCCCATTTGCACGTAGTTCTGAAAAATCTTCCAGTGAGACAGACAGGCTATCTGCAACGGATATCAGGCGGGCTTCCGAATGGTCTGACATGTGGACTTGCAGATGTATTGACTGCAGTGTATCCAAAGCCTGGAATTCAACAAAATCATACAAGCGTATGTGTTTCAAATTTCCGGAATACACATTGACGACAATATCCCCATGTGTTTTGTAATTGTGTATACTGTCCAGGTAGATCCGGATATGTGTGCCGTTCTGTTCAATTTTTATGTAATTTTTTAAATTGCTTTCAACATTGATTTTTCCGGCCGGACTGCCCCGATGCCATTTTACTACAAAATGTTCACCCGCTTCAAGTTCATCAAACTCAGTAAGTGGAACGTTGAGTTCTTCCCATTGCTGGTTTCCGATGGTCCGTTCGTGCTTAAATTGTTTTACTTCCATTTTGATTTTTATCATGAGCACGAGTGCTGAAAGAACCAACATGATAAATGCAATTCCGAGTATTTTATGCGTTAGTTTCATTGCTATTATTGTTTTTCCAGTTCGAATAATATTTTTTCATTTCTTCCCAGTTAATAGAAAGCTGATCCATTGCCTTAAACAATTCGGGCAGAAATTCCGCCGCAAACTGATCCTTTCTGAATTGAATTGATTTTTCGCGAGCTCCCGTTGAAACGAAGAATCCGATTCCTCTTCGATTTTCCAGGATGCCTTGATCCTGCAACAGTGTATAAGATCTCATCACCGTATTTGGATTTACTTGTATACTTGTCGCAAACTCCCTGACGGAAGGAATTCTGTCTCCTTCCTGCCAAGCATTGCTGATAATATTTTCTTGAACCGACATTCCTATTTGTTCAAAAATGGATAATGATTTTTTAAATTCCATACTAAACCTCCTTTTCTTTTAATTTTAAATAAGTCATAAACCAGAAAAAAGGTGCAGCCAGATATTTGATAAAAAATTCTCCTAATCGTATTAGCCAAAAATCCTCAAGGATCAGATCTACAGGAGCATATTGGGATTCCACTTCTACTCCATGTAAAGCAGCTCGCATATCCGGAAACAGGGCATACGCAAACAGGAATACGATGAGCATATATGCCATGGCGGCGATCAATCCCCACAGGATGACCTTGTACCATGCACCTGTATTAAAACATGCTGCTCCGAAGAAATACACACTGAAGATTACAATTATGAAGTAAAGGCCTTTGTATAATTCCGGATCCAGGAAATTATACTCATACACATCGAAATTCTTATTCATCAGAACTCCAATAATTACGTGCTGTAATAGGTAAAAAAGCAGAAATAAAGCGAATGCGGCAATCCAGTAGAAAACATTGCCAAATATCCATTTTGTAAATACCTTTTCTCCGGCTGTTGCAGGCAGGTTTAAATAATCTGCCCTTGTAGCAAGGTGTTTGAATTCTGAAAATGAACTAACCGTATAAATAAAGGCGAAAATTACAAACATCCCTTCTATTCCGCTTACATGTACATTGTCATTGCTGAAGTATGCGATCAGGCATTTCAAGAACAGCATTCCGGCCAAAACGATACTCATGATTTTGAAATGTGGAAGAAAGGATTCAAAAAACTCCTTCTTTCCCAACCATCCAATCCGCTTCAAACTAAATGAGGATTCCATATTTTAAATTTTTAGTCGTGATTAAATTGATTTTGAAATAATGGCATTGAATAAAATTTCAATATCCAAATCGGTTTTGCTTTGACTGCCATCTGCAGTACTCATGATCATATGACCTCCAGGCACCTGTTCTGCATAGAGGTAATTGGAAGGCAGTGATGAACCAGGATGAAAGTCGAAACGGTATTTTGAAGAAATGCCAAACAAGTCCTCATTGAAGATCACGCGTCCACCTTCTACCACTACAATGCGATCCAGCAAATTAGCAACATCTTTCACCTGGTGGGTAGAAATCAGGATACACTGATCTTCCGTCAACGATGCGGAAACGACTTTGCGAAATACAATTTTAGAGGGTATGTCCAATCCATTCGTAGGTTCATCCAAAATCAACAAGCGACAACCGGTTGCCAATGCAAATGCGATGAGAAACTTTTTCTTCTGGCCAAATGATAATTCCTTTATCCTGCCATTCTCTGGTAATTCAAATTCCTTCAGGATCATGTAAAATTTGTCCATATCCCATCTTGGATAAAATGCAGAATTCAGCTGGACATATCTGCGAATGCTTACATCGGGGAGGATGTATTCTTCCTGAACATAAAAAAGGTCCGCCAGCATTTCAATGTTGCGCGCTTGGCTTAGGTAGCCATGTACCTGGGATGAGCCCTCTTTGGGGAAAAGTAAACCTGAAACCAGGCGCAGCAAGGTCGTCTTTCCTGCACCATTCTTGCCCAGGATCCCACATATGGTCCCCTCGCTTATTTCAAGGTCAAGTCCCTCGAAGAGGGGGGCTTTCTTTTTGCTGTACCCAAAACTCAAGTCTTGTATGTGTATCATATCCTATTGTTTTAGTGTATTAGTTAATTAGTACACTGCAAATGTATGATACGATGCAATTAAAAGCCAAGAAAAATTATAATTATTTTTATAAATTTTTATTCTTAATATATAGTACGTTGTATTACAATATAATAGATGATTTAAAAATGTTGCAGTATAATCCGAAATGAATTATTATAAGGGGAACCAGGGGTGGTTTTGTAAAAAGACGAGTACTATCTCTGGTATATGTGGATTCTTCCGCAACGGGAAATCGTAGTGTTGAAGATGCATCATTAGATCACCGGAGTTACCATACTCCAGTCAGGAGATCCTGAAACAAGTTCAGGATCTGACTTCTAAGGGTATCTGTACAACATGCAGGGCAGTCTTCTGTGATTATGATATTCAGCTTTTCCAAAACTTCACCAACGGCGGAGCTGTGAATCGGGAACTTACTGTAGTCTTAGGTATGCAGCTTCTCTTTTAAAAACAAAGCAGTCTGAGATTCCTTGCAGGCCAA
>CAZDQG010000003.1:98448-144465 GCA_964507535.1 uncultured Saprospiraceae bacterium
AGGTATGCAGCTTCTCTTTTAAAAACAAAGCAGTCTGAGATTCCTTGCAGGCCAATAAGCCTTCAGGAGCACCTTCATATAAAAGGCGTCCTCCGTGTTTACCGCCGCCAGGACCCAGATCGATGATCCAATCGACCGTTTTCAGCACATCCATGTTGTGTTCAATGACCACAACGGTATGCCCTTTTTCGACAAGGCCATGCAAGGCAAAGAGCAATTTTCGAATGTCATCGAAATGAAGACCGGTTGTGGGCTCATCAAAGATGAAGAAAATTTTATCACTACTGTTTTCCAGGCCGAGATAGTATGCCAGCTTCAAACGCTGCGCTTCCCCACCTGACAGACTTGAAGAAGATTGTCCCAATTTGAGGTAGGAGAGTCCAACTTCCTGAAGGGGTTTAAGTTTTTTAACAATATCCTTTCGATCCCCAAAAAAGTCAAGGGCCTCTTCAACACTCATTTCGAGCACATCGTAAATACTTTTTCCCTTGTATTGCACTTCGAGAATTTCATTGGTAAAGCGTTTTCCGTTGCAATCTTCACAAATCAGGGAAACATCCGCCAGAAATTGCATTTCCACTACAATTTCTCCTTCTCCTTTGCAGTTTTCACACCGCCCACCCTCAACATTGAATGAGAAGTGCTTGGGTTGATATCCTCTCAACTTAGCCAAAGGCTGTTGCTTAAAAATATCCCTGATCTCGTCGTATGCTTTGACATACGTCGCAGGATTACTCCTCGAAGATCGTCCCAAGGTCTGCTGATTGACCATCTCCACCTGACTGATCCTTTTAAAGGAACCATCAAGAACTCCAAATGCCTGGGCCTCCACCTGTTCATTGTCGACTTGTGCCTGCAGCAGAGGGTACAGCACATGTTTGATAAGCGTTGTTTTACCGGAACCTGAAACGCCCGATACCCCGATTACACATTGTAAAGGAAATTGTACATCCAGATTTTCAATATTGTGCATCTGCACATTCCTCAATAAGATCCGGTCGGCATTGGTTTTCCTGTGTAGAGGAATGGGAATAGTACTAACACCTGTTAGGTATGAAGCGGTAAGGCTGGATCGTCCCTGTTTCATAAATTCAGAATAGGGTCCATTAAACACTACCGTGCCCCCATGTATTCCTGCTCCCGGGCCAATGTCAATAATTTCATCTGCCTTCCGGATAACTTCCTCCTCGTGTTCAATTACGATGACGGTATTTCCCAGATTCCGGAGATGCACCAGGGCTTCCACAAGCCGTGCACTGTCTCTCGGATGCAAACCAATGCTTGGTTCATCGAGAATATATAATGAAGAAGTGAGGTTGGATCCGAGCGTCCTGGTAAGATGGATCCTCTGAGACTCACCACCACTCAGTGTGGATGATAACCGATCCAGATTCAGATAGCTCAGGCCAATCTTATTCAATACATCCAGTCGGCTTGTTATTTCATAAAGAAGGCGTTTCCCAATTTTAGCATCGTGCTCGGAAAGTTGTACGGAAGAAAAAAAAGCATACAGTTCTTCGATAGGAATAAACATAAGATCTCCAAATCGCTTCCCTTCAAACCGGACATATCCTGCCTCTTTGCGAAGCCGTGTTCCTTTGCAATCTGTGCACGTAGTGCGTCCTCTGAACCGGGCTAACATGATCCGGTTTTGAATTTTATACAGTTTCCCTTCCAGCTCCTTGAAAAATGCATGGATTCCCTGATATGCACCTGTACCATCCCATAGTATCTCTCTTTGTTTTGCGCTAAGTTGCGCATAGGGTTTGTGTATTGGGAAATCCACACGCTCCGCGATGTGATACAAGGGAGTGAGCCATTCTTTAGATTTTTCTCCGGTCCAACAGGCTATGGCTCCTTCATACACCGATTTGGCTGCATTGGGTATTACTTTTCGTTCATCAATGCCAATAATGCGTCCGTATCCTTCGCATAACTTGCAGGCCCCATAGGGGTTGTTATAATTAAAAAAATGAGGGCTGGGTTCCGGAAACTGCATTCCATCCATCTCAAAGCGGGATGAAAAAAAGTGAAATTCATTTTCATTCACAATAACGCTGCAGGATCCATGACTTTCAGCAAAAGCCGTCTGTACAGAGTCGGCTATCCTCTTTTCAAAATCCTCATCCCACGACCGGAGAATAAGCCGGTCTACCACAATGTAACATTGTTCCAAGGCCTTGTCCACAACTTTTTTCTTCAACAGGGGACTGTTGTTTTGAAGCAATGTATCGATGTCCTGAAGTTTGCTTTCAAAAAAGAGTCTTATAAATCCTTTTTGCGCTAAAAATTCGAGTTCCTGTTTAAAACTTCGGTCAGGGTACTGGTGCTGCAGTGCAAATGCAATGTACATCCGGGACTCCAAAGTTCGTGTCTTGATAAAATCGACTACATCCCGCACTTCGTGCTTCTTGACTTCCAGGCCGGAAACCGGAGAATAGGTTCTTCCTAGTCGGGCAAAAAGCAACCTAAGATAATCGTAAATTTCTGTGAGGGAACCTACGGTAGACCTCGCATTGGAAGAGCTGACACGCTGCTCAATGGCTATTGCGGGACATAAACCTTTGATATAATCCACATCCGGTTTTTTCATCCGGTTCAGGAATTGCCTGGCATATGCAGACAAGCTTTCAACATATCTCCGCTGACCTTCTGCATACAAGGTATCCATAATCAGGGATGACTTTCCGGAACCTGAAACACCGGTTACGACAACCAGTTTATTCTTTGATATACGGATATCGACCTCTTTTAAATTGTTAGATCGGGCCCCTTTTATGTCAATACAAGCTTTTAATTCAGGATTTTGACTCATATGTTAGAATGCAGTGCAAAAAGAATACTTTTTGACCAAAGACTGAAGAAACCAATTAAATTTTGCATTTGGCAGTTTTTTTGCTACATTTGCAGCAGATAGTCCGTTGTAGCGGTTAAAATTTCGTTAAAACGACCTAACGAGTACTTTTGCTTCTCAGGCTATCATACCTTTATGTCCATCTACTTTTTATAAACACCTAAAATCGGCCTATAGATTTAAACTTCTACACTTTATTCATTTTTTTAATAATAAGGGTATGCAAGTTATGAATCTTTCTGATCAGGCTCTGATTGATCAGTACCTACAAGGCAACGAAAAAGCTTTTGCTGAATTACTTCAACGACATGAACAAAAGATCTATACGTCGATCTATTTGTTTGTAAAGGATCGGGAACAGGCGGAAGATTTGTTTCAGGACGTCTTTATCAAAATTATTGATACACTAAAACGCGGAGGCTATAACCATGAAGGTAAGTTTTCGCAGTGGGCTATCCGCATTGCATACAATATGTGTGTGGACCAGTTCAGGAGAAACAAACGGCGCACTCGTGTAAGCGGCAATGAGGATTTTGACATTTTTGATGTCCTCGAACTACCCGATGAAAACAGGGAAGATCAAATGATCCGGTCTGAAATGCATACGCGTATACGCCAATTGGTCGACATGCTTCCGGAAGAACAACGCGAAGTAGTTATCCTCCGACATTATGCCGATTTGAGCTTTAAAGAAATCTCTCAGCTCACCAGAGTAAGCATCAATACTGCACTTGGACGCATGCGATACGCCCTGATCAATATCCGCAAACTCATGGAAGAACGGAGTATCGTACTCCAATAATTCTTTAGGAAATTCTTAACTAAAACAAAAAACCATTTGGCTTTTAAGCACGTTTAAAGTATAAATGAGAGTTTTTTAGGCTTCGTTTAAAATTGGGATTTGTTTTCCCACAGGGATTAGGGAGGCCGCATCAGAAGATGCGGCCTTTTTTATTGTAAAGGATCTTGTTCCCACATCTCCCCATCAGGCAGTTCGTTTTATTTGGTTTATTATTAATTTTGCTCCCCAGCTGCAAAAGTCCAGTCCGTATTTCATATAAGCCACCATAGCTCAGTTGGTAGAGCAACGCATTCGTAATGCGTGGGTCCGCAGTTCGAGTCTGCGTGGTGGCTCCATGGCTTTTGTTAAATGGACTTTACGGAAATTCTAATCCGGACTTGAGCCGATCGGATACCACTAAGCAGGAATATTCAAAAGCGAAACGCTCTTTATTTTTATTGGCATTTTACGGATATTGCTCCCTTGCTGCATATTGGCACAAAACCCTCCACGTTGTACCTTCGCATGCATGCTGCTGATGTGCTCTTAGATTCATCCGTGCATCCGCTTTGAACATTTCTTTTTGATATTTGGACTGCACACTCACATCACACCCACACCGAATTCGGGATGTAGCGCAGCCTGGTAGCGCGCTTCGTTCGGGACGAAGAGGCCGCTGGTTCGAATCCAGTCATCCCGACAAAAGAGACAGGCTCTCCATCAAAGGGTCTGTCTTTTTACCTTAAGCGGATCTATGGGTCTTTGGATAGGATTTCAAATGATATCCTTTGAGTCTTTGCTATTGAGCCGTTTTATAGGAATTTAAACCTGCATAATAAATGAGACGCCAGCCTCCGGACCCCTTCGCAAAACGTCGGATTATCGTTAATTTAAATTTGCGGTCTACGATGCGTTCCTCGATCAGGATATCAGCCAGTACAACCAGGGTAACATCAAATTTTGCAGGGTCGATCGGTTTGTGAAGAATCCATTGATCTGCCATATAATAATAATCATCATAATCTTTTTCATCGGGATTTGCATGATCCGGTAAACCCTTTAATGGAAAATCGATATGCTCCATCTGAAACTGGCTGTCTTGCTCAAATCGGGCATAAAATGTTTTAAAATCTTCCGGAAGACTGCTATCTGCCAATACGGACTTTTCACTTTGCTCAACGGTTGTTGAAGTTTTATGCCGGCAGGAGGAGAGCATGCCAAAAAAGCATATGAAAATCCAAAATGTTTTAGTGTTCCTGAGCAAGAGCCCAGGAGAATGTAGTGGTCTGATCATGATATAAATGATAATTCAGATGGTAATCTTTCAATAGTAATCGGGCGTTTTCAAAACGCAAATCGTCCCCATGCAAGTGCATCATGCGAAGCCGGATCTGTTCTGCAAAAAGTACATTTTTATTGCCATACGCCTTGTAAACGGCTTCCTTAATGGCCCATGCACTGGTCAACCAGTTTATTTCAAAATGTCCAATAGATTGAAGGTACTGCAACTCCTCAGGGTGTAAAAAACGTTTGGCAATTTTCAGTATCTTTTGAGAATAGGTCTGCAGGTCAAAACCAATATCTGAAGACCCAACTGCAAGACCGGTCCACCTGTCTGAATGCGAAACGGATATATGATTTCCTCCACCTTTTATAAAGAGTTTTCCAAACTCATTTTTGTAGAGATGGGAATCGAGCAGGCCGGTCACCAAATGAATGAGATACCTCGATGCCAGAAACTCCATTTTGCGTTTTGGATGCAGGCTGTTTAGCCAATTTCGCTGATGGACATCCCAGGGAATAGCATCCAGAAAAAACGATTCCGGTTCAGAAATTTCCCAAACATATATTTGTGTATGATGATCCAGGGTTTTTTGCAACAGGAGTCCCATCTGTCATCAATTATCCAAACCCCATGTAAAAGAATCCGTCTTGATTCCTGCCAGTTCTAAAGCCCGAAAACTAACTGTTTGAATCAGGGCATCAATCGAATCCGGCCTGGAATAAAAGGAAGGTATAGCTGGACAAATGATTGCACCTGCAAGTGTGAGCGACCTCATATTTTCAATATGTATGAGGTTGAACGGGGTTTCGCGTACAACCAATACAAGTTTTTTCCGCTCTTTTAACATGACATCTGCCGCTCTGCTCATGAGGTCATCCGAAATGCCATTCGCAATGCGTCCCATTAATCCAGCAGAACATGGACAAATGATCATGGCGTCAAATTTTCCGGACCCTGAAGCAAAGGGAGCATGGAAGTCGTCATTTGCGAATATGGGAAAAGGACATGTATCCAAAAAACCAGGATCATTTTCCAAAACCCAGTTTGTCATGGCATTCTTGCTCATCACAACTGCAACTTCATGTTGCTGACCCAAATCACGGAGTTTTTCAAGTACTACCCGTGCATAAATCGACCCGCTTGCACCCCCAATCCCAATTACCAGTTTCATCTCTTCATTTTTATTCAATGGACGTTTTATCAAGATGTGGAGCGTTCAGATAGGAATTTATTTTTCTTTTGTTCCATTTCCAACACCTCAGCCACAACAAAAATACTGCCTGTCACTACGATCAGATCCTCCGGCCCTGCTGCCTTCATAGCTGCCGCCAGGCCGGTCCGGACAGATTTGTACGCATGTCCTAACAGTTGATAGTTCTCTGCCGTCATTTGCAACTCTGCTGCAGGCTTCGCCCTGGGAATGCGGGCATGCACAAAATAATAGACTGCATGCCTTGGCATCTGGCTGAGTACCTGCTCCAAATCTTTGTCCTTAACAAAACCACAAACTATGTGCAATTGTTCGAAAGGAAGGCTTTGAAGTTGCTTGATCAAATACCGGATACCATCTTCATTGTGGGCACTTTCACAGACAACAGGAGGGTTTGTGGATAACCATTGCCATCTACCAACCATAGAGGTAGAAGCCTGTACATGCTCCAATGCATGCTCAAGTTTTCTGGGATCCACTGTAAGATGCCCGTACTTTTGGAGAATGGAGCATGCTGCCAAAACCGTTCTGATGTTCTCCACCTGATACAATCCTTTAAGGTCGGGATGAACAATTAAATCTTCATCACCAAATGTACAGTGCACAGAAGCAATACCTCTTTCATTGGTAGTGGCATGATAATGCCTTATAATTTCAGAAGTATAATACACAGGGCTCTGCAGCTTTTCAGCGGATATTTCAAATACGGATGTGGTCTCTTCCTGCTTCCTGCCAATAACAACAGGTACACCTGACTTTATGATTCCGGCTTTTTCCGCTGCAATGGCAGACAAACTGTCTCCTAGCATATCCATGTGGTCGAAACTAATATTCGTAATGATACTCAAAATGGGTTTTATGATATTGGTGGAATCAAGTCTTCCCCCAAGCCCCGTTTCGATAACTGCAAAATCCACACGCTGATCTGCGAGATACTGGAACGCCATGGCTACCGTCATTTCAAAAAAAGAAGGTTTTACACTTTCAAATAATTCGAGATGATCCACCACGAACTTTTTTACAAACCCCTTGGGAATATAGCTTCCGTTGCATTTAATACGTTCCCTGAAATCAACGTAATGGGGCGATATGTATAACCCAACAGAATACCCATGTGCCTGCAATACGGATGCCATCATATGTGAAACGGAACCTTTCCCGTTGGTACCTGCAATATGTATGCACTTCAATCTGTTCTGCGGGTTTCCCAAGGCTTCACATAACAAACGAACATTTGTTAGGTCCTTTTTAAAAGCAGCCTTTCCTTGCCTGTGAAACATGGGCAAGGAGTTATACATATATGTCAGCACTTCCTGATAACGCATGTTCTTACTTTCTACTAATCCTTCTAGTGACCCTGAAACAGCATGAGCTCCTTGCACAGGATTCGGGTCTCATGCTCAAAGATGCAGAAATAGGATCCGGGATTCAGGTTTGAAATATCCAGGGAACAGGAACGCTCAAAAACAAAACGCCGGATGATTTTTCCTTCGGCATCCAATAATGTACCGCGCACGGGGCCCGCCCAGTTGCATTGTATATGAAATGGCTGCGATTTTGCAAACACAGGATTGGGATAAATGGATATTCCCTGACTGATAATTTCTGGAGTCACTTCTTTCAGTTTTACCACAAGTGTATCTCCTTCTTTTTTAGAAACAAGCAACTGCCCTTCAGAAGAAATGACCTGTTCAAAAACTGCTGTTCCTTGATTGCCGGAAAACCGGTTTGTGGAAAATCCTAGGGGGCTCCAGGTGGATGTATCTGCATGCACCGGCCTGCTGTACAAATGATAGTCATTCAAACCGGAGGAAGAAGAAACAGGTCCTATGTCGTCAAATTTTACAGAACGAAATGGGGTGAAATTCCTGTTGGATCCAAAATTGTGAAAAATCCAATAGGAAGGGCTTACTGGTTTTTGATCCGGGTTAAAATATTGGGAGGGAATGTAGTTTATCCGGCTGACACATATTTCACCATTAGGAAACGAACCTCCTTGAGGCAATTCAACAGTTAGTCCTGCAGGAGAAAAGTCAAAAAGTCCATTGGAGTTCAAATTCAGCCTTTTGCTAAACCCAGGACCTACCGGAGCGTAGGAAGGCGCCAGTGTTGCCGTTCCTGAAATAGTGCCATGATTACTGCCCTGGCGATCAAATATTTTGTCGGAACCATCATTAAATTGATAATAGCTGACAAGCCCATCCACTGCAGTATGGGTCCGGGTAAGATGCATGATTTCCCGTATTTCATTTTGAGACAAGGATCTGTTGTAGATGCAGGCTTCATCGATCCAACCTTTGAAAAAGCGGTCACCGCCATTCAAATCTGCACCTATTGAAACTGCTGAATAAAAATCACCTGCAGCCAGAGTCGTCCGATGCACATAGGGTACTCCGTCTTTATAAATTGTAGCAGAATTGGGTTCAATTACCAAAGCGATATGTGTCCAGACACCAGGTTCAAGGCGGGCTCCGGAATTCCAGTTATATCCACCCGAACCCCAATGGTAGCGGATATCCCCATTACTCAACAGACTGATACCTGATGCTTGCCCTGAAGATCTGGAAAAGAGAATGGCACACCAATCTTTTTGGGTACCTTCAGATTTGACCCATGCCATCATGGTCATTTTGTTGGTTGAAAATCCGGGAGCTTTGGCCAGAACATAGGACGCATTCCCACCCAGATACAAAGCTTGTCCCGGTAAACTGTCTTTATTGCATTCGTCCTTTACTTCTACCCAGAGGGTGTCGTAGTAAAAACCTTTAGGCGTTTCAAGCGTCATCAGCACCCTTTTCGTGCCGGAAGATTTAAATAGAACTCTGACACTGCGCTCATTCTGACCTGATTGATAAAGCACGTCGTCAAAACTCCAGGACCAATGCGCATCCTTATGCTTTACAATAGAATGGTCATCAAAATAAAACGTATCCCGCAAACATTGCGAAGTAAGCTTATCCGTCATGATTTGCGGAATAACTTGAGATTCTTCAAACAAGGCTGATTCCCAAACACCAAATCCCCAACAACCATTGCGAATTTTACCGTCGCGGTAAAATGCTTTCAACCGATTTGTCTCTGCACTTATGGGCAAACCATCGGAATAGGGAATCCAATCTGCCATCTGTTCATTTCTATAAAATACACCCCGGTTCGTTCCCAGATAAATCCCTCCTTCTGTGCCAGCTGCATGCAGGATGTCGCTGATGCGAACATTGTCTAAAACTGCCGTTGTTAAATTGATCCAACTGCGACCGCCATCGGTGCTTTTGTATACTTTTTTGCCATTTGATCCATAACTCACCGCCACCCATATCAGTTCCGAAGAAATGGCACTTACTGTCATTTTAACCCTGTCATTGTTGTTTGGCAATGGCAAAGCTTTGCATTTTACCCAGGACTTCCCTTCGTCTTCACTGCGCCAAATCGCATCATCTGTGCCATCCCACTGACTGCAATACATGACACTCGGATTACTCCGGCAGACTTCAATTTCAAAAACGCTGCGATCACTAGAACCCGGAAATGTATACAACACTTTAAAAGTTGCTCCTCCGTCTTCACTTTTCCAGAGCTTATTTTCGCGTCCCAGGTATAGGATATTCCAACATGCAGGATGCCAGCACATTTCACTATTTGCATAATAGGCGTAGGATTCATTTGGAAACAAACCAACTGGAAACGAACGGATACCTTCCGTGAATCCTCCTACCAGACTCTGCCCACCGATATCAGAAAAATAGGTTTTACGTCCCGGACCCGGATTGACGTAACCGGTAGGCGCCTCAGCTCCCCCCATTCGATAAAATGTTTGATTCGGGAATTGCTCATACCAGGCCATGTTCCCATTGTGGTAGCGTCCGCCAACTAGGATGTCATCATTCCAGCCACTGTCAAAACCCCAAAGGTCAGCTCCTGAAATTCCGTCCATCCGGGCTTCCATACTTTTTCCAAAGTTGCTGGAATAATTAATCCCACCGTCACTTGCAATCCACAGATCTGTACCTGCTGCAACCAGGCATTGAATATCGGGATGGCTCCAGGGTAAATTCCCAACATAGCCGCCCAGGGGCTGCCAGCTTGCACCACCATCCACACTTTTAAACCAGGACGTACCTCCGGCTATCAATTCATTTTCATTCTGTGGATTTACAACAATGGCCATATCATAAAATCCTTGATTAAAGCCGTAAGCACCATCATTCGCCATGAGATTGGTATGGCCCGGAATCTGATAGGTTCCACCAATTGCATTCTGAGGGTTGGTGTTCAACCACGTGGATCCCCCATCATCACTAACAAACACTCCAATATATCCATACAGGCTTCCACCCTCTCCACATAAATAGGCGTACATTTTTTCTGGATTGCTTGGACATAATGCAATAAGGGCTCCTGATACTACAATTCCCGGATCCGCTTTATATATTCGTTCGCCGGCGTCTGTCCAGCTTGTACCAGAATCTATAGAAATCATGAGGGATGCCGTATTTCCATTTTTTCGAACAGCATACATTTTGCTAGGATCGCCTGTATGAATCCGTATGGTCCATGTTGTAGTGGTCCATAATTTCGTCCAATTTGAGCCCCCATCTGTAGAGCGCAACAAACCAGCATTTGTAGCTGCAAAAATTACTTTTGGATTGGACCTTTGAATCTCCAAATCATAAGCCTCAAGCCCATTCTCTGTGTAGATAGTTTCCCAGTCTTGTCCTCCATTTTTTGTCCGTATGATTTTTGTGCTTGTTCCTGCAAATACCGTATTTGGGTCCGAAGGATGGACCTGTACCGAACTGAATGCATCATGCATAACATTGCGGGTCGTGAGCGTCCAGTTCAATCCTTTGTCCGTTGATTTCCATAATCCACCACTTTCTCCTCCTGCATATACAATATTCTGATTTGATGGTGCGACGTCCATGCAATAAATATTCGTTTGCCAGGTAACTTTTGTGCTACCATCCGTGTGATATGTTTTAGCAGGACCTGCAAAACTCCAGTTGCCAGCACCATTGCGTGGGTGAACTCCCGGATCCTTTCGCAACTGCCTCCGGATGCGTTCTTCGTTTTGATAATCATCCGCCGAAAAATCTTGTACGGTCCCATCTGCCTTCATTCGAGCTCGGGACCATTGCATCCATCTTTTATAGTATTGTGTAAATGAATTTTTCTGAATACCTGTTTGTTCGCGATCTCTTTTGAATGCACGTTCAATCTCAAATACATTCACGTGATCGCGCTGTATAAGCTTAATATACTCCGGAACGTTCCCGCTGGTATCCAAACGAACCGGCTTTTCCTGGCACTCTACCCGTGCTATAAAAGAACAAAAACAAATCAAAAAAATAAATGTATGTGCAGACATATCCATTTTTTAAAATAGAAACTGATTTAGGTACAAAGATCATGTATATCAAGGTAATGCCTGGCCGTTTTCCAGGATTCCATATAGACCGGATGCTTTTTATTTTGGTCCAGGCGTGCTTTAAATTCCTCCATGGAAATCACGTGGGCACCCATAGAGCGCATGTGGGGAGTATCCTGCTGACAGTCAATAAAATCAAATTTTTTATCCGTAAGCATTTTACATAATGCTATGAGTGCAATTTTGGAAGCGTTTTGAATTTTGGAAAACATAGATTCTCCACAAAACATTTTACCTATTGCAAGACCGTAAAGACCTCCCACTAAAAGATCATCCTCCCAGACTTCAACTGAATGTGCCAGTCCCATCTGGTGAAGTGTATGAAATGCATCCACTATTTCACCATGGATCCAGGATCCCTTTTGACCTTTGCGGTCAATTGTTTTACAATGGAGCATAACTGAAAGAAAATCAGTATCGCAGCTGTAGGTATATGCTTTTTTTCGCAGAATTGTTTTCATGCTTGATGAAACCGATACTTCTTCAGGCAATAGGATCAGCCTTGGCTTTGGGCTCCACCACTGTACAGGTTCGCCAACGTTATACCATGGAAAAATGCCATTGCTGTAGTAGAGTATCAATTTATCCAATTCCAGTTCACCGCCAACCGCCAATAATCCTTCATATCCATCTAAGATAATATCTGGTACATGGTATAAGTCCTCCTGAATCGTATAGACCTGCATGAGTTGAAAGGATAAAAAATGCCTTGCAGGCAATTGCAGTTGCATGCAATAAAGCGTATTCCAAAGATATACTGTATATTATTTATTAAAATGAAAATGAGCTGTGCTCAGACTTTGATAGTATCTATAACGGCGGAGATACCCCGGTCGCATAATCCATCTTTCATGGGAAGTAACACATTAAATGGCGCTGTTTTTACTACGGCGCGTCCTTTAAAATGTACAATCAATGAAAGTTGTTCTGCTTGTTCAAATGAGTGGCGGCAAATATCCATTAAACTTTGTATCACCCAATCAAATGTATTGACATCATCATTGTATACAATGAGTTCTGAAAATTCACCAGTGGCATCTTCCAACAAAACTTCTTCCTCAATTGCTTCCCATGTTCCAGGATGTGCGTGCGTCATCTTGATATCAGTTGAGATTTTGTAATACTTTGATAATAGCCTCGAAATTAGGTAAATTATTTGCATTTTCCAAAATTTCCGCATAGCGGATGTAACCCTGCTTGTCTATGACAAATGCAGCTCTTTTGGAGACCCCTCGTAACCCATTATAAAATTCCTCATACATACAATCATATGCTTTGGATATCTGCTTATTGAAATCAGTGAGGAGGGGAAAATTCAAATTCAATTCTTCCTTATATTTTTTCAAAACATAGGGTGAATCAACCGAGATTCCTAAAATCTGGGCATCTAATTTTTCATACTGCTGCAGTCCATCCCGCATGTCACAAAGCTCTTTTGTACAGGTACCTGTGAATGCAAAAGGAAAAAACAACAACACGACATTACGACCGACGAAACCGGATAAATGCACTTCTACTTTATCAGAAGTAAGTGTTGTAAAACCCGGTGCTCTCTCGCCAACCCGTAAACTCGACATATATTTCTTTTTAAGAGGGCACAAAAATAGATATTTGTTGGAATTTTAAAAATTAAAATGGATCCACTCAAACGTGCCATTTTGGGCTTGCATTTTGCCGTGTTCCTCTTTGGTTTTACAGGTGTTCTGGGAAAACTAATCCTTCTTCCTGCTTTGGTCCTGGTTTGGTGGAGATCCTTGCTCAGCTGGATCCTTATGACCCCCTATGTATTAAAACAGGGTGGTTTGAAAAATGTGCCCCTCAAAAGCAGACTTATTTATACCGGAATTGGTTTTATCGTTGGTTTACACTGGATCTGTTTCTATGGATCAATCAAACTGGCAAATTCTTCAGTTGCTATGGTTTGCCTTGCACTGATTCCGGTGTTTACTGCATTCTTTGAAGCATTCTTTGAAAAAAAACCGGTCAACCGTCTGGATGTCATCGTAGGGCTGATAACAATACCTGCCATGTGGATGATTGTCCAAAATATTGATTTCAATTACCGGATTGGTCTTGTAGTGGGAATATTTGCTGCCCTATTTTCTGCATGTTTTGCAGCATTAAATAAAAAATACATTGGTTCTGCCAAAGCGATGCAAATCAGTTGGATGGAGATGTTTTCTGTCTGGCTCCTTATGAGTCTGTTGATGCCTTTGGTTTTTAAATTGGAGCCTGGGGCTCATTTTATTCCGAGCGGAATGGACTGGATCTATCTCATCTTGTTGTCTTACCTGTGTACCGTCATTGCGTATGTGCTTGCATTAAAAGCATTAAAACACATCAGTGCATTTTCGGCAATGCTGATTTTTAATATGGAACCTGTATATGGTATTTTTCTTGCGATCATATTACTTAATGAACATAAAGAAATGAATATACTTTTTTATACCGGCGTTCTGATTATTCTGATTTCTGTATTTATACATCCATTTTTACAATGGTATCATCAAAAAAGTAAGTTTTCATAAACTATTTGCATGAATCCTCAAACTATTTCCTTTTTCAATGGCAAAGCTGATACTTTTGATACAAGAGTTGAGTATAAACGAATTTCCGCTTTGAAAAAATAATTATGCACACTTCAACCAATAGATAAGATCTGCGTTTTACTTTTACGAAAACTTATTCACCATGGCGTTTACGCTTCCCGAATTACCTTATCCTCATCAAGCCCTTGAACCTCACATAGATACCCGAACCATGGAGATTCATCATGGAAAACACCATGCGGCTTATGTCAATAATTTAAATGCAGCTGTCAAGGACAGTCCCCTGGAACACCAAAATATCGAAGATATTTTGAAAAACCTGGATATGAACAATATGCCTCTACGCAATAACGGAGGAGGACATTATAATCATTCCCTGTTCTGGGAGACACTTTCACCGCATGGTGGTGGGGAACCAAAAGAAGAACTGGATAGTGCCATTCGGGAGTATTTTGGCTCCTTTGATGCATTCAAGGAAAAATTCTCACAAGCTGCAATGAGCCGTTTTGGCTCCGGATGGGCCTGGCTCTGCGTGCACCCTGGTGGTAAGCTTGAAATTTGCTCAACTCCAAACCAGGATAATCCCCTCATGCCGAATACAGCTTGTGGTGGCGTTCCGATATTTGGAATTGACGTATGGGAACATGCTTATTACCTTCTTTATCAAAACCGAAGAGCGGAATACATCAGTGCCTTTTTTAATGTTTTGAATTGGGATTTCGCAGAGAACCGTTACAAGCGCTTTCGCTAATCCGGAATTTCGGAACATTCCATTTGAATACAGGAACTTCCTAATATGACCATAGAAATTTGCTGTTCCGATATCCATTCGGTTCGCCTGGCTGAAATCTATGGTGCCGATGCCATTGAACTTTGTGTCGATCTTGAACATGGAGGCCTTTCTCCTTCTGCAGGTATGATCGCAATGGCCCGCAAAATTTTCAGTAAAGAAATGGCCGTCTTCCTGAGACCACGCAACGGGAATTTCGTGTACGATGCGTTGGAAAAAGAACTCCTTCTGAACGATATGAAAGTGGCTATCGATCTGGGCGCAGACGCCATCGTCGCAGGAGGATTGAATGATGAAGGCCATTTGGACAGACCCTTCATGCAAGCTTTAATCGACCAATCCATGGGATTAACATTGGTTTATCATCGTGCTATTGATGTAGCTGATGACCCGGAAAAATTATTGGATCAACTCATCGAATTACAAGTTGACAGGGTTCTTAGCTCAGGTTGTAAACCGACTGCAATTTTAGGAGCGGAACGCCTGAAAGCCTGGAAAAAGCAATCTGCAGGCCAAATTGAAATCATGGCTGCCGGAGGCATCGATGAAACAAACGTGAAGGCATTATTGGAACAAACCGGTCTGAACCGATTCCATTGTTCACTGAGAAGCAATCAATCCGAACCAGATGGGATTCTCAAGCTGGGCAAAGCAGAAGATGCAGATGAGAAAAAACTGAAAAACCTCATGCGCATTTTTGGTCGATAAAACCTCTAGAATTACATTCAAAGTTCATTCTGCACTTTTTTGCAATCCGTGCTCATTTCATTAAAATAGGATTTGTAATTTTTCTATCTGTAATAGGATTGCTTAAGAAGTAGCTGAATGTTTTCATCCGCTTCCAGCTGATCCATTTGTTGCATGACCCATGGAAACCGAAATGAAACATAGGGCGATAGCGGATTGACTTTATAGCGCCTCGGATTTGGAAGGCTGGAGGCAATTTTAGCAGCTTCTTCCCGACTCAGATATTTCGCTGATTTTCTAAAATAAGCCCTGGACGCAGCTTCTATTCCAAAAATACCATTTCCCATTTCTGCACAATTCAGGTACAATTCCATGATCCTTTTTTTAGACCACAGGGTTTCAATAACCAGTGTAAAGTACACTTCAAGTCCTTTGCGAAACCATGATCGGCCCTGCCATAAAAAAATATTTTTTGCCACCTGTTGGCTTATGGTTGAAGCCCCGCGCATTCTTTTGGGTTTTTTCTTATTGTGCTCCAATGCCTTTTCAATACTTTCCAGATCAAAGCCATAATGTTCCATAAACAACTGATCTTCCGCACCGATTACTGCTAAAACAGCCTGTCCGGATATTTCATTCAGACACACATAATCTCTTTGCATTCCCCTTCCGTGGATGAGACTCCCCAATTGTGTAGTCGTTAGTGGGGGAAAAAAGAGGATTAAAAGTATTAAATAGAAAAAATGAAGTGCAATTAAAAGACCAAGCCATCCCAAACACTTTTTGTACCAGGGCCAGCTTCTGTATCTGTATAATATGGGTCTGGCGGCATTTTTAATCGCTCCCAGCACCTGTTTTATTCTGTTCATCTTTTCCGTGGCAGGTCAAATTTATATACTTTTGAATATTAATCAAATCCTATGGTCTGGCTGTACAGGTTTATTGTCTTTATACTTGCCTGCTTTTTTATACTTCCTTTCCTGAATGTCGAAAATCCTTTCCGTTCCATCGCACTCCGTTTTTTCTCGGTTCCCGGCACTGCCCAATTATACCAACATGATTGCAATCCCGACAGGGTATACTTGTTTTCGTATACTCTCAAGGGCACTACGTATTTTCAACGATACGACGGCTATATAGAAGCATTGGATCAAGTTATTCCGGAAGCTCTTCGATGCAAAGGTGCTATCAATGAATCTGTAGGGATACAAATCAGGTATTTCCCATACTTCAGATATTGGAGTGAACCGGAACTTGCCGAACGATTATCCTTGCTTTTGTTTGGAATGGTCAATCTGGTGAAATTTGGATCTGTGGTTTTACTCGTACTTACCTTTGTCAGATCGCGCGTTTCACCTTAATTGCGCGACTCTGATGAGTTTACACTGGATTGATCCATGCAGGAATCATCAATATTTTAATACATGCTGGTAAAAATAAAATTCTGCTTTTTTAAAAATCTGAATTTTATATAATCAATGCTATTAACAATATGTACAAATTGAATTGCATGGCATTACAATCTTTCTCAGGTTGCACGATACGGCATCCAATATAAAGTTATCCTATAAGCCATGGGATCTCTTTCCATTGTATTCCCAGTTTCAAATCAACATATTAGAAGTTAAAAGCTCTGTTCTTTCCTCAATACAACGATCTATGGATTTCTTCAATCCATAATTTAGGCTGATCAGGCAATCTGTTACCCTTTATACTTTCGAAATGATGGTATGCGGTTTTTGCAAAGCCAACTGAACCAATTGAAAAGCAGGAAAGTTAATTATGTAAATAAAAATGCATCTCATTGCGGGATGAATGCTCCATTTGCAGTAATTTTAAACTCGATACATCATTTAATCAAATAAAATTAAAAGCCATGTCTATCAGATTAGGAGAGCTTGCTCCAAACTTTAAAGCTAAAACTACCTTAGGTGAAATAGATTTTTATGAATACCTCGGAGACAAGTGGGGAATTTTATTTTCTCATCCTGCTGATTTTACTCCGGTATGCACGACGGAACTTGGTGAAGTAGCCCGGCTTTCTTCCGAATTTGAAAAACGCAATACAAAAGTCATTGCATTAAGCGTGGACCCGCTGGCTGACCATTTCAAATGGTTGGGTGACATTGAAGACACGCAACAGGTCAAATTAAATTATCCAATAATAGCAGATGAGGATAAAAAGATTTCTGAGATGTATGGAATGATCCAACCTGGCATTACAGAAAAATCTACCGTTCGCTCGGTTTTTATTATCGCACCTGATAGAAAAGTAAAGCTCACCATAACATACCCACCTTCCACCGGTAGAAATTTCGATGAAATACTGCGGGTTTTGGATTCCCTTCAGTTGACTGCATATAAGCAGGTAGCTACACCATGCAACTGGAAGCGGGGTGAAAAAGTTGTGATATTGCCAAGCGTTTCCAATGAGGAAGCAAATCAGAAGTTTCCACAAGGATATGAAACGGTCCGACCCTATTTGAGATATACACAGGTAGATTAATTGCCCTGTACCCAGGCACTCTTTTGAATAAAGCAGTTCGCTTTTGTTACAATTACTTCCTGTTCAGTGGATGGAATTGAGCAATGGTCTCTCTTAAATAATGGATATCGAGATGGGTATAAATTTCTGTCGTGGTAATACTTTCATGACCTAACATTTCCTGGACCGCGCGCAGGTTTGCTCCTCCTTCAACGAGATGGGTGGCAAAGGAATGCCTGAATGTATGGGGACTGATAACTTTCTGAATTCCTGCTTTTGCAGCAGTTGCTTTAACCAGATTGAAAACGCTGATTCGCGAAAGCCGTTTTCCAAAACGATTTAGAAAAAGGTAATCTTCATGACCGCGAACCCTTGGAAGTTTGTTCCTGTAGTTTGAGATGTACAGATGTATTTGCTCCAACGCAGTTTGGCCAATCGGAACCAGACGCTCTTTATTTCCTTTTCCGATGACCCGGATAAAAGCCTCTTCCACATACACATTTGAAAGCAAGAGGTCACACAATTCACTAACCCTCAATCCACAAGCATACAGCGTTTCCAATATTGCCCTGTCGCGGTGTCCCTGCTCTTGACTCAAATCCAAGGAAGCAAAAATCTGCTCCATTTCATCCACATGCAGCACATCCGGAATTTTTCGCGGAAGCTTTGGTCCCTGGATAAGTTCTACCGGACTGTCTTTTATCACGTCTTCGATAAGAAGATATTTATAAAAAGCTTTTATCCCCGAAAGGATGCGTGCTTGTGAACGTTCCCCGACAAATTGTTGAATCCAATTCAGAAACTGCTCCACATCTGAAAGTTCCAACTGTTCTGGTGAGGGTCGATTTGCTTGCTGCGAAGCAAAAACAGACAATTTTTCTACGTCATCCAGATAGGCATCTATAGAATGGGGCGACAGCGCCTTTTCCAATAACAAGTACTGTTTAAATCCCTGTTTCGCAGAATGCCAATCCATGAGGTAAATATAAGTCCCACCAGTCCCGACCCTGCATGGGTAATTGACTTATTTTTGCCTTTATTGGTGCAATTTAAATTCATATGATATATCAAAGGTCTCAGGCAGAAGAATGGGATAAGAATGATGTTCTGGCGCACTTTCGCGATCGTTTCCTTATTCCAAAGGCTCCATCAGGGAAAGAATACATTTACTTTTGTGGAAACTCCCTCGGACTTCAATCCAAGAGCATACGCACCGCAGTTGCTCAGGAATTGGATGACTGGGCTCAATTTGGGGTAAAAGGCCATCATTTGGCACAATTTCCCTGGTATGCCTACCATGAGTTCCTAACGCAGCCCATGGCAGAGGTGATCGGTGCCAAACCACTGGAAACGGTGATCATGAATACCCTTACGGTCAATCTTCATCTCATGATGGTTTCCTTTTACAGACCCGATGCAACGCGTTTTAAGATCCTGATAGAGCACAGCGCTTTCCCTTCAGACCGGTATGCGGTAGAATCGCAAATCAAATTCCATGGATTTGATCCAAAGGATGCATTGATCGTATTAACTCCACCTGAAGGTTCCGATTATATTTCAAGAGAACAAATTGAAGAGGTCTTTCAAAAAGAAGGTCCTACAATTGCATTGGCTCTGATAGGATCTGTCAACTATTATTCCGGGCAGGCCTATCCTATTAAATCATTAACTGAGCTTGCACATTCACATGGTTGCATGATTGGTTTTGATCTGGCTCATGGTGCCGGAAATTTGCATTTGAAACTGCACGAGGACGGACCTGATTTTGCCGTTTGGTGCGGATACAAATATTTGAATGGCGGACCCGGTACTCTTGCGGGTTGCTTTGTTCACGAACGCCATGCGTATCGGAAGGACCTTCCTCGTTTCTCAGGATGGTGGGGGCATAATAAACAACAACGTTTTAAGATGGAACCACAAATGGATATCATGCCGGGAGCCGAAGGTTGGCAATTAAGTAATCCTCCAATTCTCCCAATGGCCTGTCTCCGGGAATCTTTGAACATATTTCAGGAAGCAGGTATGGAACAACTCCGTCAAAAATCACTCGCCATGGGTCGGTTTGCCTTTCAGCTTATTGATCAATTGAATCATCCGGGCATTCAAATTATCAGTCCCCGAAATGATGAAGAACGAGGTTGTCAAATATCGATAAAAGTAAAATCTGCGGACCGCACACTTTTTGATCGCATCAGTGACGAGGGTGTGATTGCGGATTGGCGCGAACCCAATGTGATTCGCATAGCGCCTGTTCCCTTGTATAATCGTTTTACTGAAGTATTTGATTTTGTAGAAATTTTGAAACACGCATTACATGATTAAGCATACTCAAAAAATTCATGTTGCCGGCTGCGGGCTGGTTGGCAGCATATTAGGGCTACGCCTGTTGCAAAAGGGTTATGACGTAGAACTCTACGAATCAAGGCCAGATATGCGAACAACAGAAATCAGTGCCGGCAGATCAATCAACCTGGCGCTATCTCACCGGGGCATCCAGGCCTTGAACATGGTGGGAATGGAAAAGGAGATGCTGACACATGCCATACCCATGCACGGCAGGATGGTACATGAACTTTCAGGAGAACTCAAGTTTCAACCATACAGTTCGCGTCAAGGTGAATTTATCAACAGTATATCAAGGCGCAGTTTGAATGTCCTTTTGATGGATGCCATTGAAAAAATAAAACCAGCCGCCATTCATTTCAACCACAAGCTGACAGCAGTCGAAAAAGAAGGGAAGGCTTTTATTGTTGAAAATGAGCGCAAAGAAAGCTTTCGACTGGATAATGGTCCATTGATTGCCACTGACGGAGCCGGCTCCCTTGCCCGCAAATGGATGTTGGATCAGACGCCCTGGTTTCATTTTGATTACAGCCAGCGTTTTCAGAATTATGGCTACAAAGAACTCACGATTCCTCCCGGAAAAGACGGGAGTTTCCGAATAGAAAAAAATGCATTACATATTTGGCCGAGAGGACATTTTATGATGATCGCCCTTCCAAATCCAGATGCAACATATACGGCAACCTTGTTTCTTCCTTATGAAGGTCAAGAGAGTTTTTCGAATTTGAAGGATATAGCTTCTGTCCGGAATTTTTATAAAAAATTCTTTCCGGACAGCCTGGATTTACTTCCTGAATTGGAAACGGAATTTTTTGAACATCCTACCGGATACCTCTATACTGTAAAGTGTATGCCGTGGAATTACAAAGATCGCATCTTACTCATGGGTGATGCAGCGCATGCAATCATCCCTTTTTATGGCCAGGGTATGAACTGTGGTTTTGAAGATGTATTTGTATTTGACCAATTGCTCGACAAGCATGATGACTTATTGAAGGCATTTGAGGAATTTTCTAAACTTAGGAAACCCAACGGGGACGCTATTGCAGATCTTGCAGAAGACAACTTCATTGAAATGCGTGACAAAGTTGCCGATCCGCTGTTCCAGAAGAAACGCAAGCTGGAGATGTTGCTTGAAAAAACATTTCCGGATTATTATTCCAAATATGCCATGGTCACCTTCCGCCCGGATTTGGGATACCATGAGGCCATGGTCAGAGGAAGGGCACAGGACGATTTGCTGATGACTATTTGCAGCGAAGGCCGGGAAGACTGGGATGCCCTTTCGCTGAAAGCCATTTATGACAAGCTTATGGCAATCAGGTAAACAAACGCTTGTTAGCATGTGAAAATAGGAACAATCCGATGTAAAAAGAGCTGGTGTATTATTCGCAATGCAAACCGGAGATACGGTATCCGGTTTTATTTATCCTGTTTTGCAAAAACCTTTTTCAATAAATCCGAGGTGCGGGCAGACAAATTGTGCCGAATGTCTTTCTCCTCTTCCTCGATTTTTTTAAACAGACCATCAAGTGCTTTATTGGTCACATAATCCGACATATCCGGATTCGCCTTTTTTACAAATGGAATCTGATTATATTGGTTTACAGCGGAGGACCAAATTTGAAGGGCTCCCACTTTCTCCATGGATTCCGTGATTACCGGCTTGAACTCATTGTAGAGTGCCTGTTGTGTTGTGCGTACCAGATATTGAGTGGCGGCATCGTCTTTTCCTTTCAGGATATTCCAGGCATCTCCGATGGTCATTTGCTTGATTGCCTGTACAAAAATGGGTTTTGCCTTTACAGCTGCATCTTCCGCAGCACGGTTGATTTTTTCAACCACATCCTCTTCAATGGACTGAAAACCAGGAACAACCCTCAATTTGGAACAAACGGACTGGGCTTCTTCGGGTAAAGCGATTTTATATATGCTCTTAAAATATCCATCCTTCTGAGCAAGTAGATCCGAACCCTTGCTTGCGCCTATGGTCAGCGCTTCCTTTAATCCGGAAGCGACATCATCCGTACTTAATTCAACAGGCAAGACTTTCTTTAAAAATTTGTCAAACTGGGCATTGCAGGAGGTGAACATTCCTGCCACAAGCAAGGTAAACACGATCTCTTTCATAGTAACATTATGAACGGCAAAGCTAGGCGATAAATCATGTGGACCTGGTTAAAATTTCGTGAAAAAGCTGCCGGCAGATTATAACCCTCTATAAAAAATACATGAATAAAGTGTGGCAGCATTGTATTTTTACCCGGTTTTACTAATCCCCGGTTTTACGCATGCCTCCATCCAGCACCCATCATCATAAAGTCAGCCTTGCAGGCTTATTGATTACCCTTGGTATCATTTTCGGAGATATCGGGACATCTCCTCTCTACGTGATGCAAGCCATTACAAAGGGAAAGACGATCAGTCCGGAACTTGTTCTTGGAGGAGTCTCTTGTGTATTATGGACCTTGATCATTCTGACTACCGTAAAATATGTCTTTCTTGCCCTGAATGCAGATAACAAAGGAGAAGGGGGCATTTTTGCCTTGTATGCAAAAATCCGCAGATACAATGCTAAATGGGTTATCTACCCCGCCATCATCGGATGCGCCACCCTGATTGCAGATGGATTCATAACCCCTCCAATTTCCATTTCAGCAGCTGTCGAGGGTCTCACGATATTGTATCCTGAAATTCAAACGGTCCCTATTGTAATTGGTATTATTGTAGCCATTTTCAGTTTCCAACAGGTTGGTACGCAGATAGTTGGCAAAACATTTGGACCTATCATGCTGGTCTGGTTTGTGATGCTTGGAGTTTTGGGTTTCAACAATATTCTCGGACATACCGAAGTGTTGGAAGCATTCAATCCGAAATATGCGCTCAACCTTCTAATTAATTATCCAAAAGGATTCTGGTTGCTCGGAGCCGTTTTTCTCTGTACTACGGGAGCAGAGGCCTTGTATTCGGATCTTGGGCACTGTGGCAAACAAAATATTCGTTTGAGCTGGATATTCGTATTTCCTTGCCTCTTATTGAATTATTTTGGTCAGTCCGCATGGCTACTTAGTCATATGAATGGCCAGGTACTTCCCAAAGATACCCGTATATTCTATGAGCTGATGCCTGAATGGTTCCTTCCTATGGGTATTACGATCGCCACTGCGGCCACTGTTATTGCGAGTCAGGCTCTTATAAGTGGTGTGTTTACTTTGGTCAACGAGGCCATGAAGCTTCACCTTTGGTTCAGAATGAAGGTCAATTATCCATCTACCTTTAAAGGTCAGATTTACATCCCTTCCATAAATTGGTTTTTGATGGTAGGTTGTATCGCTGTGCAACTGATCTTTCAATCCTCAGAAGCCATGGAAGCAGCTTATGGATTGGCCATCACTATAAATATGATCATCACCACCATGCTATTAAGCTATTATTATAAAATAAAATGGCATAGGACCTGGCTTGGCCTGGTATTATTGATTGGCTATTTGTGTTTTGAAACCACTTTCCTGATTTCAAACTTTGACAAATTACTACATGGTGGCTGGTTCACTTTAATCTTAACGGTATTGTTTGCTACCGTTGTATTTGTGCATTACAGTGCACAAAAAATTCGCGACAAGCATACCCGATTTGTTCCTCTCAAAGATTACATTCCCGTATTACAGGATGTCATGCGCGATGATTCCATTCCTAAGGAATCCAGTCATCTCGTATACCTGACCATGTCTGACAGCAAGCAGCTCATTGATTCGAATATCATGTATTCGATCCTGCGCAAAAGACCAAAAAGGGCCGATGTATATTGGTTTGTCCATGTGCATATTCTGGATGATCCATACACAAAAAACTTCCATGTGGACACCATCGTTCCAAAAGAGATTTTCTTCGTACAGCTGAAGTTTGGATTTAAGGTGCAACACCGGGTAAATTCCATGTTTCACGAAATTGTTGAACAAATGGTTGCCAGCGGAGAAGTCAGTGTGCAAAGTCCATATCCATCGTTGCGCAAGCACAACATTGATTCCGATTTCAAATTCATTCTTCTCCATACCCGGGTTTCTGCTGACACCGAATTAACCCGATTTGAAGTATGGGTCGTGCATACCTACAGGATGCTGAAGAAATTCAGCTTGCCCGCTTTTGAAGATTTCGGCCTTGAAGTTTCAAATGTGGAGGAAGAAGTTGTACCTATCCTTGTTGGTCCTAAAGCAGAAATGCACCTGGAGCGATTGAGTTGATGCCATAACATTTCAACCTCAAAATGTATTTTTCCACATCATGCTTTCTACAGGAAGTTTTGTGCGCTGGTTGTATTTTGCTCCCGGCTTTTTATTGTAATAATTCTCTACATTCCCTTCAACAGCGAAATAAATAAGCTGTCCTATGGGCATTCCTGCATAAATGCGCACAGGCTGAACACAGCTTATTTCAAGGGTCCAGGTGTTGCAAAATCCTACATCCCCTTTTCCTGCAGTTGCATGAATATCGATTCCGAGTCGACCCACACTTGATTTTCCTTCCAGAAAAGGGACAGCGTGATGTGTTTCCGTATACTCCAGTGTAACACCGAGATAGATCGTCCCCGGTTGGATTACAAAACCTTCTTCAGGAATCCTGATATACGAAATGGTGTTGTGCTTTTTTGCATCCAGCTCGTGCTGATCATAAACTGCAAGGGTATCTCCCAAATGCACATCATAAGAATTTGTTCCCAGTTTTTCTCGTGAAAAAGGCTCAATTAGGATGTCACCGGATTCGATTGCCTCCAATATTTTCTTGTCGCTCAGGATCATAATTTCATTGTATTTTCCATATCAATATTCTTGCGTCCTCTCCGGCAGAACATAGAATGTGCTCTTCCGGCATCCATAACAGGTTGTTGACGCTGTGATGATGGCCTGCAAATTTAGGCTTTGAAAGCTCCTTAACCAAATCAAAGCGATCTGCATCCCAAATACGAATAGATTTGTCCCGGCTTGCTGAAGCAAAAAATGGAAGACCTGAAAGTTTTTTAATATCGTTAATGCAAAACCAATGGGCATTCAATGACTTAAGATCATTCCCATTCCTGTCTGATATACATAGCAACGCATCCAGTCCACCTGTAATCAATGTGTTTGCTTCCTGTTCAACCAATATGGAGAAAATGGTTCTGCCATGTCTTTTTTGCGGCGAGCCTGTAAGTTCCAGTTGAGGAATTTGCAATCGATGAATTTGCCCCTGGTTGTCCCCTAAAAAAACGTGTTGCAGTTCGGGATCGTAGGCTGCAGATCTCCATCGAAGCCCGTCCGTTTTTAAGTTGCCTATACATTCGACATCCACCGGGTTCCACATGCTGATCATGCCATCTCCTCCTACGGCAAGCAGGGTATCACCAATTGCCAACAAGCGATAAATAGGTCCCCTGTGAAGTCGCATTCTTCGCGGTTCCGACGCTCCGGTTCTGTTTATAAAAAACACATCTCCGGACATGCCTCCTGCAATAATCAGATCAGATTCAGGCCAAACAAGTAGTGAAAAAATCCGATCGGCACAATCTGCGATTTTCACTCCTTCATCTTTATTCAGGGGATCCCATTCAACAATCCATCCCTCACTTCCCGCACTTACTATTTTTTCTGTCACATTGGAATGTGCCAAGGTATAAATTGCACCCTTGTGACCAAGAAGTTCTTTGTAAAGACGTATGTCCAGCTGAGGCATGTAATATGAGCAACGGAAAATGAATCAAACGAATTTCAGTTATAATATACGGCTACTTCCTGTAATGGCTTCCGGCTTATTGCAGGAACGTGTACTTCATCAGCAGGAAAACCAACAGGGATAAGCAAAAATGGTTTTTCGTGTTCAGGCCTCTCCAGCAAATCCTGTAAAAAGTTCATAGGACTTGGTGTATGGGTCAAACATGAAAGCCCCGCATAATGAATTGCCGAAATCAGAAAACCACAGGCCAGACCAACGGATTCCTGTACGTAATAATTTTTCTTTTTCTGACCCTCCACAACATCATGCGTTTTTTTGAAGACGACAATCAATACCGGTGCTGTTTCTAGAAAAGGCTTGTTCCAGTCTGTACCCAAATCTTTCAGATCTTCCAACCACTCAGGGCTCATCCGGCCATGGTAATTTTCATACTCTTCTTTTTCTGCAGCTTCGCGGATTTGTTTCTTCAGATCTTTATTTCGCACAATACAAAAAGTCCAGGGTTGCTTATTTGCGCCGGAAGGGGCAGTGCTGGCTGTCCGTATTATGTATTCGATCAATTCATCAGGAATGGGCCGTTCAGAAAACTCGCGTACCGTGCGCCGTGCATCCATCAGATTGTAAAAACTTTCTGCGCGCATATGCATTTTCACCGGTGCATATATCAAAGGTTCATAGCGAATAAAACTAGGAGTTGCCATGTTCAGAATATTTACTTAAAGATCGCCTAACTGAGGTCGTAAGATAATTTCCTCCAGAACAGCTGAAGGACTCAATTCAAGTGCAAACAATACCGCTTTTGCCACGTCCTGAGCCTGCATGAGGCGTTCTTCAGGAAGTTTAACACCTTTCCAGGAATCAGACCAGGCAGCTCCAGGAAGAATGGCTGTTACTTTAATTCCTGAATCCTTCAGTTCAGCCCTTAGACATTTATTGAATCCAAGTAAAGCGAATTTGCTGATGCCATAGGAACTGCCACCGGGATAAGCCTGCAGACTGGCAATGCTGCACATGTTTATAATATGACCTGAGCTCCTGCGAAGCATGTTTGGCAACAACATCCGCGTCAAATGATAGGCACTCTCGAAATTGGTCCTCATTATCAAATCCAGATTTCCATCAGGTTCGTCAGCGATTTTGCCAGGAAGGAAAATTCCAGCATTGTTGATCAGAACATCCACTTCCCTGAAAACGGAAAGCACCGATGTGGCCAGGTTCTTTAATTGATTTTTGTCAGAAACATCACATGCAGTATAATATATCCGGATAGCAGGATTTATTTTGAGAAGTTCCTGTTTCAACTGATCCAGATCTCCTTCTTTTCGAGAGCACAAAAACAGATGATGGCCTTTTTCAGCAAGACTTTGAGCAATGGCTTTACCCAGCCCTTTGCTTGCACCGGTAATAACGATATTCATGACTGCAAGTTAAGTCACATAAGGGAATACCTTGGACGAATCTCCAATTACTTGAGGCTAAGACCTAATACTTTTGAATCCACCCGCTGCGATCGAGTTTACCATCTTTGTATAAAACGAGTTTATACATTCCATTCCTCAATTCAGATAAGGAAATGATTTGATTATGGTAAACTTGAAAGTTCATACAAAGCCTTCCTTCCAGATCATAAAGATGTAATTCAAATGGCCCTTGCCCGATATTCAATAACAACTGATCTTGTGTTGGATTTGGATAGTACCAATCTTTAGATTCACTTGAAGCGATATTGTCAGATCCTGAATCTGATAAGCTTACAACATGTGTTTGAATGTTTTTATCATACGCTTCGGGGTCCATTTGATCATTGATTCCGAGCCGGGCAAGCCCTGATACCTTGACATAAAATAAAGGTTGCCGGGGGTCCCATTGCAATTCAGATCCTGTGCTCCAACTTACTATAATATCGGAATCCTTAATGCCTAAAAAATCACTGGACAGCTGAGCGGGTTCAATTCCCAGCAGTTGCCCTGAAAGGATCTTCAGGCCAAATTGAATTCCATATAATGGGAATGCAGGATTGAGAAATACAGGTATTCTGTCTCCTTGCTGCAGGCCTGCTTGCAATTTTACTTCAAGCTGATTTGCCCTTGTCTCCGTATGATTTTGATGAAAGCCTTTATAGCTAAAATCCACATCTCCCATTTTCAATACATACACATTGACGTTGGTAAGTGGAAAATTTGAAATATTCACTCCTTTGAATTCAATTTCAGAAATGGGACGATTCGGTTTTGCTAAACTGCGCCAATCCGATCGCAGAAAATACCAGGGCTTTGCAACTGTGAACGTGTCGCGGATTCCCAATATCAACCGTCGAAGTTCGGTTATATCCGAAGCGGTTATTTGATAATTGAAATTTACATCCGCAGCAATATTTTGAGCGGTGTCTTTAAAACGCTCAATCCCAAGTATATGCCGCTGGATAAGCACGATATCCTTTGTGCTGATTCCCTCGCGAACTTCTGATTTTTTAGAAAATCGGTAGTTGTATTGTCCTGCCTTGGGACTCTTCAGGGTAAATCCATAATGCAAGCCGGCATCCCTTGAAATACAATACTTGCGAATCAGGCTTTCATCCTCAAACACCAGGGAGTCGGGTACTACGCGAATGCTTGTTTCCGTTTTAATCTGCCCTCCGATATCCGCTCTTTGCGACATCGATAAAAGATCATATACCACAGAGGCCGTACAGGTAAAGCGGTCAGTAATGGTCAGCGTATAACTACCCGGTGTTTTATTGAAAAGTGCATTCGTACTATCACCTGTATGCCACTTGTAAGTATACGGTGAAAATTCACCAACCGGAGTCAATTGGATATATCCCTCATCAATGCAAATGGCATCTGACTTACTGATGATCTGTTTGAAATTATTGAAATACTTGTGTACGTTCATAAACGTAGTGGCCGTACGAACCTGCCCATTGCACACGTCTTCAAAGGACCATTGCCTTCTGATGCGGACTGGGATGTTGCAGTTTTGCGAAACTCGCGTATCAAAATAATTGATTCGAACAGAACCAAAACTCTTAAACCCGTTGAGCAATTTTTGGGTCAGGGTGGAAAGACTATCCGGATAATCAATGGTGGTATCCGCAGGAACGCGGATATCATTTACTGTTAAATGCTGAATGGTAATGTATTGATTGCATCGCACTTGTTCCCCGGCTGCATTGGTAATTGTAAAAATACGGGTAACAAGATCCGCCCGGTTTTTACAATCCCCTTTTTGGTAGACCTCAAGATAGCTGATCGTTACTTTTCCACCATCATTGGATGTCACTTTAGGTACGCCCGTTACGGTTGTATCGAACTTTGATCCTTCCATTAATGTAATTGGCGCAGGACAATCAACCTTAAGGGTACTGGGTGAAGGCTTTGAATGGGCATAACCCACACTTCCGATGCCCATTATCAAGATTATATTGCAGAAAATTCTAAGCATTCTCTCAGGTTTATCGAATTAAAATTAATAAAATCAACAGAAATATTAAAATCTGAAGCGTTTATCTATGTTAAAAATACGCATACTTGAAAATGACCATACATATAGTCATGCCGTGACGAGGTCTATATAAAAGACAAACTTGTATAAAAACAAAAAAAATATACCGATGGTTCCGGAAATTTTAAGCTAATCCATTCTGAATCAGGACCCCAAAATGAATGCAATGGTCCTTTGAATACCTTCCAGGCCTTTTCTTTTCAATGGAGAATCCTTAAAGTTCGTATTGAATTCTTCTTCTGTCATTTTCAGCCAATCTTCAAAATTCAACTCGTACATATTGTTTAAAGGTTCGAATTCAGGAACCGAACTCTTTTTTGAAAACCGATTCCATGGGCACACTTCCTGGCAGATATCGCATCCAAAAATCCAGTCCGCCATGTTCCCTTTGAATGCATCCGGAATCTTATTTTTCAATTCAATCGTCAAATAGGATATACACTTGCTGGCATCCAGCACATAACCTCCGGGCTGTATTGCCTGTGTCGGACAAGCCTCAATGCAGCGCCTGCAGGTTCCGCAAAAATCAGGGATAGGTGTGCCGTATTCAAATTCGATATCAGTAAAAAGACAGGCCAGAAAAAAGTAGGACCCCGATTTTGGATGTATGGACAAGGTATTTTTTCCTGTCCAACTCAGTCCTGATTCACGGGCCCAAACCCGCTCCAGAACGGGGCCGGAATCTACAAAAGCTCTGGATACCTCATTTTGGTAATGCTCTTTTAACCACTTTATAAGTTGTTTAAGTTTTTTCCGTATGACCTTATGATAATCTATGCCGGAAGCATACCGCGAAATTTTCGGATGAGCTTGAGGTGCTTCTGCTAATTCGCGGTCATATCCCATGCTGAGTACAATCACTGATTTCGCCCCTGGTACCAGT
Source organism: uncultured Saprospiraceae bacterium (assembly GCA_964507535.1). Classification (GTDB taxonomy): domain Bacteria; phylum Bacteroidota; class Bacteroidia; order Chitinophagales; family Saprospiraceae; genus Vicinibacter. The sequence continues at coordinate 128,951 of CAZDQG010000003.1, forward strand.
TTTTGAGGATCTATTCGAAAATCGAAATAGCGCTCCAGATAACTCATTTCTCCCTGATAGGAACGATTCAACCATTCCTTCAAAAGCTGTGCTTCCTCGTCCAGTTTTCGCAACTTGGCAAAACCAGGATCACCAAATCCCAGGGATCTGACATATTTCACCAATTCGTTTTGACGATGCATCATGCAGAGCTAACAAATTATTTTCGCGAACGAAGATACATTTTGAAGCAGCATCATTCTCTATGCCTTTACACGAAGTCTTGTTTGTATTTTCGGATCCTGAACTGCTACCTGGTACACATCAAAAAAATAAGCCCGTACATACAATGATCTACAGGCTTACCACATTATGAAGAAAGTTAACAGTTCTGTTTATTTCAAATACATCGCTGGTAGCTGGCAGCTTGAAAAAAAAATCACAATTCAGCTAGTATCTGAGGTTTTGTTTTCCAAGCCGCCAGGGGTATCTTAAAAATCAATCCATATACCGGCCTCAATGTGTTTGATATCATTTTCCTTCCAAAGTTTATTAAGATCCATATTGGCGTAAAATTTAAGCGGGCCCACATCGATGCGTCCTGTCAAACCATACCGGAATTCTTCAAAACCGAAGTCTTCTTCTGTTTCGATAAAACGATCCGGGTCTATCGTCCTGAGTTCGTGCTCTTGATGGATCAGCAAACCGGCATACCCTCCCAGCCCAATTCCGATACGACCGAGACCTTTGATTCGGTTACTCTCTGTATAAAGACAAAGCGGAATTTGTAAATGATGTGTAATAAACTCTGACTTTTTAATATTTTGATCGACGTTGTATACCAATGTTTTATTAGGCTCAAAATTGATTTTATTTTTAAATTCATATTGCGCAATCCTCCAGGTAAGACCCGTCATGAGCATGAGATTGCGCGAACCCAGATAAATTTTTGTTGGGAGAAAAGTAAAATTAAAATTCCAGGAGCCCCAGGCTTTCATGTCGAGATCATTCTTCACTGGCTCTGCAATTGAAGAACCCACATTGAGAAATCCCAAACCAAGATCGAAGTCCAGTAATCCAACCTTGGCAACACTGTTCTTCCCTTTTTTCTTGTCTTTGCTACCTGGCTCCGGAGAGGTGTTTTCAGATTTCAGTTCGCCATCACGACCTTGTTTCTTTTTCATTTTCTCTATTTCCCTTTTCATTTCAAGTTCTGCCTCCCGCAATTCCTTTTCTGCGTTTTGCATCTCTTTTTCCGCTTCAGCCTGATCCTCCTTTGGGGCATTTTTCAATTCCTTACGGGCATTTTCAAGTTCCTTACGGGCTTGTTCCAATTCGCGCTCGGCATCTTTAAGGGCTTCCTCAAGATCGGCATCAACATCCTCCCTTGCAGCATTCTTTTCTTCTTTGGTTTCAACAATAATGATCTCCTTGGTCCCCATTTTAAGACGGGTGGTATCTTCGCCCTGTGGCTTTTTAGCTGATGGCTCCTGGGCTGTCAAAGACCAGCCAGACATGCATAGGAATATCAGTACGATACAATTTCTGTTTTTCATTGTAGATTATTTTTGGATTATGAATTTTGATACTAATGATCGTTTGTTCTCAAATGAATGGTTTTTGAAAACTCAACCAGTTCCGTCTTTACATTGACTGCAAGCGCTGTTGCCTGGTCGTTTTCTCCGGTCTGCAAGTCAATCGCATTTGAGGTCCATTCTTTCGTTTTCTTTGATAAAAACCTGAGCACGCTTCTCTTTAAAAAAGAACCCACGCTTCGAGCCTCTGGAGCCTTCCGTTCTTCACCGGACTTCAATTCAGGTGCTGCCAGGACAAGAGCATCTTTTTCCTCAGACCTAACTTCCGGCTGAGTTGTCGTCATCTTGCTTTCCGATGCGTCGCTGATGGCAGGTTGCGGTTCTTCTCCAGGACCAGCTTTTACAGAGGAGAGCTCCTGTTCGTTTGTGCTTGGCTTTTTATTTTCTTCAGTTACAAACGAATGTTCGTTTATTGTATCGTGAACCTCATACGATATCGCTGGTTCGCTTATAAACACAGGTTTTGGGACTTGCCTTTTAAAGGTGTTTGGTAGGGGAGTTTCTGGATTTGCCACAATCATTGCTGCCCGCCCTGATTCATCCTGATTTGCAGGCATTTCAGAAGGTTTTATTGGAATTGTTTTTTCATCATAATTCAATGGTGTTTTCACAGGCACCTGCACCAAAACCGGATTTTCATTTTTAAAGAAGGAGAGATACGCTACAAAGAGTAGCACCATTGTTAGTATACTGGCAGCAATCGCCAGCTTATAAGAACGAAATGATATAAACCTGTTTTCCCGAACGGATGGTCTGGAATCCAAACGATTCATGATCTCGCCAAACAGTTCTGGACGCGGTATTTCGTTGTCAAAGTCCTGTCTTGATTTTTGAATATATTCTTTCAGATGGTCTGACATGATTTTTATTTTTTTGAATCCAGTCAATCAATTTTTGTTTTGCCCTCAGATATTGGCTTCTTGAAGTTCCAGCAACGATACCAAGTGCAGATGCAATTTCTTCATGAGAATAGTCCTCCAGAGCATGCATGGTAAACACTATGCGATATCTGTCGGGCAGTTGACGTATGCCTTCCTGTATCAATTCGATATTGAGGGCATGATCTGATTCAGACAGAAATTCCGATTCATCCTGAAGATTGAGCATGTAGGGTTGTTGCTCTATATCTTCAAAATTCATTTTTCTCCTGGCCTTCATCAATCCAAGGCTTGTATTGATGCAAATCCGCTTTATCCATGCAGGCAATAGTTCAGGCTGTTGCAGATTACCAATGCCTTCAAATATCCGGATGAAAGATTCCTGCAGTGCGTCATGTGCATCCTCCGTATTATTTGTCAACCGCAAACAGAGGTTGAACATAGGCCCTGAAAAACGGTCATAGAGGGACCGGCATGCAGCCTGGTCTCTGTTCTTGATCCGTTCAACCTGTTCCCTCATCCTGATTTTCCGTTTGTAATATTATAAGGATTTGGATTTTTTAAAATGTTGCATGCTCATGAACACTTTTTTTTAAAAAAAAATTGACCGTTCATTTCAAATACCCTGGTTTCCACCCAAGCCTGCCATATATATAGCAAGCTCTAATTGATGTTGCTTCAATGAAATGATGCAATGCCCTGATATCTATGCATTTGATTATTTCGCTCTAATACGTGCACGCATCTCCGTGTTTTTTGAGCCAACGCTCAGCTTTTTCGTATTCCGGCATTACCTGGGCAACCAGATCCCAGAATTGACTGGAGTGATCCATATGAACCAAATGGGCCAGTTCATGCACAATGATATAATCGGTGATGAACTGCGGGGTGAGTAACAGCCTCGTGGATAAATTAATATTGTTTTTTGCACTGCAGCTGCCCCAATTACTGGAATTGTGTTTGAGGCGGATGCTTTTGATGGTCTTTTTAAAGAACCTGGCATTGATTTCATGCACGCGGTCATGGATTTCTTTATAAAAAACGGAGGCCAGAATGCGGCTGATGATGGTACTGCATGCTTTTTGTTTATGTTGGGGACTGATACCCAAGGGTAATTGGATCGCGATGTACCGACCCCTTCGCTGACCGGAAGCCGTTTGCCGACCTTCCTGTTCGGTCAGCTGCAATTCAAATTCCATTCCCCGGAGTTGGATGAGCTGCCCGCTCCGGTAATCTTTCGGCGTATACTTACTTCGCAGTTTGGAATCCTCAGCCAGTTTTTTACGCAACCACGATTGCGCCCAAAGGAAAAATTCTTCCTTTTGCTTGGTAGAACTTAAAAGGGGTACCCTGAGGATGGCCTTATCTTTTGCAAGGGATATTCTTGCAGACCTCCTGTGCTCGTGGACAATTTCCAAAGGGAGTTCAAAATCTGGGTATTGCAATGCCCTGGACTCCGTAAAAGCCTGAAGTTTAGGCATGATTTTTTTCAAATTCCTGCATTAAAGCGACAAGTGCATCCACGCTTGATTGCTCCAAGGCATTGTAGAGGGAAGCTCTGAATCCACCTGCAGACCTGTGGCCTGCAAGCCCAAAACAATCTGCAGCCTTGGCAGCTGCAAGAAAAAGGGCTTCATGCTGTGGATCTTTCGGCACAAACACTACGTTCATCCAACTGCGATCCTCCTTTGCTACCGGACACTCAAAACAACTGTTTCGGTCAATTTCGGCATACAGCGTTTCTGCTTTTTTACGGTTTCTTGCCTCGATGGCCTCCAGCCCAAGACCCTTAATCCAACGCAAAGTCTGCATGGTCACATAAATTGGAAATACCGGAGGGGTATTATACATACTGCCATTTTCCATATGCAGTTTGTAATTCAGCATAGAGGGTAATTTCCTCTTTGCTCTTCCGATCAGAGACTTTTTTATCACCACCAAGCTTACACCAGCTGGACCCAGGTTTTTCTGAGCCCCGGCATAGATCAGGGAAAAATCAGAAAAACGCAATCTTCTGCTGAAAATATCACTCGACATGTCGCAGATCAAGGGGACAGATACGGCAGGCCATTGATGGTACTGGCTTCCGTAGATGGTATTGTTCGATGTAATGTGAAGATAGGCGGCATCCTGTGGCACCTGTATGTTTTTTGGAATATGCCGGAAATGGTCGGACTCGGAACTGGCTACGACCTGAACCTTTCCAAAAAGGGCAGCTTCTTTGATAGCCTTACTGGCCCAAACCCCGGTATTCACATAGCAAGCGGTTTCATCCTCGTTCAGCAGATTCATGGGTATCATGAAAAACTGGCTGCTCGCACCTCCGGATAAAAACAATACGGTATAACTATCATCAAGACCCATTAATTCCAGTACCAAAGCTGCGGATTCATCCATAACCGCTTCAAAAGCTTTGCTCCGGTGGGAAATTTCCAAAATAGACAATCCCATCCCGGCAAAATCCTTTATAGCAGCTTGTGCTTGCTCCAAAACTGACTGAGGCAGTATGGCCGGACCTGCAAAAAAATTATGTTTCGCCAAAATACTGTATTTATAAAGCAAAGGTAAATACTCCGGCCGAACCCTTTATTCCAACAGTACCGGATTTCTTAAATCCTCATGAAAATAGCCGTCAATTTTCATAAAATCCATAACATAGGTGATTTATCTCTAATATGTTCCTTTTCATCCTTCCAAAAGCACCTTTTATCCATTCCAACTTTAGCTTGATGTAGTATTTCCCTATGCACTTTCCTGGACCTTTATTTTCGAGCCATATTCCATTTCTTAAATCCTAATTAAACAATTCCAAATGAAAACACAAACTCCCAACCAAGATCAGCTCTTTAGCAGGGTCATCCTTTTTAACCGATTTTCGCTATTCATAGTTTTCTTTTGGTTTGGCTTTTTGAAGGTCGTTTCACTTTCGCCCGCGGAAGGATTGGTGACGCATTTACATCAGGAAACATTAGCCCGTATCATTCCATCAGACCAATTTGTTATACTATTAGGGCTTTTTGAATGTACTATTGGATTGTTATGGCTTTTTCCAAAAATGACGAAATGGGCCTTCTACCTTTTCTCATTTCAAATGTTCACTACCTTCCTGCCGCTCCTTTATTTACCTACAGACACCTGGCAAAATTCTTTTGTACTCACCCTCACAGGACAATACATCGTAAAAAACCTTGTATTGGTTGGTTCAGCCTTATTGATCTTAATTCATTATAATGCGGATTTGCAAAAATCACCTGCAACAAAAGATACATCGGGAAATAAAGCTATTTCTGTAATACCTGAAATGGCCTATCAACTTCAAACAAACCAGATGTCGGAACAATAATGCTTTAAAAATACCTCCTGGTTATTCACTAATTCCAATAATAAAAACACAAGCAGCCATGAAACGTAAACTCATGTTATTCTTAATACCTATTGGTATGTCCTCGCTATCCCTCCTCAATGCGCAAGGATGCGTCGCGGTGCGGCAAATGGGAGGACTCAATATGTGCACTTCCAACTCTTACAATCTCCTTCAGGGTGATTTCCAAATAGGTACCAATTACCGCTATTTTCACTCCTGGCGTCACTATGTGGGCACGGAAGAACAACCACAAAGACAGATTACCGGTGGAGGTCACGATGCAAATGGAAATGACCGGGGAAATGCAGTCAACATTTATTCCCATGCACTGGATTTCAATTTTTCATATGGAATCAACAAACGTCTACAACTGAATTTTACTATTCCTTATGTACATAATGAACGTTCACAGGTGCTTAAACAGACAAAACCTGTTGCGGACACCTTTCGATACAGTGTATTTGCATCAGGTATAGGTGATATGCGCCTTGGTTTGAATTATTGGATATTTGATCCTGAAAAATCAAATCGCGGAAACCTGATGCTTGGCCTTGGTTTAAAATTACCAACAGGAAAATACGATGCAACAGACAATCAAGTACCACAAGCAGATGGAACCAAATTAGACTTTCAGGTAATGGATCAAGCTATCCAACCTGGCGATGGAGGCTTGGGTATTTCATTTGAATTGCAGGCATTCAGACACCTGTTCGGAAACTTCTATGGATTCGCAAACGGATACTATTTGTTTAATCCAAAGGAATCAAATGGAGCTTACAAGTCTGCACCAACGGTGGTAAAAAACCCATTGGACAGCAAGCAAACTTTGGGAACCCTTGACGGGTATAACATGTATGCATGCCCAGACCAATATTTCGTTCGCGCTGGACTTATGACATCCTTGTTTGATCAATTCAGCATATCCCTGGCAACAAGATGGGAAGGTATCCCTGCTTATGACGCATTTGGTGGCCAGGTGGCTTACCGTCGTCCGGGTTATGTTGTTTCTGTTGAACCCGGTATTGCTTACCGCACTGGAAATCATAATTTTTCTCTGTATGTTCCAAAAAACTTTATCAGAAACCGCATTCAAAGCGCGGCAGACATCGCAAGCCAGGATCTTCAAAACAGTGTGATTTCAGACCCTGCTGCAAAAGTTCACGTGCAAGGTGATGCAGCTTTCGCAGACTATTCCATCAGCTTTGGATATAGCTACCGGTTTTCTATAAAAAGCGCAAACTGTAATCACGACAAAATGCATCAGACAGAATAACTACTTGAATTAATAAGAAGGAAAGGCATTTTGTAAAGCGATATTCCAGCGTACTAAAGTCTTTACTTATATTCTATCTGTACCAATCAAATAAGCCTTACCTACACTTAAGTTTTGCACAACTGAGAGCCGGTTATACCGGCTCTCTTGTTTATGATACAACACAGAAGTCAGCCTTTGTAAGTAAATTGAATGTACCTATCTTATCTTTGCTTTATCACCGATTAGAATCCTATGCCCAGAATATCAATAACTGTTAAAAATGCATTGGTGTACTTCGTTCTTATGGTTGTCTCATCAACAACCCTGGGATATGCAATATATAAACTAAGTTCGCGAAAGGTCCTCGAAAACGCAACGCTATCCCTGAATCATAACAACGAAACCGCAGTTTTGCAGTTCAAAACGTTTCTGGAGGACATTCAAAAAGACGTGTGGTTCCTTTCAAAGAATCCATTTCTTAAAAGATACATCAACCATATGGATGATGAAAGTTTAAAATTGAACCTTGGACAGGAATTGCTCGCGCTTATTTCTGCCAAACCACATTATGCACAAGCACGTATTTTAAGTCTGGAAAAAAAAGGTAAAGAAATCATTCGCGCAGAACGCCAGGATGAGCGCGTCCTGCTTGTGGATGAAAAGTTGCTGCAACTAAAAGGTGACCGCGATTATTTCAGGGAGACCATCCAGTTGCCCGAGGATTCCATTTATGTTTCTGCCATCAACCTGAATCAGGAATACGGCAAAATTATATTTCCCATGGTTCCAACGCTTCGGGTCGCAACACCACTTTTTGACGGATCAAAAAAATGGGGGATACTCATCATAAATGTCGATCTGAGTTATGTTTTTAAAGAACTTTCAAAAATTGCCGGATCCAGCAATCAATTAAGAGTATTGAATCAACAAGGCTATTATCTGATTCATCCCGATACTTCTCAAGTATTTCGATTTGAATTTGGCAAGGATCCTAACCTGGATATGAATGATTTTGAAACAAGACTCATACGTCTAAATCCAACGGATTCAAATTTTCAAAAATTTATTGATAAGGATAAACTCGAATCCGTAATTCGATTTGATTTTCCAAGAAAAAATTACACCCTATATTTCAACCTCGTATCAAACCAGGCCGACCTGCTTGCAACATTTAATGCCTGGAAATCGAATATCATATCTATAACTTTACTGTTTACCCTGATGTCAATAGCTATTGCCGTCTATTGGACCCGCAGGCAATCCATTACATTCCGCACAATCACAAACAGCATTGCCAACTTTGGAAGAAACCCTGACAAGGTTCAGCTGGATATACAACGAGATGATGAAATCGGGGACCTGATTCAGTCCTTCGTTGAAATGGCCGCAAAAATTAATCGCAACCTTGAGGACCTCAAACAGGCAAGGGATGAAGCACATGAAGCCAATAAAGCCAAGCAGCTTTTTTTGGACAATATGAGCCATGAAATACGGAATCCCCTGCAGTCGATACTAGGTATGGTTGAAATGTTGCAACAAAACAAACCGCGCATTGACCAACAAGTATTTCTGGACACGCTGAAATTCAGTGGTGAAAATTTACTAACACTTGTTAATGACATTCTGGACTACAGAAAGTTGCTCCATGGCCAGATCCATCTTGTTAAAGAGGATTTACCGGTTTCCGCGTTTCTGGACCGGATTGTCAAAAGCCATTTATTCGAAGCCAGAACTAAAAAGATAAAGCTTGAACTGGATCTTGATCCCGCCTTGCTTAACAAATCTTTTTACACAGACCGGGGAAGGTTGAGCCAGATTTTAAATAATCTGATTACCAACGCAATCCGGTTTTCGAAAGAAAATTCAAGCGTGCTTCTTATTGTACGTCAGATTCAAGGAAATACATTAGAGTTTCTGATTAGTGACAAAGGACCAGGTATTTCAGACGAAAACATAGAAAATATCCTAAAGCAAAAACCTGTTACAGGCAGCTCCAAACAGTTGCAAAACGTTGGACTGGGACTTCCAATTGTTATCAATTTACTTAAGCTGTTTGGTTCTGAATTAAAAATTCAGAGCGAGATCCATAAAGGGAGCACATTCCAATTTACACTGGAATGCAAGCTGAATGAGATTGGGACATATACACCTGAGCAGCAGATCAATTACAGTTTTCCTGCAATGTATATTCAACATGTGGCGTGCATTGAAGATGATCCTCAAACATTATTTTTTTATAAGCAATTGTTTGACAGACTCGGAATTCACATGACTGCGTTCAACAATCCAGGCGAATTCATGAACCGACTCTCTGTACATTTTGAACTTATTCTTTCTGATCTCAATTTCATGCATAATGACTCCCCGACAGAGTGGAACCAGATAGAAAAAATCCGACCAAAAGGTTCTTTGTTTTTGATTGTTTCCGGCGCAGACGACATTGGTCAAGACAAACTAATCGATTCCCGCTTTTGGGATGGATATCTTCAAAAACCTGTTTCCTCTGAACAACTCATCGAAGAGATTTGTCAGTTGATTTTTAAAAATCATTTTGAAGCTATTTCATTTGATGCACTATACCAGCTGTATGATTTTGAGCCCAGGAAAATGCGAACCTCCATAGAACTTTTGCGCAGCGAATGGAAAGACCTGAGTCAGCAACTTATCCAATCTGCAAGTCAGAGACGCCTCGCAGATTATGACAAAGCGTTCCACCGATTAATCAATAGCTTACGGATATTTGGATTACATGCACTCCAACATCTTTTAGAAAAAGTCCGCAACCAGCTTGCATTGGATTCCACAGATGCTGCTTCGCTTTCCGATATCATTGCCTTTCCTCTCAATTGTTACATAGAGGCCATTGAAAAAGAAGCCCTGAAAAACACATCCGTTTAAGGTTCAGCTTTTGATACAAAAATCCTGTTACGCAACAAAACATCTCTGCAAATAACAAATATTCAAATTCAACTTTTTTTTCAAAACATGTCCGTCCTGAAGCCAAAGTAGGGTCACAAACGCACCCCATCATACCACATAAACAATAAATTACTTAGTGGCGGTGGTATTCCTCAGCAACAGCAACAATAATCAATATTCGTAAGTATAAGAAGAGAGGCAACATGTGAATTATACATTACCCGGGAGCAGGGCGATCTTTAAATGAAAATTCAATATTCATAATGAATAGAGTCTGTTTTGGAATGCCTGACTACATCCTGTAAATTGGAAGTACCATTAATAAAAGGAGTGTAGCAAGTTATGAAATCATGCGCAGGAATATGGTAAAAGTCTTCCATAATGTTTTCAAAAGAAATACCGGATAAAATCCGCACATGTCCGTAAGGATATATATGCAGCTAACAATAGTAAGCAATCATGAAATACTGGCAGGATGAAAATGCCGGATTCTGTTTTGAATCCACATTCTTAATACGATCTAAAATTGCATTTATATGCGCATCTGAACACTGCAAACGAAAGACCTCCCATCGGAACTCCACACACCCTGCCCTGGATAACCCGTTGGACGCTTGGTAAAATATTGTTTGTTTGTAATGTTGTTGATCCCCGCTTTTAAACCCAATGCGGAAGATATTTTGAAGCTTAGATTTAAATCCCAAATACCATATTCCGGAACCAGTCCCTTGGCTCCATTTAAACTAGGAACCCTTGTATTCAAAGCGTCCGAATAACTTTCAGAAACATAGCTGTATTGGAGAATGCCTGAAAGTTTTTTAAACGCAAACTGAAGTCCACTCCTGCATATCCATTCCGGAACCGTTTCCAAGCTGTTCCCTTTGAGATCTGTATTTTCATTTCCATTTTTAAGCTTTCCACTGAGATAATATCCATCAAACCAGGAGCCGGATGAAAATACACTGACCATGCTGTTGATTGTTTCCATGACGCGCAAATCGACAAAACATTCCACTCCGTTGGTTCTCGAATCTCCAATATTTGTCTTGTAGATATAGGACTGACCGATATCATCCGTTAGCACAAGACTGCCCACCCGGTTCTTGTACAAAATCTGAAATGCATTGATGTCATAATGAAATCGCGTTCCAAGTTTTCCTCGGAGCCCGATTTCCAGATTATGCCCTCTTGCATCTTTAATTTCCGGATCCGTTCGTTCTAAGGTATTGGCAGGTATAATATCGGAAAAAATTACGGGACGATATGCCTGAGAAAAACCTGCATAGAGCTGGTTTTTGCTGCTTAAATGATACTCCATGCTCGATCCAAACAAAGGAAAGTGATGCTTCACCTGCAATGGAATGCGCTCATTAGGAAGATAACTAATCCTTCCCGTCATATTGCTTTCCCCTGATTCTACCCGGAATCCAAGTGTCCAACTAAGTTGAGGTGTTAAACGGAAAAGGTTTTCGGCAAAACATGCAACATTTTGCGTTTTATAATGAATATCGCGACCAAAGTCCCCGGAAACAGCTATATTATAATCTATCCCGGTAGTTCCTTTGCCTTGTTGTCTTCTGTGTAAATCATTGTGGATGTACCGTACACCGGTAATCAGGTGGTGTTCAGCTCCGAATAATGTATAATTCACGTGTACTTTCAATTCAGATGTATAACTATTGAATTCATCAATATCTATCTGACGGTTCGCATAAGATAAGGTTGCAGCGTTAATGGTATCCGGCTGATTTGCAAATCCAATAAACTGGACGCTGTTTCTTGTTCCAAGTACAGCAGAGCTTGTAGCTTGCAAGGTACATTTATCATGTAGTTTCCAATCCAAACGCAAACTGGGTACATAAATATCGGGAGAAAAATAATTCCTGCTTCTGCTTGCCTGCCTGGGATCTGCATAAAACATAGAATCCGTTAATGGTCCGGGAATTCTGAAGAGGTATTGGCTACGTGCCAGTTCTGCTTTTAGTTGAAGTTTGCTTGAGATCTCATAAAGAACCCGCGCTAACTGTGCTTGCGCATCAGAACGTGCATTTTCGCGGTACCCATCGGATACACGCTTTTGGTAATAGGCTTGATAGGACAAGGAACCTGATTTGCCGCTGATTGCATGATAGCTACTCAACAATCCAAAGGATCCAATAGAATGCACCCCTTCATAACTAAATGCTTTGGAAGTATCTATGTCTTTAGTGACATAGTTAATCATGCCACCAAATTGGGAGCCATACAACAAAGAACCTGTTCCGCGTATCAGTTCAATGCGGCCGATGGATTCCATAGGAGGACTGTAATGACTTGCAGGATATCCGTAGATATCGGAATTCGTCATGATGTCATTCGCACGGACATTGTATTCCCAACTCCTGTGTGGGTCCAGGCCCCGTGTAGAAAAATTAATTTGATTGCCCGAACCATCCATATCGTAAATGAACGCACCTGGAATCTTGGCAAAAATTTCACGACCTGATTTCTCTGCAATATTTGCAGGTAAATCCTGCAGTTGTATCCAATCATTTTTCTTACCCAAAAAAATATATCCATTTTGAATCTTATTCAAGCGTTTGACTTCTGTAAATGGAAAGCGATATGCCTGCACGGTGATGGCATCCAGATTTTTTACTTTTATGGAATCAAGGGTTTGAGAAAACAGCGATAAATTGCTGAAGAAACTCAGGATAAAAGAAAATGAAAGAAAAATGCGAGTGATCATAATAGTGTATTAACAATTAACTAAAAACATTCCTTGGCTAAGCGGAAAGGTCTTTTGAAGTTTTGGTTAAATTGCTAATCGTATTGCCTATCGTATGCACAAAGTTAAGCTTTGAAATATGAAAGTAGACCTAACTCTAATTAGATTTTAATTAGAAATGTCAAATAATAAAACACTTTCTACACGTAACAAAAGGAAATGAAATGTTGCTTAAAGAGCCTTTACAAATTTCATCAACAGTGGTCTGTACTTCTCCCCGATTGGGATATATTTATCCTGGATGATCAACTCATCCTGGTTGATTACCTGAATCTTTTTTGAGTTTACCAAATACGACCTGTGAACGCGAATGAACTCAGCAGGCAGACGGTTTTCTAAATCTTTCATGGTAACAAGACTCAAGGTTTGACCCGTTTCAGAGATAAAATTTGAATAATTCCCCTCTGATTTAATAAACAAGAGCTTATCAAAATAAATACGCACCAGCTTGCTCCCGTCTTTCACAAAAATGGAATCTTCTATAATCGTGGTTTTCTCCGGATTTTTATTCAAATGCATCACCCGTTCCAATGCTTTTTGGAACCGCTCGAAGCGAATGGGTTTTACTAAAAAATCAACCACCTGATCATATTCATAACTCCTTGCCGCAAACTCCGCTTCACTGGTAACCATGATTACGGGGATCTGGCTTTGCAATCGCTCTAAAAAATCCTGACCTTTCATATCAGGAAGGTGGTAGTCTAAAAAAATTAAATCCAGCCCCCCTGCAGACAATAGGTTTAAACCATCCAAAGCCGTCGTGGCATGAATGCAAAAACTGACCTGCTCCGTCTTGGAACAAAAATGCTTGATCAAGTCTCCGATCAGCGGGTCGTCATCCACAACTAAGCAACGTAAAGACATATTTTGCAAATACAAAGGTAGAGGTCTGTATAGTACTGGCAAGTTTTTTACCAATTTAAAAGGGGCTTTCGTCCATTCCAGTAAGCCGTTCATGTAATATTCCGGGGACCAGCCTATGCTTGTACTATTTTTGAGTTACAGATGGCCAAAATAACCTGAAGTGGCTAGGAGACCATCCGGAAATTGGTTTTTGCTATAAATTGCTTCGTACTGGATCCCATACTCGATTTTAAAATAGTTTTGGAGCCCGATCTCAGTCATCCACAAATTAAACAGATATAAATCATGGTATTGGTTGTTTTTGGATGACTGAGATTTTTTTTTGTGATCTGGCAAGAATCCACGCAGTATTCGTAAATCATTAATTATAAATACATTAAATAATCCAAATACGACTCATGAAAACGAAACTTTTATATCTGCTTTGCTTTTTGGGACTTTTTGAGTCTTTGTTTTCCCAAGCACATTCCAAAGGGCCATTTGTACCAAGCCTTGCCTCTAAATGGTTAGACATAGCTCTGGAAGTCACTGCAAATGACGTTGACCGGGTTGGTGCAAAACCGACGATCCAATCGCGATCACTTGGAATCGCCATGATGGCCATGTACGATGCCTGGGCCGCCTATGATGACAAAGCCATTGGCACCAGTTTTGGTGGTGCGCTGAGAAGACCTGCACCTGAGAGAACTGCAAAAAATAAAGAAATTGCCATCAGTTACGCCATGTATCAGGTACTGATCGATCAATATCCCGCAGATAAAGAGTACATCCTGAATGAATTCAGGAAGATGGGATACGATCCTAAAAACCGGAGCATGGACCGCAAAAAACCTGAAGGAATCGGAAATCTTGTTGCGAAAGCCATTATCGATTCCCGTCATAATGATGGTTCAAATCAGCTTGGAAATGAAATTGGATCAAACGGTCAACCCTACTCTGATTATACCCAATACCGACCGGTAAACTCTTATAAAAAGGTAATTGATCCGGATCGTTGGCATCCTCTACCATTTGTGGATTCAAAAGGAGATACTTTTCTTGTAGGTTTTCTGACTCCGCACTGGTATAGGGTAAAACCTTTCGGACTAAAATCTTCTTCTCAGTTCAGAGCTCCCGAATATCCAAAATTTGGATCTGAACAACTGAAAAAAGAAGTGGATGAAGTCATTGATTTTAATGCAAACCTGGACCACGAAAGAAAAACAACCGTTGAATTTATGCGCGATGGGCCCCGTTCAACAGGCCAGGCAGGTCATTGGCTGCGCTTCGCTCAAATGGTTTCTGTGCGAGATCAAAACAATCTCGACAAAGATGTGAAGATGTATTTTGCAGTAGGAGTCACAGCAATGGATGCATTTATCTCATGTTGGGAAACCAAAAGGTTTTATGACAGCTCCAGACCATGGACTTTGGTGCGCCAATATTACAAAGGACAACAAATCAAAGGATGGGGTGGACCGGATCAAGGCACGAAAGACATTCCTGCTGAAAGATGGCATCCCTATTCACCGGCAAACTTTGTTTCTCCTCCATTCCCAGCTTATGTTTCCGGTCACAGTACCGTAAGTGGAGCCTGCGCTAAAATCCTCGAACTATTTACAGGAAGCGACAGATTTGGAGAAACCGAAACCCGCCGCTGCGGCGCCATCACAGAAACTCCGGGCGATCCGGTTTCACTCCCTTTGCCTACATTTACAGCCACCGCTGAAATGGCAGGTATTTCAAGGGTACTTGGTGGATACCACATCCAAACAGACAATATCGAAGGTCTGAAAATGGGAAGGAAAGTAGCACATTACCTTTGGAGTGATGTCATCACAAAATACTTCGATGGTACGTATAAAAAATAAACAATTACCCTTTTGTTAAACCCGATAGAAGGCCGGCAAGTTAG
>CAZDQG010000003.1:144565-146597 GCA_964507535.1 uncultured Saprospiraceae bacterium
TCTTTGCGCTTATGCTTGATTACTTTGGCATCAATATTAAAAATGATTTCTTCAGCGATATTCTTTGCCTGGTCACCAATGCGTTCTATTTTACGAACGATTGAAAGAACGTGCAGCGTCTGTCTCCGTTGATCCGGAAACTTATCAAGACACTCCAGGGCCTTATAACTTGCACCATCATTTATCCTGTCGAGAATTTTATCTTGTTTGTATACCGTTCTTGCTTTAAGGGTATTCTCAAGCAAATACGCTTCGCGCAAGCTTTTCACCATTTCCAGGGACAATGCAAGCATATGATCTGCTTCCATATGTTTGATAATCTCTAAATTATAATCCGCATCTGAATCGGATATAAATTCCGAAATACCACATGCGATATCACCAATCCGCTCAAGATTCGTATTGATCTTAAGACAGGTTATGACAAACCGCAAATCAGAGGCAACGGGCTGAAGCAAGGCAATAAAATCTTCGCACGCACGATCGATCGTTAGTTCAAATGCATTGATGCGCTTTTCATTTGACTGCACTTCCAGAGCAAGATCGCGATCCAAATTTAAAAAAGCATGCTGAGTTTTGTCCAGCTGGAGTATAACCTGATCCCACATGGTAATCAGTTTATCCTTAAGTTCCTGAATTTCATTTTCAACGTGAAGCATCTCTCTACAATATTAGTTTATCCAAAACGGCCCGTGATGTAGTTTTCTGTTTGCTGTTTTTCCGGATTCAGGAAGATTTTCTTTGTCTCCCCGAATTCAATCAGATCACCCAGCAAGAAAAATCCTGTATAATCGCTAACCCGGCTGGCCTGTTGCATATTGTGGGTTACGATAATTATGGTAAATTTATTTTTTAGTTCATAAATCAACTCTTCAATCCGGCTTGTCGAAATGGGATCCAGGGCAGAAGCCGGTTCATCCATCAATAACACGGAAGGCTCAATGGCCATTGCCCGCGCAATACACAAGCGCTGCTGCTGACCACCGGATAATTCAAAAGCAGACTTCTTCAATTTGTCTTTTACCTCATCCCAAAGTGCCGCCTGCTTGAGGGATTTTTCAACCTGGGCTTCAATGAACGTATGATCCGAAATTCCATTTACCCGCAATCCATATGCAACATTTTCAAAAATGGATTTGGGAAACGGATTGGGTTTTTGAAACACCATGCCGACATTTCTGCGAAGCTTGTCGATTTCAGAAACCGGGATCTTGTAAATGTCCTTACCGTCAATGAGCACTTCTCCGGAAATCTTGACATTATCGATGAGATCATTCATTCGGTTGAACAAACGCAAAAAGGTGCTTTTACCACAACCGGAAGGGCCAATCAATGCAGTTACCGTTTTTTCTGGAACGACCATGCTGATTCCTTTCAGTGCGTGAAAATCACCGTAGTGCAGGTGGACATTTTTTGATTCAACTTTACGATGCATGATCTATTTCATTTTTACCTTTTTGCTAAAATAATTTCGGAGTGCATTGGCGGACAAATTCACGATCAGTACGATCATAATTAAAATAACCGCTGTACCATAAGCGATCGGCCGGGCAGAGTCGATGTCTGTTCCACTTGTGGAAATGACATACAGATGATATGGCAATGCCATTACCTGGTCGAACATGCCTTGTGGAAGCCTGGGCAAAAAATAGGCAGCCACCGTAAATAAAATGGGTGCGGTTTCACCAGATACTCTTCCAATACTTAGAATAAGACCGGTAATAATATTGGGAAATGCTATCGGCAAAACAACTTTACGGATGGTGTATAATTTCGATGCACCAAGTGCGTAACTGGCATGACGGAAAGAATGGTCCACGGACTTCAGACTCTCTTCCGTAGTACGAATTATCAGAGGTAATGCTAGCAGCGCAAGCGTAAGTGAGCCTGCCAGTATGGAAGCGCCAAATCCCAGTTGATTCACAAACAATGACATGCCAAACAATCCAAAGACAATCGATGGAACGCCGGCAAGATTGTTGGTCATCATTTTAATAAATTGCTTCAATTTCCCATCGCGGGCATATTCATT
>CAZDQG010000003.1:146697-164299 GCA_964507535.1 uncultured Saprospiraceae bacterium
TGTTGGTCATCATTTTAATAAATTGCTTCAATTTCCCATCGCGGGCATATTCATTGACATAAATACCTGCGAGCATGCCGATTGGAAACGCACACAACATACTTCCCAACACTAAGTATAAGGTGCCTATAATTGCCGGAAATATTCCTCCTTTGGTCATACCATTTTTTGGCATTTCACTTAGAAAGGACCAACTGATAACTCCTATGCCTCTCTTTAAAATAAAAAAGAGTATCAGAAACAAAATCAGAATAATGGAATACGCCACCATACGTGCAATAAAAAATGCGATGCGTTGCTGCATTCTTTTCGATTGGTCTATGCGTTCCGGAAATCTTAGCATAGGATCAGTTCTTTTTCCTTTTCATAGAAATCCGCTCAACCAAAAGATTGGTTACCAGGGTGATTATAAAAAGCATGCAACCCAATGCAAATAATGCTTTAAAGTGAAGTCCGCCAAATGGAGCTTCACCCAATTCAGCAGCAATAGTTGCGGGAATAGTCCGAACGGGATGCGTAATCGAACTTGGCATCACGGCAGCATTACCCGTTACCATGAGCACAGCCATGGTCTCACCTACTGCACGTCCAATACCCAAAATGGCTGCAGCAGTAATACCGGAGGCTGCATAAGGAATGATAACCCGGAATATAGTTTGCCAATGAGATGCTCCCAGGGCAAGACTTGCTTCTTTCATGTGAATAGGACAGGTTCGGATGGAATCCTCCGAAACTGTTATGATGGTAGGTAAAGCCATGATCGCAAGCAAAATACTACCTGCCAATGCGCTTTCACCTACCGGAAGATGTAATAATTTCTGAAGCGCCGGAACAATTACCACAAGACCAAAAAAACCATATACAACTGAAGGTATACCGGACAACAATTCAATAACGGGCTTTAAAATTTTACGCACGCGTTCATCTGCAATCTCCGCCAAATAGACAGCCGCCGCCAATCCCAAGGGCAACGCGATTAAAATAGCCAGCAAACTCACGAGGAGTGTGCCCAGCAGTAGGGGCAAGGTTCCCATAATCGCTGCAGGCTGGGCAGTTGGAAACCATTCCCGCCCGGATAGAAATTTCCACAGGCTGATTTTTTTGACATGTACCTCACGGGCAGATTCACTTAAGGCAACTTGTTTGGAAGAAAAAAAGGCAATCGCTCCGGGAACAGTATCGAGAAACCGATTTACGCAAACACTCAAATACTCAAGATTTGGTCCCAACTGTTCCGGAGTAAAAAATTTATCCAGGTCATTCCCTGTAATCCGCACAATGGAATCATGTGTACCCCCAAGTGCGCTCCAATACCTGATCTTCTGATCAAAAATGTGCTTTATTTCTTCATCACTCAGTTCAGCCACCGGATTTTTATGGTTTACATAAAGCCCATAGTTTTCTTCCAGAGGTGAGGAGTCTATGAAGGAAATACCTTCTTTAAATAAAAAAAATACTATCAATAAAACGATGACTGCGGAAATACTTCCGCAGCCCCTGATTATCCATTCAAATAGTATTTCTATCGCTCGTCTCACACCCCAGATTTCAGCGCTAATTTAAGGGAATGTAACCAACTTCCTGTACCAATTTCTGTCCTTCAGCAGATAATGCAAAATCAATAAATGGCTTTGCTTTTTCTGCGTTCTTTTTATCAAAAATATAATACAAGGGTCGCGAAATCGGATAAGTCTTACTCTTGGCAGTTTCCAGATTTGGAGCAACAAAGCTTGTACCCTTGTCATAAGATACCTCAAGCGCCTTTACGTCACCATTCAAGTAGGCAAGGCCGATATAACCAATTGCTCCCTTGGTTTGGCTAATGGATTGCACAATAGCTCCTGTTGCCGGCATGTTCAGAACCGTAGTTGCATAGTTTTTCTTATCCATGACGTGTTCTTTAAAGAACTCATAGGTACCCGAGCTGTTCTCTCTTGAATAGACTACTATAGGTAGGTCTTCTCCTCCAAGATCTTTCCAATTGGTTATAACTCCTGTAAAAATCTGCTCTGCCTGCTCACGCGTAATTTTAGCTACCTTATTTTGTGGATTAACAACGATTGCCAGTGCATCTACTGCCAAAGTCACAACATCCACATCCATTTGCTTCTCCTGCAATTTTAATTTTTCTTCTGATTTTAAATCTCTGGAAGACATGGCGATCTCCGTATTGCCATCCATCAGTGCGGTAATACCTGTGCCGCTTCCTCCTCCTACTACCGTGATGGCAACGTCCGGATGAGTTGTCATGAATACTTCAGCCGTTTTTTGAGCCAGGGGTAAAACGGTGTCACTTCCTTTAATGGTGAGGCTTTTTGCAGCTTTATCTTCTGATTTTTGTCCTCCGTTGCAGGCAAACACAAGCACTGCAGTCAATAAAATTCCAAATAGTGATTTCATAATTAAGAGCTAATAATTTTAAAATTTAAATTGTGTACGAATTGTCAGCACATTGTCTTTGAGGTCTTCTGTGTATCCTGCCAGGTTTTTAGCTTTCTCGTTGCTGGTAATATCATAAAAAACCATGAAGTACATGTTCTTAAGATAATAGTTGAGACCTATACCCAGATTACTATATTTCAAATCTGTAGCCGTTAAACTGCTGCCCGCAGCACCCAGGTCATCCGGACCTGCATCCGTATTGGCATCATACCAATCGTATTTCAGGACGAACTGCAGATTGGTTTTTCCAAAATTTTGAATAAAATAGCTCGAAAAGCCATTAAATGGTCTTTCAAAACTGGCACCTTGTGGAGCCGTTGATGTCCTTGGGCTTTCGCTTGAAGACAAGGTTCCGGGCTGCGTACCACTGATCCATTCCCCCCTTAAGGTTGTAGCTCCAAAGGAGTTATCAAATGTGTATTGAAGATCCGCTCCAAAATATTCTCTTTTTACCTTCCCTCCTTTAGCATACACAATTGTATCCTGCAATACAAATCCGGGAACTCCCCCTAAACTACCCATTCTATACAAGCTTGAATTGGCTTGTGCAATTCCTCCTGTGTAGTAACTGACACCTCCACTTAGATGATGTATACCCCATTTCTGTTTAAAAGAGATTCGTCCAACCCAATCCTTGTAAGAGTCAAAATCTGAACCCGTTGCTGTACCATTGCAAACAGCAATTTCAAAGCGCAAAGGTTTAATTCCTGAATATGCTAACTTCATTCCTAAGTCCGCTTCATTCGGCAATAGTGTGCTTGAAAACCGCACGCGTTCGGGTCCTTCATGGGTAGATGTCGAATAACTCTGTTCAAATCCGAATGGCCGCACGGTCAAGCCGGCTGTGTATTCCAAATGTATAGAAGGAATTTTAAGGACCCCATAAAAATCGTGCAAGCTTACACCGCGATCCGTATTGTCGGTTATAATAACCCACTCAAATTGCTTGGACTCATAGGCTACCTTAAGGCGACCTCTGCGGATCATAAATCGCTGATCTACATCACTGGCGAAGGCGTTCCCATAATGCTTTGCACCTTTAGATTGCGCATACTGAAATTGCGGTTGAATGTAGCCGCTGATCTTGATCTTTTTTAAAGCTGATATTGCTTCACCATAACTGTTTAGCAAGGAATCTGTTGGACTTACTTCCTGTGCATGCGTTTGGGAAAACATAAGAACGAGTATGGTCATAAGTGACCAGATGTTGGTTTTCATTTCACACTTTTTAAAATTAAAAAACTTTTTTACGAAGACAAAGGTAGGATGAGGCATTTCAGACTATGCAAATCCAATATTAAGAAATGATTAATTAAAATCAGGCAGCGCAAACCTTCTTCCGATACCTCTTGGGGTCTTTTGTCAGGAAATAGTAGATTTGTAGTCCTCTTAAACAAAGACAAAGATCACTTCATGAAACGAAGAACCTTCCTTCAAACAACAGGCCTGGTTGGCGGGCTGGCTATAAGTGCCCCGCACTTTTTACTGGATCAGAAAAAGCCCCGTAAAAAACCGGCAAAGGTCTTGGTCATTGGAGCAGGCTTCTCAGGATTAGCCGCAGCCCGATCTCTTAAAAAAAATGGAATTGCCTGTCAGATTCTTGAAGCGCGCAATCGCATCGGTGGGCGTGTATTCTCTTACCGTCCGGAACAAAATCCAGCACTGGTCATCGAATTGGGTGCAGAATGGGTCGGAAATTCCCATGAACGGGTCATCGAATTAAGCAAAAAATACGGACTCGAACTGCTCAACAACCAATTTGAAACGCACCGCATAATGGAGGGAAAATACGCCCCCGCCGGATCCTGGGGCATGAGTCCTGAAATGGAAGAGTTCTGGAAACAAAAAACGGCCATCTGGAATCAACTCAGCGAATTACAAAAAAAGAAACTGGACAAAATGGATTGGTGGCGGTATTTGGCTAACCGGGGATTTGCTGATCAGGATTTGCTGGTACGGGATTTAATCGACAGTACAGACTTTGGTGAAAGCATACGACATACCTCAGCTTATGCAGCTTATGCAGAATATGCAGAAAGCAGCGAAAAAAATGAAATGGACCTGAAAATAAAAGGTGGAAATGGTCTGCTTGCCACCAAAATGGCAGAAGATATCGGATGGGATCACATCCTGCTCAATCACCAGGTATTGCGAATCGTGCAAAGTAAAACTGGGGTAGAGGTTTTTTGCCAAAATGGCAAAAGCTTTAAAGCAGACGCACTCATTTGTACCCTCCCTACTGCTTCCATTCAAAAAATTCAATGGAACCCTGGTTTGGAAACATCCTATTCCGATGCCCTCAACAGCCTTCAATATGCACGCATTGGAAAGTTCCCCATGGTCTTTTCAGAGCGCTTCTGGAAAGAAGAAAATTTTGATCTCGTGACCGATACGCCTGCACATTATTTCTATCATGCTACAAAAAATCAGGATCAAAAATCAGGGGTGCTGATGTGTTATGCGATAGGGGAAAAAGCTGATGTGTTGAATTCTCTGAATAATGAACAACGCGAAGCATTGATTTTAGAAGCACTCAAACCTGCATTTGGCGACGTCCGTAAATACCTGCTTGGAAGCCTGAAATATTATTGGGGCGTGGACCAGTACTCTCGTGGTGCCTATGCTTTTTATGGGAAGAATCAATGGTTTGGTATAATGCCTGCCTTACGCAAGAACCACCAGCTGTGTTATTTTGCAGGTGAACACCTGGCCGACTGGCAAGGCTTCATGGAAGGTGCAATTGTGAGTGGAGAAGATGCTGTAAAAGACCTATTGCAGAATTCCTGAAAAAAGTCCGTGCGAGATTAAAAGACATTTGGATGTAAA
Source organism: uncultured Saprospiraceae bacterium (assembly GCA_964507535.1). Classification (GTDB taxonomy): domain Bacteria; phylum Bacteroidota; class Bacteroidia; order Chitinophagales; family Saprospiraceae; genus Vicinibacter. Next base: position 151,966 of record CAZDQG010000003.1, read on the forward strand.
AATGCATCCTAAAATTCCAGACCCTGATTCCCGGCATGCTTTAAAAAAACAAACATTCGTTAGCCCAGCAGTTTCAGGACTTCGTCCTGATAGCGATACACGTCCTTGGGTTTCTTCAGAATCATCTCCTTAAGATGAAATACTTTTTCAGGATCGGACCAATTCATGGCCTCATAAACCATTGCAACATCTGCTAGCACTTTCCGGAATTCCAATTCCATTGGCTTGCGAAAACCTGTCTTCTGCAAAAAGGACTGAATACATCCACGTTCGGCACGATACCGATTGCCATCATACTGCTCATTAATGTACCGGCTCACCTGTTCCCGAATTTCCCAAAGAGGTATAGGGACCGATTCCCCGAGCTGCAATGCCATATTGCATTCTGTAAATTTCTCAAGGGTGGATGCCGAAGTTTTGTATGCCTTTGTTTTGGTTATTTTATTGAATTCGCTTGCTGCAAGTTTTTCAATGCTGCTTTCTACGGGACGAAAACCATACTTATAGTAAAACCAAAAAGCACCGGATGCAATGCCTTCTGGATTTCCAAGACCATACTGATAAGGTTCGATCTCAAAATAGTCAATGCCGAAAACCTGCCTGTACGCTCGCAATAATTGCCCCAGTATGTATCCGGATTCACCACCTCGGAACCATTCAAAGATGTGTATACCAAACAAAGCCCGCCGACCAAAGATCCATGAACCCCCATAGGCTGCAGGGTATCCATTTTTAAACAGGGTATAACCAACATAGGACTCTAAAGGAAGCTGCCTGTCCGGAGTCATTGTATAAAAGGCAATGGCAATTCCCCGCTCCAATACATAATACCGTATACTTTCCGGATCCATATAACTCACCGGATCCGTCTCTCGTTGCATAAAATAAAGCTTTAGACGTGCAACAGCAGGTATCTGTGCTTTCATATCCAGCGATAAAAACTCCGGTTCCGGCAAGGCTTCATCCAATAGCCCTCTGAAATCAAAATCTTTTAAAATTTCTGTATGATAATAATGGCTATCAACCGTTAGCCGGTTAAATCCCAGAGACTGCTCGCTATTCCTTGGCATGATCCGCAATTCGAGTTCCATGCTGTCGAATAAATAGTCTTTCAGCAATGGCTGTTGCTCCAGCCGGGAGAATTCGGAAAGAAGGAAACCCAGTACTTGTTCTTGCTTGAGCCCCAGGAGGTCGATCAACTCTTTATTATTGCTGCATACCTCAGTTAAATCCCTTTCAAGATCAGGAAGCGTAAATCGCAAAAGCTTGGGCAGGAACTCCGCATCTTCATCAAAAGAATTCAGTTGAACGTCGAATTCTTCCGATATCAGCCAGCGAAGGAGCCGGTGTGAAAAATTTGAAACTACCGGTGTAAATGCCAGGCCGGTGTTCTGAAATTGATCTGAATGGTTTGGGTTGTTTTTCAGGAATTGACAAATTCGTACCATCTCTTGCTCGGCTGCTTGCCGGAAAGCTTCAGAAGAAGGGTACGCCATCAAAAAAAGCAGGCATTGGTGGTAATCTAAAAGAATGTGGTTCGCAGGAATGCTTTCCTTGCGCAATTGGGCCAAAAGACTCTCCTTCTTTTTAATGCTGTCTGCATCAAATCGGTGCAAGACCTTTTTAAGGTCACTTAGAGTTGTGTTGAGCCTGACATTCATAAGGCATTCACGCTTGATTAATGGTTGGTCGGTTAATTGCTGACGGATGGTTTCCGGAATAAACAAAAGTAACTTTTATTCTCTATTCTTGCCAAGCCAAATTGCAGTTTTCTAGGATTTCTCTTCCCCAATTTACAAATTACCATCCTCCTTTAAAATTCAGGGCATTGTGAGTCCAAATGGGATTCATGGAAGCCTTGTCGCAAAAAAAAACCCGGTCTTGGGGACCGGGTTTTCAAAGCATAGCTTTTTCTTTATTTTTTTACTGCATCGGAAAGTCCTTTTCCGGCTTTAAAACGCACAACGCGGCGCTTAGGTATTTTAATCGCTTTGCCTGTTGCAGGGTTTCTTCCTGTTCTGGCTTTGCGCTCAGCAGTAGAGAACGTACCGAATCCCACAAGGATTACGTTTTCTCCTTTTTTCAAACTTTTTTCAACAGCAGTCAATATCGCATCAAGCGCAGTTCCGGCCTGAACTTTCGTTACTTCTGCCTCTTTGGCGATCACATTGATCAAATCAGCTTTATTCATTTTTTAAAGTTTAGTGGTTAAATTTACGACACAAATATATATGAGAACTTTTACTTATGCAATACATATATGAATTTTTTTTATGCTTGAAAGTGCTGTCTGCAAAGCATTTGAAGACATCCTCTTTCTTAAACCGCTGTAAAATAAGCACATCCGCCAATCTATCCGCTCCAAAAGCCCACTTAAAAAGCCCTTCCGCTGTTTTAAATAAATTCATCACCGGTCTTTTCATCCTTAGTATTTGCATTGCTGCACCTGCCTGTAATAGAGGCACAGGCTGTCCTGCAGAAGAAGCCAATACCAAGACCGATAAAAAGGGAATGCCTACCTCCAAAAGTAAATCGGGACTTTTCGACAAAAAAACGACCAAAAAGTTGAACCGGTAGAAGACCCGGTCTTACCTATCTCTTCAATTCGTTTAAGGACTGTTTGTTCCTTAGATAGATACCGAAAGTATTAAAGCTATAAACCATCCAAAAAAGCATCATGCCTGGAAAAACGGCCGTCCACCAGGCAGAAGGATTTGCCCGTGCAGCATACAAAATGCTTCCAAGGCTCACTTCCTGCAAAGCCATTCCTAATCCCAAAAATCGAAGCGATGCTTCCATCAGGATCACATTCGCAATTCCTAACGACAGTACCGGAAGCAAATCAGCCATCAGACGCGGAAGGATGTGTTTTACATAAATCCGGGCAGGGGAAGCACCAAGAGTCACTAATGCATCAATATAGGATTCGCTGACATGCCGGTAACAAAAACTCCTGCTGTAATTGATGATCACCGGCAAATACAGAAATGCGATGATAGCTCCAAGACTCCAAAATCCAGGACGAATAAAAATCTGAACCAAAAGCAATAAGAACAATAGACCTGGAATGGATTTCATAAGCTCGACATAAGCCAGGCTGAGTCTGTCCAGCGAAAACCGAATCGCCGGCTTTCGATCCGCCAGGATATAAGCAAACAGGGTACATACGCTTATCAAAAAAACCAATTTAAATAGATGAGGTCCCCTTACTTGTTTTGATTCCAGTATAAAAATACCCTCTGTCCAAACAAGAACCAGTGACACTGAAATCAGCAGGAGGGACCACAAAGAAAGCCGGGACGCTCTTTGCGATTGAAACACCGGAAATGATCCCAGAATCAGACCAAAGAAACCCGAAAGACTTAATGCAAACAAAGCAATAAGAAGACTCTGGCGGAAACCAAAAAGACAGGCTGAAAGAAGATCCCTTCCTAAATCATAGGAACCCAATAGATAATACCCACCCTCTTGATCCTTACTACCTGGCTTTTGCCATGCAGTTGCTGGCATGAGCCGGTTTGGATGTTGTTCTATCAATGGCCACAGGACAAGGTCATAATCCAGCTTGTGATAATCCATATTGGCTTTTAATTGCAAATCGACGGTCAAATCCGATTTGTCTGTTGGCGAGGAATTATAGGAAGGCAGATACCACTGTCCGCGATACTGACACAAGGCAGGTCTTTTACCGACAAGAAAAGGAAAAAGTATCAGCAGGAGAATCATTACAAGAAATGATAGACATAGTGCAGGCTTTTCTCTAAGAAAATTCTTGTAACTCACTATGTTCTATTTTTAGTTCTGGGATCGACCATCCGCAACAACAGGTCCGAAATAATAAAACCGGCAATGGTCATAGCTGCTGCCAGGAAAAACAAGAATTGCACCGTTGGCCAGTCTCTGGTCTCGATAGATTGATACAAAAGTCTGCCCAATCCTGGAATACTGAAAATTTGCTCGACCACCAGGGCTCCCGATATCAAGACCGGAAACACTCCGGCCAGCCATGCAAGCATGGGTATAATTGCCAACGGAAGGGATTCAAACCAGAGCGCCTGTCTGCGAGAAAGTCCGGTGCTCAATGCCCGTTTCCAAAACCATTGTTCCGTGCTTTCCAAAAGCCCATTTCGCAATAATTGCATAACATAAGCCATAGAAGGCAGTGCTAGCGTCAAGATTGGCAACAGAAAATATTGGGGATGGCTAAAAAGCAATGTCCAGGGATTGGAAGACGCCTTCGATTGCATTCCGGTAGGAAAAAGCGCAATAAAATCAGGATTGGCAAAAAGCAACAAGAAAAGGGTAGCCAGCCAAAATCCAGGTATGGAGTGAAAAACCAATAAGCCCTGATCCATGAAGCGAACCCACCGATGTTGGGAGTGCAAAACGGATTCAAAGGAAAGCCACAAACTTCCAAAAATTAAAATCAAAAGTGCAGGCAACTGAATAACCAAGGACCAGGACCAGGCCCTTTGAAATTTTTGAACGACAGGAACACCATCAATGACAGATTCCCCAAAGTCAAAGCAGACATATCCTCCAAGGGTGGAATGGAAGGTATTTTTTGTTCCATTCCATTGAAAATCAATGCTTTCGTTCGATAAAAAAGATCCTTTAAAAGTAAAATAAAACAACGGCAGGGAAAGCTCTTGACGGATCATACCTTCTTTATCGATAGATTGCTCGGCCTCCTGCAGATCGGAATAGGATCCTGGAATAAGCCGGATGATCCACAATCCGCAAAGCAAAATAATTGCCAACATGAGCCCACCCGTCAAAATTCGTTTCCCCAGGAACACCATCATAAATTAGGTTTTTTCCATATTAGTTCGGGTACCCATATTTTGAGGAACTCCAGCACACAAATTCTCAATGGTTTTTTGGATTCGTCGCTGTCGCGTTTCCGTTCGTTTGGCTTCAAGAATAGCAGCGATATATTCCCTCTTGTGTGAAGGGGAAAGCTTAAAGAAGGCCTGTTCAGCGGCCGGCCATTTTGCAAATTCCTGTTGCAGGTCCTCCGGAATGGCCTGCAATTCCATTTTTATTGGTTTTTTGGCGGCCATAGGCTTTCTGATTCCTTTATCGTTTAGTTCCATAGCCTCTAACAAGCAGATTTTCAGTACTTCCGTAGAAGGCAAATCACCCAGGGAACGCAATTTTCCCAGCTGACCCATCGCATCTGAGCCTTCAGGAATCAACTTCTTTGTTTTTTCCATAAGGGCATATTTCCAAAAACCAAAAACGCAATGGGCTTTGAATGAAGCCATCGAACACAATATACTCCCACGATACAAAAAATGCGGGAAACCCCATTTCAGGACTTCCTGGACCTCCGGGCAAACCTGGTGTACGCATTCGCGAATATGGCTGAGTATAGGTTTTGCAAATGGTGCTGCTCGTTCTAGATAGGCATCTACTTCTTTAGAATAGGCGGTCATAGGGAACGTTTCACTGTACAATGTTATCAAATTTTAAGGAAAGTGCTTCTCTTTATATAAGCTGAGCAGGCCAGGATATTCCTGAACTCCGGCCCAAGAGGACTGACCTACTTAAACCATACCTGCATATAATGTTCCTTTAACCCGCATTTTCAGTATTGATAGCACAGTCGTGCATTCAAATAATGAAATTTATAAAACTTGATGCGGGTTATTTCCGTTCATACTTTTGTCGTTTGAATAAAAAAGGAATGTCAAGGAAAAATCTACTTATCATCATACCTGCTGCTTTGCTGCTGGTCAGTGCAGCCAGTATTGGTCTTAATAAGCAATTCGAGATCGCTAAAAATATCGAGATCTTTGCCAATGTCTATAAAGAGATCAACGCAAATTACGTCGATGAAACCGACCCATCGAACCTTATGAAAATTGGGATCGATGCAATGCTTCACCAGCTGGATCCTTTCACGAATTACATCAGCGAGGTTCAAATTGAAAATTACAGGCTTGCTGTAGAAGGAAAATACAATGGAATAGGAGTGCGCGCAAAAAAAATCGGGGACTATGTAAGACTGACCGAGATTTATAAAGAGTATCCTGCATTCAAGGCGGGACTCAAAATAGGTGATGAAATCATAGCTGTAAATGGCCTTGACGGCAAAGGCAAAGACAGTGAAGACCTGTTTCAGATCATGAGGGGAATGCCGAAAAGTGAAGTCGAATTGACCGTTCGAAGACCAGGCGTCAAGGACAAATTGCAAATTAAATTGGTACGCGATGAGGTCAATATTCCAAATGTACCCTATTCCGGAATGGTGGACTCTACAACAGGCTTTATTCAGCTGACGACGTTCACCGATAATGCAGGAAAAAATGTTCGGGAAGCCCTTCGCAAACTAAAACTGGACCACCCCGGTATAAAAAGCGTCATACTGGACCTTAGGGACAACGGGGGTGGACTTCTGCACGAAGCAGTTGAAGTCTGCAATGTTTTTATACCTCAGGGACAGCTCGTTGCAAGCACGCGAAGCAAAGTTAAAGAACGCGATCAGGCCTATAAAACCAGCCAAATGCCCCTGGATTCTGATATTCCTCTGGTCGTCCTCATAAACAGCAGATCTGCCTCTGCCTCTGAAATCGTCAGTGGAACCATACAGGATCTGGACAGGGGTGTCATCCTCGGACAGATAAGCTATGGAAAAGGTCTGGTGCAGAATACAAAAGATGTAGGCTATAATTCGATGGTAAAGCTCACAATTGCTAAGTACTACATTCCTTCCGGTCGCTGCATCCAAAGTGTGAAATACGAAAATGGCGAACCGGTACATTTACCGGATTCTCTCCGTGTGGCTTTTAAAACCCGTGGAGGAAGAACCGTTTATGATGGTGGTGGGGTGAAACCCGATGTGGAATTACCGGATGCCAATTATCCTGAAATCGTTCAGAAACTTATTGATCAGGATTACATATTTCTATTCTGCAACCAATACAGCCTGGAGCATCCCATGCCAACAGATAATTTCAGGAATTATGAGTTTAATGATTTCGAATCGTTTAATAACTACCTGCACAAGCAGGGATTTGACGATAAAAGTACCCTGGAAACCAAGTTGATGGAATTGGAGAAACTTAATGCAGCACAACCTGACAAGGATCTGAGCATGCATTTACAATCCATGAAAAAAACAGCCTCCGAAGCCCAATGGCTTGAAATAGAAAAATATAAAGAATTGATATCCAATATAATAGAAGAACAATTGGTATTGCGTCAAGGCTATCAGGAAGCCCTGCTGCAGAAGCGCATGGCGCACGATCCTGTCATCTTAAAGGCAGTGCAGTTGTTGTCAGACTCTGAAAGTTACCGGAAAATATTGAGCGGCGGACGATGAGCCCCTTTATCTTACATATTGAAACCTCGGGACCTTCTTGCAGCATTGCCCTTTCAAAAGGGGAAGAACTTATTGCCTGCACAATGAATCCATCGGGTGACCACAATGCCGTTCTGGCCCTGCAAATTCAAAACCTGCTGTCTGATCAGGACCTAAAGCTAGATCAACTTCAGGCAATCGCAGTAAATGAGGGACCAGGATCCTATACGGGGCTACGCATTGGTGTGGTCATGGCCAAAAGCCTCTGCTTCTCCCTACATATTCCATTATTGATGGTATCTGGTCTGGAAGCCCTGGCGAATTATATGAGAAGCCAGCAATCCGGAATGCATTACTTCCTGCCTCTTATAGATGCCAGAAGGGATGAGGTGTATTTTAGTTGCTATGATGCCCGGTTGCAGCAGCTTAAAGATCCGGAAGCCGCGATCCTGAGTCAGGACTGGCTGGAAGGCCTTGGACTGTCCGATTCCCCATTTGCTGTAAGCGGAAGTGGTGCGGAGAAATGGCAACGCTGTATCCCGGAATCAAAGGCCCTGATTTTATACCACCAATTAGAAGCCCGGGACCTTATTTCCCCTGCCCTGCGTTTATATGAAAACAAAGTGCATGCCTCCGTCATGGATGCGAAGCCCTTTTACCTGAAAGATCCAAATATTACGAAAGCCAAAGAAAAACTCATAAGTCATTGAACTTTAAGCAGCAGGGAGGGCTTTATGTATATAAGCCTTATTAATATGTTGAAACACCCGTAAGAATTTCTTAACAGAATTCAATTTCGGCACAGTTTATGCTATTCTCTTAGCTGTATTGCAAAACATAAAAAAACTGTGACATGAGGAATAAAAAGAACGAAACGATTACGCTCAAGAAAGGCCCAAAAGAGGTTCAATTAGATTATGCAGATTTGAGAAGAGCTGTATTGGTTCTTCGTGCGGTCAACCACAAGCTTCGCCAGCGCGTGATAGATTTGCTTGAAGAGCACGATACCATGACCGTCACAGACATCTATATTAAACTTCGTTTGGAACAGTCCGTAGCTTCACAGCATCTGGCCATCCTTAGAAGAGCAGGAGTCGTTGCAACCGAGCGTCAGGGTAAATTTATTTACTATTCCCTGGACCGCGACCGCCTCAGCCAGATCTCCAAATTGGTGGAAGACCTGGCGGGCTAAGCCTACAAGCCATCCATCTGATCAGGCAATATCTACACTGCAACACTTACTCTATTGGTTTACATGCAATTAATAAATAAAAAAAATATTTAATATTTATTTGCAATTTTCATAAATCTTCTCATCTTTGTTCCGTTAAGGTCAACTACGAAATCAAAATAAGAAACTTCGATGAAGAAGATTAAAGTAACATTTAATCCGGCGCAGCTCGATTATTCCTGTGAGCTCATGAGGGCACTTGCCCATCCACTCCGGCTAAAAATCCTGGAGTTTATTGACAAAAGCGGTACCGTAAATGTCAATAAAATCTACAGCAATTTAAAAATTGAACAGTCCGTTACGTCACAACACCTCAGTATTCTCAAACTGACGGGGGTCATCGCAACGGAAAAATCAGGTAAATACGTCTTCTGCAGCATCAATTACCCGTGCCTGGAGAAAGCGGAAATGGCCGTAAACCGGTTTCTCGGAAAAGCCTGATCCTTCCAAAACAATCATTTATTATGTCCTGAGTGCGTAGCACCAGGACCTTACGATGCTTCCGTGGTATTTGCAGCATCTGTCTTGTGCTCAGTATGCCCCAGTTTCTTGTAAAATAACAGAAACAGACATATGCCACAAAAAATGGACGAATCCGCAAGGTTAAAAACGGGGCGGAAAAATTCGAATTCCTGACCTCCCCACAGGGGAAGCCATTCCGGAAAATGTCCCTGGAACATCGGAAAATAAAACATGTCCACTACTTTTCCCATCAGGAATGGCGCATACCCTCCTTCATCCGGAAACATCGTTGCCAATCCCCCGTGATAGGGCGATGCAGAAAAGATTATACCGTATAGCATGGAATCAATAATGTTGCCCATAGCCCCTGCCGAAATCATGGAAAAGCTGACAATTACCATTAAGGCTTCCCTGGCTTGGATAAGTCTGTACAGCAAGTAAAATAAAAAACTAACCGCCACCAGCCGGAAAAGACTCAGGGCGAGCTTTCCACTGGCTCCTCCAAAACTCAACCCAAAGGCCATTCCCTCATTTTCGACAAAATGGATCCGAGCCCAGGATTGCCCAAACATAAGAAACTCCTGCCCCTGTTCCATATGTGTTTTGATCCAGATTTTCAAAGTCTGATCCAAAATGAGGATCAGCAATTGCGTCAGGATGGATATTTTCAAAAGTGTACTGCTTTTCATGTGATTGCAAATTTAGTACTGCAAAGCAGATAGAACAGAATTCTTTCCTGCTTGTTGTTTGTAGATGCAAGAATTCAGATCTATAGAATATGTCCTGGAAACCCCGCCGGCCCATATGGTTGGAGATGGTTTTCGCGTTCATCACTTTTTTCCAGGGGGCGCCCCGTTCGAAATGGATCGGCTTTCCCCCTTCTTTATGCTGGACTACAATGCCGAAATTGAATTTGCCCCAAGTTCCAGGCCGAGAGGCGTCGATGTACATCCGCATAGAGGTTTTGAAACTGTAAGTATTGTTTTCAAAGGACGGATTGCCCACCAGGACAGTGCAGGCAACAAAGGGGTCATTGGTGAAGGCGATGTCCAGTGGATGACCGCAGCATCCGGAATTCTGCATAAAGAGTATCACGAAGAGGAATACAGCAGGTCCGGTGGTGCCTTCCATATGGCGCAGTTATGGGTCAACTTACCGGCAAAGAATAAAATGGATCCCCCGCGATACCAGGAAATCCAGAAAACACAAATCGCACACATTGCCCTCCCTAAAGCGGACCTGGCGCTTATCGCAGGAACGTACCAGGGCATACAGGGACCTGCCAAAACCCATAGCCCACTGCTTTTGGGTATACTGACCATGCACTCCGGCTGCAGACTTTCATTGGAGGTTCCCGATACTTACAACTGTTGTATGTTGGTTGTCAAAGGTTCTGCATTACAAATTGGACAGCAGCCTGTACTCGAAAATCAACTTGTTGTTTTTGCAAATGACGGCCCTGCAATGAGCCTACATTCGGAGGATGAAGTGCAGTTGCTATGGATGGCAGGTGAACCCCTGCATGAACCTATTGCCGCCTATGGCCCCTTCGTGATGAATACACATGGAGAAATCCGTCAAGCACTTGACGATTACCGCAATGGCAGATTTGGTAAATTGTAAGCTAAAATCTGGAAGTTTATATTTCATATCCCTTATCTGAACAAGCAGATCCTATGCATTCTTTTCACTACATGCATTCCATACAGAATCAAACCACTTTGAACCGTAATTAGGCTACGAAATAAACCTCATACGTTTAAAAAAAAATCGTCATACATAACTTTGTAAGTAAGGTCACGACTCCAATCTGGCAGCCCTACAATTTTGCTTTGCATTGATAAATTTTAACGAACTTTAACATCATTTTGAGCTGAGGATGAGTCGTGCTGCATTTACCTTTTTTGGGATCTTTTTTTGTATCGCCCTTACCGGACAAGAGGGCTTGAATTATTATAAGGTACCCGCCTTAAGTAAAGCCAGCTGCTGTTGTGGCCAGTTTACTGAAATCTTTTTTCCAAACCTGGACTTCGAAACAGGTCCTTTGCCTGGACCAGGTGCTTTTTTTACCTATGGTACCGGTTCCAACTTCGGCGGATGGACCGTAACCCGGGCTACAATTGACCATTGCGATGCGGGAGTGGGAAACCTTGGTGCCGGCAATCCAAATGGCGCAAGCTACTTTGTAGACCTCCACGGCTCGCCAGGATTGGGAGCCATTTCCTATAATCTCTTTGGACTGACTCCTGGAAATGAATACCGCATTGACTTTTGGACTGCGCAAAACGGAAGTGGATTTTCTTCAGATGGCAACTTAAAAATTGCAGGCGGCGCATGGCTGAATGTAAGTTGGACGGTCTCTGTATCCGGTGCCGTGGCCTGGAGAAAAGAATCGTATCTTTTTACGGCTCAGGCAGCATCAGCTACCATGGAATTCAGTAGCACCGGCCCCATGGTTTTTCAAGGCACCCTCATAGACGACATCAAAATTTTTGAATGCCCGGGAGATGTCGAAAAACCAGAGGTATTAAACCCTCCGGATGACCTTACCGTGGAATGTGAATCGCAGGTACCAAAAGCAACAGTTCTTCAGGTAAGTGACAATTGCGACCCAAAGCCTGTGATCAGCTTCAAAGAAACTAAAGAAACCATAGACCCCTGTACAAAAAAAATAAAAAGGGAGTGGAAAGTGAAAGATGCCTGCGATAATGAAACTGTAGTGAACCAGGTTATCGATATTATTGATCAAACCCCGCCGGCCTTTACCAAATTACCTGAAGATAAATTTGTAAAATGCGAACAGGACATCCAAAAGGAATTTAACGATTGGTTGAAAAAAAATGGAAATGCAGCCGCAAAAGATGATTGCGGTGCAGTAAGCTGGCGAAATAGTTATGACAGATCGCCACGCAAATATTGCGATACCATCATCGCGGAATTTATTGCGATAAGTCCTTGCGGATTGGAGAGTTCGGAATTTGCAAGCTTTTACGTCATCGATACGATAGCACCCCGCTTTACCATACCTGCGCAATCCAAAAGTTACAGCTGCATTGCCGGCAAACTTGATTCCCTCAGAACATGGCTCAACAACTTTGGTTTTTCCAAAGCAAGCACCAACTGCGATACACTTATCCTGAGTCATAATTTCGATGGCGACTCTACAAAAAATCCAATTGTAGTCACTTTTTACGCAAAAGACCGCTGTGGACATATCGACAGCAGCAGAGCCAGTTTCCAGTTCAGAAGTTCAAGCGACACCACGCGATCCACATTGTATTCCTGCAACTTCACTCAAAACTCGATCGACACCACTGTCTTCTCCGCAAATGGTT
>CAZDQG010000004.1:0-104146 GCA_964507535.1 uncultured Saprospiraceae bacterium
GAACGAAAGTGCATAAAAAGAAAGATGAAGTTAAGAAGGAGTAATGGGATTGGATTGACCCTTCTGAAGGACCTTTTCGCGGGTGTCTGCTTTACATATATGGAAAGCTTTACGCACGTACTGTGTGCAGATTAATAAGGTGTATTAAAGGTAGCTGAGATTGCTACTGAATACACATCGCGCATTTTTATTTTAATCCGGATGAAATGGTGAGTGCTTTGCTGCCATTAAACTCCATAATTCAGTTGTTGTTAGCAATTGGGTTTTTTCAGGATGAAAAGAATAACGAAAACTAACGAATGTTTGTAAGCAAGTTAAAAAGGAATTCAGTGAGTCTGAAATGTTCGAACTGGCTGTAGTAATATCGTGTTTGGGTGTCAGCTATTCTGAAGGTTTTTCATAGTATGCAGCAGCTCTTCCAATTGCGTCCTCTGATTGGAAAGGCGGGGCACTTTCTGCTGTGCACCAATTTTGTTTTTTGATTTCATCCATTGCATAAAAGTTCCCGGCAATGCCTGATGGACTTTCAGACGGTTCAGAGCAAGATTATTAAATCGCTTTGCCTCATAGTCGGAGTTGACTTTTTTAAGACTGTCATCCAGATGATTGGCGAAGGCTTCAAGATCTTTAGGGGCTTCCACAAATTCAATCAGCCATTCGTGACCGCCTTTACCCAAAGAACTCAGAAATACCGGAGCAACGGTATATTCAACGACTTTTACGCCAAACTCTTTGCAACTTGCAGATAGGGCCGCGTCTGTATTGGACACCATGACTTCTTCGCCAAACACGTTGATAAATTGTTTGGTGCGACCGGTAATTTTTATTTTAAAAGGAAAAAGGCTTGTGAATTTGACGGTGTCCCCGATTTTATATCGGAAAAGTCCTGCATTGGTAGTGATGACCATTGCATAGTTTTTATCCAGCTCCACATCTTCAAGATTCAGTGTTTTTGGATGTTCGTTTTCCCACTCTTCCATGGGAATAAATTCATAATAGACTCCATTATCCAATAATAGCAACATGTCGTCCGAGGATGTTTCGGACTGAATAGCAAAGTAGCCTTCGGACGCATTGTAGGTCTCCATGTAATTGAAGGAGTCGGACGGAAAGAATTCCCGGAATGGTTCCCGGTAAGGAACAAAACTTACGGCACCATGAACAAACACTTGCAGGTCCGGCCAGATTTCGAGTATGTTTTTTTTGCCACTTAGTTCGAGCATTTTTTTGAACAGTACAACGGCCCAAGTGGGTGTTCCTGCAATCAGCCGGATATCTGTTTTCATTCCTTCTCTGGCAATGTATTCCAGTTTCTTTTCAAAATCTTCCTGCAGTGCAATTTCAATTGGGGGAAAGAGTCGGTTGATCACCAACGGATGCAGCCTCTGGTAAATGATTGCGGAAACATCCCCTACGATGGAACCCGGAAAGCCGTCCAGATTTTTAGTGGAGCTGCCTGCCAGAAGGATACTTTTTCCTTCGAAAATTCTGGGTTGCTCTACATTATTGAACAAGCTTGTCAACAAACGCCAACCACCTTTCGTATGGCATTCCTTATGATTGATATTGGTGACGGGTATGAATTTGCTTTTATCGCTGGTTGTACCGGAAGACTTTGCAAAATATTTTACTTTACCCGGCCAAAGGATATCCGGTTCTCCTCGCATCATGCGATGGATATCCGTTTTAAATCCTTCATAATCTTGCACGGGAAGCAGGCGATTCCAGTCTTTGGCTTTTTTGAACTCTTCAAAGCCATATTTTGAACCCCATTCCGTTTTGCATGCCATTTTGACAATTTTGCGCAACTCCTTTTCCTGAGCCTCCACGGGATGGCTGATGAAATAATTCATCTGCGCCCTATGTATTTTTAGATACTGGCTCCATAATGCATTGAAAAGCTTGCTCATCTGTTTGGTCAAATGGTAGACTCAAAGGTACGCAATGACGTGCGTACCTTAAATATCTTAAGCTGGGGTATTGTCATTGAACAATGTAAGCCTGTCAATAGGGAATTTTAATTTCGTAGTTTTTGCGATCCGGGTTGGGCAAGGAAGATTTTGTAAGCCATGGATTGTACAATTTCAATTGACGGTAGCTGATCTGGTTGAGGTGTGCAAAATCTGCAAGACTGGGAATTCCGGTATCCACACTCACCTTGTGGTATTTTTCAAGAGGTGGGTAGAGTTCGCTTTTCTGTACGAAAAAGCCAAATTTCTCTGGATTTTTCATAATCTCCTTGATTGCAACGATCCGGAATACATAGCGGTTCGTTTCATCACTCAGGTTTAATTCGTAATAGCTGTCTTCTTTTTGTTCATCCATAGCTCGTTGCAAGGCAGTAGGACCCATATTATATGCGGCAGCGGCAAGCGTCCAGCTGCCAAAGCGATCTTTCAGTTTTTGAAGGTATTTACATGCGGCAAGTGTAGACTTTTCAGGGTCATTTCGCTCATCGACATAATTGTTTACTTCCAGGTCCAGCTCTTTTGCAGCTTCGTCTTTGAATTGCCAGATACCTTTGGCACCGGCATATGAAACAGCATTTCTCAGAGAGCTTTCTGCGACTGCAAGGTATTTCAGATCATCCGGAATTCCGTTTTCGCGAAATATCCGTTCGAATACGGGAAAATACCGCATGGCCAGTTTAATGTGAAGCAGCATGGAGCTGTGGTAATAGCAATTGATGAGAAGCTCCCGTTCCAGACGTTCGTGAATGTCGAAATAATCCAATGGAATTTCTTCGCCTGCAAAATCATATTGGTCTGCCAATTTCACAGAGTGAATGGTCTGGGGCAGTGGGTCATAGCGATTGTTGAATGGAAGATCTGAGGAAGTGTATAATACAAAAATGGTTGCTGTCGCCAACAGCGACAGTGTTGAAACAGGGATCCAGTGTTTAAAAAATTCGACGTTCATTTCTAAATAACGGAATGTCAACCAAATATATGATTCTGATTCGAAAAATAGAAACCCGTTTATGAAAATTAATCGGAAGGGCTCACTGGGAACCGGAGGAAGATTCAAAAAAAAAGCCCTGGAAATGAATCCAAGGCTTCGTTTCAATGAATTTTAGGGATCGGGTTATGCTTGTCTGACCAATACGTTTACTTCATTTTTCAGGACTTCCACGAATCCTTTCAGGATTTCGAACTGGCGTTTTTCGCCTGAGCTCTCTGTTACCTGAACGATGCCTTTGCCCAATGAAGATACGATGGGTGCGTGATTTTGTAAAATTTCAAACTGTCCCTGAACTCCGGGCAGTTTTACAGCGCGTGCTTCCCCTTCGAAAAGCTGGCTGGTTGGTGTGAGAATGTACACTTTCATAAAATCAATTGGCTTCAGCAAGAAGTTTTTTACCTTTTTCTATGGCTTCATCAATAGTACCTACCAGGTTGAAGGCTGCTTCCGGATATTCATCCACTTCTCCATCCATGATCATATTGAATCCGCGAATTGTTTCTTCTATAGGAACAAATACTCCTTTGATACCTGTAAACTGTTCTGCCACGTGGAAAGGCTGCGAGAGGAAACGCTGGACGCGTCGTGCACGGTGTACAACAAGTTTATCGTCTTCTGAAAGCTCCTCCATACCCAGAATGGCAATAATATCAAGCAATTCGTTATAGCGTTGCAGAATTCCTTTCACGCGTTGTGCAGTATTGTAGTGTTGTTCGCCGATGACCAGAGGGTCAAGAATCCTTGATGTTGAATCCAGAGGATCCACAGCAGGATAGATACCCAAGGAAGCGATTTTACGGCTTAATACAGTGGTTGCATCCAGGTGGGCAAAAGTCGTTGCAGGAGCAGGGTCCGTCAAGTCATCCGCGGGTACGTAAACGGCTTGCACGGAGGTGATAGATCCTCTTTTTGTGGAGGTAATACGTTCCTGCATGAGACCCATCTCAGTTGCCAGTGTCGGCTGGTATCCTACGGCAGAAGGCATCCTTCCCAAAAGGGCTGAAACCTCAGAACCTGCCTGCGTAAAACGGAAAATATTGTCAATGAAGAACAGGATATCTTTTCCACCTGCAGGATCGTTAAGATCGCCATCGCGGAAATACTCTGCTACGGTCAGACCAGACAAGGCTACGCGGGCCCTTGCACCAGGAGGTTCATTCATCTGGCCGAAAATGAACGTTGCCTTTGAGTCTTTAAGACCGTCGCGGTCAACTTTGCTCAAATCCCAGCCTCCATGTTCCATGCTGTGTTTAAAATCATCGCCGTACTTGATAATCCCGGCTTCAATCATTTCCCGGAGAAGGTCATTCCCTTCGCGCGTACGCTCACCCACACCAGCGAATACGGAAAGACCACCGTATCCTTTTGCAATATTGTTGATCAATTCCTGAATCAATACCGTTTTACCAACACCTGCACCACCAAACAATCCGATTTTCCCTCCCTTTGCATAAGGTTCAATCAGGTCAATTACCTTAATTCCGGTAAACAACACCTCTGTTTCTGTAGAAAGGTCTTCGTAGGTAGGTGGTTTTTTATGAATGGAATATGCATTTTTCTTTGCGACTTCACCTAAACCGTCAATGCTTTGACCCACCACGTTAAATAACCGGCCTTTTATATCTTCCCCAACAGGCATGCTGATGGTTTCACCCAGGTCTATGACCTCTGCCCCACGCGTAAGACCGTCTGTTGAGTCCATGGCAATGGTACGGACACTGTCTTCGCCCAGGTGCTGTTGCACTTCCAGGATCAGATCTTCCTTTCCCGGCCTTTTGATACACAAGGCATTAAAGATTTCAGGAAGGTGTGAACCTTCCGCTGAGAAACTCACATCCACAACGGGACCAATGATTTGCGATACGCGACCTACATTTGACATAATGAATCTATTCTTATAAGTTCTAAAAAGACGCGCAAAGATATTTACAACTTTGGCAGCATTCAAAAATATTGACAATCCCTTGACAGAAAAAAACGCGAGCGAAGACAAGAGCAGGCCTGTAAAATGGTCCATGGAGAAGCTTATTGCCCGTCTGACGGAAGGAGTGGGGGAATTCGGCTGTGAAGACTTGTCACGGCAGATCATGCAGGCAGGTTACTACCAGCGGGCTGCAGCTGTTTGGACCATGGATTCTCCCGGGTCTTTGGAGCTGCCCTCGCAGGAGGTGGTTCCTCAGATTCAGGAACTTGTAACCGCCTTGTGGACAGCAGGTTTTCGCGGAATTTTTTTGGAATGGAGTCTGATTTTGATTCGATCCGGAAAATTGCTTCCCGCGAACATACTCCCCATTTGCATGGATCAAGCTACAAAAGATCTGCAATGGGCAGCCTCGCTGGTTCCTGTGTTAGGACCCCTTGGGCAGAAATTTGCGTCCCTTTTTAATGAATGGAAGATTCTGAATCTCAAAGCCTGGAACTCACCGGGTCAATTTTTGAAAAAAGGTCAAAAGGAATTTGCTTTTACAATGTTGCGCAATCAGGACCCGGAAGCAGCTTTCCGGATACTCAAAGAGGAATGGCCTCAACTTAAGGAAGGGCAAAGGTTGGCCTACCTGGCTCAGATGAGGAAAAACCTGCGCGAAGAAGAGTGGTTGGAACTGGGAAGTTTGCCAGGATTAAAAAATGTATCCCTGCAACTTGAATGGCTGCGCCTGGGTCTTGATTTGAAGGCAGGATATGCGGAGGATCAAAGGGCAAGATTTATTTCTCACACGCATGCAGGAACATTTGAGGGATTTGCCTTTACATCGCCATTGGTTAAAGCAACTTCGGCTTCGCCTGCCGATACCTTTCGGATGTTGCCTCCTTGGTTCGTCAAATCTGGTTTGGACCGCTCCGGTTTTTTTGAATTTGTATATCAAAACGAGTTGGAATCCGCTTTTCTGGAAGCACTGGCATATTGGCCTGATACCCAACTGGCCGCGGAATATTTTTCCTTTGTGTTAGCAAAAGGCCAACTTACGGAACGCTTTCCTGTTGAAAAACTATTTGTAGCGATGGATCATGCAACATTTAATTCCTGTTGCCTGAAATGGCTTGAAATCGCGGGGGAGCACATCGACCTGGAAGCTTTTCTTCATGCAGTTCAATTGGACAAGCACTTCTGGAATGATACCTTGTGTCAAGGAATCCTGGATCTACGGTCCCAGAAGCTTATTTTGCAACGTTACGATTTAGAGGTTTTTTGGCAGCTACTTCCATTTAAAATGAATCCGGCATCCAAGCTGATACCCGATGTCCCTGAAACCTGCCGGTTTTTTATAGATGCCCAGCTTCATTTTGATAGTATTCTCAGATTTCGAAAATGGATGAGGCGATAATTTTTCAAAACAGAGCCGGAATTAACTTTTGAGCAACAAAGTAGCGGATAGGATTTTCCTAATTTTGAACTTTAAACCACAATTCCGCGTATGAAAAAAGTTTTTTCGCCAAGTATCTGGTCTATTGCCTTCCTTTTGGTATTATCCTGTTCCGGTGTCGCACCCGATTCCTTTTCCTTTACTCTGGAGAACAAGGGATTGACTGCGGATGCAGGGCTTACGAATGAAGGTCAGATTCTTTTATGCGGAGAATCTGCAGTTTTCAATTCAGACAAAGACCCTTCCAACAAAGATGCTTTTGTATACCAGTTTACTCCTGAATCCGGAAGTGCCGTTGGATATTCCTTTGGTGTTGTCGGCATACCGGACCGATGTGAACGAATGTTCGTTAGCAACAAGGATATTTATATCAGGGGCTACTCCGGAGAGGAGAAGGAGAGTTTTATTATGAAAATGAATACCGGGGGAACATTTGAGTGGGGACAAAAAGCAAGCGGACATCAGAGTACAGATCAGTCGGAAATGGCAGTGAATGCAAAAGGGGAAGTCCTGATAGCCACGAAGAACCTTTCCGCGGAAGCGTATGATATGGATGTTCACCTGTTTGATTCCAAAGGGCAGTGCCTCTGGTCGAGAAAATTGAAGTCCGTCGAAGTATTGCAGGATATCGATGCATTGAAAGACGGAAATTTTCTGATCAGTTTTAAGCAAAAAGGGGCTTATCTCGATGGACAAACACGGAAGCGTTATTTGATGAATACATTTGACCGCATGGACACACAGGGCAATATGGTGTCTTCAATAAAATTTCATTTTGATGACGATCAGGTACATGGTGTTGTTTTCTCTGAAGTATTGGAGGATGCAAATGCCCATTTGTATTTTTTAGGAAGACTTGAGCTCCAAAAAGGGAATGAAGGCCATATATATATCCTCAAGGCAAATTCCGATGGATCCCTTGTATACAGCAAGTTTGTTGCAAATGGTCCGGATTTCCGGATTCGGAGCGCAGTGTTTACGCCAAAAGGCAATCTGTTGATACTTGCTGACGGCTATGGCAGGAAAGGTGGATTGCTTTATTTTGAAATGAGTCCGGATGGAAAAATCCTGTGGTCCCGTCAGGTTGCCAGTGCGCAGTATGATCAGGCAATCCGTGTATTGGGAACAGGCAAAGGCTCATGGATTGTTTGGGATCGCTTATTCCGCTTTTCAGCTTTTCACATAGACCCTCAAGGTAAGTCCTGTCTTTCTGATGAATCCTTTCCAGAAATGGAACTTCAGGATCTTGCTGTTCAGACAGATCATTTCAAAGGACAGGCAGAGCTGGATACCGTGAAATGGGAAAAGCTCAGCTTTGATATAAAGCGTCATGATTTTCCGCAGCTAAAAAGTGATTGCAAATAAATTGCTTTATGTTTTGCTGCTGTGATTGAAATTGGTATCGTCTTGTGGGGATAGCCTGATAAAGAAATACGCTGTGATTACATTCCGGTGCCAGCAGTTAAATGGTGGTGCAGGTATATAATTCTTCTTTTAGACAATATTTCAAACGGAAATAATTGTAAGATCTGACGCGGGTAATTGCAAAACTATTTTTATCAAGATTACATTTATAGCTGGATTTCATAAGGATATTTTCCTAATGTGTTTTCGCGTTGGATTTAAGTATACAGATAATAGTTGATTTTATTAGTACACATTTCCTCAGGAATACATATTTTAAACAGAAATCACAGGAAGCAATATGCTATAGCTCATTAATTTCAATTGTGAATTAATTCAATTTGCGAATGAAATCATTATAGCTGAAATTGATTAACATCCGTTTCAATTTACATATTGAAGATTAAAATTCATGAGGTTCAAACTGATCAAGCTTGAAATTATCCATTTGGTAATAGGTATGGTGCGGATTCCAGATATAACATTTGAAAATATCCTGTTTGGAGCGTATTTCAGGTGTAAGAAATTCAGTGGTAAAGTGTTTCCAATGTGTCGAGTTAGAATCAGGTTTAAGTTCAATGGCATGGTAAGCATATATACCTTTTTTATACTGAATAGATAAAACCAGCATTGGGTAATTAGTGGAGACAATTTTGGGGTAGCGAATATCTACACTTGGTACAATCCAGACATGATCCTTGGAACTTAATTGGTGAAATTTGAATTCATGTGTCTTGCTAAACTCTTCATCAGGTTTTCCTTCATACACATAATTTGTGGAATCATCACGGATAATCCGATCATCATGTTCTTCTTCAAATGTCCAATTATCCAAAACCTTGTGGAGGTATTGTTCCCTATTCTTAAAGTTGAAGGCTCCGGTGAAGTCCCTTTCCACCATTTTCAATGATTCCCATTCAGGTTCCTTGTAAGTTTTCCCAAATATGGTCCAATAGTATGCTTTGTTGGTGCGGTATGGGTCCAATATGTAATGACGGAATTGCCACCATTGAAACTGATTTAACCCGATACAAACAACAATAAAGGTCAGAATCAAACTCTTAAACAACCATCCCAACCTAATGGTATATTGTATAAAATATGCCAAACCAATAGCAAGAATTGGATAAGTTGTGATTAATGGCCTAATCGAATACGCGGCTCCATACCACCATTCACTCCAACTACTTATGATGTAAAAACTTAATAAGAAATATATTGACGCACTTAAAAAAATCGACCTATTTTGCTTATAAATCATGGGAAACCCAAGGAGGGCTAATATCATTACTGGTGTGTATACAAACCAACCTTTACGATAACTAAATAAGGTTTCAAATACATGTGGTGTAAGTAAGTCGAGTCCGACTCCAGGATTTTTATAACTGTCATAAATCCATTTACCGGTTTTTGCATGCCAATATGCGATTTGGGGAATGAAAAGTAATATTCCCAGAAATATACTGAATAAGATTGCTTTCCAATTAATTTTTATGAGTGATATTTTTATTTGCAAACTTTCTCTTGAATGAATATTCCATAAAATAGGAATTACGCCAGCTATGATTTCACTGGGCTTTACCAGACCCATCAGAAAAACAGATAAGCTAATTGCTATTAAATTATAATTTTTACTGGTTTTATGCCATTGTATGGTATTATAGCAAAGAATACTCATTAGCATAAACAAAACGTTTACTGTGGCGAGATTATCCAGGGTAAGGTGATGAATATAGTTGGTACCTAACACTATTACGATGATAACAAAAGCAGAAGACTTATCAGTGAAGAACTCAATTAAAATTTTTCGAAGAAAAATTAGACCAATTAATGTATATATTAATCCACCACAGACCAGACTATATTGATAAATTATACTAAATCCATCTTGAGCAGAACCTATCATCCATGATACTCCATGTGCTACAAGGAAAAATGGTAAATAAAAGAAGGACATCCCCATAAAAAAAAAATACATAGGTTCTCCATACTGATTACTACTAATTTGATAAAAAGTACCAGTCAGTTGATGATCTTCGTTTAATGATGTTAACCAATCAATATTGGTTAACATAGGGTCATGATGTATAAAGGTGGAGGGCAAATAAAGATAGTATCCTAAAACGTCCCAGGAGATTTCATGGGGGCTTACGTGATTGATCCTGAAAAGAAATAATAAAAGGAAGAGGATTAAGATTGTATATATCGACCAGGTATGAGTCACAACTACAGAATTACGATGAAATGTTTTTCTAAATAAATTCATCTTAGCAAAAATTTACCATGTGAATGTACTTAACTCCTCACAATTATTGAGTAGGTCGCTTATGTTTTTAAAAAATGAGTTCCATCTCAGCCTTTACCAACAACTTAAGCGGGTATTTTCCCGATCGCTATTATACAATTCCATACATTTGAAGATTCAATTTTGATACATGGAAAATCAGATCATCCGGCCCCGGGCGGAGGATGCCTATGCCGATGAACTCAAATGCCTGCTGGAAGAAGATCTGCGACCGAAGCCCCAAAACTGGGTACTCTCGCCCTGGGCGGTGTTGCACTATCTGATCGGAGGTAAAACGCGTTCGGGAAGGATTATAACTCCGAAATACATTGGAAGTCGCAAGCTTCTCGAAATGGCTATTGCAAGCCTGATGTCTGACAGGGCTTTGCTGCTCACGGGTGTTCCGGGTACCGCCAAAAGCTGGTTGGCGGAACATCTTGCTGCTGCAATTTCAGGACATTCTTCACTCCTGGTACAAGGAACTTCAGGCACCAACGAAGACGCTCTGCGCTATGGCTGGGATTATGCACAGTTGATCGCAAAGGGCCCATCGGAATCTGCATTGGTGCGTGGACCCGTGCTGAGGGCGATGGAACGGGGACAGCTGGTGCGGATCGAAGAGTTGAGCCGCATTCCCACAGAGACACAGGATGCACTTATCAGTATTCTTTCTGAGAAAACAATACCCGTGCCTGAGTTGAATCTCGAAGTTCAGGCCAGAGCTGGATTTAATGTGATTGCCACTGCAAATGAACAAGACAAGGGAATATATCCTATATCCTCCGCATTGATGCGGCGCTTCAACCGTCTGGTGATGCCACTTCCAGAACGCCTGGAAGACGAGGTGAATATTGTACAACAACGCGTGGAAGAACTGGAGAAAGGTTTGCGCATTCCTTTGGACACATTAAAGCAAAGCCATCTTGAAAAAATGGTTACCATCTTCAGGGAGCTTCGCTCCGGGCTCAGCACGGATGGAAAGCAAAAGATTAAAAGTCTGAAATCAGGATTAAGTCCGGCTGAAATCATCAGTATGGTTCATCAGGCCCGCATTCAGAAGCACTATTTTTCAGATCAGGAAATGGGACCTGTTCAGCTGGTTCAATCCTTTGTACAAAGCCTCCAGGGGTCTGAAGGCGAAGATCTGATGGCACTTCAGGAATATGCGGAAATCATATTGAAAAAGAGACCGGAATACAAAGTGTGGTATGAACAGATACGGAAAGAAATCAAAGAACACAACTAACGAACGTTAGTTATTTATATGTAATTTTTTGGAACAGCGCATATACGGCATAAGACATCATGGCGCAGGATCTGCACGGAGGCTATTGGCTGCCCTTGAGCGATTTAAACCCGATGCCCTGGCTATTGAATTGCCCGGGGATTCGGAACCTCTTGTAAAAGCCTTGTTGCAAACGCCGCATAAAGCGCCTGTTGCCTTTTTATATTATGAGGAAAAACATGCTGAACAGGCGATCTACCTGCCTTTGGCGGAATTTTCTCCTGAATACCAGGCCTTGCTCTATGCAGCAAACACGGGAATACCTGTGCATTGTATTGATTTGCCGTCATCGATTTCGCTGTGTCCTGAAAACTTCAGGGGTGATCCCTCTCGCAGCTTGAATAATGAGCAGCGACGGATGATTGCGGATCCCATCGGATACCTTGCGAAGAGGGCAGGATTCCGGGACAGTGAGCGTTGGTGGGAAAATTATTTTGAGCAGTGGACGGATCACGAACAGTTGTTTCATGTGATTCAGGAACTGATGGGAAATCTGAGAACGATGAGTGAAGGATTGGATGACCTTGAAACATTGCTGCGCGAGCGATACATGCGACAGGAATTGAAGAAGATTTACCGCAAAAAGTATTCGCGATTGGCTGTCGTCTGCGGTGCCTGGCACGGTCCCGTACTTGACCTTCCAATAGTGGTTGCACATCGCGAAGAGCAGCTGGTATTTAAAAGAGAAATACAAACAAGAAGTTGTATCATCCCCTGGACCTATAAACATCTTCGAAGCAGTCCATCCTACACTGCGGGAGTTCCTGCACCCTTATGGCATGAATGTTTGTTTTCAGACTCGAGGCATGCAGCTTCTTCATTTTTATCGCGTGCAGCACAGACGCTTCGTCAGGAAGGTTGGGACGTTGCAACATCTTCCGTTATTGACGCAAGCGTGTTGTCAGAGCAACTAGCAGTGCTTCGCGAACTGCCCACACCCGGTGTGGATGAACTTATGGAATCTATGCAGGTATCTTTTGAAAAGATTCCAGGAGTCGGTCTCGACGATTTTGAAGAGAAATTATTATGCGGAGATGTTACCGGGTCGATAGAGGTGAGTTCGCAAAGCCTTCCTTTCATTGTGGAATTTCATGGGCGGTTGAAGCAACTGAGATTGAACCGTTTTTGGAAAGAGGGACATAACGAACAGGTACACTTGGATCTGAGAAAACCCAATCAATTGGAAAATTCAAAGTTTCTTCATTTCACACGGTTGATAGAACTTCCATGGGCACATGAGGAAACATCCGAATTGAAAAGTCTTGGTAATTTTCACGAATACTGGGGTTTTCAGTGGCATCCGGATCTTGAAATTTCTCTTGTGCGGATTGCCATGTTTGGTACTACACTGCAGCTGGCCGCAGTCCAATATGTCAGGAACCTGTTGCAAAAAGTACACGCCCTGGAACGACTTTCCAAAATACTGGAAAACGGTTTAAAATCGGGAATACCGGATGTATGGAATCCAATCGGCGAACGTATTGAGGAATTGATTTTGGAAGACCAGGATTTGGTGCAGTTGTGCGCAATGATTTCACCTCTCGTAAACTCGATTGATTACGGGAGTCTTCACAAGATTGACGTTCGTTCTATTCAAAGTATATTGGATAGATTGATTCCGCGGGTTGTTTTGAGTTTTGTTGCGCGTTGCAAACAAGTCCGCGATGAACAAGGTAAAGCCTTGATGGGAGCTGTGATCGAAGTACAGAACTATTTTGCACGCCGCGATCGTGAAATGCATTTTGGATTATGGAAAGACCAGGTTCATGTGTTGGCTTCCGACCCATTCGTGCATCCCATCATAAGGGGAAAGGCATGGTCGATATTGATGGAAGAAAAATGGGTGACTGCGGAAAATTTTCTTGATGCAATAGGACGGGAATTCAGTCTGGACCGGGATATACCGCAAGCAGCGTACTGGTTTGAAGGTTTTTTGCAAAAGCCCTCCTTAGTAATTTTTTTGGAAGAACAGATTTTGTATTGTCTTGATCAATGGCTGCTGCATCAGGAGGAAGATCATTTTCAAAAACACCTTCCCCTGTTGCGAAGGGCATTTGCAAACGTACCAGCAAGTGAGCGGCAAAGGATATTTATGCGCATGAAAGGCGATTCGAAAAATATGGGACGACCTTACCAGGTTCTGGATCCAAAGAGAAAGGCATGGCTGGATGAATTGATTCCATCCGGCAATACATTCTGATTATTCTTCCTCTTCTCCAAGCTCTTCCAACTGCTTTTCTTCGAGCCAGAATTGGTTTGGATCATGGCCTTTAAAGATGTGGATTTTCTGCAGGTTTACCAATTCCAGGATACCTAGAAAAATGATGATGGCGTGAATGCGGTTTTCGCATTCTGCGAATAGATTTTCAAAATGGGTCTTGCCGTGGACACGTATGCGGTCTAAAACTTTGGTTTGTTCTTTTTCAATGTCAAACTCATAATTGTAAATCCGGTGGACTATGGTTTTGGGTCCTTCGTTAAAGCGTTCCATTACGCGTTGGAAAACTTTAAGGAGGTTGAATAAATTCAGGGTTTCCCATTCTGCATCCACCAAAGCTTTTTGAGCAAGGGATTCAAATTCCGTTTTGAGGTTTCCACGCGGGATTCGGAAGTACCGGTCGTCTTCCATTTTACCCATTTCTTCAATTACTTCCTTGATGGATTTGTACTCCAGAAGTTTTTGAACCAGTTCTTTTCTTGGATCGATCTCCAGATTGTTTTCATCCAATTCCTTGCGTGGAAGCAGCATTTTAGCTTTGATTCTGATCAGGGTAGCTGCCACAAGGATAAATTCGCTTGCCAGGTCGAGATTCAGGTCTTCCATTTGACGGATGTACGCTAAAAAGTCTTCCGTAATCCGTGCAATTGGAATGTCATTGATGTCCAGTTCATCCCTTTCAATAAAAAAGAGAAGCAGATCAAAAGGACCTTCAAATTGCTGTAATTTAATGGTATAGGTATTCATACCTTTATTTAGGGCTGGCGAAGTTACTCCAAAAGAACAAGCCTGACAAGCAAATGGCCATAATCTGGTTAACTTCGCCCTCATGTCCGCACGTCTCCACCTCATTCCATGTCCTCTCAGTGGGGCGAACCTGGATCAAACAAGTCCCCAAGCCCTGGAAGCTGCCCGAAACCTGGATGTTTTTATTGCAGAAAAAGCCAAGACGGCCCGGCATTTTTTAAAATCGATACCACAGCTGCGGCCCTTGTCAGAAATTCAGGTTCATGAAATTCCGAAGGATGATCCCTCTCAATTCTTCAATGAAATGATTGCGCTGCTGAAGAAAGGAATATCGATAGGTCTTGTTTCTGAAGCGGGAATGCCCTGCATTGCAGATCCCGGATGGGAGTTGGTTTCCAAAGCCCACAAGGAAGGTATCGAAATCAGGCCCTATGCAGGTCCGAATTCCATGACAATAGCGCTGATGGCTTCGGGTTTACCTGCCCAGGAATTTTGTTTTCGTGGGTATTTACCTGCAAAAAAAGAAGGTTTGCGAAATGAGTTGATTCGTATTGTTGAACAGCTTAAGAAAACGGGTGTAACCCAATTATTTATGGAAGCGCCGTATAGAAATAAGCAAGTATTTGAAATTCTGAAACACAACATTTCGCCGGATTTGATTTTGGTTGTTGCGGCATCACTGGGGTCAGAGGCACAAAAAATAGTGCATGCAAAACTACGCGACTGGGATAACTCAAGGATGGAACTGTTTTATGATAAACCTGCCATTTTCATTTTAGGAAAAGGACCGGAGGAACTTGAAAGCAGAAGAAAATAGTTGCTGAAAGAAAATAGATGTGTGCACTTGTCATCAATTCCAATTCGAAATACAAGTAGCCTTTAAAATGTTTTGATTTGGCCTGTCTTTGATGTAATGGGTATTGCATAATTTCCGTTTTGAAATTGTATCGTATGACGAAATCGAAAAATTATTCCGCAAAATTTCAAAAGGATACGTTCCGCCATTTTTTTTGCTTACCAGCACAAGCGGTTGTGCTATTGATATTCCTGGTAATGCAGAGCACAACACTTTCTGAATGCAGCGCACAGGATACCCTTCGTGTAGGTCCGGAGGGACTCGATCTGTGTTCGTCCGGAGATTACAAACTGGTTTGGCAGGATGAATTTGATGGTGAGCACCTGGATCGAAGCAAGTGGTTCAGTTATTTTCCATTCACAGCAAATGGTTCAGATTCATGTGCATCCTGCCGTGCATTAGTAGGATCTGAATTTTTGGATGATGACAATCTGATTCTTCAGGATGGAATATTGCATATCCGTGCAAGAAGAGATACCGTTGAATGGTTTGGAAAGACATACAACTACAGTTCAGGAAGTATTTTTTCGATGAAAGGCTTTCGCTATGGACGTTTCGAAATACGATGCAAGCTGCCAAAAGGCAAGGGTTTCTGGCCTTCATTCTGGACTGCCGGTGATGGTGTCATTGAAGAGATCGACGTATTTGAAACGAAAGGACATATCATGCGTCAGTTGCAGAGCAATTACCATAATTGTTATGATAACAGAGATTGCCAACAGCCAAAGTGGCATTGGACACCAGATCAAACACAATGGAACGTATATGCCATTGAGTGGGATCCCTATTTTATACATTGGTATGTGAATGGAAAAAAAGTCCGGACTTTGGCTGCATATAAAAACAGCAGGAATAACAGAGTAATACGAAAGTGCAGGATTGAGGAAGGGGTGTACCTTCCTGTTGCCGCCTATCCGCGACATCATCACCGGATCATTTCCGGACTCGCTGTAGGTGGAGCATTTGCGGGGAAGGTCTCATCGGGGACAAAGTTTCCCAATACGATGGACATTGATTACATACGCATTTATCAACGCGAAAATTCGGAGTAGGAGTGAAGGTGCTTTTTAGAGAGAAGATCAGCAGGATTGATTGCTTTAAACTGGTATCCTTCGTTAGAAAAATGTTCGAGCACACGTGGAAGCACCTCTGTCAGTTTTGCTTTAGCCTTAAGAGAATCATGAAATACAATAATGGATCCGGGCTGTGCTTTCCTCAATACATTTTGATAGCATGCTTCCGCACTTAATTCCGCATCAAAATCTCCACTGAGTACATCCCACATTACGATTACATAATGGTGCTTGAGAAAGCGGGATTGCGATGGTCGTAATTTGCCGTATGGAGGACGGTATAATTTCGATCCGCTGATTCGTGCTCCTTTGCGGACATTGCGGATGTATTCAATATTTTCTGAACCCCAACCTGAAAGATGGTTGTAACTGTGATTGCCTATTGTATGTCCCCGCCGATGGAGTTCCTCAAAAATGGAAGGATACCTTTCAATATTTTGCCCTACGCAAAAAAAGCTGGCCTTGGCCTGATAGTGGTCTAGCTGATCCAAAACCCAGGGAGTAACTTCCGGAATAGGGCCATCATCAAAGCTTAGATAAAGCTCCTTATATTCCGTTTCGATCCGCCAAACCAGATCGGGAAACATGGATTGTAGAAATCGTGGTGTGAAACTCAAATACATGAAACTGGGAGCTTTACAACATGTGTTTGTAAAGATCCTGCTTCCGGGCAGATATAGCCTAATTATTTTCATGATTAACAATATCTTATGAGGACAACTCCCCATATTTGCAGGCTGTTGTTATTAAATTAATCCTATGGCGAGATTACGATTTGCTCCCAGTCCTACTGGAGCTTTGCATATTGGAGGGATTCGGACAGCCCTTTACAATTATTTACTAGCCCGACAGTTGAACGGTGCATTTATCCTTCGGATAGAGGATACGGATCAGGCCCGCTATGTTCCCGGAGCGGAAGAGTACATCATTGAAAGTCTGAATTGGTTGGGTCTGTTGCCTGATGAAGGTCCCGGTATGGGAGGTGATTTTGGACCTTACAGGCAATCTGAGCGAAAGGAGATTTATATGCAGCATGCGCTCCAATTGATTGAAAAAGGGGAAGCGTATTATGCCTTTGACGACCAGGAATCACTTGAAGCATTGCGGGAATCTGATGGAGGAAATCAAAAATATGATACGCAGACCCGTATGCGCATGCGTAATTCTCTCACACTTTCTGCAGATCAAGTACGGGAGCTGATGGAATCCAAAGTACCCTATGTCATACGTTTGAAGGTACCTGCACATCATCAGATTCATATTCAGGATGCCATACGGGGCGACGTGAGCTTTCAAACTTCGGAGCTCGACGATAAAGTACTCATTAAATCCGACGGCATGCCAACCTATCACATGGCCAATGTTGTGGATGACCGGTTGATGAAGATCAGTCATGTGATCCGGGGTGAAGAGTGGTTGTCCTCTACGGCCCATCATGTACTTCTTTACAAAGCATTTGGTTGGGAAGATCAAATGCCCGAGTTTGCGCACCTGCCATTGATTCTAAAACCAAGTGGAAATGGAAAGTTATCGAAGCGCGATGGTGCCCAATTTGGTTTTCCCGTTTTTCCCTTAGACTGGAAAGCAGATGATGGCAGTGTTTTTTTAGGTTTCCGGGAATTTGGTTTTGAGCCCGATGCCTTGCTGAATTTTCTCGCTTTGCTGGGTTGGAACCCAGGAACCAATCAGGAGATTTTCCGACTGGATGAAATGATTGAGCAATTTTCAATTCATAAAATTGTCAAATCCGGTGCCCGATTTGATTTTGATAAAGCCAAATGGTTCAATCAACAATATCTTCACAAGGCGGATCCAAAGGAGCAATCCAGAAAAATCAAATCGGATTTTGAAGAAAAGGGAATCGCTCTTTCTGAAAAGGAAGCAGAAGAAATTTATTCATTGTATCATGACAGGGTCCATTTCTTTAGTGATTATTACAAATCCGGATCTGCATTCTTTCTGGATATTGAAAACTATGATACGGCATACATGACGGGAAAATTCAAACCGGAATATGTAAACGTACTAATCCCATTTCAAAATTTTGTGGAATATCTTCCGGCAGTAGATCGTTCTGAAATGGAATCAAAGGTGAAATCATTTCTTGCCAGTGAAGGAATTAAGGCCGGTGAATTTTTTCCTTTATTGCGGGTGGTCATGACAGGCATACCAACGGGCCCTGATGTCTTCCAAATGCTTCTGTTTTGCGGACATGAAAAATTACGTAAAAGGATCCATAACTTTGTTCAGTTCATTCAAAATTCAGTGAAATTATGAAAATCAAATTTTGCGGTGCCGCGCGTGAAGTCACGGGTTCGTCACATTTAATTACACTTGATAATGGATTTAAAATTTTATTGGATTGTGGATTGTTTCAGGGGGAGGATGCAGATAATGATGAATTGAATTCAGAATGGTATTTTAAACCGGAGGAAATTGATATTTTAATCTTATCTCATGCGCATATTGACCACTGTGGGCGCATACCAAAATTGGTAAAGGACGGTTTTCACGGAAATATTATATGCACTCATGCCACACGTGACCTCACAGAGATCATGCTCATGGATACCGCTCATATTCAGGAAAGGGATGCAGAATTTCTAAACAAGCGCATAGATCAAAAATTAAAGAAGCAAGGAGGTTTGCGGAATGTCGAAAAAATAAAACCTTTGTACACTTCACCTGACGTTACCCGTGCGATGAAACAATTTATTTCTGTTTCTTATGATCGCTGGATTGATATTGCAAAAGGGATAAAACTATTGTTTACCGATGCAGGCCATATCCTCGGATCTGCAAGTGTTAATCTTATCTTTAACAAAGGAGCAGAGGAATTGCGATTGGGATTCAGCGGGGATATCGGAAGGCCTAACAGGCCCATATTGCGAAACCCGCAGCAGATGTGGCCAGCGGATATCATTATTACGGAATCAACTTATGGAGACAAACTGCACCTTCAGCAACCGGCAGAAAAGGACAAATTCATAAGCATTATAAGTGATACCTGTGTGAGCCGGAAGGGAAAGCTTATCATACCTGCATTTAGCCTTGGGAGAACCCAGGAACTCGTATATCTGCTTGATCAATTGTCTAATGAGGGTCGTTTGCCCAATATTCCAGTTTATGTAGACAGCCCTCTTGCGGTGAGTGCAACGGATATTTTCAAAGAACACTCCGAGTGTTTTGATGATGAATTGTTAAAGTATCTCTATACGGATCCCGATCCTTTTGGATTTAAAAAGCTTAACTACATAACCGATGTTGCAGATTCCAAACGTCTGAATACCAGTAAAGAACCTTGTATCATTATTTCTGCTGCGGGAATGGTAAATGCAGGCCGGATTAAGCATCACGTGTACAACAATATTGAAGATCCAAAAAACACCATTCTCATGGTTGGTTATGCGCCTCCCGGAACCACAGGAGGAAAGCTACGTGAGGGGGCAAAAGTGATCAAGCTTTTTGGGGATGAAAAAAAAGTAAATGCCAAAGTGGAGATTATGGACTCATTCTCAGCACACGGGGACAGGGATGAAATGCTGCAGTTTCTTTCGAATCAAAAAAACAACTGCAAGCGATTGTTCCTGGTGCATGGAGATTATGAAGTTCAGGTTCCTTATCGCGAGTATTTAAAAGATAATGGTTTTCATTATCCTGAAATTCCGAAGCTGGGAGAGGAAATTCAGATATAAAAATGAAGGGATTGATATAGTCCTTGAATTTTTTATTTTCAATCCGGTTTGTTTTAGTAAAAGAAAGAATACTCCAGCTCTTTTTTCCAGTGTTACTGTAACAAGTAGAGAGAAAGGATTCATTTTCTGGAAACGGCATGGTTACTTGAATCATGGCATTCAAAGAATACCACATCAAGAGGTTGTCAATTGAAGCATTGGCTGCATGGAGTTGCCTTATTCTTTATAGAGTCCTTTATGCTGAAGCAGATTGGACTGACTTGAATAGGTTGCAGAGATATGCTCCCTTGTGAACACTTTTTCCGTTTCACCATAGGCCATGAGTTTTTGATTGATCAGGATTACCCGGTCGAAGTATGCCTGCACGCTGTCCAGATCGTGATGTACGACCAGTATTGTTTTTCCCTCCAGGACGAGGCGTTTAAGAATTTCGATGATGCGTTGTTCTGTTTTGACGTCGACACCAACAAAGGGTTCATCCATAAGAAGAATTTCTGATTGTTGGCAAAGTGCTCTTGCGAGAAAAACCCTTTGCTGCTGACCACCGGAAAGTTCACCGATCTGTTTGTTCTGGAGCGCTTGAATGTCAAGTTGGTGCAGTGCATCTAAAATAATCGTATGATCTTCATGATTTAGACGTGCGAACAAACGTTTGTAAGGGAACCGTCCCATGGCTACAATATCATATACGGTTGCTGGAAATTGCCAGTCGACCTCGTCTTTTTGTGGTACGTACGAAATGTGCGTTAGTTTTTCCGATGAAGGCGCCCCCCAGATCCGTATGGATCCGGCACTTGGTTCGATCTGGTTCAGTATCGCCTTGAAGAGTGTGGATTTACCCGCACCGTTTGGTCCGATGAGCCCATATATATGTCCTGGTTCTATCTTGATGTAGATATTGCTTAAGACCCTTTTATTTTCATATGCAACGGAAAGGCCGTTGATTTCGATAGCATATTTTGTATTTGGGCTATTCATCTTGATTTTTTAATCAGGTAGTAGATTGCAGATGAAATCAAAGCGATGGCAAGGATCAGTATGATTGCAAAGCGGGAATTACCGGATTTTTCTTTTGCCAGATCCTGGACTTCTAGAGGTACAGAAAGTGCTTCTGCAATGACATCTGCGTTGTGTTTCAGCATCTGGATGTATGTATTTGCCGGGCTTTTTTCATCACCAAGGGAATCTGCATAAAGTTTTCCGCCGATGCGGATGTGATTTTCGCGTACCAGTTGTTCCATGAGTTTTGGATTGATGGTACTTTCAATAAACACGGCGGGTATCTTTTTTTCCCGGATCATTCTGTTGACCCTCAGAAAATCTCCGGTCTGAACATCTGCATCGGTTGAAGTACCCAGCAAGGACTCCACCTGAAGGCCATACCGGTTTCCAAAATAATGAAACGCATCGTGAGATGTAATAAGTACTCTCTGGACTGCAGGTATGCTTTCTATTTTTTGAAGCATATAGTGATGCAGTGAATCCAATTCCTGCAGGTATATTTTCAAATTGAATTGGTATTCGTCTTCATGGGCAGGATCTATTTTGGATAATGCAGCGGCAATGTTGCGCGCATAGATTTTACCATTTTCAGCGTCCATCCACGCATGTGGATCTGTAGAATTCAGGAAATGAGGATTGGAGATGGGTGTGATGCCTTCTGTGATCTGTGCTTTCATAGCAGCAGTTCCGGAGGAGCGGATCAATTTTTCGAGCCAGCCTTCAAATGTAAGTCCGTTGATGAGAATCAGATCCGCATTATTGACTTTAAAAACATCATTTGGGGTGGGTTCATAGAGATGTGGGTCGCTGCCTATGGGTACGATGACATCCACCTCAATTCGTTCAGAGCCAAGAACGCGGGCCATGTCCGCCCACATGGAAGCGGTGGCCAGTACTTTTGGCTTGCCGCTGCTGATACCGGCAATTGGAAAAAGCAGGATACAGAAATAGAAATACTTCATCGAGACATTGGTTTTACAAGCAGATTTTGTGCGGTCTGGTTTGTAATCCAGATTGCGTTGGACTGGTTGACTTTAATTTCAAGAGAATGATCATAAGGGTTGTAGGCAGCAATTTCCAGGGCAGCTCCAGGAGTAAGCATATGGGACTCCAGGTACCGCAGAAATTCTGGTTTATGATGGCGGACGCCTACCAGAGTGTAGGATTTGCCTGGCAAAGTTGCACTTGCCAGACTTACCTGATGACGGTAAGTAAAACTCCCGCTTTCATTGGGGATGGGGTCGCCGTGTGGGTCAAATTTGGGATAGCCCAGATATGCATCCAGCCGGTCTACCAGTTCCACGGAACGAATATGCTCCAGTTGTTCTGCAATTTCGTGTACTTCTGCCCAGTTAAACTTTAGTTTTTCAGACAGAAATACTTCCCAAAGCCGGTGCTTTCGAAGCAGTGTCAATGCTGTTTTTTGTCCTTCGCGGGTAAGATTTACACCATAATACCGTTCATAACTCAGCAGTCCTTTGTCTGCGAGTTTGCGAATCATGTCCGTTACGGAAGCTGCGGAGGTCCCCAATTCCAGCGAAATGGCTTTAGTGCTCACCGAAGCTTCCGGATTGCTTTGCATGATTTTGTAAATTGCCTTCAAATAGTTTTCTTCTGATTCTGAAAACATTGCTCTTAAAATTTAGACAAATCTAAAAAAATAATTAAACACATAAAATAATCATTTAATGGACGCGAAATTTCAGGTATTGGCAGAATTGATTCATGGCCGTTTTTCGGAATTCCCTGGCACCTACAAGCCGGGTATTATTTCCAGGGACCTCGTAGACCAGATTGTTGAGTTAGCCCGTTGGGCTCCCAACCACAAAAAAACAGAACCCTGGAGGTTCGTCTTGCTGGATGGTCATCGTAAAAAAGAACTTGCCGATTTCCTGGAAGCGGATTTTGAAGCAATGCAAGTGCCTCCTGTTGATCCGGTAAAGAAGAAAAAGGCGGGTGAAAAGGCCCTTCAGTCGGCAGTAGTAATGGCAATTTGTATACACAGAAGTCCGGCTACTTTGATCCCGGAATGGGAGGAGACGGCCGCATTGGCATGCTCCGTACAAAATATTTGGTTAGCATGCACCTCCATGGGAGTTGGGGCCTATTGGAGCACTCCCGGCGTCATCGAAAGACTAGGTACTTTTTTAAAATTGGAGGAAAGCGAGCAATGTTTGGGATTATTTTATATGGGTTGGTCGGGTGCTCAACCGCCGGAACGAAAGAGGAAGGATTTGGATCAGATACGGAAATGGCTTTAAGCCTTGTCCTTGATTGTTTTTTGGAAACAGGCGGTATCATCTGCTGCATACACTTGCCTTTGCGTATTAAAGCTGGAATGTGGTTACTTATTTTCCCTCCTGATCGATCATCCAACGGGCATCCATCCGAAGGATGCTATCCACGCCCACGTTCATCTTAAGGGCTTTTTCCCGGATATGTTTGATCCACGCTGAGTCCTTAGGGATGTAATCAATTAAAGCCTGAACCCGGCTTTGGTAATCGCTTTTCATGTATCGCTTTTGGCTCAACACCCATTCCGCCTGTTCTATAAAACCCCAACCCAGCCGGTTCAAATTTGCATCGGTCGATAAAATAAAGACCAGGTCTGATTCGCGAAGTTGATCTATGAATAGGTTTTCATTACCCTTGAGCATGGGCAGATTTCCAGGTTGGTATACTTCATTGAAATAATACCAGAAGAAGTTTTTATGAAAGCTGTTGAAAACTCCCAGATTAAATAAACTCCAGTAGTAAGAGTCTGCAATCACCATGACATTTGGACGGTTTTTCTGAGGGTCGTTTTCAAAATGGCATTTTGGATAAGCCAATTTAGGACCTGGAAGAGGCAGCATAAGGTTCAGTCCTTTTTCAATGTCATTGTCGTCGTAACGGGGCGAATCCCATTCTATCTCTGACCAATCCAATTCGGGAAGATCTTCCTGCAGATAGTGCTCGATATCATGAATCAGGGAATCCGCCACAAGACAAGCACCATAATGCGACCAGTGTATACCGTATTTTGGGTATAGGGGAATCTGGCTAATGTATTTCATGGATAGAAACCAGGCATTGTAATCGATTGCGGGGATTTGAAAACTATCTGCATAAAAGCGGAACCATTCATAATTTGTTGAATCTTTTTTATACTGGATACTGTCCGGAAAATACTCCGGATAAAACTGTCCTTTACTTGCAGCAAAGCCCAAAATCAATTTTTTGTCATGAGACTCCAATATTCTCTGAATGTTCTGAAGTCTCGACATTCGTCTTCGTATACTATCCTTACCAATGAAATCCCTGCCATAATAAGCGGTTATATAATTGTACTCGTATAAGTAGTTGTCTTTACCGCGCAAGACGGATTTTGCGTGCAGGGCATCAAACAAATAAAAATCAATTTGATTGTGCAGGCGGACGAAGCTACTGCGGAATCCAAATTCGGAATTCAGGCTGGCTTCTTTATAATGTTGGTATCTCCCTTCAAACCAATTTATTTCATTTAGGTTTGGAACCACGATGGTTTCGATTCCGCCCCTCAGTTCCTTGACGCGTATTGGTTTCCAGATGGATTGAATCCATGGTACAAACAGCAAGAGCAGGAGTCCGTAGAAAAAGTATGATCGTATGTCAGTCCCCGATTTCATAATCAAAATCTAAAATAAATAAAGGGGTTAAAACCTGAGGAGGTGATCATCGCGATGCAAACTGCTAGCAGAACCAAAGAAAGCAGCAGTACATAGCTGTGCATTTTTAAAGTGTATATGTCACCATAAAACATGGATTGGATTTGCGATCCCTTACGTGGCTTTGCAAAGAATGCAAATACGAAGGCAAGGACGGTGTACATAAAATAATCTTTATGAAGAGCGACCGCTACGTCACCATGATGCAATCCAAACATTCTTCGCAGGTATAGAAAAGCATCACTCAGATGTTCAACCCGGAAGAATACCCAGCCTACCATAACGGTAATAAAACAGAGTATGGTGCTGGGCCATGCTCCTATCCTTTTGTAAAACCTGAGGAGCGCTATGCGTTCAAGAACGAGCAAAAAACCATGATATGCCCCCCACAAAATAAAACTCCAGGAGGCCCCATGCCATAGACCGGAAGCTAAAAAGACAATCCACAAATTAAAATACAAACGTTTGTTCGTTTGTACTTTGTTTCCACCCATGGGGATATAGAGATAATTCTTCATCCAGCTTCCAAGTGTGATATGCCATCGGCGCCAGAACTCCGTTATGCTTTCAGATATATAAGGATTGTTAAAGTTTTCCGGAAAGCGAAAACCTATCATTTTTCCGATACCAATGGCCATATCAGAATAGCCGCTGAAGTCAAAATAAATTTGAAAACTATAGGCTATAATCCCTGCCCATGCAGTTGCTGTTGCAAGATGATGGTAGTTGGTGTTGAATATTTCATCGGAATAGGCCCCGAGGTGGTTGGCAAGAATTACTTTTTTGGAAAGCCCTATTACAAAACGGTAGAATCCTGTAAGTCGGTTGTCCATTGTTTCATTCCGGCTCCGGTCATCAATTTGATCTGCAAGCTCATGATAGCGTATTATCGGACCGGCAATGAGTTTTGGAAATAGAATGATATATGTTTGGTAGTCCCAAAAATGCAACAAGGGTTTATGTACCCTACGGTACACATCAACCACATAGGTGATGGTTTCAAAAGTATAAAACGAAATGCCAATTGGTAAAACAAGTTTGGTCCAGTGCACGCTATTGAAACCAATCAATTGCAACAAACCATTCAGATTCTCAATAAAAAAATTACTGTATTTGAAATAAATAAGTAAACCGAGATTGATGGAAAGCGATAAGATCAGTAAGGATTTCCGTTGCAGTTCATTTTTTGAATGGTCCATCCATTTCACAAGATGGAAATCCAGCAAGGTAGTGCCTAGAATTACAAAGATAAATTTTGGAGCACCCCAGCTATAGAAGAAAATACTAAATACCAGAATAACGATATTCTTGTATGCTTTCCCGACAAGGTAGTAACACAGCAGGAAGGCCGGTAAAAAGTACAGGATAAAAACAATACTGCTAAAAACCATAGTGCGCTGGCAAATGTAAGAGAATATTTTCTATGACTTGAATCAGGAATGGTAAGACCGGTTCCAGCACTGATGGAATCAAGCATTCTCCGGTGGTCCTTGATTCTGTTTATAAAATGCCATTGGGATGTAAGTACAGTTGGATAAGGTGTTACGTGTCCTATGCGCATCAGGAATTACCGGCGATCACAATGACCCATTCTCCTACGATTTTGGCATCCAGCAACTGTTGTTTGATATCGGTGAGGCTACCGGTGAAATAGCGTTCGTATAATTTTGAAATTTCTTTAGCAAAACAGGCTTCGCGATCGGGGCCAAAGGCCAGTATCAATTCATCTACACAGCGCAACAATCGATGTGGGGATTCGTACAGGATAACGGTGCAGGGTAGGCTCGCGAGCCATTTTAACTGTGTTGCGCGTCCTTTTTTCTGAGGAAGGAAACCATTGAACAGGAAGGTGTCACAGGGTAGGCCTGAGGCTACAAGCGCCGGTACGAATGCAGTAGCTCCTGGGAGTGCGATCACGGGTATGCCCTCTTTTCTGCATGCCCGGACGAGAAGGTAAGCCGGATCGGAAATGCCAGGTGTTCCTGCATCGGTCAACAGTGCAAGCCGTAGTCCTTCTTTAAGTTTATCGACAATTGTTTGGAGGGATCGGTGCTCATTCTGTGCATGAAAGCTTTTCAGGGTTTTTTCGATATTGAAGTGATGCAACAATTTATTACTTACCCGGGTATCTTCTGCAAGAATAAGATCAACAGTAGACAAGATGCCAAGAGCCCTTGGCGTCATATCTGATAAATTACCGATAGGCGTGGGTACAAGGTAGAGGCAAGGGCAGGGATCCTTAATTTTATCCATGTCAATTGAATGCCTGCTTGGCAATAACTATTGTTCGCTGAGACTGTATTTAAAATTTTCAGTAATGGGATTGGTCAGTAATTTTTTGCAACTACTTTCCACAATTTCTTTGGCAGATTGTTCATCATTCGCCTGTATGAGCATTTCAATATGTTTCCCTATCCTTACATCCATAACCCCGTGGATGTTCAGATAGTGCATGTTGTGAGCAACTGTTTTCCCTTGCGGGTCAAGCAATTCTTTATGCGGCATGATATCAATCTGGGCTTTAAAAGATTTCATGAATTTTGAATTTCAAGTTTGTGATTTGGAATAAGTAAACTAAGTAGAATGTGCACCAATACTCCTAGACTGATAGCAGCTGCTCCGATCCAGTAATAACTGGCAAGACTTAAGAGATCGAGTAAAGGTACAAATCCAAGGATCTTCCACCATTCCTTTTTCATTTGGATCTTAACAATTTTCAGGGTAGAAATCATGAGGGTGGAAAAGACTACTATGAGCAGTGTAAAAATGAATGGATGAAATAAAAAGTTGAGATATGGAACCGGCTGATGGTACAGTGCAAGAATCCCCGCAAAAAAAAATCCATTTGATGGTACAGGCAGTCCGCTGAAATAGTATGACGAAGAAGAGCTGCTGATGTTGTACCTGGCCAGACGAAATGCAGCCATAAGGGCCAGCACAAAAGAAAGGTAAGGTAAAATAGTGCTATTGGGCAATACCTGGCTCATAATGTTGAAACAAATCATGGAGGGTAATACACCGAAACTGACTACATCCGAAAGGGAGTCCAGCTGGATACCGAATTCACTGCTTTGTTTCATTTTTTTGGCTACGAACCCATCTAAAAAGTCTGCAAGTCCGGAGAGGATCATAAACAGGATACACCAGTCCCAATCACCTTTCTGGAGACTGACCAGGGCGCTGCAACCAAAGAACAAATTGCTGGAGGTAAGTAGATTGGGAATGGTAAACATGTCCGGAGTACTGAATTGCAAAAGTAATAGATAAGGACATACTACTTGCCTGTGGAATGCCGGCCAGATGAATTTTGTATAATTTTGCTGTAGATTTAAAGTTTTCTTCACAAAACAACGGGCCTAAAGTGTCTGTTTTTATGAATCCAGCGTTATTGTCCAAATACATTAAATGAAAGGAACAGTTTATATATCCGTCCTATTTTGTTTTTTTTGCCTTACCAGCTACGCTCAGCCTTCCAATGACAACTGCAACAATCCCCAGGTAATCGGTGATGTAACCAAGTATTGCAGCAAAGCAGGTGAGTACTCCAATGAGTTGGCAACAGCCTCCGGCTATGGATCGGCTACGTGTTGGTCCAGTACGGGAAGGGATGTTTGGTTTCGCTTCAGGGCCTTTTTCACGGATGTAAACATTACGGTTATTGGAACAAATCCCGGAGGTACTCCAGGTGGAACCCTGGCAAGACCTATGGTAGCATTATACAGGGGTATATGCGGGGGTACAATCTCGGAGTTGGAATGTGGTGCAGATAATACCGGAAAGGGCGTTCTGAGCATATACCAAGGGGGTCTGGTTGTTGGTGCAGACTATTTTATACGCATCGATGGATTGAATAACAATACAGGTACCTTTCAATTATGCATTAATAATTTTAATCCTCCTGCACGTGCTGAACAAGATTGCGACCGGTCTACGGTTTTATGTGATAAATCCCCATTTGTAGTGCAGAGACTGAGTGGAGGTGGTGTTTTTCCAGACGAAGCGAATAACAGTTGTCTTGGAGACAACAGTACTCAAAATTCAGAATCTTCCTCTGTATGGTATTCCTGGGAAGCAGCCAATGATGGAACCTTAACGTTTGACCTGAGGCCATTAAATCCATCAGACGATATTGATTTTGCCCTGTATGAGCTTCCGAGTGGTATCCACAACTGCAGTGACAAAGTCGTACTCAGATGCAATGCAACGGCTCCGCCGTGCGCAGGGCCTACCGGATTGAATTTCACAGACAACGATATTACGGAAGACCTGAACTGCAATAGCGGTGAAAATGGATATTGCAAATTTATTGATATGAAGAAGGGCAAAGCCTATACCTTGATCATCAATAATTTTTCAAATACGGGAATTGGATTTTCTGTAGAATGGGGAGGTACCGGAGAGTTTTTAGGTCCGGAAGCCAAATTTGGAATAGATCCGCCATCCGGGCTGAAATGTGAAACGGATTTTGTCGTGAGCGATTCATCCACATTAAGTCAGGGAACCATTGTACGATGGACCTGGAATTTTGGTAAGGATGCAGTTCCCCAGACCGCCACGGGAAGAGGACCTCATACCGTGAATTACACTTCCTTTGGAGAAAAGTATATTACACTTACCATAGAAACGAGTTCCGGTTGCCAGGTAACGGATATACGGAGATTATATGCAGAGCCCTGTTGCGAAGATTTACCGACACTCAAGGTTTCGCTTGATAGTGTGCGAAACCTGAGTTGTTATGAATCCCGTGACGGAATGATTGCAGTGCGCGGAGAACTGGGTTCCCCGTTTGAAGAAGTTATCAATGGGGTGAATACCCAGTATTATCAGTTTAGTCTGGACGGGCAGGACTTCAGTTCTACAAGCAGATTTACCAACTTGTCAGCGGGGCGGCATGTTATTTATGTGCAGGACCGGAAAGGGTGCCTGGATTCTATTGAAGTCGTACTCACGGAACCAGGTGAAATTTTTCCGAATGCAGGAAGTGATCTTGAAATTGAATTGGGAGATCAAATCCAGTTGAATGGATCTGCGATACCTTCTGATGCATATAGTTATTTTTGGTATCGGGGAGACAGCATAGCTTGTACAAATTGTCAGAACACGACTGCAATGCCGCTCAACGACGGATATTATTCTTTGCAAGTTGTCAATGCGAACGGTTGTTTGGGTGTGGATTCTTTTTTTGTGCGCGTACGGAAGAATTACGAAATTTATCCACCCAATGTGTTTTCACCGAACGGGGATAACATCAATGATGTCTTTTTTGCAGGAGGGAGCAAGTCGCTTGTGAATATTGACCAGTTGCAAGTATTTGACCGATGGGGGAATTTATTATATAATGGAGAAAATCTGCAACCCCGTGTTCCTTCCAGTGGATGGAATGGACGGGCTGGCGGGGAATTGTGTCTCCCGGGAGTTTACGTCTATATTATTAAAGGCAGATTTTTAGATGGATATGTCAAAACGGTGAGTGGAGACCTTACACTTTTGAGATGATGAAGTTCGTGCCTGGTTTCATTTTTATTCTGCTATTTTGGTCCTGCTCGGAAGAAAAAAAGGAGATGAGCGATCTTGAAGCCGGGCAAATCAGCAATAAAGAATTGTTTTTGGATGTAGACCTCAGCTACAGTGATTCTGCGATCATTCAAATTCGAATTAAAGCACCCCAGATGATTCGCTATACGGAAGAATCTGAATTAAAAGAAGAATTCCCAAAAGGTTTTGTCGCCTATTTCTATGACCGGAATCAGCGGGTAATCAACACACTTGCTTCGCAATATGCCATGCGGGTTCACAAGGAGCAAAAAACCTATATGCGCGATAGTGTTGTTTTTTCCAGTATTGATCAGGAAATTATTAAGACATCGGAGTTGGTTTGGCATGAAGACATTGGGAAATTGACTACCGATAAATTTGTGCGCATAATACGCAAGGATGAAATATTGCAAGGGTATGGATTTGAGACTGATCAGAATTTCACGCAGGGGAGTATAAAATCAATTGATGCAATCATACCATCAGAAAAATTGTTCAAAGAAGAATAGGAATAAATCGGTTCAGTTATTGCCTTGAATCAGATGCAATCAAGCCCTATTATTTTACAATTCGTGTTTTCTAACATAGCCGTTTTAAAAATGCACGCGGGAAGTAGTGAGACATGCCATCGGATTTTTTATTGAACTTCCTGTGAAAAAAATTTAGATATTCCTGGTCCTTACGGAGGATGACATGACAAGAAGTAGAATACAAAAATAGTTCAGGGTTAACAGCGGGCGGGAATCAGACATCTATAAAGATATGGAGGTTGGATGTGCAGCAACTTCTTGTGTAATATTCCAGTTCAAATTACAATGCAACATAGCAGGGGGACCTGGAACGCGAATGGAATTGCCAATGCGCTTCATTTTTGAAATTAGGATCCAAGTTTCTGATTGACCTTCAATCTCTGAATTCTTTTGCCGGTTTTATCAAACCAGAGTGGGTCTTTGCAACCGGGATCTCCATGATAGTTGAAGGTTATTTCTTTTCCTGCAGGAATTTTTTTAAGGGCAAAAACTTCAATGCAGTTGTTTTCCAGATCGTAGATGTATTCCGCATTCGGCGTATAGGAATGATTGTACAGAGAGCCATAACCAAGGGCTATGGCAGCCTGTTCATCGCGTTCTCCCCAGACAAAGTAATAATCGTGCAGCTCTGTTTCGTGGATGATGTCCACTTCCGATTCCGGGATGAGTATCATTGGACAAATTTCTATCAAGGCACCTTTTGGAATATCGCTTGCGCAGAATACACCACGGCCTTTTTTGTTTGTAGGGCCAAAATAAAGACCGGGCAATCTTTGCATGAGGGATGGAGATTTGCGGGTAAAATTATTAGCTTTGTCTAACTTTTAGAGCATATGCAGGATGTAAAACTTTTTTCCGGAACTTCTTCCCGGACGCTCGCAGAAAGCATTAGTGATCATTATGGTTATTCCTTAGGAGACCTGAAGTTGATGCGCTTTAGCGATGGGGAGATGCAACCTGTGATCAATGAGTCTGTTCGGGGTATGTATGTGTTTCTAATACAGTCTACCTATGCGCCTGCCGAAAATTTATTTGAGTTGCTGCTTATGATTGATGCAGCCAAAAGAGCTTCGGCGGGTTATATTTCCGCGGTCATTCCCTATTTTGGTTATGCACGACAGGACCGCAAAGACAAGCCACGTGTGCCCATCTCTGCAAAACTGGTGGCCAACCTGCTCCAGGCTGCAGGAGCAAACCGGATTATGACGATGGATCTCCATGCCGACCAGATTCAAGGATTTTTTGATATTCCGTT
Source organism: uncultured Saprospiraceae bacterium (assembly GCA_964507535.1). Taxonomy (GTDB): domain Bacteria; phylum Bacteroidota; class Bacteroidia; order Chitinophagales; family Saprospiraceae; genus Vicinibacter. The sequence goes on from CAZDQG010000004.1 coordinate 31,894, forward strand.
GGATCACTTAAAAAGTGAGGCCATCTTCATGCCCTATCTGGAAAGTTATATGACCGAAGCCACGGTTTTTGCTTGTGCAGACGTGGGTGGAGTTAAACGTGCCCGTGCCTATTCGAAACATTTTGGCAAAGACCTTGTGATATGCGATAAATACAGGAAAAAGGCCAATGAAGTTGAGGGCATTACGGTAATTGGCGATGTAAAGGGCAGGGAAGTGATTTTAGTGGATGATATCGTAGATACTGCAGGAACGCTTTGTAAGGCATCGGATGCATTAATAGAGAAAGGGGCAGTCAGTGTAAAAGCCATTTGTACCCATCCAGTGCTGTCTGGGAAGGCCTATGAAACCATTGAAGCCAGCAAAATTTCAGAAATGATCGTAACCGACTCGATCCCTCTGAAGCGTACCAGTCCTAAAATCAGTATTTTAAGCTCGGCCAAGCTTTTTGCCAAAGCCATCCGAAATACCCACGAACATCGTTCTATTGAAGCCCTTTTTGTAGAGAAATAATTTGTATTTCCGCTTTTTATTTATCTTTGCGCTCCCTTTTTGGGCTTATTCTAAATAGTAAGATATGGAAACAGTTGTGATCAATGGCCGTTCAAGAACAGAAATAGGCAAATCGGCTTCCAGGAGCTACCGTCGTCAGGGGGAGGTTCCCTGCGTACTTTATGCAAAGGATGAGTGCATCCACTTTAATGCAAACCCTGCTGAACTGAGATCCCTTCTCTATACACCTGAATTCAAAGTAGCTGAAATTCATATAGATGGGAAGGCTCATCGATGCATTCTAAAAGAGGTTCAAACGCATCCGGTATCCGATCAGGTAATCCACCTGGACTTCCTTAAGCTTGTGAAAGGCACTTCAGTGAAAGTGGAAGTACCTTTAAGACTCAAGGGTGCTGCAGTTGGTGTAAAATCCGGTGGAAAACTTGTTCAGAGGATCCGTACCGTAAAAATCAAGGCTGCCTCAGAAAACATTGTTTCCGAAGTGAGTCTTGACGTTTCCAATTTAGATCTTGGTCAAACCATGAGAATTCGCGATATTGAGGCGATTCAAGGCGTTGAAATCATCAACCCTGCCAGCACACCTGTTGTTGGCGTTGAGATTCCAAGGGCGTTGAAGAGCGGAATGGCAGAAGAAGCAAAAGCGGCTGCCCCTAAAAAATAATAATCCCATTTTCATAAAATGGAAGGCCCGCCACCAGGTGGGCTTTCTTATTTAAGCCCGGACCGATTTTCCAAGTGTTTTCAAAACTACCTGAAGGGAGCTGGTTCAGTTTCAGAAGGTGGCCGTAAAAACTTGGATATTTCAGCTGTGTTTGGTATCCAAAAGCTGGTGGTTGCTACATTTGAAGTTGTATGAATACTTTGCGAATCAATCTTTTACAATTAGATCTGGTCTGGGAAAATCCCGAGGCAAACAAGAAGCAAATTCAAGACCTTCTCTCCGAGCTTTCTCCAGGCTCCAATGATCTTTTTATTTTACCAGAGATGTTTACAACCGGTTTTAGTATGGAATCATCCCGGTTGGCTGAAAATATGGACGGATCCAGTTTGCGATGGCTGCATCAGCTGGCAGACGAGCATCAAGCCGCATTTTGTGGAAGTCTTATCATCGAGGAGGATGGCCGGTTTTTCAACCGCTTGGTTTGGGTTGAGCCTGGAACCGGGGCAGTGAAAACCTATGACAAGAAACATTTGTTTTCGCTCGCCGGAGAGCATAAGCATTATACAGCGGGTAACCAGCATTTGATACTTGAATACAGGCAATGGAAAATCAGTTTTTTCATCTGTTATGACTTGCGTTTTCCAGTTTGGAGTCGAAATACCCAGGGCGCAGACCTTATGATTTATGTAGCCAACTGGCCAACAAAAAGGGCAGGCGCGTGGAATCGGCTATTACCGGCCAGAGCTATAGAAAACCAGTGTTTTGTTGCAGGGATAAACAGGGTTGGAACGGATGGAATAGGAATAGACTATCCCGGGGATTCTGCCGTTTATAATTTTGAAGGAGAGCGTATTTTACATTTGGGAGCATCGCAATGCTATGCATCGGTGATTCTTGAGAAAGGGGGACTTGAAATTTACCGAAGGGCCTACCCATTCCTGAATGACCGTGATCATTTCCAGCTGTAAGTTTAAAAAAAGGCTCATTTTCAATATAAAGTTGTTAAAATCAAGCTAAAATAAATATATACTATTTGTAATATGATAGATCGTGCTATCTTTGACAAGTTCAATCGATTCAAAATGAGCAAGGCTACAGGGAGCACAATGTATACATGGATAGTATTAGGAATCAGTGCATTGGTATGCTTTTTAAGTGCCTGCAACCCTCCCCGCGTTATGGTTGCGGAACGCCGCTCTGATACGGAAGAACATGGACGGGTCTGGAAATTGCGCGAAAGCGTACTCTCTCTCGGCATGCAGCAATTGGGCATTGCCTATCTCAGGGGAGGTAAAAATCCAAAGGGATTCGACTGCAGTGGACTGGTGTATTTCGTATTCAAATCCAATGGCCTGGAAGCCGGAGCCTGTTCAACGGACCAGTGCATCTTGGGAGAAGAAATACCACTTGCCGAAGCACAACCCGGGGATCTTTTGTTTTTCGGAAATTCCAAATCCATCAATCATGTAGCCATCCTCACGACAAATACCAAAGATAACTTGTCCGTGTTGCACAGCACTTCTTCAAAAGGGGTGATCCATGAAAATATCATTAAGAGCGACTACTGGATACGTAGATTGAAAAAGGCGGTGCGATTTGAATCCTACCTCCGGTCTGAACCCGTGGCGTATAAATAGCCCTTTACATTCCCGCTGATTACAATTCCCGGATCGTATTTATAAATTGGTTTCTTACATTTTTACCAGACTGCTTAGTGGCAATTGGTGTGGCTTAATCATTTATGTATACCGATACATGAATTTCTATTAAGAAGAGAGTGCTAACGCTTGTTTGTATGAGGAAATTGCAATTTAAACTTGAGGAATTAACCCGTCCGGGCACTGTATTCAAAATTTGAAATTGGACTTTAAATACTTAAGATATCAGGGCCTTCACAAGGACCAATAGCTCTTCCACAGATTTGGTGGACGGAGCAATCCCCTGTATCTATTGTAAAGCATGTGTGATTACCGGTATCCTGACAATACATTGTGGACTCAGATGTACATTTTATAATATCGTCTATCCTGGCCTTACTGGTTTGAATTCCGTCTGCGTACCTCCCGATTAATCCGGCGGAATAAGTCCGGCTCCGGATTCATAAACCTTTATTTGAAGTATTCCAAAAGTTCCTTTTACAATCTTTTCAAAACAAGGAATTTGAATCATATTGGAGGTTAGGAGAGGACACTGTGCAAAGAAAGAATACCGCGGCGGAAGTATTTGGGTACGATTATTCGCAGGTCCTTGATGTGGAAAAGAAAATTCCAATGGGAGATGTACACATGGAAGATTACGCATCCAATCACTGGAGCTCCTGTGCGATGGTATGTCAGGACATAAATTATATTTCAGGATTTGACCTTAAGATCTGATTATACAAATCATGAAATGTACTCACATCTGGAAATCACATCTTACAATTGATTTTATATGTACATGTGAAAACCCATATAGAGTATCTTTTTTGAACGATTGATTCCTGGCTTAAGTTTTTATTAGGCAAGTTTCCCCGGCTCCTGTTCTATCTTTGCAGCCAAATTTAGAAAAATGATTCACATTATCTTATTTGGACCACCTGGCAGTGGAAAAGGGACACAAGCAAGCAAATTGGTGGAGAAATATAAATTGGCTCATATTTCAACGGGTGATTTGTTCCGGTCTGAAACTTCTCAAAAAACGGAATTGGGTTTGAAAGCACTTGAATACATGAGTCAAGGGATGCTGGTACCTGATGAGGTTACTATCGGAATGCTGAAAAACAAAGTTGCCTCACTTCCCGACGTGAAAGGTTTCATTTATGATGGTTTTCCAAGGACCTCTCCGCAAGCACAAGCTTTGGATGCGATGCTTTGTGAAAAAAATGAAGAGATTGGAATTTTGTTGTCACTGGAAGTTCCGGAACAGGAAATCATTGCCCGGATTTTAAACCGCGGATTGAGCTCTGGTAGGCCTGATGATAATGACGAACAAATTATCCGGAAAAGGATTCAGGTATATTTATCTGAAACGGCTATTGTTTTTGATCACTACAATACATTAGGCAAATCATTTAAGGTAGACGGTGTTGGAAGTATTGAGGATATTTTCGAGCGTCTGTGTGCGCATATCGACCGGATTTGCTGAAACTGAAACATGGCGGAGCAGAATTTTGTCGATTACGTAAAGATCTTTTTCAGATCCGGTAAAGGGGGTGCAGGCAGTGTACATTTTTTTCGCAGCAAGCACAATCCCAAAGGAGGGCCTGATGGTGGAAATGGGGGCCGTGGAGGTCATATTGTATTGAGAGGTAATGCTCAGTTATGGACCCTGCTGCATTTGAAATACAGAAAGCACATTTTTGCAAATGATGGAGTCAATGGGGGTGAGAACAATTGTACGGGTGCCGATGGAGAAGACTGTATCATAGAAGTACCTCTGGGCACCATTGCAGTGGATCCCGAGACGGGAATAAAAGAGTTAGAGATTACCCAGGACGGAGAGGAGAAAATCCTGATGCCGGGTGGCCGTGGAGGAATGGGCAATAATTTTTTTAAGTCCCCTACCCAGCAGGCTCCCGATTATGCGCAGCCTGGAGAATCCGGCCAGGAAGGATGGAAGATATTGGAGCTCAAGGTGCTCGCCGATGTGGGTCTGGTTGGATTTCCAAATGCCGGAAAATCCACCTTGCTTTCGGTTGTGACTGCTGCCAAGCCAAAAATTGCAGATTATGCATTTACCACACTCGTCCCAAATCTGGGAATTGTATCCTATCGGGACGGACGCTCCTTTGTTATGGCGGATATTCCCGGGATTATTGAAAATGCCCATTTGGGTAAAGGTTTGGGACTCCGGTTTATCAGGCATATTGAGCGGAACAGCGTTTTACTCTTTCTCATTCCCTGCGATAGTCACGATATCCGCAAAGACTACGAAATCCTCATCCACGAACTGGAACAATACAATCCGGAACTATTGGACAAGCCAAGGGTTTTGGCTATTTCAAAAATGGACATGGTGGAGCCTGAGTGGAAACAATTGATTTCAGACAATCTTCCAGGTGGAATTCCTGTAGTATTTATTTCTGCTGCAACAAACCAGGGTATTGATGAATTAAAGGATGTATTGTGGAAAGCACTTCAATCCTAGATAAATTATAGTTGCTCACCTGAAGGAGAGGCGTTATTTTTTTTCTTTTCGAATTCATCCAAGGCCTGTTGTGTTTTATCCCAAAATTCGGTAAACAGAGGTTTGGCTTTAGTCCATATCCATTTAGTCTTTTCCGGTACGGCATGTAAAGTTGGGAAGCAAGTAGATTTTGCACGGGTTTCTTCACCGATGAGATGAAGCCGGTCGAAAAACCAAATGGCAGAGCTGAACAGCATCAGACCTATCAATGCGGAAACGGAACCCCCTACGAGTTTGTTTATAAAATTGATTTCAGCGGTTTCCAGAACTTTTTCAAAACCACGACCAACAAGGCGGATCAGAAATACAATAAGGACAAAGCTCAGGATCAGGCCCAGTAAAATTGAAAGCCGGGCGTCCATTCCTGTGAGCTTTTCTATGAAATTTATACCAATAAAGGAAAACTTTAGCGTTACAAGGATAGCGATGAAAATGCTGATGATTCCAAAAAAGGATTTGATAATTCCTTTGCTATAGCCCATATAAAAGCCAAAGGCAAGAATGAGGATGCAAAAAATGTCAATAAACATGGCCTGTTTTTTGCTGTTTTAATTTGGTTGCAAGATGCGGAAATTTATCAAACGCAGATATATATTTAATAATTCTTTTATATAAAAATAGTTCATTAATTGGTTTTTAGCTTAAAATAATTGAATTTTTACGCTTTTGATGTTTAAGAATATAGTCTTCATAGGATTGTTTTTAGGAAGCTTTTCTGCCTGGCCTCAGATGAAGGGTAAGCCTGAGATTGTTTCCGAGCAGTCGACTCTTCCAAGGGTATTCATGATTGGGGAGTATGAAAAACCCTATGAGAATATGTCCAGCAAATACGATAAGATGCTTCTGAATGCATATGGGGATGATCTAACCCGTGCATTTTACGCCTGGACATCCATTTTAATGGACATGGAAACGTATGCCAAGGAAATGAAATTCGATCTCAATGGTTTGAAAATCTGGATGAATGTTTTTATAAATCAAGATGGTACGATTCAGCATATTGTGTATTTTCCGAAGCCGAATTCCCGGAATATGCAATTTGAACAGCTGACGGAGTTTTTAAATAATTTTTGCAGGGTGTATCGGTTTAAGGACCCCTTACCAATGAAGTGTTCCCATTTTGGGAGTGCTTCCTTTCCAACATTTATTAGCAGGGATTAAGGTATCTGAAGGGCAAATAATAGTCCCGCTGTTATCGAGCCATAATAAAAAAAATAGCTCCCCGTATGAGGAGCCATTCCCTTTTGATTTTAATATAAAGAAACTGTTTAGATACCCAGTTTAATCATCTGTTTGCCAATATAAGCGCCTTGTTGTTGACCTGCCTCAAGGCTAAAACGGTAGTGAATGCCTCCGTACAAGAAAGACTGGGCAATTTCATCTGCCATTTGCTGAAAAGATTTAAAAGAACGAGGGGTTCCATCGATATCTTTTCTGTATTCATGTGTGCGGTCTGTGAATGCATAGTTATAGCCAAAGATATTGCTCAATACTTCGGAGCAAGCCATTGCAAGTGCAGAAGAGCTTGAAGAATATTCCGGAGTAGATTGTGGGTTGATCAATGCCAGAAAATTCTTGTCAATATTTTCACGGATGTAGGTTTCAGGGCGCAGGATATTGTATTTGTATTTTACTTTCCATGCATTTACCGTTGCATCGTGCATGGACATTCCAATTTTAGCAAAAGCATTCGCAGTAAAGGCAAGGTCTTTGTTTTCGGATTCAAGGATAGCGATCAATATAGAAACCATGTGGCCGCCCATTGTAATGGAATAGTCCTGATCGTCGTTCCAATATTTTACCATTGTTTCCGTATTTTCATCCAGATTGCGTACCCTGTTACGCACATCCAGTGCATTGGCATAGAATTGAGAATTGGTAGATGTGGAAAATGCCGGGGGGCTTGGCATATCTATATCTGAAGCATGCTTAAGGAAGCAACGAACCTCTCCCCAAAATGGAAGCATAGGTTTTTTAATGTTGGTAGAGTTTGGATCCCAGATGCCCTGACCTTCTGGTACGGTATAGTTTGATGGATAATTGTTGAGGTAAGCTTCATCCTGTCCATCCGTCAAAGAATAGGAGAATATTGCCTGACCCATCATTTTTCCAAATTGGGTAGATTTTTCGATTACATCCGGAGAAAGACCAAGGCTGTAAAGTTCTTTGGATTCTGTGTACAGCTTGTTTATGCTTTCAACGGCTGCAGGAGCTGCATTCCGGTAAAATTTACCGAACAGTTCCTTCATGCACTCGTTGACGGCGAGGGACCAGCGCACTTCACCACCTTCATAAATTACAGGCAGGCTGTTTGCATCCAGACCATTGATTTTGCCTTTGAAGCTGGGTTGACCTTCAATGCCCAGTGCTACGGATTCGTAGATCCCCAGACCCAGGTAAGCAAATGTTCTTGCTGCGATAGGAGGGGTGTAACCAGGCATTTCTGGTGTAAGCTGCACGCTCAGCCGCATCCAGTCTAAAGCCACTTTGCCGGATTCGGTATTGGCTTTGGATAAGTCGCTAAAACTCGTAGTTTCCTCTTTAGTACAGGCAGCTAAAAATAATACAGCTACGCTCAAGAAGTTTACCAGGGATGTCTTGAAATGTACTAATTGCCTCATGATCGAAAATTTTAAAAAAAAATAAATTGATTCACAATGAAGTCTGGAAAATGAAAAAGCTCAAAACCAGACAATGTGATTGAGGCATTAGACCGGAACCGATCTAAAGTAACAAAGGGAAGAATACGTCACGAAGTTAATAAGATTGATTGGTCCATTGCAAGTTTCATTACAGATATTTTTAAAATTCAGGGTTTACCCTGAGGACTTATACAGCCTGATATTCAATTATATGTGAATAACTATATATGTAAAATACAGGTATACATTTCTTTACATCGTAAAATCACTTATATAAAGAAAAATTACCGCTATAAAGCGTATCTGTGGCCTTTCTGCTTTTCGCGACCGATATGCAAACATGTTGATTAGAAAGGGCTGAACGAGCTTTACTGCAGCGTATCAATATCTATTACTTGCCTATCCAGCAGCTTTTTGAGCGAAATAACGTGTAAACAGCAGTTATATAGGAAACCTAAACGCTCCTTATTTATTTTCAAGGGCTCAGGGCTGGACGAAAATATAGAACTTGGTATAGTTTGTTTCTGGCTGCGTATTGGCCATGATTTCAATGTCTACAATTTGAGGGCCTTCTTTGTCTTTGCTATCGTAACGGACTTTAATAGTGCCGCGTCCACCGGGCTTTATTGCCAGTCTTGGCCAATCCAGGGTCGTACATTCGCATGCTGATATCAAATCAATAAGCAGATCCTGCTTTCCTGTATTCCGGAAATGCAATTCACGTGAAACGACACCTCCTTTTTTCACAACTCCAAAATGATAGCTGCTCGAATCGAAACTGATTTTTGCCTTTTGTACCTCCGGCGCAGGAATACTGTCGACGACCTCATGTACAATCTCTTCGGCATCAGAAGGGGCAATAACCGAGCGGGCAGGTTTACATGAACCGAGCGTTGCCAAGACAACTACTACATAAAACAGGAATGTCCTTGTCATACAGGAAATGCTATTTATTTCATAAACAGCAAGCTCTTCAAATAGATTAATCTGCTATTTCTTTAAATTTTTTGAAGGGTTTGATTTTTTATTCAGCACTTCTTTTTTGACTTCGATCGATGTAGGGCCTGCAATAATTTTAAATTCAGTCCTTCGGTTGAGCCGGTGCTCTTCTTCTGTGCAATCCTCATCATCGGTACAATTATTCAGAAGCTTTTGCTCGCCATACCCTTTGGCAACAATGCGTTGGCCTGCAATTTTTTTACTCATCAAATATTTCTTTGCAGAGTTTGCCCGACGTTGCGAAAGTTTCTCATTGTAATCAGCGAGTCCCCTCGAATCTGTGTGAGAGCTGAGTTCAATGACCATATCTGGATACTTGTTCATCAGGTCCATCAATACATTCAAATCTTTCTCGGCATCTGGTAAGATTTTGTCGTCGTCAAAATTGTAATAAATATTATTTAGCCGTATAGGTTCGTTGATCGTGATGATTTCCACATCGGATTCAGGAGGAAGCACCCGAAGTGTCACTTCCTTTTTTATGCTTTGATCTTTTGTAATGCCAACGGTGTTGACTTCAAACTCAGCAGGGAAGTAGCCTTCCTTGCTGACCACGACTTTATATGATTTGTCTTTGTCAAGTAGATGTGCAATTTCATTTCCCTGGGAATTCGATTTGGATTGGGCTTCTCCATCTTTACCTGCTGCACTTTCAATCAATTGTGCGGTGGCACCTTTGATGCCTTTCTTCTTTTCATCGAGCACGATGGTTGTAAGGTCTATGACCAGTTTTCTTTTATTAATGAAATAGATATCGTCACAGCATGTTTTGCTTTTAAGTGATTTGGATTGTGGGTCGGGACGATTGGAGACCAGTACTGCACGGTCGCCCGATGGATTCAGCCTGTAATACAAATCGTCTGTGCTGGAATTTACGGGGATGCCCATATTTTCGGGTGTGGACCATTCTGATCCATTCCATTTTGAACGAAAAACATCAAAGCCTCCTATACCTGGCCATCCGTCCGAACTGAAATAAAGTGTTCCTTCAACCATGAAGGGAGATAGTTCATCGCCATCCGTGTTTAAGGATCCCAAATTTAAAGGTGCGCTGTATTCCGCTTCGGCTACTTTCTTCGCATAGTACAAATCAAATCCTCCTTTACCACCTGGAATATTTGCTGAAAAAATCAATACCGTGTTACCGTATAATTCTCCTTCAACAGGATGCCTTGCAAGAAAATCCCCATTTACGCCTTTCACTTCTATCGCAGGACTCCATCCACTTGCAGTCTTTGCGGATGCATAAATTTTAGATTCTTCCATATGACCTCCATCCGAGACTGCACGGGTGAAAAACATCGTGTTGCCATCTTTTGAAAAACTGACATTGGCACTATGGTATCCCACTCTGTTTATGAGTTCAGGAAGGATTTCTGATTTCGACCAACCTTTACCCTCGCTATACGTACTGCTGTATATTTTTGAAAACATGGTAGGGTCATCCGCATTGCCTTTTGTTTCTTCAGTTACTTTATCTTCCTCTTCTTTTTTGGTCTCTTTCTTATCGTCTTTTTTGTCGGTCTTCTTTTTTTCTTGCTTTGCTTCCAATGATCCAAAATAGATGTTTCCGGAGCGATCTATCGCGGGCCCATTTTGTGATTCCGGCGTGTTGATGTTGTTTCCGGCATTCTTTACTTCAATGGCAAGATCTTCTTTCATATTTGCGCGCAATTCAATACCTGCGAGCTCGATGGCTGCTTTTTTCTTAAGCATGTCATCTGCACCTCCTTCGATATATTTCTTAAATTCTTCGGCTGCTTCGGTATACTGCTCATTCATCTTGAGTGCTTTTCCAAACAGATAACGCTCTTCCATATATTTATTTGCTTTATCGCGTGCCAATGCCCTGTTAAAGACTACAGCAGATTTATTGTAATCGCGAAGCAGGAAATGTGCGCGTGCAATTTTCACAGCGATATCTTTATCTTTCACTTCCTTGTATGCTTTTTCATATTGCTCCAAAGCCCTGTAGTACTGACCTAATTCTATTTGTTCATCTCCCGAACGAACCAGGGCGTCCGGAGTATTTCCTGTAGCAGGTTGGGCAAAAAGCGTACTCCCAAAGAAGAGGAAGATCCAAAGACTTAATGCAAAATGAGATCTCATAGGAGGTAAATTTTTATGATGTTGCGACAACAATTCTGTTTGTTATTTTTCAGTTACAGCCTCTGCTTTATGATCAGAATCTTGGGCAGAATACTTTTGGTTTCGGGTTTGGTTTTTTCACAATTGCACCTGTATAGCTGATTCCAATTTCGAGTGCACCAAAACCAGATGGGTCTTTTGCATTTTGCAAATCGGAAATCGTCTGATCATATCCAATCTGTCCTTTGATTTTACCGTATTCAATGCCTGCAAGGATTTGAAGTGCATCTCCAAAACGCATACCCAGACCTGCATTTAAACGGATTTTCTTTTCCGGATCGTAGAGATAGCTTGCCATGCATTGTCCGATGGTTTCATTGTTTTTTTCAAGACTCCGGTAATACACCGTTGGGATCAGATCTACTTTTTCATTCAGATGATAGCGAAACGAGCTTTGCACGTTAAGCAAGGTTTTTAGTTTACTGCCCGCTCCGCTTCCCTGAATACTCACACTGGGTTGATTCAGATGGCCTAAAGAGAATCCCGCTTTGAGGATATGTTTTTTGAGCGAAACCGGCAGTGTTAAAGCGAGCCCGGCTGACAGGTCATTATAGCTTCCTTTAGCCTGTTGCAATTTCATGAGGTCGGGTGAACTGGTCGTTCCCGTGCTGATCTGATCATAGAATCGGGCTTTTTCCGGATTTTTTGCATTCAGGCTGATGCCACCGTACTGGGCACCAAGAGCGATATCTCCTCCGCCAAGGGCAAAATGGTAGGCACCTGATGCCAGGAAACCACCTGTTCCCAGGTTGATATCCCCGGAACGATCGTTAAAGAAACTGATGCCAAGAGAGGTCCAGTCTTTTTTGCGAAAAGCAAACCCAAAGTTTACATCAAGTGTCACATAAGGAGTCTTGAAATCCGCAGAAAAGCCACTTGGTGAAACGGATTGATCGCGGTAAATACCACTAATTCGATACGTGCCATTAAAACCACCAGTTTGACCTGGATTGATCAATACCGGTGCAAACTCAAACTGGGTAAAATGAAGGTCTTGCGTTACGCCAATTTGCAAACTGCATAAAGCTAGAATGCCCAGATAAAGGAGAGACAATTTATTCATGCTGGATTTCTTTGAAGGCGAAAGATACTGATTCTTAAAGTTATGGATTAAAAAGCTGAGCCTGTAGAATGAATTTAACTATTTATGCCGGTTCAGTCTGTTGTAAATAACGTTCCCAGTCGGTTATAAAGTCTACATCCTGGAGCATCTTTAGCGTTGTAAAGGAGCAAGCGGCATGTTGCAGATGCATTTTGGTCTGGTTGAAAACGCGGTCTGTGCCCCAATCGATATTTGAGAACAGGGACGGGATGAGTGTATTCAGACCAAGTAAATAATATCCCCCATCCGTAGCAGGACCGATAACGGCATCATGTGTGTCCAATAATTCCATAGCCTGAAGAAACAGTGAGGTCTCAAGCCAGGGGCAGTCCGCCCCAATGATAAGTGCTGATCGATGTTTTTCCAATACCGTCTGGAACGCGTTTTTCATACGTTCTCCCAGATCCATTCCTTCCTGGAGCTTTTTAATGTAAAGGTTTTCCGGCCAATCGTCTGTATTATCTATAAAGTCACTGTAAAAAAGGTATCTGGGACCATCAAATTCCTGTGTCCGGCATCTTGTGATATATAATAAATGACGGTAGATTTCCAGTGCTTTTTCTTCGCCACATGCTGCGGCAATTCGCGATTTGACTTTACCTATCTCCGGATTACGGATAAATATGATGAGCGCTGTTTGGGAACGTATCAAAATATAGAAATATAGCAAAAATGCTACCGCAAGCGGTCCATGGATTTCACAAGATTTTCATCTTTCCGGATGGCTCTAGTTGCAAGCCAGCAGAACATCAATCCCGCAGCTGTAAGCCACAATCCCAGGCCTGGTGTAAATTGATCAATTTTGCCTGCATGATTCAGCTGGTACAATGGCAGGCCTACACCCAGGGCCATTTGAATAAGACTTGCTACAGCCGTAATGAGGACCTGCATGATCCGTTCTTTGTATAAGAACAGTGCTACCAAAACCAATAAGCCGGAAACACCGGAACCCAGCAATAGGATGAAACTTTCCTGACTGTAATACACCATGTCGGTGAAGACTCCGGGGCCTTCTGCTCGGGTTGTAGCGATTATAATGTTGGGGAGCCAGTGCGCTAAAAAGCAGAGACCACCAAAAAGTAACCAAATGGACTGAATGCGTTGGATCATCTTTAAAAATAATTACGTGGATGTATAAGGCGGTCCTTCCAAGGAGGAGTTTTCGCCTAATTTTGCAAAGTTATGGTGGAGCGCACATTGAGTCATTGGGAAAGGAATATATATTTTCGGGAGGTAGACCTTACCATCATTGGTGCCGGACTCGTGGGTTTATGCACAGGAATTGCGGTCCTGGAAAGATATCCGGATCGCAAGGTGTTGATACTAGAAAGGACAGCTATAGCTTTGGGAGCGAGTTCAAGAAATGCAGGTTTTATCTGTTATGGAAGCCCCACGGAATTGATGGATGATTTAAAACATCATCCTCCTGAAGAAGTTTTTGGTTTATTCCAACGGCGGTATGCGGGGGTCCGGAAATTACTTGACATAATTGGCAAGGAAGATGTGGATTGGTCTTCAGAAGGAGGACATGAGCTTTTGCATTCAAATTTGCCAATGGGTCTTTTGGGCCAGGACGATTTGGATTTTTTAAATCTTCATATTGAAAAAGGGACGGGACTAAAAAATTATTTTTATTTCGACAACGAGCGCCTTAAGAAAAGTACTTTTCGTCATTTTGATCAATGGATAGCAAACGACCACGAAGCCGGCGTGCATCCACTAAAAATAGTACTCAAACTGGAAGCGATTTTCAGGCAAAAGGGAGGCCGGATTTTGCATGGAGTGACCATTGGCAAATGGAGAGAAGAAAATTCCGGTGTTTGGATTGAAAATGATGCCTATCCGTCTTTTTTTACAAAAAAATTATTGTTTTGCGTCAATGGATTTGCTCCGCATTTCTTTCCTGGAATTGATGTCCGGCCAGCCCGGAATCGGGTTCTTTTGATTCGATCTGAGCAAGTCAAAATACCAGAAGGCTGTTTTCATGTGGACCGGGGTTTTATTTATTTTCGAAAGCTGGGAAGCGCTCTGCTGATTGGTGGAGGGAGGCATCTTGATATAGAACATGAATACCGGGATGACTTTGGTTATCAACCGCGTATTGAACAATATCTTCTTGATTTTGCTGTTGAGCATGTATTGGAAAATGGAGATTTTATTGTCGAAGATCGGTGGACAGGAATTATGGGTATGGGTAGCGCGAAGTCTCCCATTGTAAAAATGGTTTCTCCACATACGGGCGTTGCAGTAAGGATGGGTGGCATGGGACTTGCCCTTGCAAGCACAACAGGGGAAGAAGCATGTCAAATGATATATTCCCAAAGTGAATAAATGCGTTAATTGGTGATGATGGTTGAGAAGCATTTTGTAATTCTGTGTTTGGCGATCTTGTTGCCATTTACAATGGTGTATGCGCAACAGGATACTGCTGCCCATCGCGTTCGCGTCATTCATGCAGATTTACTTCGCTTTGAGCGGTTTGCGGGAAGGGAGATTCAATATTTATCTTCTGACGTACTGGTTAAGCATAAAAACAGCTATTTGCTATGTGATTCTGCAATTATAGATGGGAACTTTGTTCGGGCAATGGGACACGTCCGCATTGTAGAAGGGGACAGTCTTCAAATTTTCAGCGACAGTATTTTATATGATGGCGACAGGCGGTGGGCTGACCTGAAAGGAAACATCGTAATGAAGCATAAGGATCAGCAGTTGTTTACAAGTGAAATGTCCTATGATTTTGAAAGCAGGATCGCAAGTTATGTGCACGAAGGCCTCCTGGTTTCAGAACAAGCAAAACTAAAGAGCAGAAGAGGATATTACCATGCCACAACAGGAGAAGCGTTTTTTAAAGACAGTGTGATTGTATTGCTCCAAGATGGAATGAATCTTTTATCAGATACACTTATGTATCTGACCCGTGAATCCAAAGTTCAGTTTGTAGCTCCTACGCTTATTGAGAAGGACAGTCTGCAGATTTATACGGATCAAGGGTATTACCAAGTGGATCAGCAATTGTCTTATTTTGGAAACAATCCAAGGTATAAACGTGGTGGACAAATAGCGGAAGCAAGGGATATTTACCATGATGCGAAATCAAAACAAATTACACTTGTACATCAGGCATTCATAAAAGATGAAAAACAAGAGGCAAAGGCAGACAGCATCGTTTTCAATGAAGAAACCGGGGATGTATTTCTGTACAAAAACGGATATTACAAAGAAGGTACCCGGGAGCTTACAGGCGACACCATTTGGTACAATCGCAAAAGTCATTCGCTCGATGTAAAGGGGGAGACGCAGGTATTGGAAGAAGGCCGTCTGATACGCGCAGCAAAACTGCTGTATAACGGTTCATCCTCAGAAGGTCTGGCACTGGGCAAAGTGATTGTAAGCGATACATCAGATGGGTACCGGATTTATTGTGATACATTTTCTTATAAAAAGAAAGAAAAGAAATTTAAAGCAATAGGATCTGACCAACGTGCTTACATCGCATTAAAGTTTGATAAAGATTCCCTATATATTTCAGCAGATAGTTTGTTAGCGGGTCAAATTATTGAGGCAGCAGATACATTTCAAAACATGAGGGCATGGGGAGATGTAAAAATCTGGAATGTGAGTTTGAGTGCCTTATGCGATTCCCTCTACTTTTCCGGTAAAGATTCCAGTTTTTACTTATTTGATGACCCAGTAATGTGGTCGGATAGTGCACAGTTGAGCGGCGATTCCATCCGACTTGTGTTGGAACAAAAGAAAATGAAAGATTTGTTTTTGTTTCCTAAAGGATTCATTATTAGCAGGGATCACATCGATTTCAATAACCAAATCAAGGGGAAGGAAATTAATGGTCATTTTGCGAATGGAAAGATGGATTTTATGCTTGTTGAAGGCAATGCGGAATCTATGTATTTTATTAAGGATGAAGGGTCCGGATATATTGGTGGTAATTTTATTCAATGCAGCAGCATGAAATTCATATTTAATGATTCAAAAAAAGTAGAGTCGATTTTCTTTTACAATAAGCCCAAAGGGGTGATTATGCCTATATCGGAAGGCAGGAAAAAATTTTTAGAAGGATACAGACCCCGATTTATTGAAAAGCCTGAATCTGTTCAGGATATTATAAAATGGACAAAGAAATGAAACGGTTTTTATTCTCTCTTTTAGCCATTTGTACGCTCACTGCTTTGAAATCGGGAGGCTTAAATTCTGGTCAGATCGAGGACAGCTCTGGGACCCGAAATCTTGAAAACTATCTCTCCTTATACCAGCAGGGTACTAAAGGTGTGGATCTCTATTACAATATCGCTTTGGCGTATGAACGCAATCTGGATTATCCGCATTCCTTACTTTTTACAGAGAAGGCCTTGCGTTGGGATCCCTCATGCAAAGCGTGTAAAATGCTGCGGTCCCGAGTGCAACAGAAGGCAGAACTTGCCGACTTCTCACTCCCAGGGTTTTCCCCTTTGCAGCAATACAAAACCATAGCACAAAGCTTGCCGTCGGTGGTTTGGTTTGGAATGGCTTCTCTCTTGCTTAGTTTATTTATATACCTGCATGTATATAAAAAGAAGGCTGCATTGAAATACCTGGTTTTAATGTTTGCTCTTTTGTGTTTTGTAAATAGTTGGATCAATGAGCATGCACGCAATGAGGAAGGCTATTTTATTTTGATGAAACCTGCGGATCTTCACTGGTCACCGGATGATAAGAGCAAAGTGAAGACGAAGGTTCCCCCGGGTATGAAATTGAAAGAAACCGATCGCATCGGGAGCTGGGGAAAATTTCAAACCCAGGAATACGATGAAGGGTGGCTACCACTAAGTCTGGTAGAAAAAATTGATTTGTAATTTATTTAATAGAAAAACGTACGGCCTCAGCAGAAGACCGGTATTTGAAAGAAAAAACCCGGATTAAAGCACTTCTACAACAGTGCGATCTTCGCGTGTCTTTTTGTAGGTAACCGTACCTGGTTTTAAAGCGAACAAGGTAAAATCCTTACCTATGCCTACATTCTGACCAGGATGGTATTTCGTACCTCTTTGACGCAAAATGATATTGCCTGCGATGGCTTGCTGCCCGCCAAACAATTTTACGCCCAGGCGCTTACTGTTACTGTCCCGACCGTTGCTGGTACTACCTTCACCTTTTTTATGTGCCATGGCTTAAAGATTTAATAATTAGCCCTGAATGGATTCAATTTGAATTTGAGTAAACTGTTGACGATGACCGTTTTTCTTCTCATAGCCCTTCCTTCTTTTCTTCTTGTAAACGATCACTTTATCGCCTTTAACATGATCGATTACTTTTGCAGAAACGCGGGCACCCGAAACGGTAGGTGTTCCAATGGTTGTTGCATTTCCATTAATCAGCATTAACACCTGGTCGAAATCGACCTTAGCACCGCGGTCTGCATCAAGATGATGCACATACACTTTTTGGCCTGAACTCAACTTGAATTGTTGACCTGCGATATCTACAACTGCGATCATAAGAAAGGGTCTTTATTTTTGGACTGCAAAAATACGCATTCTCGCTAATTTCAAAGAAAAAAACGCAAGCTCGACTGATTTTAAGGTCTTATTTTTGATAAAAAACATTGTAAATAATTGTATTTCAGTTAATTATAAAATCAGTGTGAAATCAGAAATCCATGAAGAAGATGGTTCACATTGCTCTGGAATGGATTGGATTAGGGTTTTCCTTAATGCATAGCGGTGCATCCTTCAGGCCCCAAATTTATTTATGAAAATAGTTTACAAATAATTTTTAGAAATCTTAACAAATAGGATAACTTGTTGCTACCAATTGTTCATTTTTTAAAACGTAGTTTATGAGCTTAGATCCGAAGCAAATCAGGAATGTCGTACTGCTTGGCCATTCGCATAGTGGCAAGACCAGTTTAATTGAGAGTATGCTTTATGAAGCAAAGGCAATCAGCCGGAGGGGCAGCATTGATGCGGGTAATACGGTTTCTGATTTTTCGGAAATCGAGCAGGAAAGAAAATCCAGTTTGTTCAGCAAGCTCATGCACGTTAGTTGGAAAGATTCCAAAATCAATATCATCGATACACCCGGTTCTGATGATTTTGTTGGAGAAACCTTATCGTCCATGAAAGTGGCGGATCTGGGAATCATGTGCATCAATACCGCTCATGGCGTGGAGGTGGGAACAGAATTGATTTGGGAGTATGCGGATACTTTACACCTGCCCATCGTTTTTGTCATGAACCAGTGCGATCACGAGAAATCTGATTTTGATGCCACGTTAGAACAAGCCAAAGAGCGCTTTGGCAATAAGGTCATCCCGTTTCAATATCCCTTAAATAGCGGTACCGGTTTTAATTCCATTATCGATGCATTGCGCATGGTGTTGTATGAATTTCCGGCCGACGGGGGTAAGCCTACCAAAAAAGAAATTCCTGCATCGGAAATGGATAGGGCGAAAGCCATGCACAATGCTATTGTTGAGGCTGCTGCCGAAAACGACGATACCTTAATGGACCATTATTTTGAAACAGGGACTTTGGATGAATCCGAACTTGCGGACGGGCTCCGCAAAGGAATTGCCCATCGTAGTCTCTTTCCCGTCTTTTGTTTGAGTGCAGTAAAAAATATGGGAAGTGGCCGTCTTATGGGATTTATTAATGATGTATGTCCCTCTCCCGCGGATCGTCCCCCGGCAAAACTTAAAAAAGGTGAATTGCAAATAAATGCCGGTGGGCCTCCTGTTCTGTTTATTTACAAGACCATGTCAGAGCCCAAGGTTGGACGTGTTTCCTATTTTAAAGTGTTCAGTGGAAAAGTAAAAACAGGTGATGAATTGATAAACAACCATAATAGAAACTCCGAAAGGTTGAATCAAATTTATGTATCAAACGGAAAGAACCGCGAAGCGGTTCCCGAATTAGTTGCTGGTGACCTTGGGGTGGTGGTCAAACTCAGAGACAGCCACACCAACAATACATTAAGTCTAAAAGGAAATGATGTGGAGGTGGAGCCGATTCCATTTCCTGAACCCCGCATTCGCGTTGCACTGAATACAGAAAACAAAAATGATCTTGAGAAGATCATCAAAGCGGTACACGAATTACAGGAAGAGGATCCAACATTGGTCTTAGAGCAATCACAGCGATTAAAGCAAAATATTTTACATGGCCAGGGACAGTTGCATCTCGATTTACTTAAATACAGAATCGAAAAATTGCATGGATTGCATATTGATTTTATAAAACCAAGAATACCCTATCTCGAAACCATAACCAAACCTTCAGATACAAGTTACAGACATAAGAAACAATCAGGGGGAGCCGGACAATTTGCAGAAGTGCATATGCGCGTTGAACCCTTCCACGATGGGATGGGAGATCCTGCAGGATTGACCGTACGCAACCGTGAAATGGATGAATTGCATTGGGGTGGTAAACTTGCATTTTATTGGTGTATCGTAGGGGGTTCTATTGATGCGAAATTTTCATCGGCAATCAAAAAGGGTGTCATGAATAAAATGATAGAAGGGCCCCTTACAGGGTCTTATTGCACAGACATTCGCGTATCTGTTTTTGATGGTAAAATGCACCCTGTGGACAGTAACGATATGGCCTTTCAGATTGCAGGGACAATGGCTTTCCGCGAAGCATTTCAATCTGCAGGTCCACAAATTCTTGAGCCCGTTTATGAATTGGAAATTCTTTGTCAGGATGAAGCAATGGGTGACATAATGGGAGATTTGCAGACCCGGCGTGCCATTATTCTGGGAATGGATTCAGAAGGACATTATAAGAAAATCAAGGCAAAGGTACCTTTGGCAGAAATGCACAGCTACTCTTCCAGTCTGCGATCGATGACACAAGGACGGGCTAAGTTTTCCATGCATTTTAATGAATATGCACCGGTAACACCCGACATTCAACAGAAACTCATTGCAGACTATAAAGCAAGTTCAAAAGAAACGGAGGAATAGAATTTTGAATTTTAAGAACGGGCTATCCAATATTAAAAACTCCTATCTCAGGCTAGACTTGAAATGTGCTTGCCTTGTGTTTAACAAAATGCATGGTAGAACGTGGAAGTGATTATTTCGTCGAAGGTTCACATCCTTTCGTCCTATTTACGCATTGTAAAAAGTTCTCGTGATAAACACGATCGTATCTTGGTCCCCTGAATAAGGAATTTAAATTTTAAGTACATATGCAGAGAATTGGCTTTTGTTTTTTAAGCATCTTTTTATGTTCCAGTCAACTTGTGCTTACAGCTCAGGGTAAAATCAATGCGTCTACATTTGGTGTTCTTGAAGCCCGATCCTTAGGGCCTGGTACTATGAGCGGACGGATCACTGCCATACAAGGGGTCAACACCAGTCCTAAAACAGTATACATTGGAACTGCGGGCGGAGGTGTTTGGAAAACCACAAATGCAGGTGCTTCTTTTAAACCGATTTTTGATAAATATTGTCAATCGATTGGTGCAATTGCCATCGATCCGTCGGATCCTAATATTGTATATGTGGGAACAGGGGAAAGTAACATGCGGAATTCAGTGTCTATTGGTAATGGGATCTACAAATCTACGGATGCAGGTGATAACTGGATGCGCATTGGTTTAGACAGCACGGAGCATATTTCAAAAATTATTATTGACCCAAAGGATTCTAAAATTATATACGTTGCTGTACCCGGACCCCTTTGGTCGGATAGTCCACACAGGGGATTGTATAAATCCATGGATGGAGGTAAAAGTTGGACGAAAGTACTTTATGTGGATGAGAAGACAGGATGTGCAGACATCGCGGTGCATCCTCAAAATCCAAACATTATCTATGCCACCACATGGCAATTCAGGAGGAAGGCATATGCTTTTGAATCCGGCGGCAAAGGATCTGCAATTTATAAAAGCGAAGATGCCGGATTGCATTGGAAAAAATTGAACAAAGGATTGCCGGAAGGTGATTTTGGAAGGGTTGCACTGACTTTGGCACCAAGTGCACCGGATCACCTTTTAGCAATCGTCGAATCAAAAAACACAGGTCTGTATATTTCTGAGGATGGTGGAGATTCCTGGAAGTCCCAGAGTGCGACTTTAAATGTAGTTTCGCGACCTTTCTATTTTTCGACACTTGTTATAGATCCCACCGACGCGAAGCGCGTTTACAGGCCAGCATTTAGTTTCTCATATTCAGACGATGGGGGCTATTCCTGGAGCGATGCCAGTAATGATGGAGGATGGGTACACAGCGATCACCATGCATTGTGGATTGACCCAAAAAATACCGACCACATGTATCTGGGAACAGATGGTGGAGTTTACATCAGCAACGATCGTGGAGTCACATGGATCTTTTGCGGCAATTTGCCAGTAGGCCAATTTTATCGCATTGCAGTAGACCAGGCAGAACCTTTTCGGATCTATGGAGGATTGCAGGATAATGGATCTTGGGTAGGTCCCAGTGCAGCACCGGGTGGAATTTCAAATGGAGATTGGAAAGGGCTTTATTGGGGAGATGGATTTTGGACCGTTCCCGATCCGACCGACTCCAATATTGCATATGCAGAAAGTCAAGGGGGAAGTTCAGCCAGGATAGACATGCGTACTTTTAAATCCTATTCCATAAAACCCCAGCAAATCAAGGGACAGGAAAAATTAAGATGGAATTGGAATGCTCCCATTGTAATTGGATCTGCAAATCCACATCATCTATATGTGGGAGCGCAGTATCTGTTTAAATCTACGGATCAAGGTCGCAATTGGGAAGCCATTTCTCCGGATCTGAGCACCAATGATAAAAGCAAACAGGAACAAGAACATTCCGGAGGATTGAGTGCGGATGTCACGAGTGCAGAAAATCATTGTACCATCTATGCTATTGCGGAGTCTCCATTGGATGAAAAAGTAATTTGGGTGGGCACGGATGATGGCAATATCCAATTGAGTCAGGACGGCGGAAAATCATGGACATTATTGAATGCAGGTTTGGTTTCAGCAGGTATTCCGAAACAAGCCTGGGTGAGCTGGATTGAGCCATCGAGATTTAACAAACAATGGGCTTATGCTTGCTTTGACAACCATACTTCCGGAGATCACATTACCTACTTGGCCAAAACAGAGGATATGGGTAAAAGCTGGAAACGGATCATGCACAAAGATTTCACAGGTTTTGCACATCGCATTATAGAAGATCCCGTAGAGCCGCGACTGCTTTTTCTGGGTACTGAAATGGGACTTTTCGCAAGCCTGGATCATGGCAGCAACTGGTTCCGTATGAAAAACAACATTCCGGAATACGCATTGGTCCGCGACATTCAAATTCATAAGAAGACTTCATCACTTGTTATAGGCACGCATGGGAGAGGGATCTATGTGCTCGATGATATTCGGGTTTTGAGGACCTTGAGTACGCAGATTTCAAATGAAGAGGTCGTTTTGTTTGACACAGCTCCAATGGAGCTTACAACAGGAACCTATGGAGGTTCCATGAAATTTGGTTCCAATTGGATAGCTCCAAATCCATCAGAACTACCACCTATTAGTTATTATTTGAAAGAACGTCAAATGACCAGTGAAATAAAAATAGAAATTGTGGATATGGATGGCAAGCTGGTCCAATCTTTACCCGGTACCAACCGAAAAGGTATCAATCAAGTTACGTGGAATCAAAGGATGAAGCCGGGAAGAGTGGCCGAGGGTGGCACAAAAATGGATTTTGCCGCGTTTTCAGCTCCTAAAGTCCTCCCGGGCAAATACCAGATCAGGCTTCTCGTAAACAAGGATACATACCTTGACACATTTGAACTGTATCATAAGGATGCAGAGGGTTATACCATAGAGGACCGGAAGTCGCAGTTTGACATTTGCATGAGATTTTATCACATGCATGAACAGCTTGCACGCATCGTAGAGGATATTTCCAGCAAGCAGAAATGGATTAAGGAAGCATTGCCGCAGATTAAAAATTCAAAAAACAAAATGTTTCTTAATGAATATGACCGTGAATTGGAAACTTTGCGATCTACGCTTTTGGCCACAAAGCAGAAATCCATATTTGCAGATGAGCAACGCTTAAGAGAACGTATTTCGGATGCCTATGGGGCAATTGTAGGGGAGCAGATGAAACCCTCCAGGATGATTATTGAGCGGGCAGCGGATTTACAGCTTGAGGTGGATCAGGCGGAGAAAGATAAAAACCGCATCGTGCAGAATCACAATGACAAATTTGAAAAATTGGTCAAATCTGAAAAAGTCATATTGAAAATCAAATCCTGAGGCGTTTCATGCGCTCAAGTTTGAAGTAGTGTAACAAACTAACAAACGTTATTTAGTTAACCATATATTCATTATAAAATATCCTTTAGGCATAATGAAGCATTATAATGATTTTGTACGCCCGCCATCCACTGGAAGATTGATGCCGTTGATATAGGAAGCCATAGGACTTGCAAGAAAGCATACAGCAGCAGCCACCTCCTCAGGAGTTCCGAACCTTTTTGCAGGTATGGCAGATAACATTTTCGCGATGACTTCTGAACTGGGTAGTCCCTTCGAGGCAGTTTCTGCTGCGATAATGGCATCCAGCCGTTCGGTCATTGTCGCTCCAGGAAGGACATTGTTTACGGTGATGCCAAATTCAGCAAGCTCATTCGCAAGGGTTTTGGCCCAATTTGCAACGGCACCCCGAATTGTATTTGAGACGCCCAAATTATCCAGTGGCTGTTTTACGGATGTGGAAATAATATTTATAATTCTTCCGTAGCCTTTGTTTTTCATTCCCTGAAGGAACGTTGAAACAAGGATCTGGTTGCTGATGACATGCTGTTTGAAAGCTGCTTCATATTCTTCCGTTTTTGCTTTATGCGCTGGCCCGGAGGGAGGTCCTCCCGTATTGTTGAGAAGAATATGGATGTCATGATCCATTGCAAGGGCCTTCATTCTTTTTTCAAAAGCAGCCGAATCCGACATGTCGGCAATGATAAACTGATGTGAATTCATGTTGTTTTTTGGCAGTTCATCAATCAATGCAGCCAAATCCGATTCATTCCGGGCGAGAGCCGTAATATGGGCACCTGCCTGGGCTAATGTAATTGCACAGGCTTTTCCAATACCTTTGCTGGCTCCACAAACCAATGCGTTGAAAGGGTGCAGTTGAATTGGTATCATCACATTCTTATTTAATAACGCTGAAATTGCCTTTAAATACATCTGTTGTAAAACCGTTGCAATCCTGATATTCTACTTCATAGTAATACAGGTAGGTTTGGGCAACACTTTCTGCAGAGGGTACGTAGGAATCGTTTAGTTTGTCTGTTTCAAAAATCTTTTTTCCCCAACGATTAAACACGACCCATTTTATTTTTTTTATGCGCTGCAATTCTTCGGGTTTAATGTAAGGTCTGAATGCGTCATTACCAGCTTGACCGTTAATGCTAACAGCATTTGGAAATTCGATAAAGGGATTGATCTTGCGGTTCAATGGAAATATCTCTTTGCTTTTGCTAATTTCTTTGCACGCCGTTTTTGCAGTCACAGTATACGTTCCTGCCGATGTAATTTTATTTATTTCCGAAGTCATTCCATTGCTCCATTTAAATTCGAAACAATCTCCATTGCACAATGCACGCAAGTCGATGGTATCACCATTGCAGATACTGTCTGTACTTAAAATTTTAAGGCTTACGTTTGGAAAATAGGAAATGGTTACGGTATCCCTGATAATAGTTTTACAAGGGTCATTCAGTTGTAGTTCGACCCAAATTTTACTTTCATTTTTGATTTGTATATCGGGAGTAGTTGCTCCTGTACTCCATAAAATGGCATCCTTTCTGAAGGGGTCCGGGATGGAAAGGGTTTTGCTGGAGTCGGGGCACAGTGTAATCTCAGCCGGAAGAAGATCAAAAGAAGGTGCTGGTTTGATTTCAATCATTTCAAAATCATCCACGAAATAATAGATGGCCTCATTAGCAGGATTCAACGGGCGTTTTGTTCCAACAAAGCTGGTATCCCCTTGCCCAATCGGTGCAAATCGGCCGACAATAAAATGATCTTCACCGCCGCAGGCCTGAAATTCAAATTTTAGCTGAATATAATTTTTTGCAGTAATGAAATCGCCTTCTGTGCTTTTGAAAGTTGGTGTCAGTTGCTTTAAAGGTTCCGTTTGTGGAAATACGGGATTGCCTTTTTGGATCAATACTCCAATTTCGTCGATGGCGTAATTAAAATTTTGTGAGCTTCCCTGAACCCAGAAACTAAATTGGTAGACGGCTCCGGCATTGAGCGGTGCGGAAAAATGGTTAACCAGGTATTCATGTTTTGCAAATCCTGTGAAAAAGCCCCCATGTTTTTTTCCAGTATGAGGCAAGGTAGATCTGAAATCAGGTGTTCCATAGGTAGCTGCATTCCAATCAACCGGGTTGTTTGCCCCCAAACCGATCCCAAGTTCCTTAAATCCATTTGCATCGCAGGCATCGCATTGTTCGAATCCAGGATTCGGGATAAGGTTTTGAGCAGTGATTGCGGAAACGCTCAATAGGGAGAAGAGTATGAATAGAGGTTTCATTGTACGCCATTGAAATTCATAAACGAAGATAGCGATTTTGGGATAGCAGGGTCATTTCGTATGTGAAGTTGGGTTAGTGCGTGGTTTGAATCTGGGATGCGGGAGATAAAGAGAGAACACATGACATGTCTTAAGACATGTCATGTGTTCTCTTCATTTTCTGTGTTCATCTCCGCCATGTTAAAATAAAAATCCCGGCTGTTGAGGCACAACCGGGATTTACCTATTACTTAGTTAGAAAGAATTATTCAGGTACCACATCGAAGTTCACTTTGCAGCTCACTTCTTTATGGAAATCGATGGTAGCTGTATAACTTCCAGTTGTTTTTACTTCATCTTCAAGATGAATTTTCTTACGCTCGACATCAAGATTGCATTGTTCTTTGATAGCTTGAGCCAATTGAACATTGGTTACGCTACCAAAAATTTTATCCGTTGAACCAACCTTGGCTCCAATTTTCAAAACTATGTCTTTCAATTGGTCTGCCATTGCGCGGTAATCATTTACCTTTTTATTTTCGCGAGCCTCTTCCTGACGTTTCATTTCAGCAAGTTTACGCAAGTTGGTATCGTTGGCCAGTAAGGCGATTCCTTGTGGGATGAGGAAATTTCTTCCATATCCGGGGCGCACTTTTACCACATCATGCTTTTCGCCCAGATTGTCCATATCTTTTAATAAAATAATGTCCATGATTTGCGATTTTACTTATTTTAAAAGATCCGTTACAAATGGCAATATTGCCAGGTGGCGAGCGCGCTTAATTGCGGTAGCAACCCTTCTCTGATACTTCAATGAATTGCCCGTAAGTCTTCTTGGGAGTAATTTCCCTTGTTCGTTTACGAACTGTATCAAAAACGCATCATCTTTATAATCGATGTATTTGAGGCCGAATTTTTTGAACCGGCAGTATTTTGATTTTTTCTGACCAATATTTGGATTACTGAGAAACTTTATTTCGTCTTGTGTTGCCATGATTTTAAAATTTAAAGTGCTTATTCTTCTTCATCTGCAATGATTTCCGGAGCGACATAAGGGGCCTTTATCGCTTCGGGAACGGCAACAGGTACTTCTTTGGATTTAAGGATCCTTTGTTTCTTGCCGATTTTTCCATTTCTCTTGTCTTCATTGTACTTGACACCGTATTTGTCAAGCTTCACAGTTAGAAAGCGCAGAATGCGCTCATCACGTTTCAATGCGAGTTCCACTTTTGCATTCATAGCCCCTGTTTCAGCGGCGTATTCCATACAATAATAGACCCCGGTGTTGCGATTGTTAATGGGATAGGCAAGTTGCCTGAGTCCCATCTCATCTACATGGATAATGCGGGCACCTTCATTGGTGAGCATATCCCTGTAAGTCTGAGCTGTCGATTTTACTTCATCGCCCGACAGTACTGGATCAACGATAAAGCTTACTTCAAAATGACGCATAAATGTTTTAAAATTTATTTTTAAAGGGCTGCAAAAGTAGAGATTATATTTATAATTACCAACAAAATTACAGGTATTTTAGGCATCCAGGCTCTTAACTGCGTTCTCCAGGACTTCCAGGTAGGTCTTTATCGTACTCAAATGTGTGCGAAAGCTTAAAATCGCAATGCGGATCCAGTATACCCCGTCCAGTGTTGTTGAGGAAACGAAAACGCGACCATCCTGTATGACAAAATCGACAATTTTTTGGTTCAGCACATTTGGATCTTCCCGTGCAGAGGGATATCGGTAAATACATACCGAAGTCTCCGGGTAGGGGCCAACCTCAAAGCCCATTTTCCGCACTTCCTCATAAAAATACCGGCAAAGCAGGATTTTTTCATCCAGGCAATCCACAAAAGGCTGCAGACCATAGAGCCGCAAAGGGACCCACAGCCGCAGGCCCCGGAAATGCTTCGTAAGCTCTGGCGAAAGGTCTGCAGGACTTAACTCTTCCTGGCTTTCCAGGGTATCTTGCATGTAGGCGGCTCTATAATAATGAGCAGCATACTGGGATTTGACATCTTTGATAAGCACGGCCCCTAAGCCATATGAAAGGAAAAGTCCTTTATGCGGGTCAATTGCCAGGCTGTCTGAGCGCTCAATACCTTTAAAGGCATCTTTTACCGGGGACCCATCCGGATATTTCAACCGGCTCATGACAAAGAAACCCCCGTAGGCAGCGTCCACATGGAACCAGATGCCCTCGCACTCGCATATATCCGCCAATGTGTCCATTGGGTCAATGGCACCCGTATCCGTCGTCCCGGCAGTTCCTACGAGAAGAAAGGGTATGAGTTGATTCGCCTTGTCCAGCTCAATTTGTTTCCGGAGTGCATGTACATCCATTTTAAACTGTGAATCTAAAGGCACGGTCCGGATGTTGGCTGTTCCCAATCCCATGATTCTTAATGCTTTATGAACGCAATGGTGAACCTGGGAAGTCAGGTAAATACAGGCTTTATTGAAGTCTGAAGGCTGCAGACCTTTTGCTTCCCTGGCAGTCACGAGTGCTATCAGATTTGCTATAGAACCCCCGCTTGTCAAATTGCCCAAGCTACCCTCAGGATAGCCCATTAATCTCACCAACCAGCGAAGGATTTCATTTTCAATTTTTACAGCCCCTGGTCCTCCATAATAGATCCCTGCATATTGGTTGAATAAAGCTGCATAATAATCTCCAAGCACACCTGCGAAAATGCCCCCACCCGGAATATAGCCCAAATGGCCACCAGATGCCGGATTGAGACCTTTTCCAAGGAGGTTCTGGTCCCATTCTTCCAGAATGTGTTCCATGCTCATGGGCGTATCAGATTCCGGGTTAAGTTGGAGTACCCCCCGAAGGGATCCAAATTTTTGGAATGCAGGACCATGCGACAGACTATCAATAAATTCCGTTGTTTTATGCGATGCGGCTTCCAACCAAAGCTGCCGTTGCGGTAAACTGGGCTCCAAGTAACGAGATGATTTTTCGAGCTGCTCAAGCGCTGCTAAAAGTGGGTTTTCATTCACATTTTCGATTATTGACATAATTTAAATGGTCGTAAAAGTTTTGCAAAAAAATTGTAAAAAAACACAAAGTGGCTAAGCTAGTAACAGATTCTTTTGTATTTTTAGATTCTGATGGATTTAAATGCATGTCCCCATTGCACATTGTTCAAACGGAATCTAAAAGGCTGCAGGTCTCAATGAGAAACGCCATAATCTTTTAAATTCGGCTTGAAATAAAATACTCCAATAGCGGAATTCTTGTATTGCTGTTTTGGTAAATGTCAGTATGGCTTTGTAGGTGGATGAGGTGACCCATGATTTAATTTCCACCAGGGAAATGTATTCGTTATGAAGCAGGCTTTTTAGCCTAAATAGAGAGATCAATGTTTAACAAGGAGGAAGTTTATAAAGCTTTACAATTTCATTTTGGATTTGAACAATTTAAAGATAACCAGGAAAAAATAATATTAAGCCTTCTCCAGGGCAAAGATACTTTTGTTATCATGCCAACTGGGGGAGGTAAGTCACTCTGCTATCAGCTGCCGGCACTGATGCTTCCTGGTACTGCCATTGTCATTTCACCGTTGATTGCCTTGATGAAAAATCAGGTCGATTCCATTAGAGGTTATGGCCAAACAGATGATATTGCCCATTTTCTCAATTCTTCGCTTAATCGGGCTGAAATTAAACAGGTCAAAGATGATATTGTAAAAACCAAGACCAAGTTGCTGTATGTTGCGCCTGAAACTCTTCAAAAGGAAGAAACCATCGAATTTTTAAATTCTGTTGAAATCAGCTTTATTGCAGTGGACGAAGCCCATTGCATATCCGAATGGGGCCATGATTTCCGACCAGATTACAGGAGGATCAGGGATATGATCAATTCCTTAAAAAAGCATGTCCCCATCATGGCGCTTACTGCTACAGCTACGCCGAAAGTACAAACAGATATCATGAAGAGTCTGGAGATGAATGGTCCGGATATCTACGTTTCAAGCTTTAACAGGCCTAATCTGTATTACGAAGTTCGTCCCAAATTAAGCCGCGATCAAGCAATTAAACAAATCGTTCAGATCATAAAAATGCATCCCCGGGAATCCGGAATTATTTATGTACAAGCGCGAAAAACAACCGAGGACCTTGCACAGATCCTTCAGGTAAACGGAATAAAAGCAGCACCGTATCATGCAGGTATGGAAGCAAAGGCCCGTACCCAGGTTCAGGATGATTTTTTAATGGAGCAAATTGATGTGATTTGTGCAACCATTGCATTTGGCATGGGTATTGACAAACCCGATGTGCGGTTTGTCATTCACTTCGATATTCCCAAGAGCCTTGAGAATTATTATCAGGAGACAGGTCGTGCAGGTCGGGATGGCATGGTGGGTGATTGTTATGCATTCTTTTCGAACGGTGATTTATTGCGGCTTGAAAAATTTCTACGCGACAAGCCTGCTTCGGAAAGAGACATGGGCGCTCAATTGTTGGATGAAATGGAGGCCTATGTGGAAAGTGCAGTCTGTAGAAGAAAATTTGTTCTGCATTATTTTGGTGAAGAATTCGAACCTGAACAATGCAAGGCTATGTGTGACAACTGCAGAAATCCCAAGCCATTGCATGAAGCCAAAGATGAAATGTTGCTCGCACTGAAAACCATTCAGGCATTGAATCAGAATTTCGGTATCAAAACGTTGGTGGAATTCATTTGCGGAGTGCGCACGAAAGACATTTTGGATTATGATCTAGACAAACATGAATTTTTTGGAAAAGGAGCAGACAAAGGTCAACTCTACTGGTTCTCTTTGTTCCGACAAGGAATATTACTCGACTACATCCTGAAGGATATTGAAACCTATGGCATTCTGAAATTAAATGAAAAAGGTCTTGCTTTCTTAAATCATCCGGATTCCGTAATGATCAGCATCAATCACGATTACAGTGATACAGCTGCTGCACTTGAGGAAGATAGCACACCTGCCCAGGGAGCCGCATTAGATCAACATCTGTTTACTATATTGAAGGAAATCCGGCTTGACGTTGCAAAAAAACACAAGGTAAAACCTTGGGTAATTTTTTTCGATCCTGCATTAGAGGAAATGGCAACGCGCTTTCCGGTAACCATTGAGGACCTTTCTATGATCTCGGGTGTCAGCAAAGGAAAGGCAGAAAGGTATGGTAAAGATTTTCTGGATTTCATAATAAAATATGTTGAGGAAAATGATATTGAAAGACCCGATGATTTTGTAATCCGTCAGGTTGCAGATAAATCAAAAAACAAAGTGGAGATCATCCGAAATATAGACAAGAAAATTCCTCTGGAGGACATTGCGAAAAACCTTCAGATGAACATGGAGGAACTTATGGAGGAACTCAACATGATTGTATCATCAGGTACCCGGATCAATATCGATTACTACATTAATGAAAATGTAGATGAATACTCCAAGGAGGATATTTATGAATATTTCAAACATGCAGACTCTGATTCACTTGAAGAGGCCTATAAAGCATTGAGGGAAGATGATATCACGTTTGAAGAAATCAGGTTGATACGACTCAAGTACATGTCGGAAATTGTAAACTGATGTGGTGTATTCCAATAATAAATGGTCCAAATCTGAATCTGACCGGAATCCGCGAAACACATATCTACGGTTTCGATAGTTTTGATGTTTTGATGCAGGAATTGCAAAATAAATTCCCACAAGTCACCATTCCTTATCACCAATCCAATCACGAAGGACAACTGATTGACTGGCTGCATGAATATCGTACAAAGGCCGATGCGATACTTTTAAATCCCGGAGGACTTAGCCATACGTCAGTTTCCTTGCGCGACGCAATCGCTGCTATGGAAGCTCCCGTAGTGGAAATTCACCTGAGTACACTCTCAAATCGAGAATCCTTCAGACAGCAGTCTATGATTCGTCCGAATTGCTATTTCCATGTTGAGGGTTATGGAATACGGAGTTATGAAATCGGATTGTTGCGCATTCTCGAATACCTCAGCGCACGCTAAAGCCTGAATCTTTAAAATGAAGTTTGGTGCAATGACAGAAACACAGATGTATATGGAACAACCCTGGAGCAGCCTTAAAAAGCAGCTTTCAGAGATGTCCTGTTCTTCTGTCTTTTTGATCATGGACGAACACACGCATCATTATTGCAAACCTCACTTCATGCAAAATTCAGGATTGGATTTCTTTAATGAAACAATAGTACCTGCAGGGGAATCTTCAAAATCCCTTGATACGTGCCGAAGAGTCTGGGAGGCATGGATGCTTCATGGAATGGACCGGCAATCCCTGGTCATCTGTTTAGGCGGTGGGATGATCTGTGATCTTGGTGGTTTCTGTGCTTCAGTGTTTATGCGGGGTGTGCAGTCGATTTATGTACCTACTACACTTATGGCTATGGCGGATGCGGCTATAGGCGGAAAGACAGGCGTTAATTTCTCAGCTTCAAAAAATATTTTGGGTACTTTTAGTTTACCCTTGTCAGTTGTAATCGATACCGGATTCCTTTCTACGCTTCCGGAGCGACAGATCCGAAGTGGTTTTGTAGAAATCATCAAACATTCTTTAATTTATAGCCCTGCCTATTATCATGAATTGATGGAGGAAGCTTGGCCCATCTCAGCCGAAAAGATGGTACCATGGATACAACGTTCCATTGAAACAAAGCTCGATTTTATTCATCATGACCTCCACGATCATGGTAAGCGAAAGGCACTGAATTTCGGTCACACCATTGGACATGCAATCGAGGCATGTTCATTTGAAACCGGGAATCCCTTGTTGCATGGTGAAGCAATAGCATTGGGAATGATTTGTGAAATGCATATATCCGCATTGAGGTATGCATGGCCGGAGGGATTGCACGACAGCATTTTAAAGTGGATCCGGATGTTTGCTCCGAAGATTGCATGGGGTGAAGCATTTTTGAACAAGGTGCTTTCCAGACTTCAAGCCGATAAAAAAAGAAACAAGGGAGAAGTCCTCTACAGTTTGTTGGAAAAACCCGGAATACCTGTTTTGGATCAAAAGGTATCTCAAACGGAGCTGTTGGAATCTTTTGAATATATACGTTAATAATCCGATTTTTGCTGTGACTATACGATGGAGTTAAGAGATAAAATAAAAAGGACCTTCAGCAATTTGCTCAAGGAATTCAAATTTACGGATATCTATTCCGGCAAAAGCCCGGATGATCGTCCATGGTATGACAAAGCCATATTGCTGTTCTGGAAATGCGTGTTTGGTTCATTGGCTTTTTTCTATTTGTTTCTGATCCTGGTTTCATTTGACAACCTCCCTTCTTTCGAGGATCTCGAGAATCCGAATTACAATCAGGCTTCCATAATTTATGCAAATGATAAAAGTATTTTAGGAAAACTGTATACCGAGAACAGGGAATTCATCCCGTTTGATAGTCTGAGCCCTGCCTTGGTGAAAGCACTTTTAGCCACAGAAGACAGTCGTTTTTACAATCATTCAGGAATTGACTTTTTCGCATTGACGCGTGTGGCGGTGCGTACCATTCTATTCCGTCAACAGGAGTCTGGAGGTGGGAGTACCATCACCCAACAGTTGGCGAAATTACTCTTTGAAAGACCTGATATGGAAGGCCGAAATGCATTTGTGAAAGGCTTTCTGATGGTTAAAACTAAAATGAAAGAATGGCTGACTGCTGTGAAATTAGAGAGATCCTATACCAAGGAGGAGATCATCGCAATGTATCTTAATAAGTTTGATTTTCTGTATGGAGCAAATGGTGTGCAGACCGCATCCCAGACCTATTTTGGCAAAAATCAAAAGTTCCTTACAACAGATGAAGCTGCAATGCTCATCGGAATGCTTAAAAATCCCACGCGCTTTAATCCCAAGAGATTTCCAAAGTTGGCCATGGGCCGCAGAAATACTGTTCTTGAACTGATGCGCAATGAGGGTGCAATTACAAAAGCGGAAATGAAGGAATTGCAAAAAAAAGCAATCGACCTTAGTTTCTTCAAACGCGATTCACACCTGGAAGGACAGGCACTTTATTTCCGATCGTTTTTAGCGGAATGGCTGAAGCAATTGTTTGAAGAAGAGAAATACAGGAAGCCGGATGGCTCCAAATACAATCCCTACCAGGATGGGTTAAAAATATATGTAACGATTGATCCAAAATACCAGCAAATCGCTGAACTCGCTGCCAGAGAACATATGCAGAAGATTCAAAAAGCTTATTTTAATGTGTGGGCCAAAGAAGATCCATGGACCTATGATGCAGCCAATGAAGTTTTGCAAATCCGCAAGGAATCACTGAACCAAATGATCCGCGAAACCGAACGTTTTTATCATATATGGACGCGATTTTATGGAAATTTAATGGCACAACTGGAATCCGAAATTGGAGATGTTGATGTGAACGACAGAACGATTCAGAGGTTGGTCAACGAAACAAAAAATCCAGGTTCCCTCAAAAGGGAACTTGCAAAAAACCAAATCAATGAAACGCAATACGAATATTCTTTAAAAATTCTGAAATCAAAGTCGTGGCCTGAAATCAGTCGTATCTGGGGTTCCTTTGAAAAAGAAGTACGGCGTGAAATGACAACGGCAATTAAAATGAAGGTGTACGACTATCAGACAACGCTCGAAAAAGACACCATGATGAGTCCTCTCGACTCCATTAAATTTCACCGTAAGCATATGCAAATAGGCTCAATGGCTGTAGATCCCCATACAGGTGAAATTAAATCATGGGTTGGAGGTACGAATTTCCGCTATTTTAAATACGATCATGTTACCTCACGGCGTCAGGTGGGATCTACCTTTAAACCTTTTGTATATGCCACTGCAATTGCACTTCAGGGCATATCACCATGCAGTGAATTCCAGGATATCCAATACACGATACCTGCAAATGATCCCAATTTTCATTTGCCGGAAGCATGGTCGCCAGGTAACTCTGTGGAATCATTTACTGGTGAGAAAATGAATCTCTATAAAGCGCTCGCATACTCTGTTAACTCCATAACTGTAAAACTGGTGATCATGTTAGGAAGTGTAGAGCCTATCCGGGGATTGTTGCACAATATGGGAATCGACTCTTCGATGAAACGGAAGGATGGTGGTTATCTGATTCCAAAATTTCCTTCTATTGTTCTTGGTTCCTCTGATTTATCCGTTATGGAAATGACGGGTGCCTACAGCACCTTTGCAAACAATGGCATCTATACCAAACCGTATTTTGTTTCCAAAATAGAAGATAAAAATGGAAGGGTGATATACAAAAATACCCCTGTCAGCAATGTTGCTCTATCTCCAAATTACAATTATGTAATGGTTGACCTGCTTCGCAGATCCAGTCCGTCATGGACTCTTAAAACACCAAATGGAGGTAAAACGGGTACAACCAACAATTTTGTTGATGGATGGTATATGGGTATTACACCGAATCTGGTAGTGGGCACCTGGGTAGGTGGCGAGGATCCCTGGATCCGATTTCTCTCACTTACATTAGGACAGGGCTCGATCATGGCCAAACCTTTTTTTACAAGCTTCATAGGAAGGCTGGAAGCCGATTCTACCTCTGGTTTCGATCCTAACGTCCAGTTTATCCAACCTTCCGGCCCCATTGACATTGAATTGAATTGCGACGTATTTAAAAAGCTAATGGAATCCCATGGGTCCGGAGAAGACTTGCTGCAAGGAACCAAGCCAACGAAGCAAGACGAGATCTTTGAAGAGGAGTAATTCCGTAGGAGCATTATAAAATGCGTATTTGTGAAGGCTTGAACATGTTTGGGGCTTTGCACATTTAGATTTAAGTTTGCATTTTTATTCTGCCTTATAATGGCCCCGGGTAGAACTGTTTGAAATTAACAAGAATGAAGCCTTCACGAACTGCGTTGTACAATGGGATCTCTCTTTTCTTTCTTGGATTGTGGGGATTCATCGACAATAATTTTCAATTGCATACCGGATTGGTCCCCATTTCATCAGGGCTATTGTTTATTTTATTTTATGTTCCTTTGAAACAACCCACCATCAAATGGGTCCGGCTGGTACAGGTCTTGACGGCCAGTCTGGCATTTTTGTTGTTCTGGCCCTTCAAAAGGAATGCGGAACAAGCAGACATAACAGCAATGCTCCGGGTTGGTTTGGAAATTCTTTCCTGTGTGATTGCTTTATTTTCATACTACCGATATCTCAGATATAAGACAAATGACCGTTAGTATTCCGAAATTTTCACGCTGGCTTGTGATGGGAATCCTGCTCTCTTTGTGGGCCACATCCTGTTTTCCGCCCATTGAAGAGGACCTCAGCTCTACGCAATATTCCCTCAGGGATCCTCAGGTGCGTCACATTTTTGATTTAAAAGACAAGGGAAACATAGATTCCTTGTCGGGCTATCTCAAGGAAAAGAAAGCTTCCTACCGGTATTTGGCTGCCATGGGTTTTGCTTCACTGAAGGACAGTGCCTCCGTTATGCATCTCCTGCCACTTTTATCAGACCCTGTTGAAGAGGTACGGCAGGCAGCAGTATTTGCTCTCGGACAAACAGGCCATGTTTCTGCAGAAGCGGAACTTACCAAGGCGTTTATTGCGGTGGACTCTGCAGGAGCTTTCAATAAAACGAATGCACTCATTTTGGAAGCTCTGGGAAAGTGCGGTTCCAAAACCACTTTAGAATTACTATGCGGCATCAGCAGTTACACCCCAAATGATACATTGCTCGTATATGGACAGATTATGGCCTTTTACCGTTTTGGCTTGAGACAACTATTTTGTCCCGATGCTGCTGAAAAGCTTGTCAGGGTTGCGACAAACGAGGCATTTCCAGAAAAAGTCCGCTTGGTTGCTGCACATTGTTTACAACGCTTTAAAAACTTGGATCTCGGCTCCTATACTGAAATATTGCGCAAATCTTCAAATGATGAGAAGAATCCTTACATACGGATGTGCATTATTAGTGCATTGGGAAGAATTCAGGGTGCAAACGTGCTGAACGCTCTTGAAGAACTCTATTCGCGGGGTCTGGATCTCCGCATTCAGACAAATCTGATTAAGACGCTTAGCAACCATTCAAGTTTGCAGGCTCAGAATTTTGCACTTAAAGTCATTCAGAATCCTTCTGTATCTGTTGCATTGCAGGCTGCACAATACCTGGTTGATAAGGGAACACCGGAAATTTTTGAAGAGCTCAAAAAGCTATGTGAACAAAAATCTTTGCCATGGCAAGTGCGCAGTTTGGTATTTGAAGCGGCATTGCGACATGTGCCTTTTTACTTGATTCTTACACGGAATGATCTACTTTACCGCCTCAAAGGACTTATTGCAACTACTAAAAATCCTTATGAAAAGGCAGCCTATATTCGTGCACTATCCACGCATACCAGCGATCTGAATACCATCTTATCCTTTTCAAGTCCAAAAGCAAGTCCTTATGTAAATACAACCGTAGCCGAATGTATTGAAAAAATCATAGATCGTCCTGATTTTACTACGGTGTTTAAGGGAAGTCTCAATCCCGTTTATCCTTCACTGGCTCGTTATTTTGAAGAACAATGTATTTCCGGAAATCCGGGAACATTGGCGATATTGGCTTCCATATTTAAAAATAAAAGACCTGTCATTGAGAAGTATTTTAGTGCAGATTCCTTGCTTACTCTAGCAAGACAAAAATTGAGTCTGCCAAGGGATATTGAAACGTATAATGAGTTGACAAAATGCATTGCTAAGAGAAACCGTAATTCTTTTAATCCTATAACACCTGCATACAATCATCCTATAGATTGGTCCCTGCTCGATAGCTACGGTGACACCATTACGGTTCGGATTTTGACAAGTAAAGGCGATATGACGATTGCCTTGTTCCCTGCTTTTGCTCCGGGGACTGTTGCCAATTTTATCAAACTTGTAAAGGATGGATTTTACAAGGATAAATTTTTTCATCGCGTTGTTCCAAATTTTGTTGTGCAAGCGGGTTGTCCTCGGGGAGACGGTTATGGAAGCCTGGATTATACGATTCGTACAGAAATTTCGTCCATGAACTTTATGGAATCAGGGATGGTTGGTATGGCAAGCGCAGGTCTGAATACGGAATGTACGCAATTTTTTATTACCCATTCGCCGGCACCACACTTAGATGGCAATTATACCATTTTTGGAAAATTGTTGTCGGGAAACGATATACTTGAAAGTATCTATCAGGGCGATAGTATTCAGAATATAGAAATAATCGAAAAACAAATAAAAACGGACAACAAATGAAAGGAACACCATTGACCAACAAACATATTGAATTGGGAGCCCGGATGGCAGAATTTGCAGGGTACAACATGCCCATTTCGTATTCCGGAATTAAGGAAGAGCACGAAGCAGTGAGAAACCGCGCTGGCATTTTTGATGTAAGCCATATGGGAGAATTTATAGTTCGTGGAAAACAGGCTTTTGATTTGGTTCAGAAAGTAACATCAAACGATGTTTCAAAGCTTAAAATTGGCCAGGCTCAGTATTCCTGTCTGCCTAACCTGGAAGGGGGAATCGTGGATGATTTGTTGGTGTACCGATTACCTGAGAATATGTGCGAAGCGGGCGAACAAGCATTTATGCTTGTAGTAAATGCATCGAATATTGAAAAAGACTGGAATTGGATCACTTCCCATAATCAGTTTGATACCCGCATGATCAATATATCAGATGAAACAGGATTGATTGCAGTTCAAGGGCCTAAGGCTACTCAAATTTTGCAGAAACTGACAGATGTGCCTTTGCATGAAATTGCGTATTACCATTTTGCAAAAGGCAGCATGGCAAGTAAGGAAAATGTGTTGATCTCTGCTACGGGATACACAGGGGCCGGTGGGTTTGAGCTGTATGCTGATAATGCTGCAATACTGCATTTATGGGAGGAAATTGTACGTGCAGGAAAGGAGGAAGGACTTATTCCAGCCGGTCTTGGAGCACGGGACACGCTGCGTCTGGAAATGGGATTTTGTCTGTATGGAAATGATATAGACGATCGCACTTCACCCCTCGAGGCAGGCCTTGGATGGATTACCAAAATCGATAAAGGAGATTTCATTGGTAAAGATTGGCTTTTGAAGCAGAAAAAGGAAGGGGTGCGCAAAAAACTGGTTGGCTTTACGGTTGAGGACCGTCGCGTCCCTCGCCATGGATATCCTGTTGTAGATGAACAGGGCCAAGAGATAGGAGTCGTAACCTCAGGAACACAATCCCCAACATTAAATATCCCGATAGGTATGGCTTATGTACCAGTTTCATGCGCTTCGGAGGGTCAAATAATCCATATTGCTGTTGGTTCCAAACAGATCCAGGGTCGGGTTTGTAAATTGCCTTTTATCCAAAATCGCTGATTTTTGCATAACTGCTGAACCTTTTATCCTTCGTTTGTTATTCTTAAGCGAGGATATATGGAATACCAGGTTTGCAAAGAGAAATTTGTCGAAACGTGGGGCAGACTAGGCCCACAGTGGGGCATTAATAAAACAATGGCACAAATACATGCATTGTTAATGGTATCCCTTGAGCCCATGTGTGCGGATCAGATTCTTCATGAACTGGATATTTCCAAGGCAAATGTGCATATGAATATAAAAGCCCTTATTGATTGGGGTTTGGTTTACCGCGACAGCAAGGAAGGAGTCCGTTGCGAATATTATTATGCGGAAAAAAACCTGCACACCATTTTTAAGCAAATCCTTTTGAATCGGAAAAAAAGAGAGCTGGAACCAATGCTCACCGAGTTGTCTCTGGTTGTGGGATGTACCGAAAAATGTCCACAAAGCAAGGAATTTAAAAAAGTGGTGACCGAATTGAAAGACTTTACCCAAAAGGCTGACCATGCGCTGGAGTTACTTCTGAAAACGGATTCTCATTGGTTTTATAATACACTGATGAAAATGCTTTAGAATTCCTATTATTTAAGAACTTTACCCGAGATAAGTGTAGCCTTGTGAATATAAAGCCTTTTCATTTCCTTCATCCCGATTATACCAAAATAAAAGAGCCAGAAGCCTTTATTGACAAGGTGCGGTGGCTTTATCCGGACATGAAAAAGGAGGACCTATTCGTCGATTTAAAACACGAATCCCTATTTGTATATCGCATAAAGACTAAGGATAAGCTCTATCATGGAATCATTGCTGCTGTGGATATCCAGGACTATTTGAAAGGGATGATAAAAAAACACGAAAACACACTTACGCAGCAAGAGGATAATATTGGAAATTTGATGATTGAACGACAGGCCATTATAAAGCCTGTGCTCATTGTGTACAATGAACGGAAAAAAATAAAAGACCTCATTGCTAAAAGTTTTCTTGGAGTCCGTCCTAAGTTCAAACTTCGATTCGAAAAGGACGAACAAATACATGAATTTTTTGAGGTTCAGGATAAAAGCTTTATTGCACAATTTCAGAAGGAGTTCAAGGCAAAAGTAAAAAAGGCATACATCGCAGATGGTCACCACCGCATGGCTTCCATCAGTAAATTGCTGCTTCATAATCCGGAATTGGGCAAGGAGTCTTTACATCATATCATGTGTGCCCTCTTCGATTTTTCCGAATTAAGTATTTTTCCTTACAATCGTTTGATCCGCACCGGAGATTTATTTTCTACCCAGGATGTAATCAATTTTCTTGCAAAATATGCAAGTGTAACTCCACTTAAAAAACCAAGAAAGAGTCAAAAGAAATTCGAAGTCATTTTATTAACATCAAGTCAGACATATTCCATCGTATGGAATAAGGAGGTCATCCTGTATTTTAAGCAGAAAAATGGAATCGCATTTGATATGGACATTTTTAACGAGCTGTTATTACATGATTTGATGAATATTGAGAATATCAGATCCAGCGACCGTATTGTCTATTATGAAGGGATCAAATCGGTTCGTTCCATGGTAAAGAGCCTTACGGAAAAGCCTGACCATACGGGTTTTGTTTTCTTTCCGGTCCGCAAAAGAGATTTTATTAAAGTGGCTGATGAACACATGG
The DNA here is from genome assembly GCA_964507535.1 of uncultured Saprospiraceae bacterium. Lineage (GTDB taxonomy): Bacteria > Bacteroidota > Bacteroidia > Chitinophagales > Saprospiraceae > Vicinibacter. The sequence continues at coordinate 72,644 of CAZDQG010000004.1, forward strand.
TGCTTCCTCCAAAAAGTACCTGGTTTGAACCCCGCATCCGAAATGGTATTATCGTTCAGGATTTGCAAATCGGGTTTTATAAAATGTGATATCCCAACACCACATTACAAAAATGAATGTAAAGATGATCAGGAATATTACAGCAGACTTCATTCATACGGGTAATCGTGGTTTTGTAAGCAATCACCGCCTTGTGGTAGATGAATCGGGTACGGTCCTTGAGTTTAAGCAGGCAAGCCCGGAGGAATTGCGCGCCTGTGAGTATTATCCCGGATTGTTGACTCCCGGATTTATAAATGCGCATTGTCATATTGAATTGTCCCATTTAAAAAATGAATTTTCATCTGGAACACGACTGATTCCATTTCTAAAAAGCGTTGTTCAACATCGCGAGTCTCCGCAGGAACTCATTCAACAATGTATACAGCGTGCTGATCTGGAAATGTTTGAAGAAGGAATAGTGGCAGTGGGCGACATTTCAAATAAGACAGACAGTTTTGAAGTCAAAAGGAACAGTCCGATTTATTACATGACATTTATCGAGGCTTTTGATTTTTTACAAGAAGATAAAGCAGGGCATTTTTTCGAAATGTACAAAGGGGTGTACGATGCATTGGGGGATCTTCAGGGCACTATGGTTCCCCATGCTCCTTATAGCGTTTCCAAATCCTTATTCAAAAAACTGAACGCATTAAATGAAAGCCGACCGGGTGTTCTAAGTATACACAACCAGGAATCTCCCGAAGAGGATTTGCTTTTTAAATATAAGGAAGGGGAGTATCCGGGATTTTGGGAATCCTTTGGCTTCCCTATGGACCAATTTGAGATAACAGGGAAAGATTCCATTTATTACACGATGGAACATCTTGATCCGGCCCATCCCCTTTTATTTGTACATAATACCTGCACGACTTCCCAGCAGATTTCGGATGCAATTGCGTGGAATCCAAATGTGTATTTTATTACATGTCCAAATGCAAATCTTTTTATTGAAAACCGGATGCCGGACTATCGGAATTTTGTAGATGCAGGTGCATCAGTATGTATCGGAACTGATAGCCTGAGTTCAAACTGGAAACTTTCTATATTAAGTGAAATAAAAACCATCCAGAAATCCAATTCTTGGCTTCCACTGCAGGATCTTTTCCAATGGGCGACGTACAATGGGGCAAAAGCACTTCAACGCGAGACATTATTAGGAAGCTTCCAAGCAGGTAAAAAACCTGGCATTAATTGGATCAGAGAGGTCAGTAAAAGCAGGGAAGGACTTTCACTATCTGACAATGCGATAGTAAAAAGAATAGTATAAAGGAATTATTGTTTTTTAGAAAAAACCAGACGGTATTTTTCGTGACCTAAAACAAATCCGGTATCATCCTGCTGAAGGATTTTATACTCATTTTTTATTTGACCCTTGTCATCTTTAAAAATAAAGGTTTGATCATGTACCTCCCAGGTGGATCCAACAAACTGTACCCGGTTTGCAAGACTGGAACTGGTGATGATTTTTCCATCTGCGGCAAGTTCCACATCCATATGTACTTTGCGAACAACATTTTCTGCAAAATCCATTGCTCCGGTTGCTACATCACCTGCTGCTTCGCCAAGTAAAATGCCCATTTCTCCAAGGTCTTTACCAAATGCCGCCATGCTCTTTGCAAAAGATTTGGCAAAATATTCCATTTTACCTTCAGCCGTGGAGGTATCAATGAAGGCGGTATCCATTTCTGCGTCCATTTCCACTTTGGCTTTAGTCAACTCTTCTTTGGCTTTTCCCAAGGCATTGTTGATGCTATCGCGAACGGTCTGTTTGTTAAAATGATTTTGATCCAATTCAAGATGTACTTCGTACTTTCCGACCATATTTGTTTTTTTTATTTCTTTTGATTTGCAGGAGGCAATCAACGAGAGGAGAACCACCCCCTGTATCCATACATTCAGATTCATTGTTACGCTTTTCATAACAAACATACAGAACGTTTTCCTATTGAAAGAGGTTCCCTTCGCATACGCATTAACATTCTTTCTATCAGACAGGCGCATACTTCCGGAAATTCTTCCATTAGGACTTTTAATACTTTTTTAAAGGAATTGGCTTCGGCTTTTTTAGCTTTGTAAGGAATCAACTATGTATGAATCGCAATGAATTTATGGGTATCCTGGCATATCGCCGGTCCCAATCTTTGGTACATCCAACTGCCTATCTGGATCCCTACACAGGTCCTTGGACCGAGAATGAAGCCATTCATTTGATGCGGCGACTTTGTTTTGGATCTCGCAAAGAGGATATCGATCAGATGTTAGCCAAGGGGCTGGCCAAATCTTTGGCGGATTTGCTTACCCCTGATGCAAACCCAGTTCCCCCGGTAAATATTTACAGTACCGCCCAAAAACCCGATCCGGATGTTCCTTTTGGCCAAAGTTTTGTAAATGCACCCCTGAACGGCGCATTGCCACCTGAATATTATCAGGCACGTAATGATGTATTTAAAGCATGGTGGGTAGGTAATATGCTCCGGCAAGCTCCCAATATCACGGAGAAAATGACTTTGTTTTGGCACAATCATTTTGCACTTGAGGCCGACAAAGTGCAATTCGCACAGGCAATGCACCAGTATTATATGCTTTTGCGAAACAACTGCCTCGGCAATTTCAAGACATTGGCTAAGGCAATTACGGTGAATCCGGCAATGCTCAGATATTTAAATGGCTACTTAAACAGTAAGAGCGCCCCGGATGAAAATTATGCACGTGAATTACAAGAACTGTTCACAGTAGGAAAGGGGCCCGATTCAAAATATACGGAAGATGATGTAAAAGCAGCTGCTAAAATCCTGACAGGATACCGCATCAATCCCCTGGTAATGCCCATGACGTATTACTTTGATTTTACACAGCACGACACCTCTAATAAAAGTTTTTCCTCGTTTTATAAAAACAAGGTCATCACCGGAAAATTTTTAGGTCAGGGAGAGCAGGAACTCGATGAATTAATCTCCATGTTGTTTGATAATGTGGAAACTGCCAGACATATCTGCAGGAAGATCTATCGTTTCTTTGTCTATTATGAAATCGATGACCTTATTGAAACGAATGTCATACGTCCTCTTGCGGATTACTGCATTCAACAAAATTTTGAAATCAAGAAGGTGCTCGAGCGGCTGTTCAGTTCCCAGCACTTTTTCGATGTGGCAGTCCACGGCTGTGTTATAAAAAGTCCACTTGATTATGCCGTGGGCATTTGTCGGGAATTTGACATTGCATTTCCAAAAGTGGTGGACGACGCAAGTCTGATCCAGCAGTATCTCGCCTGGGGTGGTATTGCCACTCTTGCAGCCTATCAGGGATTACAGATTGCCGAACCTCCTGTAGTGGCGGGATGGCAGGCATGGTATCAGCAACCGCAATACCATGAAATTTGGGTGAATGCAGATTCTCTTGCCAATAGAAATACCGTTGCTCAAAATTTGACCAGCCCGAATGGCATTGAGTTCCTTGGAATAAAACTGAAGATGGATCCTACTTTGTTTACACTCAAATTGACCAGAGCAGAATCTGCGGACTTTCTGGTTCGCGATGCCGTGAAGTACTTGTATAATTATCCTTTGTCCGATACTTCCTATGCGTATTTCAAGTCCTTTCTGATATCAGGTTACCCGGACGACAGCTATTGGACGACAGCCTGGAAATTTTTCAAAGCCAACCCCAATGATGCAATGGCTAGGGCTGGAGTCGAAACAAGGTTAAATGCATTGTACCGCGAAATTATCCTGCAGGCGGAATATCAATTATCCTAACATTTGTTCGTATCCAAGATATAAAAATTAGTATTTACAATAATAGTGTTCAGCAATATGAAACGTCGACAATTTTTACAAACTACCGCCACCGGAGTGGTTGTTCCTGCCATGCTCAATGGAATACCCGTCAATGCTTACAGCGATTCATTGTTGCTGCAGAATATGGTCAATCCCGGGGTGGACACCGATCATGTCTTGGTTCTTATTTATCTCGGTGGTGGGAATGATGGCTTGAACACAACCATTCCGTTGAATTATTATGACAATTATGTAAAAGCCCGGCCCGGAATCTATCAAAATTCAAAAGACCTTTTGCCATTGAATGGGTATCCCAATCTGGCTCTGCATTCTTCGATGAAAGGATTTCAGACAATGTTCAATGAAGGGAAAATGTCCATCGTTCAGTCGGTAGGATATCCCAATCCGGACTTTTCTCATTTCAGGTCTACAGATATTTGGACGACAGGTGCAGATTCCGATCAGGTGTTGGATACCGGGTGGCTAGGTCGGTATCTGGATACTGAATTTCCTGGGTTTCCACTGGGTTACCCGAATACAAAAAATCCTGATCCGCTCGCTGTGCAGGTTGGTGGGAATCTTCCACTGTTGTTTCAAGGCCGGAACGCTCAAATGGCTATGAATGTTTCCAATCCGGATATATTTGGCGCATGGCCAAATGGTATTGACGATCCCGCACCAAATAACAATTACGGCAAAGAACTCAGTTTCATACGCACCATCAACAGGCAGTCTAAATCCTTTGCAGATGCCCTTTTGCAGTCCTACTTAAAAGGGACCAACAGTGCAGCCTATCCCACCGGAAACACTTTAGCCGACACTTTGAAAGTTATTGCACGAATTATTAAAGGTGGACTTAAGACCAGACTGTATCTGGTGAGCCTTTACAACTTCGATACACATTCGGAACAGGTCGATTCCACAAATAAAAGCAAGGGGACGCATGCGGAGCTCTTGCAACTTCTTAGCGACGCGGTTTTTTCATTTCAGCGGGATCTCGAGGGTCTTAAACTGGATGACCGGGTATTGGGTATGACCTTTAGCGAATTTGGGCGGAGGATTAAGGAGAACATGAGTGGAACAAATGGCATAGGTGGAACAGATCATGGCGCTGCGGCACCGCTTTTTGTTTTTGGGAAAAATGCAATCTCAGGTGTTGTAGGTACGAATCCCTTTATTCCTGCTACCGTCAATGAATATGATAATATACCCATGCAGTATGATTTCCGTTCCGTCTATGCATCCGTACTGCAGGATTGGTTTTGCGTGAAAGATCCGGCATTAACCCAAATTATGCAGCGGAATTTTCAACAGCTTCCCATTGTTAAAAAATCAAACTGTATTACCGGGGCGGAAAACCTGAGGGAATCCGAAGATCTGCTGGAATTGAAACTCAGTACAAATCCCCTTTTCGATCGCGCTGAGGTCGAGCTCGTAAGCATGGATGGGTATGCTCAACTGCAACTGATCAGCCCAATGGGAGTAGTTGTGAAACAACTTTTTAAGGGGAAACTTGAAGCAGGGGTTCATCACTTTAATCTTGAAAACGAAAATTATCCTCCGGGAAATTATTACCTACGCTTTCAGCAACGTGCAGCTCAAAAGACCTTGCCCTTGATGATCATCAAATAAAAAAAAGGCGAACAAATGTTTGTTCGCCTTTTTTTTGCTGCTACCTGTTCTTCAGGATCTTGTCATTAATCGAGATTTAAGACAAAATCTTTCGGGCAGGTTACTTTAAATTTAAAGTTGAATTTTTTCTGTTCTCCGGGTTTCAGGTTCCACACCCACCGAAGTTCTCCTGTCTCATTGTTAAAGCTGGCACCGGATAGCTCTTCTCCTTCAACTTTAATTTCCTTTTGCGTTGAAAGGGGTAATTGATCTTCTACTATTAGTTCAATGGCTTGCGACTTTTTGTTCTTGATTGCAAACTCATATCCTTTTGTAATCTCCTTTTTGTCAGAGAGGAATTTATTTTTTGAATAGTCTTTGATTTTATTTCTTTCTATGACTATTCCTTTGTCCCTGCCCAGGGAAAGCCGGAATACATCCTGGATGGATTGTGTGTTGATCATTACTTTTCCCTGGAAACTTCCTTCGAAGAACAGTTGTGCTTCGCCATCAATCAAATTCAAATCTTCCCAATCGCTGATCTCCGCTGTCAAAAATGCTTCTGTTTCCAGTTTTGGAGCCGCGTAATATATGAACCGTGCTGGAACCGACTGCTTTTTTATTTCAACCTGAAAAGCTTTGTTATTGGACGGAATGGTGTACGGTATGTCAATGTTGTATGTTCTACTGGTAATTTGTTCCTTTTCACTAACAAACACTTGTACACCTGCGGCTTCTGCTTTCATCTCCAAAGCTGCAGGTGGTGCAGCTCTCTGGTAGGAATCATAAGCAACAACTGGTGGAGATTCATTCCGAAGAAACCAGGGATATAAAACAGGACGATCACCACGCACCAGTGGATTGGCTGTGGAGAGCGTGAGTTTAGTATTGTTCCAGTCTTCTCCGGTCATTTGGCTCACTTGTGCTTTGTAAAATAATTCCAGCGGTGAAGAGATGTCTTTTAATTTGATATCGTAATTCATTGACCAACTGGCACGGTTCGAATAATAGCTTAAGTCCAGGTCAACGGTTCCGGCGGTTTTTGCAATTAAACTAAGTATCAGTTCACTGCTGGGTTCCTTTTCTCCCTGATTTATCTCTGCAATCTGCCGGTCGAGTTTATCAATATCTGTCTGAAGATCTTTGCCCTTTTTTTCGAGCTCATATATTTTCGGAAGAAGTTCCCCTAGTTTCAGCTTCTGATACTCAATCAATAATTTTAAATCATCAAGTTTCGCTGACGAGTTGGGTACACCAACGAGTTGAACCTGGTTTTTTTGTAAACTGGTTTTTTCAAATTGCAGCAAAAATATCTGCTGTTCCAATTTCGCAAGTTCATCCTTTAAAAGGGCCTTCTTTTTTAGAAGCTCCTCCGCTTTGTTCTGATTGGGTTGAATGTAGTTGAGTTCATGACGCACAGCCTGAATGATAAAGTCTGAGGAGCTGCGCAGCTGAATGCTGTTTGGGTCTATTTGAGTAGCAAGGCCCTTGATCCGTATATCCTGAGTACCGGGTACCAGTTTTAATTTCAATTCGCGGTGTATTTGTGCACCGTTCAGGTAGACCGTTACTTCTTTGATATCGTTTGAAATAATTTGCTGGGCTTCCGAAATACCAACACCTAGCATACAGGGTATAAAAAATAAAACTTTCATAAGAGTATGGGTTTTATGAGTAAACGCAGTCCTGTCCGGATTCATTTTGGAAGTATGGAAATTAGGAAAGAAATAACAGCAGTAAAAAGCATGCAGTGGCTCATCCATCAGAGCAAGGCAGCACCGATTACGCCTGCACTGTCACCTAGCTTTGGTTTTAGGAAAAGGGTTTTTAGTTCATCGTTAAAAACATATTTCTTTACCTCTTCTTTTCCCAGGTCGTAAAGTACATCCAGATTTCCCAAGCCGCCCCCAAGTACGACAACATCGGGGTCGATAATGTTGATCACTGTTGCCATGGCCTTTCCATAATAATGCAAAAGTCTGTCAATCGTTTCGCGGGCGGCAGCTTCTCCCTCTTTATAGTGTTGATATATTTCAGCCATGGGGCGATTTTCACCGGTGAGCTTGTGATAATATTTTTGGCATGCGGGTCCTGAAATAAAAGATTCCACACAACCTTTTTTTCCGCAATAGCACAAATCTCCTCCCTCTTCCAGAACATTATGACCCCACTCGCCTCCAATTCCATGTTTTCCGTGAATGACTTTTCCATTTACCACGATTCCGGATCCTACACCTGTGCCCATAATTACGCCAAAAACCACTTCAGGGTTTTGGACATATTCCGGAACAATCCCCAAAAGGCTTTCTGCCATTGCAAAGCAGTTTGCATCATTGGCAATCCGGAATTCCATACCCAGCATTTTTTCGAGGTCTAACTTCATAGGTCGACCCATCAGGCCCAGTGTGTTACAATTTTTCACAAGGTGGGTCTCCTTATCGATGATACCCGGTGTGCCCATTCCAATGCGCTGTGGGACAAATCCCGTGCGAACAGAAAGTTCTTGTATCAATTTGTTGATTTGCTGCAGAACATGCTCGTAGCCTTTATGGGCCTCTGTTGGAGTTCTTAGTCTTTCAAGGATTTGCAATTGTCCATCCATCCGAAGAACGACACCTTCAATTTTAGTTCCACCAAGGTCTATACCCCAAAGTACTTCTGTCATAATTTGGATTCAATGTGCTAAGATACAATCTGAATTGCGGAGGCCTTCATTGCGATGGAAAGGTGCTTTACCATGCCACGGTAATCTCCATCAATATGGTGATCGTGTTCTGCGTCAAGCTCTATTTCCAGACTGTTCGCTCTCAGGAATTGGCTGAGTCTCGAGCTTAAAATGTTTCTTGAAAAAACCATAAAGATCAAACCTGGTATTTGCCAAAGTTGCGGCTTCTTCATGATCAATACATCCATGATTCCGTCGTTGACAGAAGCAATGGGCGACACGACCGCATTGTTACCCATCTGTGAAGAATTGGCGATTTCTACAGCCCACACGTCTCTGAATGTCTGACCGTTGATGGTAATTGTAAACAAAGGGCTGTTTTTATGCAAAATAAAAGCAAGTTTTAGGTAGGTCCAAAATCCACGCTTGCCGTCTTTCCCAAAATTCCTGGCTACAGTAGAACTGAATCCAACGCCGCAGGTATTGCAACACAAATGGCCGTTGACATCCAACAAGTCCAGTGCATGAATGCGTCCTTCGAGAAGTCTTTTTAAGGCCTTTACAGGACTCATTGGGATCCTCAGATGGCGTGCCAGACCATTTCCTGAACCCGTTGGAATTAGACCTAGGATTGCGCGACTTCGGAGTATGCCGGGAAGCAGGTCATTGATGGTACCATCGCCACCAACAGCCACAATGCATAGATCGGGGTCATCATGGTATTGGGCAAGAATGCTTTGACTGTGCCCTGCGTGACGGGTATACAGGAGTTCATAGGGATGATCCCCCATATGCCTGGAAAGCAAACCGTCCCAGTCACGAAGTTTTCGGCTTCCGGAATTGGGATTGATGATAAACAAATAGGATTTGGGTACCTGTTCCATGGAAGCTCAAAATTAGTCCAAATTTGAGCTATGTCGATAAGGATTGGCTTCAAGGCAGCATAATTAGTCGATATTTTGCGTCAATAATGGCAAGAAAAAACCAAATTTGTCGATTATTATGCTTTATTTAATACTTTGTATTGCATAGTACTGTTTATAGTCATATCTTTGACCTATGAATATTGACAATGCCATAGCACAAATGAAAAAAGGAGTTCTGGACATGTGCATTTTGTCCATCATCAACAATGAACGCATGTACCCGTCTGATATCATTCAAAAGCTGAAAGAGTCGGAACTCATCGTAGTGGAAGGTACCCTGTATCCCATATTGAGTCGCCTTAAAAACAGTGGGTTGCTCGAATACCATTGGCAGGAATCACCCTCCGGACCTCCGCGTAAATATTTCAGTATAACCGAAGAAGGTAAAAAAGCTTTAAAGGTCCTCGAATTGAGCTGGGACCATTTTGTAAGTTGTGTCAATCAATCACTTAAAACAAAACCCAATCATGAATAAAATCCACCACATTAACATTGGAGCCTATCCATTTAATATAAACGACGACGCATACATGATGCTGGACAACTACATGGCCAGGCTGGACCAGTATTTTGAACGGTCCGAAGGTCACAAAGAGATCATGGAGGATATCGAATCCAGAATTGCGGAGCTATTTAAAGAATACCAGGGAACACAGCTTATTGTGACCAGGGAGCATGTAGAACGAATGATTCAGGTGATGGGAACTGCTGAAAGCATATCCGACAAAACTTCAGAAGAGTCTCGGGATTCCGGTCAAAACTGGGATTACCATACGGGAAAACGGTTGTTCAGAGATCCGTACGACAAAAAAATTGCCGGGGTCTGCTCAGGTATTGCCCATTATTTTGGGATTGAGGATCCGACCTGGGTTCGGGTTGCATTTGTCTTTTTTGGGATGTGGGGATTTGGTATCCTGCTTTATCTGATACTCATGTTTATAATGCCCATAGCCTATAGTGCTTCAGATCGACTTGCAATGAAAGGGAAACCCATAAATATTCAAAACATAGCTGAAAAAGTGGAAGAGGAAATCGATGAAATGTCGGATCGCTTTGACCAATGGCGTGAAAAATGGAAGCGCAAAAAAAATAAAAAGAAATGGTCTAATTAAAAGGCGCTTTGAGCACATTCGTTTGGTTCATAATAACTGCAGCTGTCAAGAAATTGACGGCTGTTTTTGTTTATAGTTTGACCAGGCTGTAAAGCTCCCTATCTTCGCAGATCATGGAAAAAATCCAAAATTTTATCGCGGGAAACTACTACCCTCCGGTCAGCGGTCAATATCTCGACAACATCAACCCGGCTACGGGAGACTGTATCAGCGTGATACCGAGAAGTGACCAGGCGGATTTAGACCGGGCGATACAGGCTGCTCAGTCTGCCTTAGCCTCCTGGCAGGCGGTTTCCGCAGAAGAGCGATCTAAAATTTTGTACCGCATCAGCAGCTGCATAGAAGATTCACTGGAACAGCTTGCCTTGGCGGAAACGATGGATACAGGTAAGGCGATACACCATTCCAGGAACATTGATATTCCGAGAGCTGCTTCCAATTTCCGCTTTTTTGCTACTGCAGCGATGCAGTTTGCATCGGAATCACACGATCAGCCGGGACAATCCATAAATTATACCTTGCGACAGCCAATCGGCATCGTAGGTTGCATATCTCCCTGGAATCTACCATTGTACCTATTTACCTGGAAAATTGCACCTGCCCTTGCTGCAGGGAACTGTGTCATTGCGAAGCCCTCGGAGTTAAGCCCCACAACGGCTTATTTGCTTGGAGAAATTGTCAACCGTGCCGGACTCCCCCCAGGAGTTTTAAATATCCTGCAAGGATATGGATACGAAATTGGAGAGTTGATGGTAAAGCATCCCGCGATCAAAGCGATTTCTTTTACTGGGGGAACAAAAACTGGTTCCCGTATCGCCTCCCTTGCGGGACCTGCTTTTAAAAAAACGAGTCTGGAACTAGGAGGTAAGAATCCCTGTCTTGTATTTGAGGATTGTGATTTTGACTTTACATTAAAACAAGTACTGCGTTTGGCTTTCTCTAACAGCGGCCAAATTTGTCTATGTGGTAGCCGGATTTTGATTGAAGCATCATTATATGAACGGTTTCGCGATGCATTGGTACGTGAGGTCAAAAAAATTCGGCCAGGAGATCCTTTGCGTGCTGAAACTAAAATGGGTTCCTTGGTTTCAAGAGAGCATCGCGAAAAAGTACTTTCATATATCGAGCTTGCGCGGGAAGAGGGGGGAAAAATACTTTGTGGGGCTGCAGTTCCGGAGCTTCCGCATCCTCTTTCAAATGGGGCTTTTCTGGAGCCCACCATCATCGAAGGATTGGGTCCGAATGCACGCTGCAACCTCGAGGAAATATTTGGTCCTGTCATTACTCTTCAGTCTTTTCAGTCTGAGGATGAAGCCCTCTCCCTGGCAAATGCCAGTACGTATGGTCTGGCCTCCACGCTGTGGACCCGAGATCTTTCAAGGGCGCATCGTCTTGCGGAGAAGCTGAATACAGGAATTGTCTGGGTCAATTGCTGGCTGCTTAGAGATTTACGAACTCCTTTTGGTGGCATGAATGCTTCCGGGCTCGGCCGTGAAGGAGGATGGGAAGCCATGCGTTTTTTTACGGAGCCCAAAAATGTATGTATTAATTTCGGGCCGGCATGAAAAGAATATTTGAAGCAATTACATTTCACTTTGGAAGATACCTGATTTGGATGGGTCAGGCATTTTTGCGTCCGGAGCGTTTGAATATGTACTGGAAAGAAACCTTGCGCCAAATGAACAGCATTGGGATTGGTTCTTTGGTGATAATCGGTGTAATATCCATATTCATCGGGGCTGTTACCGCGGTTCAATTTGCATACCAGATGCAGGGATCGATCATTCCAAGATATTACGTGGGGTATATTGTGCGGGATATGACCATTATCGAATTGGCTCCTACATTTTCGTGCATGTTGCTTGCCGGTAAAGTAGGATCCAATCTTGCAGCAGAAATTGGAGGTATGCGGCAAAAAGAACACATTGATGCTATGGAGATCATGGGGGTCAATACGGCAGCCTATCTGGTACAACCCAAAATTATTGCGGCCCTTACCGTGATTCCAATGTTGGTATGCATCGGAGCATTCATAAGTATCATAGGGGGTTACATTGCTGTGGTACCGACAGGATGGTTTTCCCATGGAGAATATATTCAAGGTTTGCGTTCTTTTTTTGAACCCTACAATGTCTGGATGATGTTTGTAAAAGCCTTGGTTTTTGCTTTTATCCTGACGACCGTATCCTGTTATCAGGGTTATTTTGTCAAAGGAGGAAGCATTGAATTGGGAGATGCAAGTACGAGGGCCGTTGTATATTCCAATATTCTAATTCTGCTCTCTGATTATGTGATTGCAATGTTGATGACTTCATGATTCGCGCCTTTCATATATATAAAAATTTCGGTCAGCAGGAAGTACTCAAAGACGTTTCCTGTGACTTTGAACCCGGTAAAGCCAATTTGATAATTGGCCGTTCAGGTGCAGGTAAGACTGTATTATTGAAAATACTCATTGGATTGCTCCATCCTAGTCAGGGGCAAGTGTGGTACGATGATGTGGAATTAAATGGATTGAACAAGCAGCAGCTTCGCGAATTGCGCATGCAGATAGGCATGTTGTTTCAAGGATCTGCACTGTTTGATTCCATGACAGTTGAAGACAATATCAGGTTCCCTCTTGACATGTTTTCAAAAATGACGCGTGCTGAAAAAAACAAACGCGTAGACTATTGCCTGGATCGCGTCAATTTAGCAGGTAACAACAAAAAGTTTCCTTCTGAATTGTCGGGCGGTATGCAAAAACGGGTCGGCATCGCCCGTGCGATTGTGTTCAATCCAAAGTACCTGTTCTGCGATGAACCGAATTCGGGCCTGGATCCCAAAACGTCCATGGTCATTGACGATTTGATCTATGGTATTACGCGTGAAAATAACATCATCACCATTATCAACACGCACGATATGAACAGTGTAATGGATATCGGAGATAAAATATTTTTACTGCACAATGGCCAGTTGGCCTGGACTGGTAATAAGGATGAGGTGCTTACAAGTACGAATCAAATTCTGGACGCATTTATTTTTGCATCACCTTTTCTCCAGAAAATCAAGACCAAGTTTACAGAGCAACATTAAATTTTAGGGAAAAGCAATTCTTTTTAAAGCCTTTTTTTCTTCAGATAACCGGTTTGTCTTTTAACCATCCGGCGCAGGTTTTCACGCTGAACCCTATTCACTTGCAGGTACATCCAAACGCATATTTTCCCATTGGCGGGAATGACCTGCTACCATTTGTTCGTGTATAATTCCAGGAATCCTTATTTATAATCCGGAATTTATTTTTTTAAACGCATCAAGACCGCAATCCAGAAATTTTGCATAGCTGTCAACACCTTCGCGATATCCTCTTGGATTTGCTAACACTTGTTCGTCCGGGCTTACAAGGACATAGAGGGGCTGGCTGTTTTGATTGAAATTTACAATTTGAAAATCTGCCCATTTATTGCCCACATTGCGAAGTTGTGTTTTCCTGGATGCAGAAAACAAAGGGCTGGGCAAAGGTGTGCGATCATCCACATAGAGAGACACCAGCACATAATCATTTGCAATTTTCCGCCGCACCTGTTCATTTATCCAAATGTGCTCCTCCGTCTTCCGGCAGTTTACACAACCATATCCGGTAAAGTCCAGGAGCATGGGCTTCTTCACCTGTTTGGCGTAGGCAAGTCCCTCGTAGTAGTCCTTAAAACAATCCAGGTTATTCGCACATTTTGTAAAAGAAGGATACTGGTCCTTAATTTCAGAAGTGACTTCCTGCTTTGACAGGAAATAATTGTAATGTGCAGGAGGTGCTAATCCACTTAGAAGTTTAAGGGAATTATATGTTTTGAATTCTTCGTTATAAGAAAATCCGGTAACGAGATATATCGTGGCAGCTAATGAAGATAAGGCAAAGAACCAGCGCGTAGGGGATAGCTTTTGCACCGGGCTGTCGTGCGGAAATTTCAGGAAGCCAAACAAATACAAGGTCATCAGACCAAATAAAAGAACCCAGGCTCCCATAAAAATTTCATAGCCTAAAATTCCCCAATGCTGACACATATCGGCTACAGAAAGAAATTTAAATGCCAAAGCCAATTCCAGAAAGCCAAGGACAACTTTCACGCTGTTCATCCACGATCCGGATTTTGGCAATGAATTTAGGAAAGCGGGAAATGCAGCAAACAATCCAAAAGGAATGGCCAGGGCAGTTGAAAAACCGAGCATTACCACAAAAGGGCCCATTTTAGATGTTGCAGATTGCACAATGGCTGATCCAATGATAGGTCCTGTACAGGAGAAACTTACAATTGCCAGGGTGAAGGCCATAAAAAAGATTCCAAGCAAGCCGCCCGATTCAGAAAGTGCATCACTTTTATTAGCCCAGCTGCTGGGCAGTGTGATTTCGTAATATCCAAAAAACGAAAATGCAAAAACAATGAATATGATAAAAAACAGAGTGTTTGCAATCCAGTTCGTCGACAATTCATTCAATGCTGTAGCACCAAAAACCGCGGTAATAAGAATTCCAATCGCAACGTATATAACAATTATGGAAAGTCCGTAGAGCAGGGCGTTTTGAAATCCTTTCCGCTTGGTGTCTTTTGTAAAAAAAGAAACCGTAAGCGGTATCATCGGAAATACACAAGGCGTGAGAAGTGCCAGTAAACCACCCAGAAATCCGAATAAAAAAGTCCAGAATAAATTCTTTCCTTCGATTTTCTCTTCTCCACACTGTCCGACTGGATTTTTCTGACTTTCCAGAAGCTGTGGAATCATTTGATCAATATTCTGGCCATCCTGTTTGGGGCCAGAATGCGAGCCAACTTCAGCTTCCGTTTCTAGTTTGAAATTTTTTTTTGAGGGGTCAAATACAAAAGCAACACTTTTAGGTGGTAAGCAACGGCTTGCGTCGCAGGTCTGAAAAGTAAAATAGCCGGTAATTGGTTTGGAGGGATCTTTCACAGAAATTTCCTGGGCAAATTGCACTTCATCTTTAAATTTCACGAGTTTCATTTCAAAGATCTCGTCGAACACTTCCATCCGGTGATCTGAAGTTTCAATAAGCTTTCCATTTAGAGTGTAGCTATCCTTAGTATCAAATTCTATGGTGGTTGGGATGGGGCCGTTTTCACCTATGAAATGGCTGTAGATGAACCATCCTGCATCAATTTTTGCATGGAAAATGAGTTTATATGCCCCATTTCCCAGGTCCTGTAATTCTGATTTCACTTTGACAGGATCAAGCATGCCTTGTGAATTTTGCTCAAGGCCAGTCACCGTCGGAATATCAGAACTTGTTGTTGATGCAACGGGGCTTTCCGCTTTGCGACCATCTGCATAGAGGATAAAATCTTCACTTGTAGGAGGGATGCACTTCTCACTGTTGCAGCTCATGTAATAAGCAGAAATCTTTACGGGCTTGTCCGGGTCAGATAGTTTGATTTTTTGAACAAATTCGACTTTATCGTAATATTTGGCAACAATCAGATTGTCGAACAGAGGTTCCGGTCCTTCCTTTTTATGACCAATTTCCGTGGCTTTGCCGATCAGTTCCAGTCCTGGAGAAGGTTCAACGGTAATTTCCGTAGGCTGTGCAGCATTCGGGTCTGAGCTTTGACTGTAAATCGCCCATCCTTTATCCATTTGGGCTTTCAGGACCAATTCATAGGTCTTGTCTCCCACTTTTTTTACCTCATGTGACCAGTGGACCGGTTGAAGAACTTGTGCGTGTGAAAACAGACAAAAGCCTAAAAGAGAGCTGATTAGCCAAAGTTTTTGCATTCGAATTGTATTTAAGGCCAACAAAAATAGGACAAAGCGCCTGAAAGAGGAAGGGAAAGAAGCCCGTTTGGCTATGGGTTTAACCTTGGTTTAACCAAAGGAGCGCATTCTTTATGCAATGCTCATCGAATATTGATGGATCCACTTCAACAAGGACTCAAACAGAGCATATCCATCCGCATTTCCCAGAATGGCTTCCGCAGCCCTTTCCGGATGGGGCATCATGCCATACACATTTTTTTGTTCGTTGCATATTCCCGCAATATTCAGGCAGGAACCATTGACATTGTATTCGGCCGAAACCTCGCCATCAGGACCACAATATTGAAACAAGATTTGATTGTTGCGTTGTAATTTCTCCAACGTTACATCGTCTGCATAATAACGTCCGTCGGCATGTGCAATGGGGATCCTGTAGGCTTTGTTCGTATCGAGGGTGCATGTAAGCGCAGTATCCGTAGAATATGGTTTTAGATACACATTTCTGCAGATGAATTTTTCATTCATATTGGCAAGCAACTGACCAGGAAGGAGGTGGGCTTCACACAATATCTGGAAGCCATTGCAAATCCCGATTACCAGACCTCCTTCATTTGCAAAACGGATGACCTCTTTCATAATTGGAGAAAAACGGGCGATGGCTCCGCAGCGTAGATAATCTCCATAGGAAAAGCCACCGGGAAGAAATATGCAATCTCCGGGATTGTAGCCTTTTAGTTGCGTTTCTTTATGCCAAATTTTCTCCACCTTGCGTTTTAAGACCTCGCCCAGAACGTAGACCATGTCATCATCGCAATTGGAGCCCGGAAAAACGATTACGCCAAATTTCATATTACCAATTTTGAAACTGCAAAAATAAGGAAGCCAGAATTAAGAACAGATGAAGAGTTTCTGAGATTAAGGGATTTTTCAGCCTGGTTAGTAAAAGCCCACATAAAATGGAAACGGGCACAAATAAGATCATC
The DNA here is from genome assembly GCA_964507535.1 of uncultured Saprospiraceae bacterium. Taxonomy (GTDB): domain Bacteria; phylum Bacteroidota; class Bacteroidia; order Chitinophagales; family Saprospiraceae; genus Vicinibacter. Next base: position 89,507 of record CAZDQG010000004.1, read on the forward strand.
AGATGCGCAATCTGCCTGAGTTCAATGAAAAAGGTGCTGAAAAGGGAAATAAATAGACTCCAAAAAAGCAAATCAAAAATTTTCTGATGTTGTATGCTTTTCTTGACAAGAAAAAAATTGTAGCTGGAAAGACAGAGTAATAGGATAGCCATCATGCAGCTAAAAGCGACCCAGCCTTTACTGCTAATAACGTATGAAAAGATATAAGGACTGAAAAATGCTTCAATTTGCATTTCATAAAATGCAACATGTTGATTCAAAATGTACAAAAGGGCTAAAAACAATATGTATACATTCAGAAATCCGCCGATAATTTGGAAGAATTCTCTTGGCTTAAAGCCCCTAAGGAGAATTAATCCCAAGACACCCAGGAAAAATAAGATAAAATAAGGTGGATAGAAAAGGCTTGAAAGCCCGATTAAAAATCCAAAATTATACAGCGGTAAAGCAATGTGCTTTTTTTGGTAAATGCTAAAAATCGGGTTAAGGCTTAGACAAAAAAACACATTTGCCAGCATTACGGCACTCAGATTTAAAGTTTGAGGATGTATGCCGCAAAGAAGAATAAACAGGATACTGGGAAAGAGCTGGCCCTCCTGGACCAGTTTGAATTGACTGACAAATCGTGCGATCAGAATACTTTGCAGCGCAATTAAGATGCATGATGCAAATATTTCCGTTTGTTTTCGAAGTGCGAGTGCATGGTAGATTATGTCGAAGAGCCAATTTTCCTTGAAAACAGGATTTTGGACATCTGATAGCCATGTGCCGGTATGCAATATAAAGGCATAAGGCACCAGCAGCAGCAGGCTAAAAAAGGTATTTCGCTTAAAAAGTTCTAGCAAGATGGATTTTTCTGCTCAAAATTAGTCTTAAGACCAATAATACCAAAACCCCTAAAGAGTATATTTTCAGCGGTCTGGAAACCGGTCCATACAAATCCGGAGCCAATTCTGTTTTTATTTAACCTTAGGCTGGCCGCAGCTGTTATATATCTTTGCCAGCTAATGAACCGGAGTTATACTTTAAGTGAAATCAAGGCGCCTGTAAAAACATCTTTGGAAACCTTTGATTTTCATTTCAGACAGGCAATGAAAAGCCGTGTCGCCCTTTTGGATAAAATAACATACTACATTGTTAAAACCAAAGGCAAGCAGCTGAGGCCTCTTCTTTCGCTTCTTTGTGCACGCTTGTTTGGTGAAGTGAATGAGAAATCCTATCATGCCGCAACCCTTGTTGAACTCTTGCATACGGCAACCCTTGTGCACGATGATGTGGTCGATGATTCCTATCAGAGAAGGGGATTTTTTTCCATAAAAGCACTTTGGAAAAACAAGATTGCAGTTCTCGTGGGCGATTATCTCTTATCGCGTGGTTTGCTGACAGCACTGCGGCATAAACATTTTGATTTGCTGGAAATCCTTTCTTCCTCGGTAAGTGAAATGAGTGAAGGAGAATTGTTGCAGCTCGAAAAAGCAAGACGGTTGGATATTACTGAGACCATATATTTTGATATCATTCACAAAAAAACCGCATCACTCATTCGCTCAGCTTGTTTGTGTGGTGCAAAGAGCACGTGTCAGGATGAAGCAGCCCTGAATTGGATTTCTGATTTTGGAGAAAAAATTGGTATTGCATTTCAAATTAAAGACGACTTGATGGACCTTTCTGACGACGATACCGGGAAGCCCAAAATTGCAGATATCAAAGAAAAGAAAATGACACTTCCACTGATTACTGCTCTGGAGCAAGCGCCGCGACCACTTAAACGAGACATCATTTCGCTGATTCGAAATCAAAATGAAGATCCTGAAGCAATTCAAACAGTTGTTCATTTTATCAGAGAATATAAAGGCATTGAACGCGCAAAGTCAAAAATGGAAGAGTATCGCGATCAGGCCATCGCCTTGCTAAAAAATCTTCCGCAAAATGAGGCTAACCAGGCTCTGGAAAAACTCTGCTACTATGTAACAGACCGAAGGAAATAGATCCGTCTGTCAGCTATTCTGCACGTGCATTTAGGATGAAATGTTTCGATTAAAAAGTGGAGGTAATCAGCAAATCGAGGTTGGTATATTTGATGCCAAAATGCTGACTCAGGTATTCATTCGTCAGGCATCCTTTGTAGGTGTATATGCCGTTTCGCAATCCTTTGTGTTGATAAATCAATTGTTCGATACTGCCGGTATCTCCCGCTTGTTGTATGAAAGTTGTAATGATATTGCTGACACCAATAGATGCGGTACGTGCAACTTTGGAAGCAATGTTAGGAACTCCGTAATGGATGACTCCGTGTACGACACGCGTAGGCTGGTCATGGGTAGTGAGTTGACTTGTTTCAAAGCAGCCACCCTGGTCGATGCTGACATCGATAATGACGGAGCCAGGCTTCATCTGCATGACCATTTCCTCGGAAACCAGTAATGGGGTACGACCCGTTTTACTGTGTACCGCGCCTATGGCCACATCGGCTGTCATCAATTGCTGCGTCAGCGTAATCGGATTTAAGGAGGAGGTATACAATTGACGTCCTATTCGATTCTGGATGCGAATAAGTTTGTGGATGTTGTCGTCAAAAATGCGAACTGATGCCCCAAGTGCCAGGGCTGCGCGTGTTGAAAACTCTGCGACTACTCCGGCACCAAGAATGACCACTTTTGCAGGGGGCACTCCGGAAATTCCACCCAGGAGCAATCCTTTACCATGTATGGGGTTTGATAATAACTCAGCAGCCGTCTGAACCACAGTAATACCGGCTATTTCTGACATGATGCGAACCAAAGGGAAGGTACCGTCATCGGCCTGCAAATATTCCATAGCTATTGCGGTCACCCTTTTCTGACGGAGGGTCTGTATAAATTCTGTATCTAAGAAGGGTAGATGCAAAGGTGATATAACGACCTGGTTAGGGTGAAACCATTGCAATTCTTCTTTCGTAGGAGGTGCTACTTTAAGAATGATGTCACTTTCAAAAACCGTTTTACGATCATCTGTAATGATTGCTCCGGCTTCGGAATAATCCCGGTCGCTATAATGGGCCTTTTTGCCCGCCCCCCTTTCGACAATAATATGATGTCCGCGTGCTACCAGGTTGATAACAGATGCAGGAACCAGCGCCACTCTGTTTTCCATCAACATACTTTCACAGGGTATGCCAATGCGCAAGGAGGACTTGGCCTTATATAATTCCAGCATTTCCGGTTGAGTCAGGAATTCCTTTTGGGTAGAAGATAAAAACTGGGGGTCTTCCATAATTTAAAAGGTTAAGGTAATCTTTCTCTGCTGATTTTCCAAAACCTCGAGTTGGATATCCAGGATTTGTTCCGGATCTGCCATGTCCTCGATCAGTTCCGGCCATTCAATGATGCAACAATGACCCGAATCGAGATACTCTAAAATTCCAAGGTCCAGAGCTTCCCGTGTAGAATTCAATCGGTATAAATCCATGTGATAAAGCAAGCTGAAATTCCATGGATTTGGCGCACAATGGTATTCGTTAATAATAGAGAATGTCGGACTTCCTGCCTCGGAGGCAAAACCCAATTCATCAGCAATCGCCCTTACAAGTGTCGTTTTACCAGCGCCCATCTCCCCATGCAACATGACCACAGGCTTATTCGCCATATTAGCAATGACCATTTTTGCAATTTCCGGTAAATCCTGTTCATTAAAAAGTACGTAGTTCTGAGAAGCCATAATTCAATCATCTGGATAAAAAAAAACCACGGTGGGCTCACCGTGGTTTATCCATAGCTTATTTTTCTTCTAATCCTGAAGTAATAATTTACTGGAAGGGACTTTCACATTGACGGAAATCTTTTTCATATCAATGGGCCCGTTCTGTGACTCAATAGAATACGGAAAAAGATAACCTCCTTCTACTTCTTTGTAATTGCTGTATTTGGTTTCCATTTCCATCTCCTTGCCCATCGCATTGGATTTCATGATGGTTTTAACCAGCAAAAACTTTTGTGGGTCGAGTAAGTAATAACTTACTTTACCGTCGGTATTGGTGCATTTGAGTTTATGGCATTCAGTGCCGTCTACATCATCCAATCCGAGATATTCAACCTTATTCCCCTTTTTGGAATAATCACAAAGCTCACCTGTCAAATCGAAACGATCCTTGCTTTCTTTTAAAACCTCTGCCGGAATTGGTTCGGGTTGCGTCTGGCCTCCAAAAGGCATAAAGGACCAACCGGAATCCGGTCTCATTACGGTCCATCCATCCATACCCATGACGGAGATGTCTATGCGCATTCCTTTTTTGTTTACAATGGTGGTTGTTACAGGGATTTCCATGCCCTGTGCATTTACAACGCCCTCCATGACAACGGACTCGAGGGAGCGCAATTTTTCTTTTCCGCCAAGAGCCTGAAGATGTTTTTCGATCAGCTCATCAGCAGATTGGCTGAAGCCGTTTAAAATGGTTAAAAGACTGAAAAATAAGAGAGATACTTGTTTCATGTATAATTGAATTTAAGCGTAAAGATACATAAGGAGAAAACCGATGCCCTTTGAATTCAGCCAAATAAGGCAGATTTAAGGATTAATTAATTGAAATTAACGATAGAGCTTTCTAGAAAAAGGTCCGCAAAAATGCGGACCAGATGTTCTCAGGCCCTTCCTTTCAAAATCAATAGGAGTCATAGCGGGTATCCAGATCGTGCTTCTGTCTCCAGATTTCGCGATCGAATTGCCGGTACATGTGTTCCAGGCGCCTTCTTTCAAATGGATCCAGATAGCCATCGCGGAGCATGCGCCGTTTTTGGTGCCGGATGTATTTTCGTTGCTGATGAAGGCCCATCATTTCTTCCCGGGTCAGTTCACCAGACCTCCATCCATCGCGAATGCGTTCCCTGGGAGTCGGACCTTCCCAGCCTTCATGCATCCGACATTGACTATGCGCGATCCCGGCGGATAAGCAGAACCCGATAACCATAATTTTCATTCTTGTTTTCATCTCTTTTAATTTTAAACTGTTCTGCTTGTATGACAGGAGGAATCCGCTACTGTAACATTGCTATTGCCCATTTAACGAAACTTTAAGCGAATGGGCAGAAGGAAATATATATAACAATAATTTAATATGTAAAAGGCTTGATTATCTTTGCCTCAAACTCGGAATATGGCACCAAATTCCCCGAATAATGATATGGATCACATCCTGACCCTCAACGGGATGTACCAAAATTACTTTTTGGATTATGCATCCTATGTGATTCTGGAACGGGCAGTGCCCGCGATAGACGATGGACTCAAACCGGTTCAGCGTCGCATACTTCACAGCATGTACGAAAAAGAAGATGGCCGTTACCATAAAGTTGCCAATCTAATCGGGCATACCATGCAATACCACCCGCACGGGGATGCAGCCATTGGGGAAGCTCTTGTTAATTTGGGGCAGAAGGATCTTCTTATTGACCCACAGGGAAACTGGGGAGACGTGCGCACCGGAGATTCCGCAGCAGCTTCGCGATATATTGAAGCACGGTTGTCCAAATTCGCTTTGGATGTGGCTTTTAATCCGGATACCACAGCCTGGCAGCTGAGCTACGATGGCAGAAATAATGAACCCATAGCCTTACCTATGAAATTCCCTTTGTTGCTTGCACAGGGAGTGGAGGGGATTGCCGTAGGATTGGCCACCAAAATATTACCCCATAATTTTATTGAACTCATAAAAGCATCCATTCAGGCTTTAAAAGGAAAGAAAGTGGAACTCTATCCGGATTTCGAGATGGGTGGATCCATCGACGTCAGTGAATACAATGAGGGCCTGCGAGGGGGACGTGTCAAGGTGCGCGCAAAAATTGATATTGAAGACAAAAAGAACCTGATCATCCGGGAATTACCCTATGGAGTTACAACAGGCAGCATGATTGAAAGCATCGTGAAAGCTGCAGACAAAGGAAAAATTAAAATCAAACAAATTTCAGATCACACCGCCAAAGATGTCGAAATACGCATTGAGTTACAGCCAGGAGTTTCTCCTGAAGTAAGCATTGACGCACTTTATGCCTTCACGCACTGCGAAACCAGTATTTCACCAAACGCTTGCGTGATTGTTGAGGACAAGCCGATGTTCCTGTCAGTGAATGAAATTCTCAAGCGTTCCGCAGCCCACACCCGCTATTTATTAGGCCGGGAACTCGAAATCAAGCAGGGGGAACTTGAAGAAAAATGGCACTTGACTTCTTTGGAAAAGATATTTATTGAAAACAAAATTTATCGCGACATAGAAGAATGTACAAGTTTTGAGCAAGTGATCGAAGTCATCGAAGCGGGCTTGAAAAAATTTGTACATACACCATCGATGCCGGGCAAGGCTCCTGCATCCAAAATCCGCTTACACCGGGATATCACCAGGGACGACATCGTTCATTTAACAGAAATACGGATCAAGCGCATTTCAAAATACAACAAGTTTCATACAGACGAACAGCTTAAAGCACTGGAAACTGAGATTGCACAGGTTAAACACGATTTGGAGCATCTTACCGAATACGCGATCGCATATTTTGAGCGCATTCTTGAAAAATACGGAAAGGGCAGGGAACGCAAGACACGCCTGATGCAGTTTGAATCCATTCAGGCCACACAGGTGGTGGCTAACAACAGTAAGTTATATGTAAACCGGGAAGATGGTTTCATAGGTTACGGTTTGAAAAAAGATGAGTTCATACGCGAGTGCAGCGACATCGATGACATCATAGTTTTTCGCGAAGACGGAAAAATGGTAGTGAGCCGAATTGCGGAAAAAACTTTTGTCGGGAAAAATATCATCCATGTAGATGTATGGAAAAAAGCGGATGAACGTACAACGTATAACCTGATTTACCTCGATGGAGAGTCAGGCAGGGCAATGGCCAAGCGATTCAACGTCACAGGGATTACACGCGATAAAGAATACGATCTGACAAAGGGTCATCCAAAGTCGAAAGTACTGTATTTTTCTGCCAATCCGGAAGGCGAAGCAGAAATTGTACAAGTGGTACTCACATCGGGATGCAGCGCAAAAATTAAAATTTTTGATTTTGATTTTTCAGAATTGGAAATAAAGGGCCGCAGCAGTCTAGGTAATATTGTTACCAGGTACCCCGTTCGCAAAGTCACATTAAAGGAAAAAGGGAAATCAACCCTGGGGGCGCAGAAAGTATGGTATGATTCTGCAACGGGAAGGCTGAATACAGAAGAACGTGGTATTCCTTTGGGTGGCTTAAACCGTGGTGACAAACTCATCTGTTTTTATAAAAACGGCAGTTATGAAATTTCGGAATACGACCTCAACAACCGTTATAATTACGAAGAACTGATGCATATTGCCGTTTTCCAACCGGAGATGATTATCTCCGCTATCTATTTTGAAGGGGAGAAAGGGTGGTCCATGGCCAAGCGATTCAAAATTGAAACATCCAGTTTGAATCAACGCTTCCAATTCATCAGTGAAAATAAAAATTCAAAACTGTATTTTGCAACAACACATCCAAATCCGGAAGTGCTCTTTACCTATAAAAGAAGAAAGGAATCGATTGATGAAATTCTTACCATCGGTGAATTTGTTGAAGTAAAAGGCTGGAAAGCCATTGGCAATAAAATTGAAGATACCGCTCTTGTCCGCGTAGTGGATCAAAGTAAACCCATTGCAAAGGGAAAAACTTCAGGTAATTCATTTAAAGCCGGAGATACTATTGAATTTGATATATAATAATCAGCTGCAGTAATTAAAGCATTTTGAAAGTTCTTCCAAAATGACTATTCAACTTTTTTGCAGCTTTAAAGTATGTTAGAAGAATTATGCCTTTACGGGTAAACATCCATTTCTATTTGGAATACACCATGTAATCTATGTGGTCGTTTACAGTGGATGGTTTGTCCGTTCGTTGAAGAATTGACAACATGAAGACAGTCCGTTTGAGTAGAGGCAGCTATGTTTATCAATCAAATCAGATTTTGCATCAGGTAATCTCAGTTAACATCAAATGGAATTTTTTGAAATAAGCTATACTTCCAAACAAGTCCATGAACATCCGGTTTGAATGCTGAAAATTTTCCTGTTTCATAAAAAAGATACAAGAATCAGGTATCTGGGTTGTGTTTGATTTTTTAAAGCTGTTTGTTAGTTCTTTGTACGGGAATGGCAGGAAAGCACAACCAATCGTATCCGGCCAATCCTTTCATTAATGAATATCTCATGAAGGGGCAATTGCATCCCCATTCCTTTATGTACCTTATTATGTATTTTAAAGAAAATTCAAAAGCTCTCGCAGTAAAGGGGTTTGTTAAAGTATATTTCTTTATTGAATGCAATTCAGTACATTCGCAATATGTAAACATTCCAATATGAAACCCAGGTTCTTGCTTCTTCCGGCTTTGATTTGTCTTGTCCATGTACTCTTAGCCAAGCCAGGTTCGAATCCGGATGCATTAAGGCAGAAATACATTACAACAGGGCAAGTGAATGCATTCACTTCGGAGAAAGGCCAAGTTGGTTTTACATTTTATCTGAATGCAGATACATTGCCTTTAACAGAACTTGGAAAAGGTTTATGGAAAAATTATGAAGGTGGCTTGTACCCGGGTGGTACAAACATCCGGCCTTATAATCACGATACAGCAGGTATGCGATTTGCATTGGAAATAAGTCCACTGAACGAATTTGGGGAACGGAATGAACAGGATGGAAAAATTGTACTTCTTTCTATTGGCATGTCAAATACTACCCAGGAGTTTTCTGTTTTTAAAAATATGGCGGATACCTTTTCTCGCAGAAATCCAAAACTTGTGATCGTAGACGGGGCACAAGGCGGTCAGACTGCGTCCGTCATCAAAGATCCGAATGCGAATTTTTGGAATGTCGTTTCCCAGAGGTTGGCTCAGCAGAAGGTTCAAGCCCTGCAGGTCCAGGCAATTTGGTTGAAGGAAGCCAATGCGAATCCAAGTCAGGCATTTCCTAAACATGCAGAAGACTTGAAATCGGATCTGAAAACGCTCGTTAAAATTATGAAAGGTAAATTTCCCAAACTGAAACAGGTGTTTTTATCAAGCAGGATTTATGGGGGTTACGCAACTTCGGCACTGAATCCGGAGCCTTTTGCCTATGAAAGTGGTTTTTCGGTGAAATGGTTAATTGATGATCAAATTCAGGGAGATACCAGTCTCGCATTTAGCAGGTCAGATAGTCCTGCACCCTGGCTGTCCTGGGGACCTTATTTATGGGCAAAAGGAACGACACCGAGGGCTGATGGACTGGTCTGGCTGCCTGGAGATTTTGGAGCCGATGGTACGCATCCTTCCAATTCTGGCAGATTAAAAGTGGCGCAACAGTTATTGCAGTTTTTTTCTACTGATCCGGCAGCAACTCCATGGTTTCTATCTTCAGGCATCACATCCAACCGGGATGAAATAGAGGAGCAGCATCATGTTTTTGATTTTCAAATGTATCCGAACCCTGCAAGCGCTTCGACTACCATTGACTGGACTCCGGTTTGCGATGAGGCCATGTTCTTAACCCTGTCCAATTGCATCGGCCAACCCCTCCGGCAAATTGCAGGAAAGTCAGCGAATATTGTGTTGGATTTGGGACATCTCCAAGCTGGAATGTACTTTATTGAGTTGAAATCAAAAGAGTTTCGCGCCACGAAGAAATTGTGGATTGCTCCTGCACATTAAAAATAGATCCATGTAATCAGTAAGGATACCTTAATAACTTACAAATGTTAGTATTGTCATTTATGAATAAGAAAAAGGGAATTGGTGTATTTATTTTTTGTTTTTTTAGCGGATACTTGCTGTATTCTCAAACTATTCCAGACAGCTGGAAAGATGGTACCTATTATACGATCAATGGAGCCAAAATCTGGACGCTTCGCTATGGTCAGGGCGATCCTTTGTTTGTTATTGCGGGTGGTCCCGGTGGTGCACATATCGGTATGCGCAGGCTGGATTCCCTGGCCGCTCAATGCACGCTCGTTTATTACGATGCTTTTGGAAGGGGGCAATCGGATACGGCAAAAAATGTGAAGGACTACAGCCTGGACCGCGATGTCTCAGATCTGGAGGCACTTCGCATCGCAATGAATTATGAACAGATCAATATTTTCGGGCATTCCTATGGAACCCTGGTAGCTCAGGCTTATGCGATACAGTATCCGGATCGGGTGAAGCATCTCATACTCTCTGCACCGTTTCACAGTCATGCGATGTGGCAGGAAAATGATGATAATTATAACCGGGAAATACGAGTGAATTACCCGGAGGTGTGGGATACCCTGACAATTTTGCGTAAACAAGGATTTCGCTCCAGTGATCCTATTCACCAGGAGGTGTATGGTAGAGTTCCTTATGGATTTCTGTATGCCTATAATCCTGAGAATTTTATAACCAGAAACAAGAAGCCTTATCCCAATCGGTTTAATTCAAAACTATATTATCAGATGGTGGGCAGAGATGGTGATTTTAAAGTTGGGAGTGATATTGGCAGCTTTGATTTCCGGAAGAAACTGAAATTTCTCAAAATGCCCGTATTGATACTTGCAGGCCGGTATGATCGTGTCGCAGTACCCTGGATGATGGTACAATATAAAAAGTTTTGCCCGCAGGCAGAGTTTCACATGTTTGAAAAAAGTGGACACAATAGTTTTATTGAAGAACCGGAGAGTACCTTTTCTATTGTGCGTACATTCCTTGAAAAATAGGATTGCCCTGCCGCGAAGGGTAGTGATTTTTTTGAGCTGTGGATTCGCTTTCGTTTGATTTCGCGGCCCTTGCATAAATTTTATGATCATTTTAAACCAATTTAAGTCTGATGCGTTGATTCTCCTCGTATGGATCTTTTAAAACAGTACCGGATTATTGGCCTTTTGGAAGGACTTTCTTATGTTCTTTTATTGTGCATCGCCGTTCCCTTGAAATATCTGGGTGGTATGGATATTGGAGTGCGGATGCTGGGATTGCCACACGGCTTGCTTTTCATTGCATTTATTGGCTATAGCTTTCATTATTATGAAAAGCAGGAATGGAAGGCATCGGTTCTTGTCCATGCCATTCTGGCATCCTTACTGCCTTTTGGGACCTTGCATTTTGACTATAAAGTCTTACGGCCCCTTTCCGAAAAAAAAGCATAGCGAATCCTCCTATTCTCTTCTATTACTGAAGAGGAGATGGGTTTCCATTAGCAGCAAGCTTTCATAAACATTCCAGCAGAACTCCGTAAAAGGAAACGTAGAAATTCATTCTTTTCCCGGATTGAATGAAGTATATTTGATATCCTATGAAGAAGTGGATGATATGGTGGCTGCTGTTTAGCTCTTTTTTCTCTCATCTGTACAGTCAGGTTTATGTGGAATTTTCTTTTCCGCAAAACATCGACCAATGTCTGGGACTTCCTGTTGAAGTCCGGATTGCCAATGAAGGAAATACTCCGGTCAGAGATGCAGAGATTCAATTGCTGATTGCCGATCATTTTCATTACCGTTCAAATAGTTTATCGGGTCAGCTGGTGAAACCGCTCGATACTTCTGATGCTGCCGGACCTTCCTTCCGGCTTACCTATCTGGATCTGTGTGAAACTACCTCCTTCTTGTTTTGGATGGATCATGCATGTGCTGCAGGCGGACATCAGGACTCTCTTCGGCTACTTTGTACCCTTCCTGGTTTAAAGATCCTGACAAAAACAAAATACCTCCAGGTGTACAGTCCTCAGGTGAGTATTCTCAATCTTGGACTTTTTTTTGATGAGAAGGACCAGCGCTTCAAAAAGAAATTTACAATTGTCAACATAGGTCAGGTGGCCATGGATGCTTTTTCACTCTACATTGAGGGGGAAGACCATATGCGCATTCTAAATACGAACCTGGGACATTTGAGTGCCAACGGCGATACCCTGTATTTCAATCAAAATGATTTCAGTCAATTCGGAAATCGCAACAGTCATTTTGAAAGGGGAGAAACCCTAACCATCGTTCAGGAAATACAGATCGACGCATGCGAAACGGAATTTAAAATCAGCCATAAGCTGATTGTGCCCTGCGGCTATCAGCAGTGTGAGTTTTCAATAGAGGAACATGTGAATTTATTGTCCATTGTAGGTAAACCAAACCTGGTGGTTACCCAGGATACGCAAATATATGCATCCCCATGCAGGGACGGTGAAATCAATCTCAAACTGAAGAACCAGGCGGATACGGGAAGCTTTGACCTTGGAAACAGCATGTACAATCTCGTCCTCAATCTGGGCTGGGCATTCATACGGAATGGACAATTCACAGATCCGCTACAGGACGATTGCTTAAAACTAACAATAGTTAGCATTAAAGGAAAAAGAATTCCTGTTGTCACATCTGGTTTTACCGGTTATGGCCTTGATTTCCGAAAGCTCAGCACAGATCCCGATGGCCCCGGAGGACTTAATGACCTGGACGGAGATGGCTTTTATGATGACCTCCTGCCCGGGGACAGCATACAACTTAAGGTCATCTACAAAATGGATTTCAATTGTCTGCGCCTGGTATGTGATGATGTGGTCTTTGAAAGACGTACACTCCGCATGAATGCTAATTTCAACAATTATTGCAATGTAGCCGGTACGTATGATAACTACCTTTCCAATCACAGCTATTACTGGAGCCGTTCCAGTGTCTCTACGCTGAACTACAAATCCGTTTACGTGGATAAAGAGCGGGATACGGTGCAGTTTTACCTGCAAAAAAACCTGTATCATTTTCTTGAAGATTGTGACAAGGATAGCATCGTGGTTCGCATAAGTATACCTGCGGTTGCTGAATTTCTTCCCGGTTCGGTTATCCTTGTTAATAACAAACCCATAGCGTATCGAAAAAACAGTAATGTAATCACGTTCAGTACGGATACCAGTAATTTTATAGTCCGTATACCTTTTGTATTTCACTGTGATCCTGCATCGGGTTCGGGTGGAGTTCAAACTGCCTGTACCTTTTGTCTGGGCAATGGAGGTCCCCGCTTTAACATCCGCATTGATGCCGATTATTTTTGTAGCAGCTGTTATCCAGGCATACCGCTCTATTGCGGAAGTACGCCTGCATTTCCGGTTATTTGCGATACCAGCGTAGTAGGTGTAAACAGCCCACCCAAACTGGTTATCGGGGATGTGAAGTTGAAAAGACTGACAGTTGGATATACCGATTCTACAAAAAGGGCATATGTGCATCCGGATGTCGATTCGCTGAATCACAATTATTTTCTTCCGTACGACACATTTCTTATGGCAATTCCCATACAGGTGTTGTGCGATGCGAATTTCTCCAATGTCTTTTTCAAACTTGCCATAGCCCCTCGTTATTATTACATCAATGGAATTCTCGACACAATTAGAGAAGTACAATGGCTTGCCGATACACTTCGGTTTTACGACAAGGAAACGAATCGCTGGTCAACATGCATTAATCCACTGGGACCTGAAATATTCAGTCAGAATACAAACAATTATTATCACTATTATCTACGGGAAATGGATGTGAGTGCGATGTTTGGTTCCTGTTTGCGCGGAAGTTTGACGAAACCCGATTCAATGCTGTTGACTTTGAAAGGCCTAATTCCCAACTTTGAATTGTATCAATGGGATAAAGCAACGGTATATACGGATCTGACATTTGCTCAGGATGGTTGTGGTATGCAATCCCGCAAGGCAACCATACTCAATATTTTATCCGGTAAACCCTCTGCAGGTGCGGCCTATGTACGTCAGGAATATTTTTCAGATCCCAATTTCAAACAGGCATCTGCGTTTCTTTCTGTATGTGGAAATTTTCGTCTTGAAACGGCAGTGGATGCGTACGGTTCCTATGCTGATGTAACGGATCCATTTCCCAATGAATTCCGAAATGCCTATGTTGCGGATCAATTAAAAATAGTAATACCCCCATTTTTCAGATTCAAATCAAACATACCAAATTATGCACGCATCAGCAGGATTCCGCCCACCGGCAATTTGAAATACGATACTGCATTTGTTCAGGCTCAGGTATCCGACAGTGCAGGATATACCATTTTATTATTTGACAAGTTTAATGACAACCAGGATCATCAGATCGTGCAGCACCAGTTTTGGTTTGATCTTGAACCGGATTGTTACACGAGCGCTTCAGACACCATTCGGATATTTAAAAAATTCAGATATCATTTGCATCATCCGGATCCTGCATTTCATAAGTCCTTTGAGGTCGAAAACAAATATGCAATTGTAACTACGAGTGCGGAACCAATTTTTGCGGATGTGCGCCAGCAAATATTGAAGGACACGATAGTCACATGGTCTTTTATCCTGAATTCCAAAAATGAAAAGGCCACTCCTGCAAAATATTTTACCTATAAGAACAACTGGCTTTTGGTCGAAAATATTTCCGGACAAATCATTCTGGACAGTTTGATTGAATATGACAGCCTTGGCACCGGATGGATTCACCGTGCTACCCAAATTGACCCGCAGCATGTCGTTTTTGAATTGGATAGTGTGTATGGTCACCGCGACTTTAAATTCTTTACTCATTTTACGAATTGCCATGCGGACTCTTTGGTACTCTATTCCGGCAACTCTTGCTCCGGATATCCTGCGGATTATTTGAACCTTTCAGGAACGTGCAGGGAGTATCGTCAGCGCAGGGT
>CAZDQG010000004.1:104246-123950 GCA_964507535.1 uncultured Saprospiraceae bacterium
GGAGCATCTGCCCAGGATTTTTTTTGGAACATTGAAGACCTGATCTTACCTCAGGGATTACCGGGATTTTACCGGGTGGATGAGAACCAATATTGGCTTCATGTGAAGTTCGCAGGAGATTGCAGTTTAGAGGATGGACAGTTTATTTCATTTTATACACAATCGAGTAACGTGTGTAATGAATTTCAAAGAAGCGAGGTTGTTAGTTCCACCCCGTTTGCCTTCAGTAAGCAAAACCAGACACAGCAGGATCTTTATGATCTTCGTTTGCGTTTTCGGGCAGACAGCGCTTGCGGTGAGAAGTTTACAGCAACAGTGCTTTTAATATCCAAAGACAGTTTGGTCAATCGACAGAAGCAAAAATTATATTTCATATACGATAAAGAATTGCGATTTGTGCCTGGTTCTTTTAAAGCAGGCAAACATGTTTTGGGCACAGGTGCCGGGTTTTACCAATTAGATGATATGGAATCGGTTGAGGTTCCTCTGGATGGGTACATTGCACGAGGTGATTCGGTGTTCTTTGAGCTTGAGTTGGAGCGCACTTGTATTGCGCTTTGTAAGCATACAAACTTCAAAATTATTCTGAATTCTCCGCAGATGGTAGCCTGTTCTCAAGTTGCCGGGGGACAATGTGAACAGCTTCTTAAAGTTCAGGAGTGGAAATTTGAACAAATAGCTGTAAGCCCTCATGTTGTAATCCTCGATTCGAAGGCGCGTTCACAGTTTCTTCCAGGAGGAGATGAGCAAGTAGATGTACGTTACCTTTTGAGCAACGAATCCCCATTTACCATAAAAACGGATTACAAAGTAAATGTCTATTATGACCAAAATGCGAACGATCGTTTGGATTCAGGTGATGTGCTGATTTCCGTGCATCGGGTTAAAGGGGATACCTTACCCGCTCTCGACAGCATTTGGGTGCAATGGAGCTCCCGGATTCCAGGTGCTTATACATGTCGCCTGATTCTTGAAATTAATTCTTCTGAAAATCCATGTCTATGCAGCGGGGATACAATAGTATTGCGTGCACCCGTCATTTCAGGTGAATCACAGATTCATAGGATGTGTTATGATCAACAAATTCAAATTGGCTTTGATTCTATTCCCACATACCAATATGAGTGGTTGAAAAAAGACCGCGTCGGCAACGTGAATTTATCAAATACGTCCTATAAGTATCCGATGACATTACTTCCCGGCCAGTCCTTATGGGATACCATGTTGCTACAGGTGCAAAAGCAAGGTGGATGCGTGTTTACGGATACGGCATTCATTCAGCTGTATCGTTTGGATGCAGACCTTCAATTGTTGGACAGCATTCGTTGTCATGGAGATCAGAATGCGCGTATAGAAGCAAAAGGGATCGGTGCAGCAAATCTCTGGACCTACCATTGGAAAGGTCGTCCGGATACGACCTCGTTGTTGTCCGGATTGGGTCCGGGCACATATTTCGTTGAACTTACAGATCCTTACGGTTGTAAGGCAAATGACAGTCTGACCCTTTGGGAACCGCCTCGCTTGCAATCCACACTTTCCATTGTAAGCAACTACAATGGCTTCCCGGTATCCTGTTATGGTGCACAGGATGGAAAAGTTGAAGTAAAAATTTCGGGTGGATCCCCGCAATACCAATATCAATGGAGTACCGGAAGCCTTAAGGATATTGCAGATTCATTGGGCTCTGGTTGGATTAAAGTGCATGTGACTGACCGCAATGCTTGTCCAATATCGGATTCTATTTTTCTGAATCAGCCGGCACCTTTGGTAATGCAGGCTGAAAGTACGCCAGCAGGATGTGGTCCTGAACACGGCGGTTATGCATTTGTATCAGGAAAAGGGGGCGTATTGCCATACACCTATATCTGGGATAACGGGCAGACGTCGGATAGCATTCGCAATGTTCCTTCAGGGAATTACAGGGTAAAAATCACGGATGCAAATCGCTGTACTATAGATTCTATAGTCTATGTCGGCCAGAGGCCGGATCCGGATATCAACTTGAATATCACAGATACAACAGTCCTTTACGGCAGCAGCATCCGTTTAAGTGCATGGTCCAATGCGAATTTACCCAAATATAAATGGAGCCCCTCGCAATATGTGTCCTGCGATACCTGCACTTCAGTTTTTGTTTCACCAATAGAGCAAACCTATTATGAGGTGGAGGTGACCGATGCCTATGGTTGTTCAAGTCGCACGGGTATCCTTGTCTCTGTTCGCATTGTAAAGGACGTTTGGGTCCCTAATGTTTTTTCACCCAATGGCGATGGTATCAACGATAAGTTTACCATTTATGGAAATCCATCCTTGCTTGAAATTGAAACCTTGCAAATCTATGATCGTTGGGGTGAATTGCTCTATGAAGCGCATAGCTTTCCCCCAAATAATCCGGCTTATGGCTGGGATGGAATCTTCAATGGTGAACAGCTGAATCCTGCCGTATTTGTATACCTGGCATGGGTGCGGTTTGCAGATGGGGAAGTCAGAAAATTGTATGGCGACGTAAGTCTGATAAAGTGATTTAAGATGGATTAAGGGCAGGATGAATACAACGAATTCAAAAATCAATTCAGATCACATCCATCGCTATTACAGGGAACGGTAATATAACTGGCAATACCGGTCTTCTGGGAAATAGCGTTGCGCTGCCTTTTGGATCTGTTCCTTATCCAGTTTTTTATAATTTTCAAATTCATCAAAAATCAAATCGGGTTTGCCCAGCCATTCAGCATATGAAAGATTCAGTGCCTGATTCATCAGTCCTAGCTGACTAAATAGATAGGCACTTTCATTTTTATTCATATACTTATCCCAATTGTGCTGATCGATCGGATGTTGTTTCAGTTCCCGGATAATATCCCAGAATTCGGATTCTGCTTCTTCAATGTGATGTCCGGGATTTATTTTAGCTTCAACAAGAATGAGACCCGGATCTACTGTTGAGGTAATGTAGCAGTCTATCGATGTGCAAATCATTTTTTCTTTTTTCAGCCTGCTGAACAGCAGGGAGCTTTTCCCCTCAGCAAGTATGTCCGTCAAAAAGTCCACCGCATAAAAATCCGGATCCATGCGGCCGCAATATGGAAAAGCATAATAGAAACCTTCTTCGGGAATATCCTTCCGCACTGTAAAAGAGCGCATGGATTCGATGGCGGGTTCCTGTGGATAGGTTCTCCGTACTTCCGGACCCTGACCTATTTGAGCAAAATATTTTTCAACAAGCGAACGAACGTTTGTTTTTTCCAGGTTCCCGCTTATAACGAGAATGGCGTTACCGGGATGATAAAAGTTGTGGTAAAAGGCAGCTACATCTTCGTACCGCAAGGTTTCAATATGGCTTGGGCTAAGACCAATGACCGGCCAGCGGTACGGATGCTTTTTGTAGGCCATATCCATGATCTGATGTGTAAACAACCCATAGGGATTATTCAAATAGCTTTCGCCAAATTCTTCAACAACCACGCGCTGCTGCGTTTTGAAATCTTTTTTTGTGACGTGAAAACCACTGATGCGTCTTGATTCCAAGGCGAGAATGCGTTCCAGCTGACCAAATGGGGCAATGGAATAATATTGTGTGGTATCTGTTGTGGTAAAGGCATTGCAATCACCACCTGCATTTTGAAGTATC
Source organism: uncultured Saprospiraceae bacterium (assembly GCA_964507535.1). GTDB lineage: Bacteria > Bacteroidota > Bacteroidia > Chitinophagales > Saprospiraceae > Vicinibacter. The sequence continues at coordinate 107,878 of CAZDQG010000004.1, forward strand.
TCATCAAAATCAATTCCTGCCCCGCAGTTTGAAAACATAAGATGCTCAAACAAATGTGCAATACCTGTTTGCGTTTCCTTTTCGTCGCGCGATCCCACTTTGTATAGCAAGCATACGGCTATGAGGGCTGTATTCGGATCATTTTGCAACAATACCGTTAAACCATTGTCCAAATGGTACTTTTCAAAGGAAGGTATAAGCGGATGTGCTTTCAGTATGTTTGACATTTAAATCGTTCCTACCATTTTCGAAGGTACGACCCACTGGTCAAATTCTTCAGAGCTTACATAACCCAGATCTATCGCCGTCTGCTTTAAGGTTTTTCCTTGCTTGTGCGCCGTTTGCGCTATTTCAGCGGCTTTGTAATATCCAATATGTGTATTGAGTGCTGTGACAAGCATCAGTGAATTTTCAAGATGCAATTTTATATTCTCCGGAATGGCTTCAATACCTGCAGCGCATTTGTCATTGAACGACATGCATACTTCGCCAATCAGTTTTGCGGAGTGAAGAAAATTATAAATCATTACCGGTTTGAATACATTGAGTTGAAAATGACCTGTAGCCCCACCTACGTTGATGGCTACATCATTTCCCAAAACCTGTGCGGCCACCATCGTCATAGCTTCGCATTGTGTCGGGTTGACTTTTCCGGGCATAATGGAGGAACCGGGTTCATTATCCGGTATATACAATTCTCCAATACCACACCGGGGGCCAGAAGCAAGCAACCGGATATCGTTCGCAATTTTCATCAAGCTACATGCTACCGTCTTTAGGGCACCATGGGATTCGACGATGGCATCATGGGCTGCTAAAGATTCAAATTTGTTTTCTGCTGTCCGAAAAGGGAGTCCGGTAAGTTTGGCAATGTGGGCAGCAACATTTTTATCATATCCCGGAGGTGTATTTATTCCGGTACCCACAGCAGTGCCTCCAAGTGCAAGCTCCGATAAATGGTCCAGTGTATGCTCGATTGCGCGGATCCCGTGATCCAGCTGTGAAACATATGAGGAAAACTCCTGCCCCAATGTGAGTGGGGTGGCATCCATCAAGTGGGTACGGCCGATTTTGACGATTTCGCGAAACTGTTTTGCTTTTTGGTCAAAGGTGTTTCGCAGTGTTCGCAAGCCAGGCAGTGTGCAGTCCTGCAGAATTTTATAAGCTGCAATGTGCATTGCAGTAGGGAAGGTGTCGTTGCTTGATTGTGATTTATTTACGTCATCGTTGGGGTGAAGACATTTTTTCTCATCCAGAAGTTGTCCTCCCTCAAGGACATGAGCCCTGTATGCAATCACTTCATTCACATTCATGTTGGACTGGGTACCGGAACCGGTTTGCCAGACCACCAGGGGAAACTGATCATCCAGTTTTCCTTCAAGAATCTCATCGCATACGCGCATGATCCATTCTTTTTTCTCATGTGGCAATACCCCAGCTTCTGCATTGGTGATGGCCGCCGCTTTTTTCAAATAGGCAAATGCGCGAATGATTTCTACCGGCATCCTGTTGATGTCCCTCCCAATTTTAAAATTTTCTATGGAGCGCTGTGTCTGGGCTCCCCAATAAACATGTGCAGGTACCTGGACAATACCCATGGTATCTTTTTCCTGTCTGAATTCCATAATTCGTCTTTTTTGAGAGCGTAAAGGTATGATGAGACCGCCACTCTGTAGTGTAAAATTGGCTGCCGATGTGGCCTATTTGCTTCTTGATACGCGCTAACGATCTGAGTGAAAGGAAATTAAGATTTCAGCTTCCATGCATTTTAAAAATCAGCTGGTTTTAAACAAGAGAAGCCTCCTGGAAGATCCGCTGATGCCGATTACATAAACTCCGGCTGGAAGTTTGCGGCCGGCTTCGATTTCCTGAATTCGCTGTTGTTTTATATCCATTTGAAACAGAACCTGCCCGAACAGGTTGGAAATATACAGTTTCGATCGGACCGCTCCAGGATTAAATAGTTCAAGGTACAAGGGGCCGGCACAGGGATTGGGATACAAGGAAAACGCTGCAGCAGCATCATCATGGACATCCGTCAACTGACCATCCAGGCGGAAACCATCAAACGCCGCTATGAGACGAATGGCATTGTTGAAACTGTCGGGATCATTGTACAATTTGATAATAAGGTAACTCGAATCCACATCCAGTCCATGCAGATCCACTTGCCATCTGGATTCCGGGTTAAAAGAACCACTTAAATTTTCAGGAATCTCTTCCAGTAAAAACTTACGATCGTTCGTTCGTAAGTAAATTTCCTTTCTGGAATTGTACCCCCCATAAGCCCATGCATGATAGGATATATCGACTGTAGCGTATGGGCTGAGATCCATCCGCGGAGAGTTCAACAGAAGTTCTCCCTGTATGCAATATTCCGGATCGGAAATCCGATCGTAATTATCTGTATACATGGCATTGTTGCCATTGTCACCGGGCAGATCCTTAATCGGGAAATTGCTATAGGCATAAGACAATTCGCTGAAATCACCCCTTTTCCACCTGACTATTGTATCGATTCCTTCACTTGTCCAGCCTAAATCCGTAATGAAGTCATCCTCATACCCCGAATCCATTTCTACCATCAATTCAAGGTCATTTTTAAGATCCGGTATCCGTTGTGCGGCTGCCCGGTATGCCCACTTCGTTGAGACCAGATTCCAGTCCCCTTCATAAACACCAGAAATGGTGCACAATCCGGACAGGTCCGTTTCCGCTTCATAACGGAAATCTGAATTGTACAATACAATTTTTGAATGTGCTATAGGAAGTTTCGTGCGCCGGTCTGAAATATGAAGCTGAAGCTGGTACCTTGGTAATGCGCTGAGTTCAATGGAAATTTCATTTGGCTGGTCTTTACGCAGGAAGAGTTCTTCCGCATGTTCATAATAGCCCTTTTTCCTCACATGGATGCCCACTTTTCCGGCTTCGGGAAATCCCGTGTTGCTGGTGCCATTCAATGTTGTAAATGAAACTACCTGCCGTGTTGCCTGTGTGATTTCGATTTTTGCGTTTAAAATGGGTGACTGGTCCGCATGATCGCGAACGCTTACTTTTAATGTGGCTGCGGCATTGCCATCGTAACGCATCACGTACAATCCATTTTCAATGTCAGATGCAATGCAAATTCCGGATGGAAAAAAAGGGTAGGCAGACCAGCATCCGTGAAATCCGGAAGAATATGTTTCATGCGTGTCATACCATGCTACTTCAAGTATATTGGAGGGATCGCCCACATCAAGGACCCGCAGGCCTTCGGTATAATAGGATACATACAGCCGGCCCTCTTTGTAAAAAACATTGTGTGGTATGGGAAAAAGTCCTGCAGAATCCTGCACTTTGAAAGCATCCAGTTTCCGGATCGTAAAGGGATCCGAGACATCCCAGCTTTCCACTACCGCACCATCCGTTTCGTCGGTTGTATAGAGCACCTGATGATCGTGATCCAGCCACACGGAATGCGTAAAGGAGCCAGAGGTGGGCTGATCCGAAATGCGAATGGGCAATTGCGGATCGCTTAGATCCCAAATGCTAAACAGACCATTAAACAATTCAGCTGCATATAATCGATTCTTGTACGCATACACTTCGTGGCAGTAGTCCTCGGAACTTTCGTATAAGAACACAGGTGCATAGGGATCAGAACGTGGATCCAGTATGGCAAATCCGGTACCAATGGGTTTGGCACCCGCAAGGAAGATCCGCTGTTGATCATCCACAAAAATGGTGTGGGCGGACAGGATTTCTCTTGTTTCGCCATGGCTGTCTTGAAAGGATTTGACAAATCGGTATGGCAAAGAATCCAAGGGGGAAAGGAGGTTAATCACCAAAAGTCCATCGCTGGCTTCTGTTGTTACATAGGCATAATGTCCAGCTGTTTTGAGTTCCCTCCAGGGGGATGACGTTCCGCGGATAAAACCAAGTTCTCTGGGTTTGTAGGGGTCTGATAAACTGAAAATGCGCACACCCTCGGAAGTTCCCAACAATGCAAATTCGTTTCCGTTGGCATCGGTGTAGCCCCAAATGCTGCTGGATCGTTCCGGAATTGAAATATGAGACAACAGGTCCATGTGATAGCCCGCCTGACCAACCAATGTTTGGAAGGCCAGGACAGCGGCACTGTTCAATAGCCAGATAAAGGATGGAAAAAAGCGCATGGATAAAGACAAAACATACAGGATTTTGCGTTGGTCAAAGGTAGAACAGCACAATGGGGTCCACCAAATTTTAACATTCCCGCTGGCCTTTTATTGTCTATTTTTGTGTCGCTTTAAAACAGCTTATCATGCGTTTCATTCTATTTATCCTATTTTCCTGGCTTCTTGTGGGTTCTAACTTTGCACAACCTTTGCAATTTATCGACAAAAATGACTCCTTGAAGGCAAGAAGTATCGCTGTAACCACGGACGATTTTGGAGCATGGTTTGCTGCCATTATCCGCGAAGACTCTTCCTTGTTCTTACTTCAGTTCAACTATTGTGGGGCAGTAGAACAAAGTCACCATCTGGATCTGGGGGGACAAAAAATTTCTCAAGTCCAGGTTCAGCATTTAGGTCAGCGCAAATATCTGATTTCCGGAGTTCTGCACGATGGAGGACGTTCCAGTATCCTGGTTTTTTATACCAGCAATGCAATTATTTCCGCTTCTAAAATAATCACCGCTCCGGGAGGCAGTTTACATTATCAAAATCCCATGATCTCTGTGTTGGATCCGGATCGGATCCTTTTGGGATTTGAATATCTCAATGCATCAGGAAAAATGAGCAGTCGCGTAGTATCACTGGACCGGAATTTAAATCCACGGTGGACCAGGCATTTATCCGATGACAGTAAACTAAAGTGGATCCTGATGAGCCGGCGGGATGCCTTCCTGGTGGGTGATGGCGTGCAGATACGCAAATACGACACCCTGGGAACGAATACCTGGACGCGGACTTTCCCAAGACAGGCCATGGTATCCAATTCCGTACTTCATAACGACAGCCTGGTAGTATTTGCTACAGACTATCTGGACCCAATTCCGGATACAGGAGTCATCAAAAGGGTTAAATACAAGCAGGTAATTGCAGTCCATGAAGATGGAAATTTTAAATGGGAATCCGACCGCATACGAAGCATGAAGATGCCTGGAACGCTCGTAGAATACAACAACAGGCTATTCTTTAATTCCAGAAAGCAAATAGTTTTTCATGGCGTTGATACACTGACAGGTGATAGTATTCCCGTACTTATTGCGCATCGTTTGAGTGAAACCGGAAAAGTTACGGAGTCCGTGTACATACCTGCAGGAGACACCATACGGGATTATATGGCAGGTCTGATTAATGATGGCAATGTGGGTATGTGCGCTATTCTTGGCAATGATTCCATTGGCAAAGGCTTTCTGAATATCAAGGCAAGTCAGAAACTGGATGCATGCGATACGACGCATTTCGGTGTGCTTCTTCGTGGATTTTCCACCATGCTGCCGGATAGCAACAGACGCGCAACAGACTCTGTAAGCCTTACACAGCCAAAAACTTTTACTGCGGTCGTAGAAGGCTTTAACTTGAATCGTGTATGCGAAAAATTTGATTTGCAGGATAGTGATATACCAACTCCACTATGCAAAGGAGATTCTGTATTTCTTGCTGGCATTCAGTTTCCAAATGCAAAATATGAATGGAGCAATGGTTCCATGGAACCAGGAACATGGGTAAAAACTGCTGGAAAATATTCCGTAAAAATCAACTACTGTGGCAAAACGGCAACCATTACGTATGATGTGTTTTACAAGAGCTTTTCCGATGTGGTTTGGCCCGATATAGAAGAATGCAACTATCCAAGACGACTGTTCGCTGACAGGCCCAATGCAAGTTATAAATGGGCTAGCGGAGATACGACTTCTTTTCTGGATGTTACGGGTCCGGGTACTTATGTCGTTTCAATAACAGAGTGTCAGGTTACCTACAAAATGACCTTTAACGTCAAGTTGCCCACCTTTCCAAATGAATTTAAGCGTTTCAATATTTGCAGTTATCCGGATACTATTTATGCATACCAGGCTCCCGGTGCCAGTTACCTTTGGGATGACGGAAGTACGAAAAGTTCGAGGCCAATTACGAAACCGGGTAGTTATTCTGTGACGGTCATGTATTGCATGTCCACCTTCACGCAAAATTTTGAGATCAGCAAATTGGAAAATTTCAATGTACCGATCTCGGATTCTTGCAGTGCCTTTCCTTTGCCATTGGCTGTGACCAAGCCGAAAGGAACGGAACCTGTAAAGTGGAGTACCGGTCAGACTAGTGATACGATCCAGGTTTCCAAAGCAGGTGTGTACATTGCAACTGTTGGTGAATGCGAAGAGAAATTTACGGTAACCGTGAAAGAAGAGAAAATACTGGATTTCCCGAATGTATTTTCTCCAAGCTCTGAAATCAAGGAGAACAAGGTATTCTTACCTTATTTTAAAGATGCCACGGAAATCACTGAATACAAACTTGTCATATTCAATCGCTGGGGTCAGAAAGTATTTGAAAGTAACAAACTGGCAGAGGGTTGGGATGGAAATTTTGAAGGAAACCCGGCACCAATTGATACCTATACGTATTATGCTGAATACCACAGGGGTGGATGTTCAGATATGTCGCGTATTAAAGGTTCTGTGAGTTTACTCCGTTAAGGATATCCTTTTCAGGCTTACAGGCAGCGATGAACGGATTACTTCACAATGCTTCCGGAAGTATCTCCCTCTTCGGGACTTACAAATGTTAGTTTCCCTTCTGCGTTTTCTGCCATCAGGATCATGCCCTTCGATTCGATGCCTTTCAGCGATCTGGGTGCCAGGTTTGCCAGAACGATCACCTTTTTTCCGATGATGTCCTCAGGCTGATAGTGCAGTGCAATGCCACTAACAACTGTACGTTTTTCGTATCCAAGATCCAACTCGAGTTTCAGCAGCTTGTCGGCTTTAGCTACTTTTTCGGCAGAGATGATCCGCGCAGTGCGCAGGTCAATTTTTGCAAAGTCGTCGTAGCTAATCATTGGTTTTTGGGCATGATAAGCGGATGTTTCCTCCGTAGAAACAGTGGGTGATACAGGTTGATTTTGTTCCAGTTTTTGCATTTGCTTTTCGATGAGGTTGTCTTCCACACGGGCAAATAAATAGCTTGCTTCGTTGATCTGGTGGCCCGCCTGAATTAAAAATTCACCTTCTGCAATCGCATCCAGTAAAGCATTGAGTTCGTTCTCTTCCTTGATTTCACTCATGTTCAGCATGCTCCTCAACCGTGCTGAAGTGAATGGCAGGAATGGGTGCATGATGACGCTCAGCGCAGCCACATATTGCAAACAAAGATTCATGACTACCTGGACCGTGTCGGGATCACTTTTCTGCAGTTTCCAGGGTTCGTTATTTTGCAAGAGCTGGTTTCCAAGTGTGCTGATATCCATCACAGATTTCAGTGCGGAGCGAAAATCATAGGCACGGAAGTGATCTGCCATTTCCTGAATCTGGTCAAAGAGAAAGATCATTTCCGAATCATGGAATCCACCAAGTTCTTCTCCGGCAACTCCTTCGATGCTTTGATCCTGGTCAAAGTCCGGTACCTGGCCTTTATAGTATTTGTGGGTAAGGCTCAATACCCGGTGTATGAAGTTGGACAGGTTATTTACCAATTCATTGTTATGGGCATCCTGAAATCCTTTCCAGGTAAACTCACTGTCCTTTTGTTCCGGCATGTTTTTGACCAGATAGTAGCGAAGTGAATCTTCCATTCCTGGCAAGTCTTCGAGAAATTCATGTACCCATACTGCCCAGTTTCTGGAAGTTGAAATTTTCTGACCCTCCAGGTTCATAAACTGGTTTGCAGGTACGTTTACCGGCAGATTGTAATTTCCGTGCGCTTTTAACAATGCAGGGAAAATGATACAATGAAAGACGATGTTGTCCTTCCCTATAAAATGTATCAATTCGCACTCCGGATCTTGCCAGTAGTCTTTCCAGTTTTTATTGTGGTCGGTTGCCCATTGTTTGGTAGAAGAGATGTATCCTATAGGAGCATCGAGCCAGACATATAATTTTTTGCCTGCAGAATCCGGAATTTCTTTTGGCACATCCACACCCCAGTCCAGGTCGCGCGTCATGGCCCGGGCCTGGAGCCCGCCATCAATCCAGGACTTGCATTGACCCAGTACGTGATTTTTCCATGTTTCCGGATCATGGTGCTCTTTTCCATCGAGCAATCCCTGCTCCAGCCAGGGTTTTAACCAGGATTCATAGCGGTCGAGGGGAAGGTACCAGTGTTTGGTCTTTCTTAACTCGGGCTTTTCCCCTGTAAGGACGCTTCGGGGTTCGATGAGATCTGTCGGATTGAGTGAAGATCCGCATTGTTCACATTGATCACCATAGGCCGAAGGATTCTGACATTTGGGGCAGGTTCCCACAATATACCGGTCCGCCAGGAACTGTTGGGCTTTCGGATCGTAATACTGTTCTGTTTCGAGTTCCGTGAATTCTCCTTTGTGGTATAAGTTCAGAAAAAATTCCTGAGAGGTGGCATGGTGCAGAGGATCAGAAGTCCGGTGGTAAAAATCAAACGAAATTCCAATGCCTTTAAATGTTTTTTGAAAGAGTTCATGGTATGTATCGATGATCTCTTTAGGTGTTTTATGTTCTTTCAGAGCACGCATTGTAATTGCAGCGCCGTGTTCATCCGAACCACAAATAAATACAATGTCTTTACCCATCAACCGTTGGAAACGCACATACAAATCTGCAGGGAGGTAGGCTCCACAAAGATGGCCAACGTGCAGCGGACCGTTTGCATATGGCAGGGCAGCTGTGACCAGATGTCTTTTGTAGTGGATCATGGGACCGGGTAAGTTCTTGCAAAGATAAGCGGAGGCATGATATATAAGGCTTTTTTATATATCAAAGCGTGCGCCTAAATACTGTGCGAATGTTTATTTTTGCAGTCCGGTGTTAAAACCACCGTTTGCCGAAGTGGTGAAATTGGTAGACACGCACGTTTCAGGGGCGTGTGCTCGTGAGGGCATGTGGGTTCGAGTCCCACCTTCGGCACCAAAAATCCGCAAACTTCCTCAAGAAGTTTGCGGAAATCAAAAAAAGCGGGCACGGAGATGAAAGTACAATTGAATTACAGCCTGTGTAGTTAAGTTATCTGTCGTCCCTTCATTCCGCTTTCAACCCCAACTTTTCTTCCCCTGATATTTTCTATAAAGGAGTAGGGCAGCTTGTGAAGTGTCCTGGGCAAATCTCCTTTTTCATTTTTATATAATTTTGAAGTGCAGGATTTTTTTAGGTAAAATCCTTAAAGCCGGGTTTCGTGCCGCTGTTTCCTTTTTTAAGTGCCTCTGGTTGTAGCCGTAAAGATGCCTGGTTGCAGGAATCGATGCCCTGATTTTAAATGGAACGTGCACCGTCAAGGGCCTGATAATGGGCGACTTTCCATATGCCTGAAACCAGTCGGAAGGACTATCTGAGTAAGATATTTCTTCACAAGCGGATCATGCCGAACGCGATTGACTCTTTCTTATTAATGAGCATAAATGCGGCACTTTGGAAAACCTGAACATCGTGTTGCGATCCCTAATCCGCCTGAAATTTGTTGTATTGCTAACAGATGTTAGCGTCTTGTATAGTTTGGTGATTCACGAGTAATAGTGATATTATGTGGATGGGATTCATTGATTCCGCTGTTTGTAATCCGCACCATTTTTGCCTGCTGCAAGGTCCGGATATCCCGGGCACCTACATACCCCATGCTGGCCCGCAATCCACCAATATATTGCACCATGACTTCGGACACCAATCCTTTATAAGGCACCCGGCCTTCGATGCCTTCAGGTACCAGTTTTTTGATATCCTCCTCGACATCCTGAAAATAGCGGTCTTTGCTGCCTAATTGCATGGCCCCAAGGGAGCCCATTCCACGATATACTTTAAATTTTCTTCCTTCAAAAATGATGGTTTCACCAGGGGCTTCTTCTGTACCAGCAAACAGGGACCCTCCCATTACGGTACTTGCACCTGCAGCAATAGCTTTTGGTATATCTCCGGTATAGCGTATACCTCCATCGCCAATTACGGGTACGCCTTTTTTCTGAAGTGCCTGTGCTGTCAGTGCGATGGCCGTCAATTGAGGGACACCCACACCTGCTACGACCCGCGTAGTGCAAATACTTCCCGGGCCAACGCCAACTTTTACGGCATTCACACCTGCTTCCACAAGGGCAAGTGCTGCTTCTCCCGTAGCAACATTGCCACCAATGATCTGGAGACTTTTAAATTTCTTGCGAACTTTTTTGACGGTATCCAAAACTCCTTTTGAGTGGCCATGCGCAGTATCCACGCAAATCACGTCCACGTCTACATGTACGAGGGCTTCGATGCGGTCCATAGTGTCTGCGGCAATGCCGACTGCTGCACCTACTACTAACCTTCCAAGCGAATCTTTGCAGGAATTCGGATAATTCTGCAATTTCATAATGTCCTTATAGGTAATGAGACCTATGAGCGTGCCATCTTTTTTGACTACAGGGAGTTTTTCAATTTTGTATTTCTGAAGAATGGATTTGGCTTGTTTAAGGGTCGTTCCTGCCGGAGCTGTAATCAGTTTTTCCCGCGTCATGATTTCAGAGATGGGTTTCTCAGGATAGGCTTCAAAGCGTAAATCCCGGTTTGTAAGGATACCCACCAATTTATTTTTTCCATCGATTACAGGTATGCCGCCAATTCGGTGCAGGGACATGAGCTGAAGTGCATCTTTGACTTTCGCATCATCTTTTAGGGTAACCGGATCGATGATCATTCCACTTTCAGAGCGCTTTACACTGCGGACTTGTTCTGCTTGCTTTTCTATGCTCATGTTTTTGTGGATCATCCCCAGGCCACCTTCCCGGGCCATAGAGATCGCCAGATCTCTTTCTGTTACGGTATCCATAGCTGCAGAGATGATGGGTACGTGGATCCGGATGTCGGTCGTCAATTGGGTTGAAATGTCGGTCTCCCTGGGCAATACCTCGGAATAAGATGGGACGAGAAGGACGTCGTCAAAAGTTAATGCTTCCTGGAGGGGGAATCGTGGGGAAAAGAAATGTGGTTCCATGTGCAAAGATATAACTTTGTACACAAAACTTGCAAGCCGGCTTTTATGATCGAAGTATACAGCGACAATTATTTTATGAAACTGGCACTGGAAGAAGCACGCAAGGCTGAGCAAGCCGGAGAGATTCCCATCGGTGCTGTCCTTGTGCACAAAAACAGGCTCTTAGCGCGGGCGCACAATCAAACGCAGTTGCTTCACGACGTGACGGCCCATGCTGAAATCCTGACAATCAGTGCTGCCAGTCAGAATCTGCAAAGTAAGTATCTCCAGGAATGCAGCCTCTTTGTAAGCCTCGAACCTTGTCCTATGTGTGCAGCTGCCCTGCGCTGGGCACAGATAGGGAGGCTTGTTTATGCTGCAGAAGACGAAAAAATGGGTTACATGAGATTTGGCAATGCGCTGCTCCATCCGGACACCAAGGTTGAATTCGGATTGATGCGCGAGGAGTCCTCCAAAATGCTGAAGGATTTTTTCATCCGCAAGCGCAAGATGAAGCGATTATAATGCTCCTCTTCCCCAAGCCTGTTAAAAAATTCAAAAGAAAAACGTACTTCTGGTTAAATAGTATTAAAGTTTTTCAGTCTAACACGCATTGAAAGTACCTTCGAAAAAATGAAATTATGAGTACAAAATATTTTGTTCTGTTTGCCGGATGTGTTCTTGTTTTGAGCTCATGCAGTCCGAACCTGACTCCATTTACGCAAAAACTATATGAAGAACAAAACTGGCAGGAAAGCGATTTAAAACAAATCCAGTTTTATGTATCTGAAGACATCATTTTGCAACGAAAATATGTGGAAGGGGAGACACGCATTCAGGAAGGAAAGATTCGTTCGGTAAACGGAGAAAAAATCGAGGAGTTGATATTTCCGAAAGGGACACCTTGCATTTATTTGTTCTCTCCAAAATCCAACCGGTTCGCCATCAGCTTTGAACAAAGTGAACCTCCGAAATTTCTTATGTTCGGTCCCAATCCGAAATTTGGAAACCGCTATGTCCTTTTAGGCAAGGAATGGGATCGCAATATGGGCACGATCAGTTACAATGAATCGAGTTGGTACACTCCTTCCAATTCCGCTTATGCAGGACTTTTAGTGGATATGAAGAAGGCCCGTTCCCTTCAAAAATCAAGCCGTGTGGTTAAAGGTGTTCGGGTTGGGGAGTAACACATCTGCAGCTATTCTGTCTGCTGTTTGCATTCCCGCAAGTAGTCTGTTATCCTGACAATACCTACAGCTATACATCGGAATATGGGAAGGGAATATTAATTCGATACCGATGTTCAGCCTTATGAAATACAAACGTACGTTTGTTTGCCAAGTCCTGTGGATTAGGCTATTATTTTGAAATGGCGTGGAAGTCCGGGCTTAGGATTTAATGACCTTCTTGCACAAACTTCCGGACCGGGTTTGAATGCGCACAATATACAATCCGCTTGCCACTTCAGCTCCTGAATCGGAATGGCCATCCCAACTAAAATAACGGATGCCCTCTTTGAATGTATTTTTAATTTCAAAATGACGAACAGCTCTTCCCGAAATATCGGTAATTGTGGCTTTAACAGGAACGGCATCGTTGCTGTTTTTCCAATGCAACTCAATGCGCACCTGATCAACAAATGGATTGGGGAAAATTTCCAATTGAAAGGCACTGTCCGAAACAAGCTCTTTATCAGCAGTAGGAAAAGCATTTTCATCCCGGCAGTTATTGCAATAAAGACTTGAATCCTCCAGACACAGAAACGCAGTGTATAACGACAAAATCCTTCCTTCGATACTCTTGTAAACAATGTTGGAGGTCAGGTTGCCATTGACATTTTGAGATTCAAGTGCCAGCAGACTTCTGGCCTGCCACTGGGTTTTGGCAATGGAATCTAACAGTATTGCTTCGGATTCCTGAATCGTAATGGATTTATTAAAAATCTTCTTGTCCAACTCACCGCTCATTTCAATGACGATTGGAAAGTTTCCTCGAAACAGGCCCATTTGTTTATAACTGCGGTTTAATGGCAGCGTTTGTTTTGTGCTCAAAATGTATTTTCCATACGTGATACCCTGGTTCACGCGTACATACACATCGAAATTCTGAATTTGAGGTAATGCGTCCGGAACTGTTTCTGCGAGAGCGGCTTCCAGCGTATATCCCTGCCGCACACTTTTGTACACACCTCCAAATAGATACGCAAGGTTTTGGAGTAGATATTCATTGTTGTAAAAATACCGGTTATTAAAATAGGAATATACGTTGGCAGTCGAATAATCGATTATTGAAAACCGGTACTTTGCGGTGTTTAATTGGTTTATTTCGGCAAGCAGGGAATTCGCAGCAAGGTAGGAGTTGAATTGCGTGGAGTTATTTAGAAGCACGATATTTCCGCGGCCTCCATGATTATTTAGATGCAGAATGCCTGCATTTATTAATCCGGGCAAATTGCTGTATGCAGCAAGCCTGTCTTTGACGAGTTGGAATGCCAGTTCAATATTTTCCGGAGTGCACTTTTGCCAGTTGCTAAATGCAGGCTGCGGGTTGATATGTGATGCAAAAATATTAAAGGAATCATCTGGCGAAAAATTATTTTTTATCTCTGCTTTTAGTGCGGCTAACACTTGTTCTTTTGTCGGGCTGTTCACTTGATCATAGTCAATTAGGAACAGAACTTTGCTGCTTTGGATGTCTTCAAGGAATCGACCGGGTAGTAGTGAAAGTTGATAATACGACTCACTTTTATCCGGATAATATCCAAGTGACACCGGATCTTTTTGAGATGTATTATATACCACATAATCGTTTTTGTAATTTCCGTTAATGGGAAGCACACTGGTTGTTTTGTAGGAACCCCAGAGACTGTCCAAACCGCTTAAAATGGGTGTAAAGTTTGTACTTTCAATTCGATTCAAAGTCCAATTGCTGTTTTCCCAGATCAGTAAGGGCAAGTCAAAAGGTTTATAACGGCTGGTGTTCAGTATATCATAAGGTATGGAAATACGCGCCTCCCCGTAATTTTCCGGGATGGGTACCAAATAAGTTATTTTTACTTTTCGCGTTTCATTTCCACCCATTGGAAATACGCGAAGTGTGTAGTCAAGGCTTGAATTTTTAGTGAGAAGGGAGGGGTCTCTGCGGCGCTTGACAATATTTTCATAAATGTTGCTTGCAGTCCATACATCCAATATGGCAGCTTTGCAAATATCATTTCCAATCCATAACCAGGAATCGATGATCACTGCATTTTCCGGTAATCGGAAGCGAAGTACGGTTTCGAGTGAATCATTGGCTTTGTACCCGCAATCTCTGGCTGAAAAAGTCAGATAAAGCCCGTATTCCAAATACAAACCCTTAGGCTTTATAGACAGCAACGCGTCTTCGATGGTGCCTTGCTGTGTGTAGCTGGTATTGCGGACATCTCCGACACGCAAAGAAAAATATTGTCCATGCGTATGTGTAATGCTTATAAGCAGGAATATGAAGATTCCGTTCATCCAGCTGAGCAGTGGTTTCATAGTATGAATGTTTAATTGTAATAAAGGTATAACGAAATGGATCCGCAAATGTCGATAATTAAGAAGTGTGTCAGGCCTGAATGGAAATCAGGGAGGTGGTGTTTCCAGCTACATACTGCTCAAGAGTTTCTTTTAAACAAATCGACAGAAGCATTTTCAAGTTTCAAGACACCCCGTGGACAAACGGCACTGCAAATTCCACAACCTACGCAACTCGCACGAATGATGTTCTGACCCTTTTGCGCATACGCACGGACATCAATGCCCATCTCGCAATAGCTGCTGCAATTGCCGCAGGAGATGCATTGCCCTCCGTTGGTCGTAATCCGGAAACGAGAAAAAAAGCGTTGTTGTATTCCCAGGATTGCGGCCATTGGACAGCCAAAGCGGCACCAGACCCTGCTGCCAAGTAAGGGATAAAATCCCACACCAATAACACCGGAAAAAACAGCTCCTATGCCAAAGCCATACCAGGACCTAAGTGTTGCAGTGGAAATACCAAGTACGTGGCTTTCACCGGTTTTGAAACTATACAATACACCACATGTCATTATAATAACAAAAAACAGTACGGAATAAATCATATAACGTTCCAGTTTCCATGCGCCCGGAGATGTGTTTGACAAATGTCTGAAAGGATCCCCCGCAGTTTCTGCCAGTCCACCACAACCGCATACCCAGGAGCAATACCATCTTTTTCCAAAGTAATACGTTAAAAGCGGAGATGCAATGAGTATCATGAAAAGACTGAAAGCCAGTAAAGTCCAACCTGTGAATCCAAGTTGGATCAAAGACTGGATATTCCAGTGGTCAAAGAATGAATAATTAAGAGGCCACATGTTTTTTAAATCCATGTAGGGCAAATTCATCCGCATCATAAACTCAGGAAGTAAAAAGGCAAAAATCAGTTGAAAAAACATGATCGATACTGTTCTGATGATCTGGTACCGGTTGTTTCTGTATTTTAGAATAAAACGGACTCCAAAGAGGAGGATTGCAAGGGTATAAAAAACGCCGTAAACAAACCATTGGGATGCATTTTGATTCTTAAGAAGTTGACTCAAGGGATCAAAAAAGGCAATCAATCCGGTGTTACCTTTCGAATGCAGACCAAGGTATTCGGGCCACCAGTACAGTATACAATAAACAGTTGTTAGTAAGATGGCTAAAACCCATGCGCTCCATCCGCGTGCGGTGGTTTGATGAAACCAGATGCCGTTGTGCTGTATACCGGGAAGCACTTTCATATACCGGAACCACGAAAAACCAAGGACCGAAACAATCAGGAATAGCAATGAAAATCCAAAACATATTGAACGGAATTGTTCTTGGACCAGGCCGAAAGCCAGTAAGACCAAACCCATTGCACCAAGGTATATAAAAACCTTTTGAGCGGTGCTGCGGCCAGGTATTTTTAGATTCTTGCTTTGAGACATAAACCAGGGTTTTAAGATTTTAAAAA